>CAUQIT010000043.1:0-2543 GCA_963518505.1 uncultured Veillonella sp. | reverse complement strand
CAAGTTCACTTCATTAAATCTGTTTGGTAGTAACGAACAGGGGCTTGATGAGGTGCAAGAGTACACTTATAAAATCGTTCCTTACTATATCCCAGAAGTTGATAATTTAACGTTATTCACTAAGTATTATGAAATTGGTAACGGTGTATTGTCCTTTGATGTAGTGGCTCAATTTGATGTACCTCAAATCAATAGTTTTGACACGGTCGAATTGTGGTACCGTGAGGGCAATTCAAAATGGAAGTATGGCGGTAATGGTAACGGTCAAATCTCTATTAGTGGCTGCGAGCTTGGACATACTTACGAAGTAAAGGCTATCGTAAAGGACATACATGGAAACACTTCGCAAGGTGTTACGAAGTCCATTACAGTAGCTATGAAAACGGAAGTTCCAAATGCACCGCAAGGCTTTTCTATTACGTTTAGTGATAAGGCCAATTTCAACTGGCTTGAAGTTCGTAACGCTGACGTCGATTTCTACGAATTGCGTTTAGATACACGAACAGGCCAAACCGATGGTTTGATTGGTAAAAGTAACAACACTACTTATAGTGGTATGCTGCGTGAACGTAGTGGCAAAGTCTATTTGTATGCACATAACCCATCAAAAGGCTATGGTGCACCGGCTGAGGTTACTTATAATGTACCAATTCCACCTAAGCCTACGAATGTCAAATTAACTGGTACTATTAGCGGTATCGGAGTTGTATTTGAAAGCATTCCAACTGGCTGCAAGGGTGCCAATGTCTATGTTGATAATACTGTATATTTCACATCTACTAATGCAATAAGTATTCCTATCGATGCTGGTGTATATTCTGTTAGCGTTGCTTATGTCGATATCTTTGGCGAGGGGCCAAGAACCGATGCAACAAATGTTACAGTAAAGGCTAAAATAGATAGCAAATTGCTAGATATGGAAGAACTTGGCATATCTGATATGGATAAGGCAGTAAAGGCTTTAAAAAATGAAGTTGGAACAGTCAAAACTAGCGTCAACGGCTTTGAACGTAAACTCATCGACCAAGCCAATGCATTCCAGCATAGCATTAGTGATCTAAACACTAATTTAGGAACACAGATAACTCAAATCTCAAATGGTATTGAGTTATCTGTAAGTAATGCACTTAATAGTCTTGACGGCCGAGAGATTATAAGCCGCATCAACTTAACACCAGCAGGTACGAGAATTGACGGCAAATTATTGCATGTTACTGGTGCAGCGTTGTTTGATGATAACATCATCACTAAGAAAATGCTGCAAGCTGGCTCTGTTACTGCCGATAAAATGCAAGTCGATAGCTTATCATCTATCACTATCAATACTGGCGACCTAACAGGCGGCTCTATTACTGGCGGCACTTTTAAGAATACAAACGGCTCATTCAAAATTGACCCAAACGGCAATATCGTAGGGGCTAATATTACAGCCTCACGTATTGATGCGAACTCGATTTATCAGGCTGGATTTAGGATTAAAAACATAGATGCCAAGATATACAAAGTTAGGCATGGAGATTGGTGCCCTATTCCTGACGGTTTCACAGAAAGTCAATGTACATTTATTCCTGTCGGCTATATAATGACCGAAAGTTATTTTGATAGTAATTACAACTATTATAAAACCAAAGTGCCAAGTGCATGGGAGAATAAAACCCCCTATAAAATCAGCAAAGATGAATATAACTGGCAAAAAGCTCGATATATTGGGTGGTGCAGCGTATATATGCAAAAGGATGAAAGAACACAATCTAATATAGGCATTGCTGACAAACGTAGAGCGGTTGTAGAAGCAAAAGGTGCCGACACATGGAGCGGTGGCGGAGATAATGGACATGATTACTACTCTAATTCTTATTCCTACGGCGAGTTATTTGTATTAGTAATCGCTAAACAGTAAGGGGGTTACATGGTAAAACACGATTTCACGCTACACGCTGGACACGATTTTAATTTTACTTATCAAGTTCCAGAGGATAGCGACTTAAACCTCACAGGCTATACAGGCGTATGTAAGATACGGAAAAGGCCGAATGAGGCAGTTATATTTGAGCTGAATGCAACAGTCGAAGAAAAGAGCGTTACATTCTCGCTCGCTGGCGATGTATCAGCGAAAAAACAGCTACAGACTAAAGACTTTGTATATGACGCTTTCATTTATAACGAGAGTGATCATATCAAGCTAGGCTATGGCAAAATTACACTAATTCAAGATATTTCAATGCATTAATCAAGAGGAGATATTAATCATGGCAGAAAACACTTTCAACATTAAATTCGATACAGATACGACTTTAAAATTATTAGAGGGCATAAGAGGTCCTAGAGGCGAAAAGGGCGAGGACGGCCAACGTGGTGAGCGTGGCGAAAAGGGCGAGCAAGGCCTTAGAGGCCCTAAAGGTGAGCCAGCAAGTGCAGAGCGAGCAGCTGAACTTTTGAAACAAAAAAATGTATACTTGGCTGATAATAGCGTTGAAACAGTACTTGCTAAATTAGTAGAACTTTTAGGGGATGAAATTCGAGTTACTTATAAACAGCTTGAA
>CAUQIT010000042.1:0-2601 GCA_963518505.1 uncultured Veillonella sp. | reverse complement strand
CAGTACACATTCCTGAAATTAGCATGCAAGGTCTTGCGAAGTATGACCGTGATGAGGGCTTTAATCAAGGTTCCGTTACTTTGAAATTTAACCCTTACAAAATGACACAAGATCGTGGTCGTACATTCCAACTTGACGCAATGGACGTTAACGAAACTAACTTCGTTGCAACTGCCGGCACTGTAATGGGCGAATTCCAACGTACACAAGTTATTCCGGAAATTGATAGCTATCGTTATTCTAAAATTGCTGCGTTAGCAACTGCAGAAAACAAGGTTACCACTGGTTTTACTCCTGCCGTTGCCACTATCTTGGAAAAGTTAGAGGCTGAAATCACAGAAATTCAAGATGTAGTAGGCGAAGACGAGGGCTTAATTATCGTTATGTCCACTAAATTGCGTACTATTTTAAATAATGCAGATAAATTCAATCGCTATTTAAACGTTGCAGAATTCAAAAACGGCTCCGTAAATACTACTGTTAAATCTTTCAACGACATTCCTATCTTAGGTGTTCCGTCTGCACGTATGAAAACACAATACGTATTCAATAACGTGCACCTATTGCGGTATCTAAAACTGACAAAGTACGTATATTCACTCCTGAGTTGAACCAAAAGGCGGATGCATGGAAAATCGACTATCGTAAATACCACGATTTGTGGATCCCTAAAAACCGCTTTGCTGCAATTCGTGTTAATACTGGTGCGTAATTAAGGGGTGTTTTAAATGACAAGACTTGTACGTTTTAATGAAGTTCAATACGTAGAAACAGATTATGATATTGAACGTTTAATGTCCGAGGGCTTTGCAGTTGAGGAGTTGGAGGACACAGAACCAACTGACGATACTGAGGACACAGACGAAAAGCCTAAACGTGGTGGCCGTAAGAAAGCCGAGGCGTAATCATGTTACCTGCTGAGGTGTTCGAACGACGGTTGAGACAGGCCGTTAAATCGAGCACCTTTATGGTGCAAGATGAGGCACAAGCAAGACATAACTTTATATCTAGAACGTCTCAGTTAGAACGTGCTATTGATACACGGTTCGACTTTGATAATGGCAATAATGTAGGGGTTGTATATCTTGATGATAAGGCTGCACCTTATGGGGTGTTTGTCCATGAGGGTACACGACCTCATATTATTCGTCCTAAGACAAAAAGTGTTTTGCGATGGGCACCTATGGCCGGTAATGGTTTTATATTTTCTAAAGTGGTTCATCATCCAGGCACTAAATCTGATCCGTTCTTATATGACGCTATTAATCGTAAACGTGGCGATGTATATGCTACTTTCGCAAAGGCTACGAACACGGCACTTGAAGATATAAGCGGCAGCGATTGGCTTGGAAAGACAGACCATGAAATTAAAATTCGATTATAGGGGGCTCAATGTTATACGACTACACGGAAATGCAGTTCACCGATGAGCTATTAGGCAAAGAGGTACTGCCACAACATGTCGAACGTGCCGAGCAAGGACTTTATGCATTCGCTAAGCGGTTAGGAGTTCCGCAGAATGATGTTATTAGGGGCTATCTAGCAGATGAGCTTGTACAACTATATACATATCGTTTTGTATGCTTTGACAAGGCTTATGCATTGCCAGGTACTTACACTAGGGACGGTTCGACAGATGATTTCTATAGTAAGAAATTACTGTATTTAGACGAACGCATTAAAATTTTAGAAAAGCAGATAACTCCGGAAGATTTGACAGGCGATGCGAAGAAATATGCTCGTTATCGTACAGTTGAAATATACAGGGGGTAATATGTGGCTAGAATTAATGCAACATATTAAATCTACTATCGACAATAGCGGTGCTGCATTTAATGTCATGCTAGGTGCTATGCGACCACAGGCAGCAAAGATTGATGAGAATGGCGTTATTATGGTTATTCGTGGGGAAACTACGAGGGGAGATAATTCCATTCAGTCTGAATTGCAACAAGAACTATATATCGAGGTTTGGGGACGCAATGACAACCCTGACTTGGAAGTCGGTTACGAAGTTATTGCTAATTTCGAGGATAAGTTCGAGGCAATTATTAATGATCTACGCAAGCGATGTGGTGAATTAGACGAAGAGGCATGCATATTGCAGTCTAATGGCTATCAGATTATAGATTTAGTATGCACAAATAAAACTGGCGACCATGATAGTGTACGGCCTTTAATAGGTACGCAATATCGCTTTATGGTTCGCCTTATTGATTTAAAAGAAGAAACTAACGGAGGTATTTTCTAATGGCACCAGCTGCAACACCAAAAAAATTATATAAACCGGCTCAAACCGCAATGCCTACAGCCGGTAAGAATTATCTTATCTATTTGAATGTAGGCACTGACGAAACTACGAATGCCGAATGGCTTATCTTGGGCGGTCAACGTAGTGGCGATGTATCTCGTAAGGCAGACGCTATCGATGCATCCAGTAAAGATAGCGGCGGTTGGAAAGTTACAATTCCAGGCCAAAAAGAATGGTCTATCGACCTTGAAACACTACTTATGCCAAACGAAGAAAGTCTTGTATTGCTTGAAAAAGCATTTTTAAATGATGAAAAAATTCATTTGAAATTCGAATATCCTGATAAGTCC
>CAUQIT010000041.1:0-2871 GCA_963518505.1 uncultured Veillonella sp. | reverse complement strand
ATAATCTAAATAAAGCTCGAGTTATATCTAGAAAAGATATAGCTCGGGCTTTTTTATTTTCAATAATCATTATAAATTTTAAATACCTACTATTGACATAGGTATTTAAATAATGTAATATAATCACATAATCATATTAAGTTAGTAGGAATAAGTGAGGGAAATCACAGTAGCTTTCAAAATAAGAATTGTAAAGCGAATAGAGATGACCTCTATAGGAGTATAGAATGAGTGAACACGTAGATGTAAGTAACATCAAGGATCCTAGTATCGCGGCAGCTCGAAAAGAAGTTGAGTTCCAACGTGCTATGAATCCTTGCCCTATCGATTTTTCTGAGTTTCAGTCTAGTAACCCTCGTTCTCAAGGGGAGCAAAAGGAGTATGAAGGTAAAGATGCATCGAATTTTAACCGTCGTCAAAAATATTCTGATAGCGAAGAACCTCAATTCACAACATCTTTTGGCAGTGAACCAGGGTTTTTACCTGTAGAAAAAGACCGTTACCGTCTTGTATGGTCTAAGCATTGTCCTTGGGCTCACCGCATTGCCATTGCCATTGATTTACTTGGCCTAGATACAGTAATTTCTAAAGGCACGGTTGATCCATTGCGTCCAGCAGGCGTTATTGCAGACTGGTTCTTTACCCTTGATAAAGACGAAAAGGACCCTGTATTGGGTATTCACTCCTTAGGTGAAGCGTACCGCAAAGGCGACCCTAACTACGACGCACGTTCCACAGTACCAGCTATCGTAGATGTTACAACTGGTGCGGTAGTAAACAACGATTACCATGCGTTGACTACAGAATTAGCATTGGGATTCAAAGATTTCATCTCTCCTGATGCTCCAGATATTTACCCCGAAGAATTGCGTGCCGATATCGATGCATTGAACGTTATCATCTACGCTGACTTCAACTTGGCGGTAAACTTGGCAGCTCTCGTAACAAACCAAAAAGATTACGAGTACTACTACGATCGTATCTTTGCTCGCTTAGACTGGCTCGAAGAACGCCTTAGCAAGCAACGTTACTTGATGGGTGATACTATTACAGATCCAGACATTCGTATCTTCCCAACATTGGCACGCTTTGACCTTGTGTTCTACCAAAAATACTTGGTTAACAAAAAACGCCTCGTAGACTATCCAAACCTTTGGAACTACGCGAAGGACTTATACTCCAACCCAGCATTCGGCGGTACAACAGACTTTGACTCCATGCGTAAACGTTTCTACTATGTAGACCATACGCCGTTTGAAGATCTACCACGCCTTGTTCCAAAAGGTCCAGACGATTCCATTTGGTTAGAACCAAATGACCGTGCTGAAAAATTTGGTAAATAATTAGATAAATCATTAGATTAATAATTAGATAGATCATTAGTTGGATAAATATATCATTACTAAATATTTGATAGAGTATCTATTCAATTATAAATAGCTCAGAGGAGGGCCCATGGATTCAGTAACACAGACGATTGTGAACTACATAGAACAAACGGATGTGACGAACCGTGAGGATCTCCTGTCAGTGGCTCGCATTGCTTTTCTAGATTATCTGGCGTCCTTAGCCTCTGCTGAGGAGGAGCAAGCCGTTCAGGACTTAGCTCGCTTTATAGGGGCTAATCAAAATATAACTGTTAATCAGGATACATCTACTAATCAGAATAAAACAGCTCATGTAGATGGTTATGAGAGCAGTTCGACCGTTAGACGAGCCGACAAGGCTCTGTATTATGGTTTTGCCTCCCATTATCTTGATTTTGATGATGCCCAGGCAAATTTGGCGGGTCACTTCAGTACTGTTTTATACTCTGCTTTACTGGCAGTGCTCGAGCCGAATGATACGTGGCATGATTTCTTCCGTGCCTATATCATTGGCGCCGAGCTAGAGGGAATCATTGGTTCTCTCATCAATCCTGCCCATCGGACCCAAGGATGGCATTCTACGGGGACCGTTGGTGTTATTGGGGCGGCGGCCGCTATAGGCGCTTTGCGAGGCCTTCATGGTGAAAGCTTGGCTCAGCTCCTGTCTCTGGCTGCCACTCAATCGGCGGGCATGTTCTTTCAAAGTGGTACAGATGGTAAGCCGCTCCATGCGGGACTAGCAGCACGCAATGGTGTATGGGCTTACGAACTGTTGCAATATACATCACTTCAAACAAGCACAAAACCGTTTGACCCTGAACGGGGTTGGTTTAAAACCATCGGTAACATTACCGTTACATCAAATGATATTGTTAGCCGTTGGCTTGCACCAGGGCAACTCATTGACCCTGGCTTATGGATGAAAGTCCACCCTTATTGCTCGGCAGCCATTTGTGGCGCTGAAGCAGCTGAAACCGTGGCACATAGTATATATACTACATCTTCTTCGTATGTGTCTAAGCACTACAACGTTTCACCAGATGCAGAGGAACAAGGTAAACGTAGACTATGTGCCACCCTCGTTTCTTCCCTTTGGAATGATATAGATAGAGTTACTGTACACTTCCCACCTGGTGCTGATGCGGCATTGCGCTATACAGCGCCAACAACAGGTCGAGAAGGTCAGTTTTCTATAGAGTACATCGTGTACCAAGTCCTCGCCTATGGGGCGGTACAGGATGAACTATTTAAGATAGATACCATAGACCAATCAGTGCAAGACTATATGTCACGTATAGAGCGGGTCTATGATTTACCGAAGGTATCCCAAACAGAGCGGATTACGAAAGTAACCGTTACCTTGAAAAATGGAGAGACTTTCACAGAAATGGTGAACAATCCGAAAGGATCGCCGAATAATCCTCTTACATTAGAGGATATACGCATTAAGCTTGGCCTCACCTTGCAGGCTGACCAAATAGATAGAATAATGGAGGCTTTTACC
>CAUQIT010000040.1:0-3015 GCA_963518505.1 uncultured Veillonella sp. | reverse complement strand
TTTCCAGTACGGAGAATATAACAATCCAAGGTACTGACTCTATTGTGTATCAAGGTGGGATACGCTCTCAGTCTGGGGAGATCACTGTACGTGGGAAACAGGTAGAAGTCGACCGAAACCATATACAAGTAGTATCAAAAGATAAACTGCATATAGTGTCGGAAACACCTACGCCTGAAACACCCGTAGATATTCCAAAACCAACACTAGAGAATCCTTTACATACGCCTACTATACAACCTATCCCTCATATACCTAGCAAGGTTATCGTAGAGGATACACAAGAAGAGTTACCTATTGTTGTAGATACGAATAGCCCCAAGAATCGCCAACCGATTCTAGATACGACGAGGAATGGGATAGATATCCTACACATTGCCGGTGTTGATGGAAACGGTGTTTCTCATAATGCATATACACAGTTTAATGTGAAAGACCGAGGCCTTATTCTCAATAATGCCACAAAATACACAAAGACCCAGTTAGCTGGTTATATTGATAAAAATATGTTTCTAGCTGGGAATGGAGCTACGACAATTATCAATGAAGTGACATCTACAAACCCATCTATCTTGAAAGGATATATAGAAGTAGCAGGGAACCCAGCGGATGTGGTCATCGTGAACCCGAATGGTATGACAGTCAATGGATTTGGTGTGATCAATGGAATTCACATGACCTTGCAAGGAAAAGGTTACATAGACATCGTAGGAAAAGGCTATGGGGGACAACAAATAGATAGTACGTTCATCAGCGACCATCTACGTAATCGCCACAGCGAACTATGGGGTCGTC
This sequence comes from uncultured Veillonella sp., assembly GCA_963518505.1. GTDB lineage: Bacteria > Bacillota > Negativicutes > Veillonellales > Veillonellaceae > F0422. The sequence continues at coordinate 2,220 of CAUQIT010000040.1, read as the reverse complement.
ATCTTCGTATTGATACAGACACCTTAGTGAATACAGGGAACATAGCGGCAGATACTATGCATATATCTGCCAAAACTATGCACAATGCAGGTTTTGTAGAAAGTAAAGATACTCTCCAATTTGCTGGAAACGAGCTTGTACAAGATAAGGGGATTATGAAGGCAAATCAGACTGTCCACGTCTCAGCGCATCATATTCGTAATAGCAATTCCTCTGTATTAGAAGCTGGTAATAGTGTGCATGTTACGGGAGATACCTTACAGAACGATGCGTCCCATGTGGTCAGTTATGGTACGATACGCTTAGGTGTGAATGCCTTAGAAAATACAAATACAGGGGCAATCATTGCAAAGGATACCCTGCAGATACAAGGAAATACTTTTGCTAATACAAAAGGCATTCTCTTTGCAAAAAACGATGCAGAGATAGATATGAAAGAGGATGTGACTAATACAGATGGGTTGTGGCATGTGTTAGGTAATTTGAACGTGCAAGGGCGCCACATTAGGAATATCAACAGCAAAGGTTCTTACTTTGGTTCAGATATATATGTAAAAGGTAACGTCTATGTACTGGGAAAAGCGAGCTTTGAAAATAGGTCCTCCGATGTCATTGTCAAAGGTGATCTCACTATATTAGCCCCTAAGATACAAAACCATAAGGATGTGTTTAAGACTGGGTGGACCATTTCAGAAGAAGATAAGTATGAGGGCATACCGCATCTAGACCAGCCTAACTATTATGAGGCAGATAGAAAATACCATAGAACGATTCATACAGGAACCATAGAAGAGGAAACCGCCACATCTAGAATACTGAGCGATGGTACCATCCATATTACGGGGCAAGATGTGCAAAATACATATAGCCAGATTATGGCGAAGGATGGCTTACAAGTTACGGCAGACTCCATTACCAACACAGGCTATCAAGGGACAGTTCACTATGATGATATAGGCCGAGATAGACATTATTGGAAGTATAAACAGAAAAAACGTTGGTGGAAACGTAAAAAGTGGGTTTATGGACATACAGATATTCCCTATGAACATCACGACATCTTTGATGCTGAAAGTAGTCCATCTAGTGAACGTATTGCTGTATTAGGCAGTCATGGAACTACGAGCATCCAGTCTAATGCATTTACCAATACAACACTTGAGGCAGATGGAACAGCTTATGCCATACGAGATAAAAAGGTTGAAACTGCGGTGGCACCTACAGATGTTTCTAAATTAGTGCCCCCCGTGTTGGAACCATCAAAACAACTCTACATGACAACGGATCCCCTTGCCGTAGATAAAGTAGAAGATAATCCTTTATATACAGATAAAAAGCAATTTTTGTCTAGTGACTATATGGTCACTAGATTACAAGCAGACCCAGAACGAGTGTATACTCGATTACGCAATGGATACGAAAACCAAGAAATAGCGAAAGAAGAACTCCGTCAAAGTGGTCATACCTTTACGAAATATACAGGTCATGATCAGTCTTTACTTTCAGGGATACCTAACAGCCTGTTACAACCGGGAGATTTGCGCAAAGATGGTAGTATCGTCTTAGGTAAAGATGTGAAGGTAACAAGCCAAAAGCTAGATAATACGGGTAGCATACAAGCCAAGGATTCTCTGTCCATTACAGGGAATCATGTCCGAAACCTCGGTGGGTCTATGAATGGCAATCTAGTGTCTATACGCACAGATATGTTACAAAATATTTCGGGTCGTATACATGGTAAAGATGGTGTTCACATAGAAGGAAAGGACATCCGTAATGAAACACAAGTAACAACTAACAGTTCATTGGGACATCAACAAGATACAGCACATGGAAATGCTAGTATCACTAGTGACGGCGGTATCCATATCCAAGGGGATTCCATACGCTCTGTAGGAGCTACTATAGAGGGAAATAGTACGGTCAGTCTAGCAGGAAAAGATATACAAGTCTCTGCTCTTGCCTTACAAAATCGTTATATAGGTAGCGGAGTGACCTTAGAGTCCACTAAGTACCTAGGAAGTACCGTACAAGGACATACGGTACAAGTCCAAGGGGGAGAGATCACCTTACAAGGCTCTCGCATGATAGGACATACAGTGGACCTTACAGGGAACTCTCTAAGCCTTGAGAATGTAACGAATAAAACTGTATCAGATGTAGCAGTGGGTGCTAGAGGTAGTGACTATTTCAACCGTAAGATGGTCATAGATGAACAGA
>CAUQIT010000039.1:0-3175 GCA_963518505.1 uncultured Veillonella sp. | reverse complement strand
ACCATCTTTTTTTGTATCTCAAATACGTATTGTTGAAGAACCTATTAGTCAATCTACACAATTAACATATGATGATATGACAAATTCAACTATGGATCAAACTACATTTGTAGATAATAGTTCTGCAGCAAGTACACGATTGATTAAAGGTCCTTTGTATTATGAAACTCAAAAAAAGAAACTCCAATTAGATGTACCGAAAGAATTTGGTTTTCTTCGAAAAACAGTTAAATCATTTATGAATCGTAGACTTACCATTGAAGATATAAATATTTTATCTAATAGATTAAATAATGCACTAATTGAGCATGGTTATGTTACTTCAAGAATTGGTATTCCATCTCAATCCTTAGCTTCGGGTAATTTACAATTCAATTTGCAACTAGGTCGAGTAGAATATATATTATATAAACCTTACGTACAGCCATTACCATGGGAAAATGCATTTCCTATTCGTAAAGGGGATATCTTAAATATTCGTAATATAGAGCAAGGTATAGAGCAAATGAAGCGTCTAGGCTCTCAAAATGTGTCTGTTGAGCTTGAACCTGGTTCAAAACCATTGGCTACTAATATTGTGCTTGAAATAACTAAAAAGCCACCAATCCATGGCATGGTATCTATAGATGATTCTGGACTAAAAGAAACGGGAAAGCTACAGTGGACTGCAGCAATAGGTATTGATCGAGTCTTTAATGCCAACGATTTTTTAAATTTAAGTGTTAATCGAGATGCAGTTAAAGATGGCGAGCATAAAGGCACTAGAAATCATAGTATTTCTTATTCTATTCCTAGAGGAAAGGATACCTTTAGTATCTCCTATAGTGATATGAAATATCACCAAACAATTAATTCTATGGCTACTCCATTTATTAGTTCTAGCCATGCCAAAACAGTTAGAGGTTCCTGGAATCATGTATTCCATCGAGATCGAACAACTAAACGTAGTTGGGATATCATTATTAGCAAGCGTAATGCGAAAAATTACATCAATGATGTAGAGGTTGCTGTACAACGTGCCAATACAGCTTCTGTAGAATTCGGTATATCTGAACGAAGATATATCAAACAAAACACGTTATACTCTAGAGCGGCTATTAAACAAGGTGTTGGTTGGTTTGGTTCACAACCTGAATATGGTAATGGAGCACCAAGCACTCGATTTACACAACTTTTAGTGGATGTAGATTATCAAATGCCTCGTACATGGGGGCATAGGCCAGCAAGTATTACTACATCATTCCATGGACAATGGACATTAGGGGATAAACGTTTATTTTCTAGAGATATGATTAGCCTTGGCAATCGATATACGGTACAAGGGTTTGATGGTGAGAATACATTAATGGCTGAAAGCGGCTGGTATATGCGTAATGAAGTTGCTAGCTATATTCCTAAATGGCGATCAAGTGTTTATGCTAATGTAGATTTTGGCACTGTATATGGTCCAAGTACAGATGTATTAACAGGTAAATTTATCGCTGGTACAAGTTTAGGGATGAAAGGGCAGTTCAAATCAGGATTGTTCTACGATGTGTTTGTCGGTGTCCCATTATACAAACCGAGTGGTTATAAAACAGACTCCGTAACTACAGGTTTCCAAGCTGGTATACGATTCTAAATAGTTTGAGTATATGTATTAATAGAGAGAGTAATTATGAAACAAAAGCGATTACAATATAAAATTGCCGTTTGGCTTACAATGGGCTTAATGATTGTTGACCCATTAGTAGTTCCGTTTGTCTATGCAGCAAACCCTATCGAAGTTGACACAAATGCACCACATGAAAGACAAGCTACGGTTGGACAAGCTGGTAATGGTATTACATTAGTCAATGTTGCAGGCCCTAGTGCTGGTGGAGTATCTAGAAATGATTATATTAACTTTAATGTACCGCAAAATGGTGTAATTCTAAATAACTCTTACCAAATGTCTAATACAAAATTAGGTGGCTATGTACCTGGTAATGCTAATATGATGCGCGGTTCTGCCAATGTTATTGTTAACGAGGTTACATCGCATAATCCAACTGATATGAAAGGGTTTATTGAGGTAGCAGGTCGTAAAGCTTCAGTAGTTGTAGCTAATCCAAATGGTATTACTGTAGATGGTGGTGGCTTTATCAATACAGATCGAGCAGTATTAACTACAGGTAAAACAGAATATGACCCAATGGGAAATTTAAACTCCTATCGTGTAGAGCAAGGACGTATTTCTATTAACGGAAATGGTCTTAATGCTAAAGATGCTAATTCTCAACAGATTTTAACAGAAGCAACAAATGTAAATGCTGGAGTGTGGGCTAATACAATTGAAACTCGTACTGGCAAAAATACAATAGATGCTAATACATTAGACACTCATAAAATTGGGGATTCTAGCAATGTTGGCTTAGATGTCTCTGCTATTGGTGGTATGTATGCAAATTCTATTACCATGAAAGGTACTAATACTGGTCTTGGTGTAAATGTGAAAGGTGTAGTGAGCTCTACACAAGCATCTAGTATTACTAGTGATGGTAAAATCATAGTTGATGGTGGTGTTACGAGTAATGGGAATACTATGTTAGCTGGACAAAGCATTGAAGTTAGCAATAATGGGGTGGTTCAAGGTGATGTATCTACTACCGTAAATAGCCAAGAAACAGTAAATAATAGTGGTCTTATTAACTCAGGAAAAACTACGGACATAAAAGCTAAATCCGTAGATAACAATGAAGGTGGACGTATTTACGGTGATACTGTAGCTATTAAGGCTAATACAGTTAAAAACCATTCGAATTCTGAAATAGAACAGCGCTATCATAAAGCTGGTAAGGATTTAGAAAAGGCTAAAAATGATCTTGATGCTGAATGGAACGCTGATATCACAAAATATAAAACTAAAACAGAGTTAGAAGCACATCGTCAACGTATTAAAGAGTTAACAAAGGCTTATGATGAAGCACAAGAGAACGTTACTACTATAAAAAAAGAATTAGATACTCATAAGTCTGGTGTCATTGCAGGCCGTAATCACGTTGATATAAATACCGATACAATAAATAATACGGGTAAAGGTTTCATCTATAGTGGTGGCACTATGGACCTTACAGCTAAACAAGGTATCAATAATACGGGAGCGACTATTAAAGCCGTTAAGTCTATTCAATTAGATACACCTGTAGTAAATAAT
>CAUQIT010000038.1:0-3298 GCA_963518505.1 uncultured Veillonella sp. | reverse complement strand
GTTAAATATATATATCATAATGAATGCATCCCTTGAATTGATAAGGGGTGCATTTTTAATTTTACTAGGGAGCATGTAATTGTTATGGATTACTTTCACTATACCTATAAACATAATCACATAGATTTTAGCAGCCATATATACAAGGTTAGTACGTATCATTACAATTGGCATGGAGAAACGGAAATCCTTATCTTATTAAAGGGTCGTATTGAGATGAGCTGTAATAGTGAGGTTTTCACGATGGAGCCACTCGATACAATTATTATTTCCCCTCAAGTAGGACACGCTACATTAGCTTTAGAACAAGATACAACGGCCCTCGTTATTCATGTAGGGAAGAACTTCTTCCAACAATTTGATCCTAATTTTAGTATGTATCAATTTATGGTTCGATCTGATGAAACGAATCGTTATAATCCGTTTTTTACATCAGTGAGACACCATGCATCGATGATGATGCTGTTAATGGTGGACGGTAAAAGTCCGGCTAATCAGTTGTGGTTAGAGCATCATTACTTAGGCTTAGCTAGTGATGTATATAGCGAGATTGAGGCGGTTAAGTCTATTCCTTCAAATACGAAACCTGCCGATATGAAGGAAGCTGCCTTTGATAAGATGATTGCTTATATTGACGAAAATTATCAGCGAAAAATTGAATTGGAAGATATTGCTAAAATTGGTGGTTATAATGTGAACTATACGTCACAGTTCTTTAAACGCCAATTAGGTGTTTCCTTTTTAGAATATGTATTGCGTTTGAGACTACGGGAGGCTACCGTAAGTTTGGCTAACTCTACAGATAGTGTAGCTCATATTGCCATCAATTGTGGCTTTGCAGATATTAAGGCGTTTAATGTGGCTTTTAAAAAACATTTTCATACCACACCATCAGAATATCGCAAGCAAGCAAAAGAGTTGGGGCGTAAAACAAAGTTGCATGATTGGAAGGAAATCATCTCTACACAAGAAGAGGATATTATGGAGTTATTGCAATCTTGTTTATTCTATCAACCTGAAGCTAGACAAAAGGCTGAATTAGATGAAGCCAATCAAACGTTAGAGGATGTGAAAGCACAGCTGGAATCTATTGTTAGTAAGTTGAAGTCATAGTAGTAAAGATTAAATACGCTAGTAAGCAAACAATATTGTAATAATTTCGTAACTGATTTTAGTCATATATACAATCATTAGGTATAGGTGATTTTGTATATTCTAAAGTAATTGGTTATTAGATCCTGAAAGAGCACTACTTATCAAAAAGTAGTGCTTTTTTATGCTTGTATTAGGTGAAATTGTATATTTTGTATGCGTTGAAATATAACCATATAGGTGATTTATTATGGTTTCTTTAGACTTTTACCAGAAAAAATCACCTTGTAAATTGGATAGTTATATTCTGAAAAAAGAGTAGAATGAAATCATCGAAAGGAGCTAAGGTTCCGAAACAGAAGTGATTATAAAGTTCTAAATAATGAAGTTCGTTTGGAGGTTTACGATGAGTACGAAAGAACAACAAGTACAAGAAATGACAAATGTCATTGCAAAGTTCATTGCTTATGTAGCAAAAAAACTACCTGATGATGTAGAGGCTAAAATTAAAGAACTCGCAGCAGATGAAAAAAATCCGTTAGCTAAAACAATTTATGAAACAATGCATAAAAATATGGATCTTGCCTATGAATTAAATCGTCCTTCCTGCCAAGATACAGGGGTGTTACAGTTCTGGGTAAAAGTAGGTTCTAACTACCCATTGATTGGTGAGCTTGAAGAAATCTTGCGCAATGCTACATACCAAGCTACACAAGATGCGCCACTTCGTCATAATTGTGTAGAAACATTTGATGAATTTAATACTGGTAAAAATATTGGTCGTACAGCTCCGTATATTACCTGGGATATCGTACCAGGCCGTGATGATGTAGAAATCTTCCCATATATGGCTGGTGGCGGATGCTCCTTACCAGGTTCTGGTAAAACATTGATGCCAGGTGAAGGTTACGAAGGAGTAGCTAAATTTGTACTCGATTTGATGACAAGCTATGGTTTAAATGCATGTCCTCCATTATTAGTTGGTGTAGGCATTGCAACATCCATCGATACAGCAGCAGCTATGTCTAAAAAAGCATTGATGCGTCCAGTATCCTCTAAAGCTGATCATGAAAAAGCTGCTTATATGGAGCAATTACTTGAAGATGGTATTAATGCATTGCACATTGGTCCACAAGGTATGGGCGGTGACAAATCCGTAATGGGCGTAAATATCGAACATGGTTCTCGTCATCCATCTGTAATTTCTGTTGCTGTAAATGTTGGCTGTTGGAATCATCGTCGTGGACATATGGTATTTGATAAAGACGGTAAGTACGAAATTCTATCTCACAAAGGAGTGACATTCTAATGGCTAAACATATTTTGACAACACCAATTCAAGCATCTGATTTAGAAGGTATTAAAGCAGGGGATATTATTTACTTAAATGGTCATATCACAACATGCCGTGATGTTGCTCATCGTCGTCTGGTCGAATATGGACGGGAGTTACCAGTAGATGTTCGTAACGGTGCTATCCTACATGCTGGTCCAATCGTACGCGATCATGGTGACGATAAATTTGAAATGATTTCCGTAGGTCCTACTACATCTATGCGTATGGAAAAATTCGAGTACGAATTTGTAAAACAAACTGGTGTACGCCTTATCGTTGGTAAGGGTGGTATGGGGCCTGAAACAGCACGGGCTTGTAAAGATTTTGGTGCACTGCACTGTGTATTCCCAGCTGGTAATGCAGTACTTGCTGCAACAGAGGTAGAGGAAATTGAATCTGCTAACTGGCGTGAACTTGGTATGCCTGAAACATTGTGGACTTGCCGTGTCAAAGAATTCGGTCCTCTCATTGTATCCATCGATGCAGAAGGCAATAACTACTTTGAAAATAAAAAAGTAGAATACAATGCGAAAAAAGATGAAGTGTTAGAAGAAATCTACAAACACGTAAGCTTCATTAAATAATCTCATTGTGAGTTTTAACTACATAAGAGGATTATACGGTTTTGGTACAATCCTCTTTCTTGTACCCATTTTTAGGTATTACACGTAGTGGGAGGTATGTATGGATACAAGTGTAATGATTACCCTGGGCTTCTTGGTATTTGCCATCGTCATGTTTGCATGGGAGAAAATCCCATTGTCTATTACCGCTATGGTTGTAGCTGTCGGCTTACATCTAAGTGGGGTATTATCCGCTAAAGAAGCATTCGCCGGTTTTGTAGATCCAAATGTCTTACTATTTATGGGT
>CAUQIT010000037.1:0-3592 GCA_963518505.1 uncultured Veillonella sp. | reverse complement strand
GTATATTGCGCTGCATCAATAGGCATGGTGAAAGCTACGGCCACAGCCAAGCTCAACAAAGTACTTTTTAGTTTCATATACACCTCTCAAACAATAATAGGCACGTTCTCTTATTAGTATAAGTATACTATATCCTCGAGAACGTGCCTATGTATGGTCCAAGCGTAAAGCTTAGCTATTATATAACTTATGTGACTATTATAAATACTACAATTACTGTAATTTTTTCAACGTTGCTTTAATTTCGTTAACTTCAGCTCGTAGTTCTTCGTTGTCTGCACGCAGTGATGCATTGTCCGCTTGTAGGTCTTTGATTTGTTTTGCCATTTCAAAGCGGCTTGTTTTAAGTGTTGGGTCTTGTTCGCCTACCTTGAAAGAAGCACCGATGTTAAACATGCTTTCACTACCAAGGGTAACACCAGCATGAACCATGGAGTTTTCATTTGGCTGATAAGACGCACCGATTGCACCAGCCGTCGAGTGTTTATAATGACCTAAGCTAGTGGCAAAGGACCATTTATCGTTTGGATTATAGTCCAAATAATGAAGCCCCGCCAATGCCGCAGAGGCAGCGCCCACCTTGGAGACTTGACGATCCGTATAGGACTTGGCATTGTTGAGCACCTTCTCCCCAATATTCACGGTATTATTTTCAAGTGTGGAAATGCGATTCGTATTGTTATCGACCTGCGTTTTCACCTCGTGCAACTGACTGCCGTTAATGACCTCCGTAGAGGTTTTAGAAACCTCGCCCTTAGACACATTTATGATTTTATTATTCCCATTATCTAGGCCTTTGTTAGTGAGAGACACCGTTTTCTCATTATCATGGTCCCCATCGGTAGTCGTGATGGTCACCCCATTATATCCATAATTCGTATTGTATTCAGTGCTATTCTCATTATCATAGTGCACAATCTTTGTGCCATCTGTGCTAAGCTCAGACTTATCACCACTTTGAATATTGGTCATGGTAAAAGTTTTAGGCTCCATCTGTGCCATATATGTATTATCTTTTCGATCGAGGATAGCCAAGCCATAGTCCTTCACCCAGACAAGCTCATGCGTGCCATTATACATATCAAAGTGACCAGCTCCAATATGAGCATGACGATCATCAGGATGGCCCGCATTTGCTTCTACCGTATCACTAATAGATATACCATCAGATTCAATGCGAGTACCATGGTTAATATCCCCACCAGTACCTATAAACGTGCCCTGATATGTAGGATAATTCGTCGCAGAAATCTCATAATTCGTAGAACCATCTGCATTCGTACTCGTATGGACCATCAAATTTTCACTATTTGTAGAAACCGTAGAATCCGCATGAACCGTTACACCATTCATACTCAACACAGACACAACACCGGCTAGCAATAACAACTTTGTATTCATTACAAATCCCTTCTTCCTGTGTTTACAGCTGCTTCTTGCAATGTTTTCAACGCTGCTTTAATTTCATCTACTTCAGTCCGTAATGATGCATTGTCAGATTGTAAATCTTTAATTTGTTTAGCCATTTCAAAGCGACTCATTTTAAGTGTTGGATCTTGATAGCCTACTTTCACATTGGCCCCTAAGCTCACCATATTACGATTATCCCCAAGGGTAGTAGCAATGTTGAACATCGTGTGTTCATTAGGTTGGTAAAAGGCGCCTAGCGCGGTTGCCTGCGCATTTTTATAATTACCAAAACCAACACCAAAGCTCCACTTGTCGTTTGGATTATAGTCTAGTGGATGTAGTCCTGCTAGTGCCGCTGCGCCAGCCCCTACTTTGGCAACTTGTCCATCCGTATACGATCTAGCTTGATTAATAACATTAGAATCAATATTAGTAATCTTCCGTTCCACATCTTTCAGCTGTGCCACATTCACCGCATCCGTATCATCTACCCCTTTAGCCACATCATGGATTTGCTGGTTCCCTGCGGTAATGTACTCAGAGGAAAACTCGATTCGCTTGCCATCCTTTGTTTCACTAAAAAAGCCACTCGGACTAAAGGTACTCGTATTACCATTAATACTATTTTTGAAAATCAAAAACGTACTATCTAAAGAAGACGTACTATGCTCCGCATTAAACTGAACACTCTGTGCGGTTAAGGAGGAGCCTAATTTAGCTCGACGATTATCAAATCGTACTTCGTTACTATTAATTTCAGATGTATTTGCATCCGCTGCAGGCACACTATAAGGGTACTCATGTTCAGCAAACTGGGCGGAATTTAAGTTCTCCAAATCTGAATTCAAAGATACATAATAATTATCTTTTAACGTGTTGAACTCTCGATATTTGTCTACTGTAATATTAAAACTGCTATTAACCGTAGGAATCTTAGAGGTTACATAATTATCGGCCATCTTAAGCTTGTACTTAGTAGAACCATCTGCGTTCTTACCTTCAGTCACAATAATATCATAGGTATAATCTTCCGCAGCCACCGTCGAATGACGCATTGCCTCTTTGGCTACGCTATACAATTGAGCCCCATTTACAGCATCCATAGAGGTTTCAGTCATAGCACCTGGCTCTACGCCTTTCACCTGTCTGCCACCAAAAGAAACCAAGCTATAGGAAGCTCGTTTAGCATCAGAATGTAAGAACTTAAATATATTATTAGGATCCACCTTACCAGGTCTACCAATAGCACGAACATGATTACCAATCGCAATATTACCAGTATCTGCCTCTGAATTAGAACCGATGACGATACCATTACTTTTAGCAGTCGAAGTATTGCCAATAATTGTAATCGGCTGAAGTGCATATTCGGATATAGCGCTATTATAGCGGCCAATAACAATGGATGAATCACCTTCTACTACATTATGATCGCCTGCTACAAAGTTACCCGTACCACTCGAATGTCTATTTCTCGGACCTGTAGCTGTATTATTCGTGCCTATAATAACCTGATTGTCATCCCCCGTATTATCACGACCAACGGCAATAGTGCCAAGTTTAGCGGTATTATTAGAACCTACGGCAATCCCCCAAATATCCGTAGTATTCATATTACCTACCGCTACATTAGCGGATGTATTAGCTACAACGGTATTATCTGTCCCTAAATCTACATTATTATACATATCCGCCATCACTGTTGGCATACTAAATGTCCCTAACACACTACCTATAAATAAAGCTGTATACTCCTTCATAATACTCTCTCTCACCCCTTATATACAATTCACACTTGTATTTATAAATCTGCTGAAAATCATCTATATTAATTCATATTCATTATAAATAGTGAAAGCCGGCCAGTCAACGAAAACTTCATTTTAAATTCATTTTATAATTAAAAAGACTCTACCGCAAAAGAAGGTAGAGCCTTTAGTAATTTACATATTTTATTAGTAATAACTTGTTTGTAATTCCACTAGCAAGTTAATCGATATATACCAACAAAATCCTGTGTAGGATTAGTGAATAAGCAAAATCGCAATTGTGCTTGTAATAAATGTAACGATTACAGGTACGCTTGTACGTTTTACAAGGTCGAAGCTGGAGATATTTGCGATACCTGCTACGGCGATCATAACAGCACTGATTGGGCTAAGTAGACGGCCTACGCTGGCTG
>CAUQIT010000036.1:0-3659 GCA_963518505.1 uncultured Veillonella sp. | reverse complement strand
ATACAAATGAGGTGGAGCCATTCCTGCAAACATTGCGAAAAGAAGGAGTTTTACATGTTTAATACGAAGAAATTGACGAAATTATTCGCCATCGGCGCATTGGCACTAGGCGTGCTCGTTGTAGCTGGTTGCGGCGATGATACATCTAAGGAGACGAAAGTAAATCCAGATGCAAAAGTGATTAACGTAGCTACACGCGGTACAGTTCGCCCCTATTCCTACACAGACGATAACGGCAACCTTACAGGTTTTGACGTAGAATTGTTGAAAGAAATTGAACGTCGTAATCCAGACCTTCACTTCAACTTCAAACCGATGGCTGTTGATGCTGCCTTCGTAGCGATGGATGCAGGCCAAGTGGACATGATTGCGAACCAAATGCGTCGTAACCCAACTCGTGAAGCAAAATACTACTACACAAATGAGGTTAACAACTACTCTACTCGTAAATTAGTGGTGAAAAACGACCGCAATGACATTTCTAAACTAGATGATTTGAAAGGCAAAAAAATCGCCGTTACTACATCCTCTGAGTTCAACGAATTGGTAAAACAATTCAACGAAACAGCTAATCCACCAATCGACATTATCTACACAGATAAAGCAGGTGCTGAAACATTGAACCTCGTTGCTACAGGTCGTGCCGATGCAGCAGGTGAATACGAATACGTAATTAATTCTGCTATTAAGGACCGTGGCTTACCACTCAAAGCCGTAGGCGATGTATTGGCAGTAGTACCAACATACTTCTTGTCTAAACGAACAGATGATATGAAACAAGTAAACGAAAAAATCGATAAAACGATGAAAGAAATGCGTGCTGATGGTACGTTGAAAAAACTTTCTGAACAATATCTTGGTGGGGATTACACATTCGATCCAACACAAAAATAACGAATAGGCCGCCTTGGCGGCCTTATTCTATTATGTCTAGAAGCGAGGTGCTACTGTGGGCAAGTATTTTGATGTGTCCTACATGATCCAAGCGTTTCCACAGCTCTTGAATTATGTGCACGTAACGGTGCTCATCACCGTTATTTCTGCCATCTTAGGTGTTATATTAGGCTCTATTATAGCCATCATTCGCCTCAAGAAGGTACCAGTATTAAACCAATTATTTATTGTATTTATCTCCTTTATGCGGGGCACGCCATTCTTGGTACAACTCTTCCTCATTTACTTTGGGGTGCCAGAAATCATGTCCCATATGGGTCTTAACATGAAAAATGTGCCGGGCCTCGTATTCGTGTATGCCGTGTTTACATTGCATATTGCGGCGTATAGCGCCGAAATCATGCGCTCCAGTATCGATGCGGTTGCGCCTGGTGAGAAGGAAGCCGCTAAAAGCCTTGGCATGACCGAGTTCCAAAGCTATGTGCGCATCATCTTGCCGCAGGCTTTCACCATGAGCATTCCACCATTGACGAACCTCGTTATCGGCATGTTAAAAGGGACAGCCCTCATCTTTAACGTCGGCGTTGTCGATATGATGCGTAAGGCGGATCTCATGGGCGGCAATAGTCAGCGCTACCTTGAGTTATTCGTCGATGCAGCCATCATTTATGGCCTTCTAATTATCATCGTGTCCCTCTTGGGCCGATTGCTTGAAAAACGTTTTACCGTTGCGGGCAAAGAATCGCAACGCATTTTGATTAGTGAGGAGTAGGGGCGTATGGGACATATAATTGATTCAACCTATATTTATGGCACCTTCTTTGCTGTCATTCCTTATGTGAAAGTAACCCTCATGATTACCTTCCTCAGCGTTGGTTTGGGTACAATCCTAGGGCTATTAAGTTGCGTGCTACAACAAAATAAAGTACCTGTGCTCAGTCAGCTCAGTTATTTGTACGTATTGTTGTGCCGTAGTATTCCGAACATGGTTCTCTTATACCTCGTGTATTATGGCTTACCAATTCTTTTCCTCGCCTTAGAGGATCAAACAGGGGTGCATGTGCCTTTTGAAAAGGTGCCAGCTACCTTCGTAGCTGTTGTAGGCTTAACCTTGCATACAGGGGCCTATTTGAGTGAAATCTTCCGGGCTGCCTTGCAATCTGTACCGAAAGGTCAAATGGAAGCGGCTCAAGCCATCGGTATGACTTGGTTTCAAGCGTTTCGTCGCATCGTATTGCCGCAAGCGACAGTCTTTGCGTTGCCACTATTTACAAATCAGTTCCTTAATACCATGAAGAGTACTAGTATCGTATTCGTCATCACTGTTATTGAATTGTTTGGCGCTGCAAAGTTATATACAGAGGAAAATTCGCAGTATTTTGAGGCCTACATCGTGGTGGCCGGTCTATTCTGGGTGATGGGGATTGTCTTTGAATTTATCTTCCATCGTTTAGAAGTCTATGCAAGCAAGTATAAACGAGGTAATGCATTATGATAGATATTAAACAAGTTCACAAATCCTTCGGGAACCGTGAAATTTTAAAGGGCATCGACCTACATGTGCCAACGGGATCTGTAACGGCTATCCTTGGCCCGTCTGGCAGTGGTAAGACGACGTTCCTTAGAACATTGAACTTCCTTGAAAAGGCCGATGCTGGGACGATGCAATTAAACGATATTTCCGTAGACTTACATAAAGCGTCTAACAAGGAAATCTTAAACGTACGCCGCAATACATCCATGGTGTTCCAGTCTTATAACTTATTTTCTAATAAGACAGTTATTGAAAACATTATGGAAGGCCTTGTAACAGTTAAGAAGATGAAAAAATCTGAAGCCCGTGATATTGCGCAACGTTTCCTCAAGGAAGTAGGCATGGAAGGCTATGACGATTACTATCCTGTACAACTTTCCGGTGGTCAACAACAACGTATCGGGATCGCTCGGGCCCTTGCGATGGACCCAGAGGTTATCCTCTTTGACGAACCTACGTCAGCCCTTGACCCAGAGCTCGTAGGGGAAGTATTGGCCGTTATCCGTAAGATTGCTAAAGAGTTAGAGGTAACGATGATCATCGTAACCCATGAAATTGGCTTTGCTAAAGAAGTAGCTGACCAAGTCGTATTCATGGAAGGCGGCGTCATCGTAGAACAAGGCGATCCTAAAGTGGTCCTTGAACATCCTAAAGAAGAACGAACACGTAAATTCTTGAGCCGTTACCTTACACTCGATAGTGAATTGCCTCTTGACAGCGCAGCTTTATAAACGAGGTACATAATGAAAGAATTTAGACAATTAACTGTAGATGATGCGGCTGAGTATCACGAAGTGTTGATTGCGGGATATGCAGAGAATAAGAACTATCCTATATCCTTTGATGCCATAAACTTTAGCCAAGAAGAGTCTCGTGCATGGATTTTAAAATATCCTGTGTATGGCCTCTACGTAGATGGCTCTTTGGTATGCTCTATTTCATTCCGCATGCCTTGGATACAAAAGGCGACGCCAGATGTATACCCGCACATTGCACACTTTGTGACGGCCCCAGAACATAAAGGAAAGGGCTATGCTCGTGAAGTCCTCGCCGAAGCAGAAGACCTACTCCGCAACGTATATAAAACACCAGCCGTAACACTTGGTACTGCTGCAGAACACCCATTGCTTGCTAAGATGTATGAAGACTTTGGGTTTAAAGAATACAAAAGATTACAACTACCATGAAAAGTGCACACTACTTTATTTTTTAAGAAAACATTGTTAGATGT
>CAUQIT010000035.1:0-3674 GCA_963518505.1 uncultured Veillonella sp. | reverse complement strand
ATCATGAAATTCAAGAAATTCATGTATTTGTACGTCGTCAAGTTACGTATACATCGTTGAAAATGAAACGATTCATGAGCGGATAGGCTACTTTAAAGCTTAATTTCATTAAATCCCGTTTTGGAGAGGGAATAGGGCAAGAAACATATGATTTTGCCTATTCGAGCGAGGTTATGTATGGAGTTTAATTGTTATGATGTCCTTGAGGTGCAGGGCAGCCGTTATATAATAACTGAAAAAATTAAATATAACGAGATTATTCCAAAAGCAGATCAGGAACAAGCCTATAAGGCTAAGCCGTCTATGCAAAAGTCTCCTGGTGATTATTGGCATGAATATGGCCTAGAGGCTGTTGAGGGAACAGATAAAATATGGGTTACCATTGAGTACAATGATAATGAGTGGTGCACTGTATCTAGAACATCCTATCGTAAGCGTGCGCCGAAAGGCTTTACATTACATCAAATCGGTTTGGAAAAGGTTGTAGCCGTAGATGGTGATAGTGGTGCGTCCGTAGGTGATCGAGCTGGGTATAAGGAATATCAATTGCCCTGTGAAGGCGGCGCTAGCGTATTCTTTGAAGAAAATTGGTTCAAAGGGGAAAAAATGTTTGCCGAAGGATCTCGAGTACAGTTGGTAAATATTAAACTTTGCAATGATGCGGCAGCTAACGCTATTCGTAAAAAGAAACGCAATCAACGTCTGAAAGAACGTCTAGAAGGATTTGCTATAGCCCTTGGATGCGGCGTATTATTTTTGATGTTCCTTGTTAGTGGGGATTCTGACATTACTTGGCATGGTATACGTGATACCTTTGGCTTCCCTTATACTGCAAAGGAGCATATGCATGATACATCCGTCTATTATACTAAGGCGGATTCAGATAATGAGTATGTATATACTTCTAGTTTAGATCCTGTGAGTACAGCCTTAGATTTAATCGAAGCTTTGGACGGAGACATTAGAAATGAAGGTGATGACCTACAAGAGGGTCATGAAATCATTGTGTTCTATGATGCTAAGTCCGCCTATATTATTACAAATACGGAAGGTCAAACCCGAGTTAAGGTGTGTGAGCAAGGAAAGTTAACACAAGAGGATCTAGATATTATTAATGGAACAATGCGAAAGTCTCATGTACTTGATTCCTATGCCTATATGGTTCGCCAAAAGGATAGTGGAGGACGCGATAAATTCTATAACGTATATAATCATAATGCGGCTAGTCCATCTAACCGTTAACTATGAAAATAAAGGGACAATCTTAGGAGGTTAATTATGATTTATATTCCTGATGTACTATTGACGATTTTTTATGCTTGCTTTGGCATTTTCCTAATGTTAACAGCCAATACTATTATTGATTTCTTTGTACCAGGTAAATTTAGTGAAGAAATTAAACGAGGCAATTGTGCGGTGGCTTGGCTTTCAGCAGGGTCCTTTATCGGCATTGGTGAAATTTTGCGCGCTGTTATCATGTCTCCTGCAGTGACTACAGCTGATACATCTTTATTGCATGGTGTAGTGGCAAGTATCGTATATGCTATTCTAGGTATTATCTTATTTGTAACTGGCTATATGTTTATTAATTTATGGCATCGAAAATATAATTTATCTGAAGAGATTATGCGTGGTAATACGGCAGCGGGTATCCTCGTCTTTGGCATCTTTGTAGGTCTTGCTCTCGTTGTTAGTGGTGCTGTGCACTAAGGGAGTGTCCTATGTATAAGCCAAGTAAGAAAACTATATACATAACGGGTGCCTTTGCCGCTGTGGCGGGTATCGTTGGTGTGTCTTCATACTGGAATGACATCGCTTATGCTGTATGTGATAAAATCTATCCCGAAGCAAATGAAGGGGAAGTACGATTGAAGGATAATCAAGGTAATCGCTATTCTTTATTAAATCATGGAGATGGTAAGGAAACGGCTTTATATGATGACAATCGGTCTGTTACATTTCACCGTGATAATACTGGAAATTTAGTATGGGATGCCGGTTTGGCTGGACTTTTACCTAGTATTGCGGCTGGCTACTATATTTTCCATGGATTTAATCCACCTACAGCCCGTATGGATGGACGGACCATGACCTATCGTGTGGCAGCTCCATTAAAACCGTATGAGGAGCCTAATGTATATACAGCATCAGGTTCAAATGTGCGTACTTCTTTGGGGCGACGTACTTATCTAGACTATGAGAAGCGTAGAAGTCAAAAAGCATCTTCTATAGGTCAAAAATCTGGCTTTGGTAGTGCAGGTGTACGTTCTAGTAGTTCCTAATGGAGGGCGATACTATGAAATCGTATATAGATGAACTTGATACAAATATTTTGCCCTTTATAGATTATGAGGGCTATGATGATCGGTATCCGGCTCTTACTGCACAATCCTTTGCAGCCGAATTTTATGATGAAATTCGACATGCGTCACGCATGTTATTTCAAATATTTTGTAAAGCCGCTAAGGTATTTCAACAGGCACCTGATGAGTTTGCACTCAATATGGATATGCCAGAAAATTTGATTCCCTATTTACATCGTGGGAATCCATTGGGCTTACCTACATGGTTATCTCGATTTGACTTTGTCCTTGATGATAGAGGGCAATTGCGCATGGTAGAGATTAATGCGGATACACCGTGCTTTTTAATTGAAAGCTATTATGCTAATGGTGTAGCTGCACGATATTTCGATAAAATAGATCCTAATGCAGACGCTAATAATGAACTTAAACGTTTTTTGAAACGCGTATATGAAGGAACGTCTCGTAAAAAATATAGTGTGACTAATAAACATCAGAATATGATGATTGATAATGAAACGGAGCCTTTTGTTTTTGGGTGCTTTCATGATTATTTAGAGGACTATGGTACTACACAGTTTCTCTTACGTGCCATGAAATCAGCATGTCCAGATGTAGATGTACGATTTTTATCCTTTTACGATATGGTCATTGATGATGATGGTATTCTGTTATCTGATGGTAGTCATGCGGCTAATCTATATCGTTTGCATCCAATGGAATTGTTGATTGATGAGATCACAGAAGAGGGAGAGCCATTAGGTGAAATGTTTTTAGATTTGTATAATGAGTACCGTTTCAATCTATTTAATCCACCAGAGGCGATTATTCTGCAGAATAAATCGTTTATGTCCTTAGTGTATGCTCTATACTTAACAAATCAATTTTTTACTGCCCCTGAGCGAGATATTATTGAACGCTATTTGACGCCGTCTTATTTTGAAAGTGATTTTTCAGCCCTTGATGAAGGGCTTTATATTCAAAAGGAAATTTGGGGACGTGAAGGACGAAATATTCAGGTTGTTCAAAAGCGCGGTAATCAAGCTGAACTATACATGGAGAAATTGGTAGACAACTATGATGATATAGTTTGTCGGGACAGTAAAAAGGTTATGTATCAGGAATTTATTAATCAAAAACGCTTTACTCATACTGTTGATAGTGGAGCTAAAGACGGTTGTTTAACATTATCTTGTTTTATGCTTGGTGACCAAGCCTCTGCAGTAGGTTGTCGTTTTTCCCCTGAAGAGATTGCCGGTACTGAAGCCTATTTTGTACCGCTTTTAATAGATTAATTTCATTTTGTATTTTGTATTTTTTATTGGTGTGGAGATATACGGCTTTGGCTAATTTATATATCGGACTTGTTCA
>CAUQIT010000034.1:0-3719 GCA_963518505.1 uncultured Veillonella sp. | reverse complement strand
GCTGGCGATAGGAATTGAACCCACAACCTGCTGATTACAAGTCAGCTGCTCTACCGATTGAGCTACGCCAGCACATTTACATATATTATTATATATGTTCTTATGTAGTTTGTCAAGAACTTTTTCTACTCTGTAGTAGTGCTCCTGACTACTCATATATAATAACATACGTCTATGTATAATGCAAGTGTTTTATTAAAAATTTTTTAACTTTTTTCAGAACTTGTAAAAAGGCGCTGAGCTCACCTAAATATAACGATTATATCGCACTCTTAGGTAAGGGATAACCGCGCCTTTTTACAAATCAATTTAGACTCTAACAAAACCATACGCCTTTGAAAAACCTTTGCAAAGGAGCGTATATGATACTTCACTATTTGCGAAGAACCGTATACATTCATTATCTGTATCTACATGATGTAGAACTAACACAACACATATTACATCATCAGAATCATTTTAGTACCATACGTTTCAACATATCCACATCAGCACGTAATTGTGCATTCTCTACTTGTAACTCGTGGATTGCTTGTCCTTGTTGTGAAATAGTATGTTGTGCTTCTCGTTGTACCTTTTCTAATGTTTCTGACAACACCGCTACCGACGCATTAGGACTATAGGCTTTACTATTGCTATTCCCTTTACCAAACCGCAAGGTAGCTCCTACATTATAAATAAATTTATTTCCCCCAAGTGCTACACCTGCATTGAACATAGTTCTTTCATTTGTATAATGAGTCACACCCAACGCATATCCTATTTTATTCGTATATTGACCAACACCTGCCATCACTTGTGTTGGTTCATCCGCATTATACTGTACCGGTTTTAACGCTGCTAACGCGGCAGACATAGCAACTCCTTGTCTCATCTCTCCACGCAAAGCATTAATAGCACGATAGGCCGCCGTCTCTAAGGATTTTAATTGTGCCACGTTAACGCCATCTGTATCTTCTATCCCTGCGGATAAACCGATGATTTGACGCGTTTCTCCACCAGCTGGATTCCCAATAGATACTGCCCCCTTAGAAGATTTCCATGGTACTTTTTGTTTATCGATTTCTCCTCGCAAGGCCAATAATTGTGCTTTTTTCTCTTCAAGCTCCATTCTATTTACTTCTAACTTGTTGTACGTATCTGGTTCTAGCATATTATCGTAATTATCTTGAGCTTTATTAAGCGTTTCCATCAGCTCCGCTCTTGTCGCTTCTAACGCATCTACTTCTTGTTTCAACACCGCATAGTCGGCTTCTTTAGCTGTTAGCTCTGGGCTACTCATTTTGCGGACCTCTAATGTATGATTAGGGCCTTTCACAACAAAATCTCCAGATGGATCATAGCCCACACTTTCAGCTGCTCTATCAGCAATAGAGTCTGCCCCTAATGCAACAGATTCTTTCACCTTGCTATTAGTACCAGTCCCTAAGGACACACCAAAATCTGCATTAGTTTCACTTCCATGACCAATCGCTAATGACTCCTTAAAATACGCTCTAGCCGCATTACCCATAGCCACCGCATTTTCAGCAGAAACAGCTGTATTTCCTACAGATATACCATTATCAAAAGCACTCCATGCACTTCGACCAATGGCAACTCCATTTCTTGTAGCTTTTGCCACATCTCCTATAGCAATAGCCCCTGAGTTCACTGCCGTTGTTGAGTGCCCTATAGCCACTGCACGATTTCCTTGTGTCACAGCTGCACCAGGACCTGCCGCATAATTATTTTGGCCTTGTGGTAGCATTACATCATCTGCCCCATAACTGACACTAGCGCTTAACATGGCTATTCCTAACACTAGTACAGAACGTTTATAGTTCATAATCCGACCTCTTTTCCAATTACGCAAAACTTCTACTCTTAGCAAATATTATCATCAATCACAAAATAGTTTTTCAATATGTATAATATAGTAAACTATTATGAAAGAAATATGAAGCACTTTTTCACAAAAGGCTTACCATTAGCTCCTAAGATACAAATTGGGGTTACTCGAGCCTAAGGAACGCAGTTACGAGTAGTAGCCTTGTGGCTTTCTCTTACTGACCAAATCACACAAATATAAGAAGACCGTAACATCCCCCTGAACAAGCATAACCACTGTATAGCTTGAGAAGGGGTGTGTTACGGTCTTCCCTTTACATAATTTAATTAAGAAAGCCACAGGCTACATATCGGAATCAGAGACGCACCTATTTCTTAGCCAAAACAAGTTGTTTCAACATTTCAATAGCAGCTTCTTGCTCTGCATTTCTCGCCTTTTCACGTTCAAGTTCAGCGCGAAGCATTTCTAGTTCAGTTTTAGGAACTATTTCCACTTCCTCACTTCTAGATCCGAATCTGAAAGTAGCCCCTGCATTATACATGTGTTTATTTCCTGAAAGAGCAACACCTGCATTGAACATAGTTCTTTCATTTGTGAAATGCGCCACACCTAAGGCAAATCCTGTTTTATCTGCATAATGTCCAAGACCTGCCATCACTTGTGTGCGTTCATGTTCTTTGTAATCCAATGGTTTCAAGGCAGCTAAAGCCGCATTCATTGCATTGCCAGAACGGCTTTCATCACGCACTTCACCAATGGTATCATTCACATTACGCAGCGCTTTATCAAAGGATTGCGTCGTTTTTTCAAGCGCCTTCGTTACATATTCCACATTAGTAACTGCTGTTTTATCTTTTCCATCTGGTGTTTTAAGACCTGTCACCACACCAGTACCATTGCCTTTGTCATCCTTTTTGAAAGTAATTGTAGGCGTAGGATTGGAAGCATCGTTACCATTGGAAATTGTAATCGTAGCATTCGTATTTGCGTTTGTTCCACCATTAGATCCTACATTTGGTATGGATCCCGTGCCAGGATTTGTACCACCTGGTGTAGTTCCTGTACCAGGATTTGTACCACCAGGTGTTGTACCTGTACCTGCATTAGTACCACTCGGTGCAGTTCCTGTACCAGTATTAGTACCGCCTGGTGTAGCATTACCTTTAGGATCTTGGATAGAAATAAAGTCTGGTAACGTTGCACCTTTCATATACGCTACGAAATCTTTTTCAGATTTACCTTCATTACCTGGTTGCTCTTTCCATAGATCGTAAGCAGACTTGCCATTAGTTCCGTTGGTACCGTTAGTACCTGCGTCGCCTTTATCACCTTTGATTGCTTTAGCGAAGTCTGCAGCTGTTTTAGCTTCGTTTCCTGGGATTGATTTCCATACATCTAAAGCAGATTTTCCGTCAGCACCAGTTTCACCTTTTTCACCTTTGATAGCTTTTGCATAATCGTCAGCTGTTTTAGCTTCGTTTCCTGGAATTGATTTCCATACATCTAAAGCAGACTTTCCATCAGCACCTATTGCACCTGTTTCGCCTTTTTCGCCTCTGTCACCTTTGATCGCTGTAGCGAAATCTGTAGCGGTTTTATTTTCATTTCCTGGAATCGATTTCCATACGTCTAAGGCTGATTTACCATCGGCGCCATTCGCACCAGTTTCGCCTTTTTCGCCTCTGTCACCTTTGATCCCTGTAGCAAAATCTGCAGCAGTTTTATTTTCGTTTCCTGGAATTGATTTCCATACATCTAAAGCAGATTTCCCCTCTGCTCCAGCTGCTCCAGTTGCACCTGTTTCACCTTTTTCGCCTTTGATTGCTGTAGCGAAATCTGTTGCAGTTTTATTTTCGTTACCTGGAATTGATTTCCATACATCTAAGGC
>CAUQIT010000033.1:0-4525 GCA_963518505.1 uncultured Veillonella sp. | reverse complement strand
TTCTTAAATAAATCTTTAGGAGGTTGTGTCACAAATGTTTGACTACTATAGACTTACATGTTTAGAATGCGATTAAAACTATTGCAACGGCCCCGCAGATAGTATATAATTGTATCTGTATTTGACAACGATATATGTTAATACGTTGATAAAGACGGTCATGCAAGGTAGCTCCGAGCGAGTGAGGGATGGTGAAAGCCTCATGAGTGAATGCATGGCGGATCACTTTTGAGTATATGTTGGGGAGCCCGTACTGGGGGTACTCACATCGGTGGACACCGTTATATGTTTGAGCGATGATTCGTTGGGGGTATCTTTCACAAGAATCATCAGTAGGGTGGTACCACGGATTTGCATTCGTCCCTTCGGGGAGCGGGTGCTTTTTTTATTGAGAGGAGAAATAGAATGTCTAATGAAGTGGATTATGGTAAGACCTTGCACTTGCCTGAAACAGAATTTCCTATGCGCGGTAATTTGCCAAAGCGCGAACCAGAATTTATCAAGTTTTGGGAAGATAATAAAATTTATGAAAAACGCTTAGCGAAAAATAAAGGTAAAAAATCTTTCATTTTACACGATGGACCTCCCTATGCGAATGGTAAACTGCACATCGGTCATGCCTTGAACAAAACATTAAAAGACATTGTGATGAAATATAAAACGATGCAAGGCCATTACACACCATACATTCCTGGTTGGGATACACATGGCCTTCCTATCGAGCATGCAGTTATCAAAAACACTGGCTTGAATCGTCATGAAATGAGTCCATTGGATCTTCGCAATCAATGTCGTGAATACGCATTGAATTGTGTAGAAGAACAAAAGAAAGATTTCATCCGTTTCGGTGTGCTTGGTGAATGGGATCGTCCCTATTTAACATTGCGCCCTGAGTTCGAAGTGAAACAAATCGGCGTATTTGGTGAAATGGCGAAACGTGGCTACATCTACAAAGGTTTGAAAACTGTGTACTGGTGTACGCATTGTGAAACTGCTTTGGCGGAAGCGGAAATTGAATATGCTGAGAAAAAATCTTTCTCTATCTATGTTAAATTTGCTTACGTAAACGGTGCTGACAGCACATTGCCAGCAGGTTTTGACACTAGCAAATTGTTTTCCGTCATCTGGACAACAACTCCTTGGACAATGCCTGCCAACCAAGCTATCTCTGTGAACCCAGAATTAGATTACTCTTGGGTGAAAATCGGCGATGAGGCATGGTTATTAGCGAATGGTTTAATCGAAACAGCTACCAAAGAAATGGGCGTAGAATCCTATGAAGTGTTAAACACATTCAAAGGTAGCGCATTAGAATTGGCGAACTTTAAACATCCATTCGCAGATCGTAACGCTCCTATCTTGCTGGGTTCTCACGTCACCTTAGAAGCTGGTACAGGTTGCGTACATACGGCTCCTGCTCATGGTGAAGATGACTTTAATGTAGTAAAAGCATACAAAGATGCAGGTAAAATCGACTTTGAAATTTTATCTTTAGTAGATGCCACTGGTCGTTATATTGCCAAAGTAGATGAACCTCGTTATGGTGATACAGAACAACCACTAGCAGGTGTTGAAATCCATGATGCAGAAGTACCAGTGATCAAAATTTTAGCTCATAATGGTGCATTGGTGCAAAAAGGTAATATCCGTCACCAATATGCTCATTGCTGGCGTTGTAAAAACCCTGTTATCTATCGTGCTACAGAACAATGGTTCTCCTCTGTGGATGGCTACCGTCAAGAAGCTTTGAAAGCCATCGATGAACAAGTACAATGGATTCCTAAATGGGGCCATGACCGTATTTATAATATGATCGCAGAGCGTGGGGACTGGGTTATCTCTCGTCAACGTGCGTGGGGCGTGCCAATTCCTATCTACTATTGCGACCATTGCGGAGAGCACATCATCAATGATGATACTATCTCTTCTTTACAAGAATGGTTTGCTAAAGAAGGCTCTAACGCTTGGTGGGCTCATGAAGCAAAAGAATTGTTGCCAGCAGGATTCACATGTCCATCTTGCGGACATGATTCTTTCCATAGAGAAACAGACATCATGGATGTATGGTTCGACAGCGGTAGCTCTTGGTCTGGCGTATTGGAACAAAATGGAATGGATGTGCCTTGCGCTATGTACTTAGAAGGTTCTGACCAACATCGTGGTTGGTTTAACTCTTCCTTGTTAACAGGGATCGCTACACGTGGTCATGCACCATACAATGCTGTATTGACTCACGGTTTCGTAGTGGACGGCGAAGGCCGTAAAATGTCTAAATCTGTAGGTAATACAGTGGCTCCTTCCGATATCATCGATGTACACGGTGCTGACGTAATGCGTTTGTGGGTATCCTCTGCAGATTACCAAGCAGACGTGCGTTTGTCCAAAGACATCGTAAAACAATTGGCAGAAGTATATCGTAAAATCCGTAACACATTCCGTTTCTTGTTAGGTAACTTAGATAACTTTAACCCTAATACAGATAAAGTGGAATACAAAGATTTGACAGAGTTAGATCGTTGGGCGTTGCATCGTTTAGAAGAAGTTCGTCAAAAAGTAACAAATGCTTACGAAAACTATGAATTCCACATCTTGTATCACACAATCCATAACTTCTGTACTGTAGATTTATCTTCCTTCTACTTAGACGTGTTGAAAGATACTATGTACGCAGAGAAAGAAAACAACGTAGCTCGTCGTAGTGCACAAACTGCGATCTACGAAATTTTGACAACATTGGTTAAAATGGTGTCCCCAGTTCTTTCTTTCACAGCTGAAGAAGTATGGCAATACATGCCAAAAGAAGAGGGCATGGAAGAAAGCGTGATGTTGGCAGATTGGCCACAAGGTCATGCAGAACATGTGGATGCAGAATTGTCCGCTCGCTGGGCGACGATGTTAGACCTTCGTAGCGAAATGACAAAAGCCTTAGAAGGGGCTCGCCGTGATAAAGCGATCGGTCACTCCTTGGATGCATCCATCACTGTCTATGCAGATGGCGATGCGTACCAAGCATTGACTGGATTTGGCGCTTCCCTAGCTAGCTTGTTGATCGTGTCTGAAGCGCATGTAGTGGAAGGCCGTGACAAAGCACCAGCCAATGCAGTAACAGTAGAAGATGGAGTATTATCCATCGTGGTAACTCCATCTGAGTTAGAAAAATGCGAACGTTGCTGGATTCACCGCGACACAGTTGGTCAAGATGGGGATCATCCAACATTATGTGCTCGTTGCGCTGACGTAGTCAAAGGATGATGACAATAGCATAAGTAGTCAAAGGTTCAAGTACTATCAATTTAGGTAAGGCAAGGGAATGGAATGTATCATTTCCTTGCCTACTTTCTAACAAAGGAGATGCCCTATGAACGTATTGATTGTGATAGACATGCAACATGATTTTATTGATGGAACATTAGGTTCACCGCAGGCGCAGGCCATTGTACCGGCGGTACGTGAAAAAATTCGCAATTTTGATGGTCCCATTGTGTTTACTCGTGATACCCACGATGGAGGTTATCTTGAAAGCCAAGAGGGGAAACATTTGCCGGTGGAACATTGTGCCCGTGGTACCAAAGGCTGGGAGATTGCTGATGATCTGTTGGAAGTGGCTCGTGAACGAGGTCAACGGGTGGATGTACTAGATAAACCTAACTTTGGATCCTTAGCTTTGTTGGCCCATCTTAAAGGAATGCACGAAGAGGAATCTATCGAATCTTTAACCTTGATTGGTTTATGTACGGATATTTGTGTGGTTTCCAATGCTTTGATTCTAAAAGCAGGATTGCCAGAAATCCCACTTCATGTGGATCCGAAATGTTGCGCAGGTGTGACTCAAGAATCCCATGAGGCAGCACTATTGACTATGAAGATGTGTCAGTGTATTGTGGAAGAGTGAGATGTGTAATCATACAATATCATAAAGAGATAAGCCATACATGGTAAGTATATCAGTACATATAGAAACTGTATGCTTACCATGTTTTGCTGTGTATGCCATAAAGTATAATCGTGTGTTGCATAAGCTTGCAGTGCTTAGAAAACGTCGTTTTCAGTGTATGGTCGAAATGGAATCTACGTAGTATACTAAGACTAGGAGGCTTGCCTATGTACTTTCATATCAAAGACACCTGCGTGTGTTGTGCTGGATGCGCCATGGATTGTCCGACACAGGCTATCACTCGTAAAGGTGATCGCTATATCATCCATCAGGACATGTGCATTCACTGTGGTGACTGTTATGCCATATGCCCAGTGGGTGCCGTGCAGATGGTAAAGGAAAAAGACTTGGATACGAACGAATAAAATGTTTGTGTACCAAGTCTTTTTTGCTTTTTTGTCAGTATTGAAATGAAATGCTAGTAACTAATGAATATATCGTAGAGTACTTCTTACATACATCGTTAAGAGGTTGTGTCACAAGTGTTTGACTACTATAGAATTTATTAGAGACTTTATTAGAGACTTTCACTGAACATTGTAAGAGTATAATACATTTGTGACAAAAAATAAAAAAATAAGAAGGCTCTCT
>CAUQIT010000032.1:0-4997 GCA_963518505.1 uncultured Veillonella sp. | reverse complement strand
ATAATGTTGGAAGTGACACCGTAGTGGTGTCACCCCAACATTTATTATAGAGCCAGAAAATACTATAAAGTGCTTTCATATTAATTAGTATAAACAGGATCATAATCAGCAGGCACCGGAGCAACGATACTCACAAAGACAATATCTTCCGTTCCAGTATTTTTTGCACCATGACATTCACCCTTTTTAGATACTATAACTTGCCCCTTTGTAAAAGGCACCTCAGTATCCGGCGTTGGATAAAATACCCCTGTTCCTTGCAATACAACCCATATATCATCAGAATTATGATGATAATGCTTTGGTAAGGTTTGACCAGGTTTAATAACCCAAACTGAACCACCTGTGGAATCAGTTTGATAAAATGGCGTCCTAACAGCCTTCTCCAAACTTTCAACTTTCACAAGTTCCATATCAAAAATACGTTGATTACTCATAACACTCTCACCTTATACAAAATAAATAATATATTATTACCTAAATTATACAATAAATCTGGCTCTCTAGTAAATATTACATCATCTAAGATGAGCAGATAGGGCAGATATATTAACCGTTATATCCTTTAATTTTTAATGCTTCTACTAAGCGACGCAATGCCACCATGTACGCAGCCAATCTTGGGTATACTTTAAACTCTTCTTGCATAGCCCATACTTCTTCAAAGCTTTTTTTCATGTTCTTCGCTAATTTTTCGTTTACTTCTTCTTCAGACCAGTAGAAGCCAGCTTTGTTTTGTACCCATTCATAATAGGATACCACCACGCCACCTCCATTGGCTAATACATCTGGCAATACAGGAACACCTTTTTCAAAGAAGTATAAGTCTGCATCTTTGGTTAATGGTCCGTTCGCACCTTCCAAGATTAATTTTGCTTTTACTTCTTTCATATTGACTTCGTTCACTTGGTTTTCTAAGGCCGCTAAATATAGCACGTCTACGTCCAATAACAATAAATCTGGATTCGGAATGCGTGTCATACCTGGCTCTTCATAGCCTTCCAAAGAACGGCCATGCGAGTTTGCATATTCGTAAGCTTTTTCTACATCGATGCCGTTTGCATTGTACAGAGAACCATGTACGTCACCGATAGCAACAATCTTAGCACCTTCACGGTGCATCAATAAAGCACCAACAGAACCAACATTACCAAAACCTTGTACAGCAATCGTCAAATCTTTAATAGATTTACCTTGTTTTTCCAAGTAGGAAAGCAATGTAAACATACAGCCACGACCTGTCGCTTCGTTACGACCTAAAGAACCACCGATGGCTAATGGTTTACCTGTTACGATCCCTGGTGTCCATTGACCAGTTAACGCACTGTACTCATCGACAATCCAAGACATGATTTGCGGATTTGTGTTCACATCAGGAGCTGGCACATCTCGTTCTACCCCAATGATAGGAGCAATTTTACGAACGAAACCACGTGTTAAACGTTCCAACTCTCTTTCACTTAGTTTTTTCGGATCTACCTTGATACCGCCTTTGCCACCGCCATATGGTAAATGAGCAATGGCATTTTTGATGGTCATCCACGCACCTAAAGCGCGCACTTCATTTTCATCTGCATCTGGGTGAAAGCGAAGACCACCTTTAGATGCCCCAAGAACGGAGCTATGTTGGCATCGGTAGCCAGTAAATACTTCCACATGTCCATCATCCATTTGTACTGGAATGGCCACGTTCATTTCACGTTCAGGATGACGCAATACTTCATAGTCATTGCGTGGAATGCCCAATGTGTCCGCTGCTAAGTCTAATGTTTGCAGCATATTTTCATAAGGGTTGTAATTTGCCATAATACCACCTCGTTTTACATATAAATAGAATGTGTATACCCTAATAGTAACACAACTCATTCCTTATGACTATAGGTTTTCAAAAAAATCCTACTTAATTAATAGGTAAAGTAAAATTTTAAAAATATTTTGTAACTATTTCTAAGAAAGATACTAATGCTGTCGTAGCAGGGTACAGGCTATAAAAAAGCTGATTCTATCACAAATCAGATAGAATCAGCTGCTCTTTCGTATTGAAAAATTGTCGACAACTCAAATATCCTGCTATAGCAATGGCAATGGATATGGTTGAAAAGGACATAAAAATGACGATAATCTGGTATTTAATGGCCTCCATAGGACTCATGCCTGCCAAGATTAAGCCCGTCATCATCCCCGGCAAAGACACAATCCCCAATGTTTTCGCACTATCGATGGTGGGTTGCAAACTAAAGATAAGAGCTGCTCGCAAGATAGCTTTACAGGCTTGCATAGGCGTAGCCCCTAAAGCTAACTTAATCTGAATCTCTTGTTGGCAACTCTTAAAGCTCGTTGTAATTTGGCGAAAACATAGTCCTACCGCCACCATAGCGCCCGACATGACCATACCACCTACGGGAATCATCTGATAGGGAGTAAAGGATAAGACATTTGCACTCAACAATACCGCTAAAGTAATGATAGCACCAATGCCAATACTAATGCCTGCAATCCACGGAGCACGTTTAATTCCTTCCCCTCGTTTACCTCCATTGACAGCAGCACTAATCAACATCACCAACAATACGCCACCAGTAAACAAAGGATGGTCCGCACCAAAAATAAAATGCAAAGCATAGCCTACCACCACTAGTTGCACTACCGCTCGCAAGGCACTATGCAAGATTTCTAGTTCTAACCGCATTTTCTGCTGATAAGATACGATAACAGCCATGGCGATAAGCACAGTTGCCATCAATAAGGATTCATTCGATAAGGCATTAAAGCTCCCCATGTAGCACCTCACAATCTGCAATATGGCCGTCTTTCACGGTGATACGACGTTGCCCCATGCGAACACTTTGGTCTAGATTATGGGTCACCTGTAACAAGGTTAGGCCTTCTTTATGCAACTGCATAAGACCTTGTTCTACCCATTCTGTATTTTCTGCATCCAAGGCAGACGTTACCTCATCTAATAGCAACACGTTTGGGGCAAACAGCACACTACGAATCAAGCAAATTCGCTGCATTTCACCACCGGATAGCTCCGTATTTGACTTCTCTAACAACTGTAGATCCATATGAAACAAATCGAATAGGTCTTTGATTCTTGCTTTGTCAACAGAACGCCCTCGCATGGTAAAAGGAAAGGCTAAATTCCCTCGCACCGTTTGTCCGAATAAATAGGGTTGCTGAAAACAATAGGCTACTCGTTGGCGATATTCTATAGGGGCATATTGATCCATCGGTTGCCCCTGAAAATAAATAGTTCCCCCCGTAGGAGATACCAAGGAACTTGCCAGTTTTAATATCGTACTCTTACCGCTCCCAGAAGGACCTACAATAGTGATGCTTTCACCTTGTTGAACCTCAAAAGAAATATCTTGTAAAATCTGACGACCATGAATCGCTAAAGAAATATGTTCAAAACGTAATAGTGACATAATGTACGCTCATTATAAAAATTATAAATCGATAACTAGTTCCACCGGGCAATGGTCAGACCCAAAGATATCCGCATGAATCTTCGCCTCTTGGATTTTATCAGCAATACTGTTGGATACAAGGAAGTAGTCAATTCTCCATCCTACGTTCCGTTCACGAGCTTTCCCCATGTAAGACCACCAGCTGTACGCATCTACCGCATCGGGGTATAAATAGCGAAATGTATCTGTAAATCCTGCGGCTAGTAGTTCTGTCATTTTTTCACGTTCTTCATCACTGAAGCCAGCATTTTTACGGTTGGTTTTAGGATTTTTCAAGTCGATTTCTTGATGGGCTACGTTAAGGTCACCACAAAGGATGACTGGCTTTTTCGCATCTAATGCCAGTAAATACTCACGGAATGCCACTTCCCATTCCATGCGGTACTCCAAGCGAGCCAATTCACGTTGGCTATTCGGTGTATAGCACGTAACTAAGTAGAACTTTTCATATTCCGCCGTGATCACACGTCCTTCTTGGTCATGTTCCTCAATGCCAATGCCATTCACTACGGAAATTGGCTTTTCTTTTGTGAAAATAGCCGTACCGCTATAGCCTTTTTTCACCGCACTATTCCAATATTGTTCATGGTTCGGCAAGACCATTTCAATTTGCTCTGGTTGTAGTTTTGTTTCTTGTAAGCAGAACATATCTGCATCTAAAGCATCGAATGCATCCATAAATCCTTTTGTCATGGCTGCGCGTAAGCCATTTACATTCCAAGAAATTAATTTCATTGTTAGTACCTCATAGTATTTAGTAACAAAAATATATATTGATTATATCATAAATTTTCGATATGCGCTTTCCTAATATTTTAGATGACAGTGGCAAATTTTTATTGGAAAATGCAGTAAAAATTTCTTTTTTTCTCTATCTTTTAAATTAATAGATTTCTTTAGAGAAATACTGAAAATTTTGATATAATGTTAAGGTTGACCTAAGAGATACGTAAAGGATAATTTTAAAAGAATAACCGGTAAGAAATAAAACCATGGAAGATTAGACAGAAGTCTCTACCATCATCCACGCGGAAATAAGATTATATGAAATAAAAGGAGTAACCCATGACAGGAAACTATTCAGCACGTGAATACCGTGATAAATTATATGATGATCTTCATGTTCGATTAAGCGATACAGTAATTTTGATGTGCGCGATTTTTATTGCCTCTATAGGTTTAAATATGAATTCAACAGCTGTTATTATTGGAGCCATGCTAATTTCCCCTCTTATGACACCGATTGTTGGACTGGGATTCGGGTTAGCTATTTTTGATACCCGTTTAATCAAGCAATCTTTAAATGTTTTATTCACTCAAGTAGTGGTCAGTTTGGTTGTCTCAGCTCTGTATTTCTGGATTTCTCCCATATCTTATGCAAGTAGCGAGTTAATTGCACGAACCTCTCCAACCATTTGGGATGTTCTCATTGCTATTGCCGGTGGGATAGCAGGTGTAATTGGTTCAAGAAAAAAAGAAGCAAACAATATCGTGCCAGGAGTAGCCATTGCAACAGCTCTGATG
>CAUQIT010000031.1:0-6040 GCA_963518505.1 uncultured Veillonella sp. | reverse complement strand
ACAAACCCTTCGACCATATCGGCGAATTGTGGCAGTGGTTAAATTTATTGATCCCCTGATGGGGACGGAAACTCCCTTAGCTTGTGCAAGGTGTTCGCCAGTTGTCGGCTTGTTGTTAAATTAAATAATCCCCTGATGGGGACGGAAACAAAGTATCAACCCATAACCAATGAATGTATGCCTCATTACGTTAAATTAAATAATCCCCCTGATGGGGACGGAAACATTGCGGTTAAAATCTAATGGATGTAATCCAGCTAATGCAGGTTAAATTAAATAATCCCCTGATGAGGACGGAAACTAGGCGGACTATTAAAGATAATCACCTACTCGATATTCAGTTTGTTAAATCAAATAATCCCCTAATGGGGACGAAAACCAACTCTTGCACGCTTTCGTTAAAGTCTTCTAAATCGTCATCGTGTTAAATTAAATAATCCCCTGATGGGGACGGAAACCCTTTCGATATTCTCCAACCACTAGCACTAATGCGGTTTATCAGTTAAATTTATTGGTCCCCAATAGGGAACGTAAACTAGCTTTCGTAGTAGTCATAGAATTGTTCAGCGGTTACATTATTATTAAATTAAATAATCCTGATATAGTCTTAGTGATTAGAACATGGTAGATTCATATATTAGTGATAAAGTCTATTTACTCTTAATCTGGAGAGAGAATGTTATCCTATATTTTGTATGAGCTATATTTACAAAACTGTTGAGTTAAATAAAATAATCCCTTAATGGGGACGGAAACAAATGATATAATCTTTGTAAAAGAAAAAACAGTAAGTTTCGTTAGATTAAATAATCCCCCTTCGGGGCCGGTTCTTATCCCAAAAACTCATATGAGTACAAAAATATAGCCAGTATATTCTTATTTAGGAATATACTGGCTTTTTTGTATAATTCTGAGGGTTTTCTATTGGTTTTAATCAGAAATGAATATATAATGAAGACGATAGTTCTTTTATTTCTTAAGTAGAGTTTGGAGGCGATGTGATGGGTAAATGGGATGCACTAGTAAAGGGTGCATTGCTTCATGATATCGGCAAAGTTGTGTATCGAGCTAATCAGGGAACCGATGCACATTCTAAGCGCGGCGCTGCTTTCATTGAGCCCTATTTTTCTGATATGGGCTTGAAGCAAAGTATTACTCATTGTTTAAAGTATCATCATGGGAAAGAGCTTAGTGCAGCTCAACTAAAAAATGATGATTATGCATACATTGTGTATGAAGCAGATAATATTGCTGCTGCTGTAGATCGTCGAGATCTTGATGAAGGTGAGAGTACCGCTACACAGAAGTTTGATAAAGAGTTACCTCTTCAATCAATCTTCCGCGTATTTGGCAGTAAAACTAGCACTCAACCATTACAGTATTATTTACGTGGTATCGATGTATCTGGCCATTTTAATTATCCTGAAAGTGATAAAACAATACGTGCATCAAGTGATAAATATAAGGCACTATATGATGTATTAGTACAGAACTTTCAGCAACAACCAATAGATAATATGTCCGTTAATGAGTTGTTGAGAATTTATGAAGACACTGTGTCTTATATGCCATCTAGTACGGCAACAGATCAGGCTAATGATATTTCTTTGTATATGCACTCAAAGATAACAGCTGCGGTGGCACATAGTATAGTGCATTATTTTGAAGAGCAGGAAATTGCTGATTATAAAGAATACTGTTATCAGAACTCTAAAAAGTTCCGTAACATGCCAGCGTTTAGACTAATATCTGGAGATATTTCTGGTATCCAGAATTTTATTTATACGATTCCTTCTAAAGGTGCATTGAAATCATTGCGTGGTCGTTCATTCTATTTAGAAATTTTGATGGAACAAATTGTAGATGAGTTGTTAGATGCAGTGCAGTTAACACGAGCAAACCTTATTTACAATGGTGGCGGTCATTTTTATATATTGGCTCCTAATACAACAAAAACTAGTACTGCTATTGAAACTATGGAGAAATCCATTAACGAATGGTTCTTAACAGTATTTGGTACTAAATTATATTTAGCGATTGGTTCTGCTACAGCAACAGCTGATGAGTTAATTCAATCCCAACGTACATTATTCCGTAAGGTGAGCCAATCTATTGGTGAGGCTAAGTCTAAACGATATTCTGAACAGCACTTAACAGATCTATTTAATCCAAATAGTACATATAATACGGTTCTTCATGGTGAACGGGAATGCTCCATTTGTCACACATCAACAGCAACACTGTCTCCTTATGGTAGGGATACAGATGCGGAGGCCTGTCCAATTTGTAATGGTTTGTATCGTTTAGGGGAACAGATTGTTGATAGTCGAGATACTGTTTTTGTATTAGCTCGACCAAATAATAGTGATACTTGTGAGAGTATCCCAAAGGTTGAAGTATATGTTAACAACTGGAATGATGATGCAGATAATTTGAGACTCTATCTCTATGTAGTTACTGAAGCATCACTACAAAAGTTTGAAGCTAATCATGAGATTCTAAGAATCTACTCTAAGAATACAGCTAAAACTGGACATAATGTATTCAATCGTATCTGGTTAGCAGATTATGTAGCACGTAAGGACAATGGTCAAGTTTATGAATTTGAAGAACTT
Source organism: uncultured Veillonella sp. (assembly GCA_963518505.1). GTDB lineage: Bacteria > Bacillota > Negativicutes > Veillonellales > Veillonellaceae > F0422. The sequence continues at coordinate 3,425 of CAUQIT010000031.1, read as the reverse complement.
GCCGCATCTAGTGGCTTAGGTGATGATAAAGGTATTAAGCGACTTGGTGTATTACGAGCTGACGTGGATAATCTTGGTGCTGCTTTTATTGGAGGCTTTATTTCTGAGGGCTCTAATAAATTTAAATATGGTACATTATCACGCTATGCTGACCTATCTCGTGATTTGGCAATGTTCTTTAAGGTTGCTGTTAATAAAATGGCTCAAGGTGATGTACAAGGCTTTGGTACATCTGTTACACCATTTACTATTTGGGCAAATAAACAAGTTACGACTAGAAAAATACACGTTATTTATTCTGGTGGTGATGATGTATTCCTTGTTGGTGCATGGGATGAATTATTAGAATTAGCCATCGATATTCGTGAGAAATTGGCTGAGGTTACAGATAATAAAATCACTATGTCTGCTGGCTTAGCTTTATTCTCTCCGTCTTATCCAATTAGTCAAATGGCAGCAATTACAGGCTTACTTGAAAGTGTAGCTAAAGATAATGATGGCAAAGATAGTATCGCTTTATTTGGTTTTGAGACAAATAAAAATGCAAGTGGTGAAGAACGAATATGCCGTCATGTATATAAATGGGATGACCTTATTAATAATGTTATTGAAGATAAAATTTATACGCTAGATCAATTATTTGTCATTCCAGGCATTAATGAGAATCAAGACACCAAAATGAAATTGGGTAAAGGTCTGATTTATAAGCTAATGGAGGTGCTACAAGGTGTTTTAAACGATAGAGCCTTAGGTAAACATATTAATGTGGCTCGTATACTTTATTTATTGGCTAGATTAGAACCTAAGAAAAATAATCCTACCTATGAATCATATAAAAACTTTGTTACAGCTATTCATAGATGGATTCAATCAGAAGAAGATTGCAAAGCGTTATTAACAGCTTGCAACCTCATTGTTTACTATATGCGTGATACAAAGTGAGGAATAGTATATGATACAAGGTAAATTTAATTGGGATATAGATATTGTCACTAAGGCAGAAGAAACTATAGGTCGATTAAGATATAATCCAAAATGCAAAAAGACAGATGAAGTATTTGATGTAAAGTATGCTCAAGTACGTAAAATTTTATCTAGTGTAGTAGCAATTAAGAATAAATTAGGTGTGGAACAACGTAAAAGTAAATCCTTTGATAAGTTGCCTGATAGTATAGCGATGGAAGTTCGCTTTTTAAAAACTACATTCTTATATCAAGCTGGTCGAGATAAAGATTATAAATACCCAATAAAATCATTTATTGAAGATAGCCAATTGGTAGAGATGGTTGAATGTATTGGTACTGATGTTAAAAAGTTTGATATGTTCTGTAAATATGTAGAGGCACTGGTAGCTTTTTATAAATATAGAGCTGTTAGTGTTATAGCAGATACTAATGACACGTGGAACAAAAATAAACCATATAATAATCAAAATTACAATCAATCAAATGGAAATCGTCGATAGGAGGGGTATAACATGGAGAATAATGATAATTTAAAATCCTTACGTGGTAAATTGCTAATTACAGGTACTATTAAACTAGAAACAGGTATGCATATTGGTGCTAGTAATGATTTTGCTCCTATTGGATCCGTTGATACACCATTTATTCGTGATGTAGTGTCTCAAGAACCTATCATTCCTGGTAGCTCTATCAAAGGAAAATTACGTACTTTGTTAGCAAAAAGCCATTGTGAAAGCTATATTATGAACGAGATAAATAAGGATAAAGAGGAAATCAAGCGTTTGTTTGGTTCCGTAAATCCTGTACAACCAGCTCGTTTACAGTTCTATGATTTATTTATTACAGACGAAACACGTCAACTGTTTTCTAATATAGAGACAGATACTTATATGGGTGAAATCAAGTTTGAAAACACTATTAATCGTGTTGATGGTAGTGCTAACCCTCGTCAAATTGAACGTGTTCCAGCAGGTACTGTATTCACTTTTAAAGTTGCTTATAATATTGAAAGTGAAGATGAAGTAACTGAGGATATGAATATACTAAAAGCTGGTCTTGATTTATTAGGTATCGATTATCTCGGAGGCCATGGTTCTCGCGGTTATGGTCGTGTAAATATTTCTATTGATGATGTGAAATCAGTAGGTAATAGTACTATTAATACGCAGGATTTGTTAGATATATTAAGAAAGTAGGTTGTTACTATGAACTACTATATATATCCACTGCGTTTTCTTACACCAGTGCACTTTGGAGATACATCAGATGGCGGTAGTTTAGAAACTATTTCCCTTACATTAGGATCAGATACACTATTTGGTGCATGTTGCCATGAAATTAGTTATGATACAGGTTTATTACAATCCTTTCTCGATTCTGTAAAAGAGCAGCATATTGTACTATCTAGCTTATTTCCATACTGCATAGATAATGGTGAGTATCAATTATATGTTCCTTCACCTATTATGCAAATCGATTCAAAAGAGATACCGATTACAAGTTTTGCAGAAACAAAACGTATAGCGACGGAACAAAAAAAGATAAAGAAGATCGAGTACATTCGAGCATCACAGCTACAAAATTATAATCACTATATAGAGGCAGATACCTCACAAAAACATATGCCTATCTTTGGAACTAGGCAAGCCATGACACAAGTAAATATGCGTGGTGAAAAAAGTAGACCATATTATGTGGGTAGTTATCAATTTATGTCGAATACAGGACTATATATTATAGCTGGTTTTGTCGAGGATGATAGTCGTGAGTTATTTGAAGCTATTCTTGAACTATTAGGTCTATCTGGTATCGGGGGCAAGCGCAGTAGTGGTCATGGGAAGTTTGAATTAGCTGATGATCCTATTGAGTTGGAATCTGAAGGTATTTATGAAGATGATTCTGCCTTATATACATTGCTTCATAATAAGTACTAAAAGATGATGTGTATTAGTGCCTGTGTCCCGACATATGAGGAAGTGGCTACTTTAAAACAAGGTTCCTATAAATTACAAAAGCGTGGTGGTTTTGTAGGATCTGCTGGACGCACCACTCAAGTAAAACGTAATTCCTATTATGTTGTTAAGGAAGGTTCTGTTTGTCCAAAAGCATTAGTAGGACAAATGCTTACTATTACGGGGGATAGTTTGCCTCACGCTGTATATCGTAATGGTATGGGCTTATGGATAGGGGTGGATTATGAGTAAACGTATAGATCATGCACAACTATTGCTCACTGTTGTGAGTCCTACCAATATTGGTGGCCCTGAAACGCTAACGACTAAGGATTATATGTACAACTATGATGCTGGTGAAGTATATCTCCTTAATAACTACGAGTGGTTTCGCTTTTTAGAACGTCACAATAAACTAGCAGAGTTTGAAGCATATATGCAGGATGAGATGGTGAGACCAAATGGTCGAACTATGTATGATTGGGCTAAAAATGCTATTGGTGCATCT
>CAUQIT010000030.1:0-7613 GCA_963518505.1 uncultured Veillonella sp. | reverse complement strand
CTGCCGACACACGGATTTTCAGTCCGTTGCTCTACCGACTGAGCTACCGAGGCAAATATATATAAATATATGAATATGCCTAAAAATAGGTAAAAAAAATGGCGACCCCGATCGGATTTGAACCGACGATCTTCGCCGTGACAGGGCGACATGTTAACCGCTACACCACGGGGCCGTGTACTAAGTACTCATATAATATACCATAGGTATTACATCTTGGCAATACCTATGGACAATTTTATATATTCCTAAAATGCATAGTTATTTTTTTAATAGCAATTAGGTTTCCGGTCCCGGAACACATTGATTTTAGACCGAATATCTTTCACTGTATCTACGTCAATAGTAATGCTTTGTATTTGCGGCGTTTCATCACATTCTAGTAGCACTTCTCCCCACGGGTCTACTACCATGGAATGCCCTGCCATCGGCAATTTACCAATCATTCCACACCCATTAGCGCTACAAAAATACATTTGATTTTCTATAGCTCTCGCTTGATTCAATATGCGCCAATGATGTAAGCGTAACAGCGGCCATTGAGCAGGCAAAAAGAATAGTTCGATACCTTGTAATGCGGATTTGCGAATTAACTCAGGAAAACGAATATCATAACATGTTGCACTGGAGCAAAGTACGCCATCTAATTCAAACTGATGAATGGCCGTACCACCTATAAAATATTGATCTTCTTTAGCGGGGCTAAATCCATGCATCTTATCATAGGTAGAGAGCAATTCCCCTTTGCGGTTATACACATAAGTTCTATTGTAGATAGAGCCTCCTTCTTTGACAGCCACAGAGCCACCAAAGATATTCACCTGTTCTGATCGCGCCAAGTCACCTAGCAAAGCTTGCGCCCGTTGCCCTGATTCATCAGCCAATGCATGTAACTCTGGACCCGTCATGAATCCTGTATTCCAAGTTTCTGGCAATACAACTACATCCACACTTTGCTTTGCCAAGGCTCGTACTTTTTCTGTTAGGATATCAAAATTTCTATCTACTTGCCCAATCTCTGTGGCTAATTGAACAATGCCTAATCGCAACGCTTTCATAGTTCCTCCTAGATATGCCACGCCATATGGTCTGTAAACTCATTAGGTTCTAATGGCAATGCATGACGCCGTGGTACATACGTATCCGTATTAAATCGATTAACTTTAGGTCGACGATAAATGATGTGATCTGGTTCCGTTTCAAAGATGATCACATTTCTAGGAACATCTCGTTTGATGACTAAGTTACAACCTATCTTTGAACCTTTTCCTACCGTTATATCCCCTAATACTTTGGTACCAGCACCAATGAGCACATCATCTTCCACCGTGGGATGACGTTTTATCTTGCGTGAATCCATCCCCCCAAGAGTTACCCCGTGAAAGAGGGTCACATTATCTCCAACGATAGCCGTTTCACCGATGACAACCCCCATCCCATGGTCAATGAACAAACCTCTCCCAATTTGCGCTCCTGGATGAATTTCTATCCCTGTTACCCGACGTGCATGTAACGCCACACGCCGAGCCAAAGTAAACCAACCTTTTCGGTACAGGCGATGCGCAAAAAAGTGCCAAAATAAAGCTGTTATATGAGGATACGTCCAAACTACCATAAACCAAGAGGTAGCCGCTGGATCAGATTGTAATACGCGCTGTATGTTATATCGGATGGAATTCCATACCTCTCTCATAAATACCTCCCTATACAGAGATAGCATGGCCTAGACCATGCTATCTTTTGTATCACAATCGATTAGGAATGAATCCAATCTACACTGTCAAATTGAATCATAGATAGATATTTTTCAACCCCATCTGGAGCTACAACAACAACATCTACATCTGGAAATTTACGTCCATATTGACGAGCTACCAAGATAGCCGCCGCTGAAGAAATGCCAATGCCTATGCCAGTTTCACGCATAAAGTTACCGACTTCTTCAATAGCATCTTCATCCGTTACGGTTTGCACTTCATCCATCAAAGAAGAGTCAAAGTTTTCTGGAATAAAGCCAGCACCAATTCCTTGAATTTTATGAACTCCACCAGTGCCACGAGAAATAACTGGAGAACCTTCTGGTTCTACTGCAACCGCTTTAATGTACGGATGTTGCTCTTTCAAGGCTTTAGTAACACCTGTGAAAGTACCACCTGTACCAATACCTGCTACGAAAATACCTACATTCGGTACATCACGTAAAATTTCTTTTGCCGTTGTTTCATAGTGAGCCGTTGGATTTGCTGGGTTCACAAATTGACCTAGTGTTACCGCATTTGGATAGTTATCAAGAATTTCTTGCGCTTTTCCAAGAGCACCTTTCATGCCTAATTCTTTTGGTGTCAAAATTAATTGTGCTCCATAGGCTTTAATCAATTCACGACGTTCTTTACTCATACTCTCAGGCATAATGATGATTGTTTTAATAGACAACATAGCACCTAACATTGCTAAAGCAATACCCGTGTTACCACTAGTAGCTTCTACGATGATCGTATCATTTTTAATTAAGCCTTTTTCTTTTGCATCTTGCAACATACCTAAGACAGCACGGTCTTTTACACTGCCGCCAGCATTATACTTTTCTAATTTTACATATACATTAGTATCTGGGATTCGATATATTGGTGTGTTTCCAATTAAGTCGATTGCATTTTTTACAACAGCCATAGTCATTCTCCTCTACTTAGACTTCATATATAAAATACTTAAGTTTATTCCTATTTTATAGATGGGATTTGATTTTGTCAACCAAATTTTTCTCAAAATTCTAATTATTTTGTTTGAAAGCCGCCATGCCCCATGTGAATACAATCTTCTTTTGTGATTCGCACATCTGCTAATAAGCGTGGCGTAATCACATCAAAGGCACTCGGATTGTTATATAAAACACCCCCTGGAACGCCTAGCACAGGGGTATTATCTTCCAAATACGCAATGCACACCATAGAACCTGGCAATACTGGTAATCCATAGGTCACCACTTCTTTAGCCCGACGTGCAATGGCACCTGGTGTTAAATCATCAGGATCTACACTCATACCACCAGTACAGAATATAATCTCTGCTCCTTGGGACTTTACTTTGTCTATGGCCTCCACAATTTGATCTGTATTATCTGGCACAATTTCATGAGCTACCAGTTCCACACCATAGTCCGCTACACGGTCTTGAATAACCGCTGTGAAAGCATCTTGAATACGCCCTGCAAAAACTTCACTACCCGTGGTGACAATCCCCATTTTCTTACGCACAAATGGATACACTTGTAAGATAGACTCCTTGCTTTCACGTAATCGCTTTGCTTCTTCTAACTGCCATGCTTCTAATAATAATGGAATACATCGCATGCCTGCTACCGGTTGTCCAGCTTTTACCGGTGTTCCGTGTAATCTTGTAACAATGGTCAATTCACCAATACTATTAATTTCGTGAAGTCCTTCTACATCCACAGTCAATACACCATCATGATCTGCCAAGGCTTCAATCTTACCTTGTTGTACTGGTGTAGGACTGAGGGATGAATGTTCACAGAAACGATATAATTCTTCTGCTACTTGCTCCTCATGAACTAAATTATAATCGGATTCTTCCATCACATAAATATGCTCTTTTCCTAACTGCAATAGCAATTCCACATCTTCTTCACGGATGATATGCCCCCGCTTAAAAGGTGTATCTTTTACTTCTCCAATAACGATGCGCACAATATCGTGGCAAAGTGCTTGTCCCACTGCATCTTTTACATGTATTTCTTTCATCGTATTAACCCCACATTCGTTTACCAATGGCGAAAGCCAGCCCGCATAGACCATACCCAACTAATACTTGTCCACCCATGTAGGATAGCATATGCCACAGCCCTTTTTCTTGCAGCATATATCCTTCAAAGATAAAAGTCGAAAAAGTTGTAAGCCCACCTAAAAAACCTGTAATACATAACAGCTTAACCCAAGGTGACACATTGGGTTGCCCTTCAATATATGCCATACCTAAGCCAATTAGCATGGAACCTATCATATTTACTAGTACTGTCCCCCAAGGATACAGCGCACCTTTCGTGACCATGTACTGCCCAATGCCATACCGCGTCATAGCACCAATGGCCCCACCAATCGCTACTGCTATATATACATTCATAATCAAACTCCTTTATGTCTTTATTATACACCACCCTAGGCGGATTATATACTAAAGTAGAAGAATTTCTTTCTCGATTTATATATAAGATATTATAGTTATAAACTATATTGTGAGCAAGTGCTACATTTTTCATTATATGTTATAGCAACCTTATATATATTGCATTTCTCACAGTTAGTAAGGTATATACTGAAGAATCCACATTATACTATGCCAACCTTATATACATTGCATCTCTCACAAAGTATAATCCGCCCCGCATACAAAACTCAAACATACTCCATGCTAGTATCCCTTTTACTCATTACAGAAAGCTTATCTATACAAGCCATGCGCAAGTGCAACCACATAAACGCCCCAGTTCAACTACATTCATACATAAAAAGAACTGCCTATGTCTAAGCAGTTCTTCATGTGTATATTTAGTTTCCAGGATGTTTTACTAAATCTTGACCAGCAATACCAGGACGGGTCATTTCTTTTGGAGACAGGATATAATCCATTTCTTCTTTCGTTAATAATCCTTGTTCTAAAATAATTTCTTTAACGCTACGATCAGTTTCCAACGCTTCTTTTGCCAAAGCAGAGGCATTTTCATAACCGATATGTGGTAACAAGGCTGTTACGATACCCACAGAACGTTCTAACCAATATTCACATTGATCTTTGTCCACTTCAAGATCAACTAACAATTTATCTACAAATGTGTTAACTGCATTCTTTAAGTAGCACATAGAGTTGAACAAGTTATAGGCAATTACCGGTTCCATAACATTTAGTTCAAACTGTCCATTTTCTACACCAAGAGAAATCGTTAAATCATTACCAATGACTTGGTAACAAGTTTGGTTCAACACTTCCGCGATAACTGGATTCACTTTACCTGGCATGATGGAAGAACCTGGTTGGCGTGGAGGTAATTTTAACTCTCCAATACCACAACGAGGACCCGATGCCATTAAACGGAAATCGTTAGCCATCTTAATTAGTACAAGCGCTGTTACTTTCAAACCAGAGGAAATATCAGCAAATACATCTGTATTATTGGTAGCGTCCACTAAATTATCAGCAGTAATGAACGGCTCACCTACCACACGAGATAACTCATCTACAACAGCTTTGATATATGTAGGCTCTGCATTCAGACCTGTACCTACAGCAGTAGCTCCCATATTCACAGTATGTGCTTCTAACATAGCTGATTTGATACGGCGAATACCACGGCGCACACCAGATGCATAAGCGCCCATTTCCTGGCCTAATGTAATAGGCACCGCATCTTGCAGGTGAGTACGGCCCATTTTTAAAATTTCTTTGTATTCATCGGCTTTTTTATCTAATTCATCTGCTAAACGACGAAGTGCCATTAATAAAGGTTTACTTTTCATGATAGCACATACTTTAATAGCCGTAGGGAATGTATCGTTCGTAGATTGTGCCATATTCACATGATTATTCGGAGATACGATGTCGTATTGACCTTTTTCATACCCTAAAATTTCCAACGCACGGTTCGCCAATACTTCATTCATGTTCATATTGAAAGAAGTCCCTGCTCCCCCTTGGATAGGATCCACTGGGAATTGATCATTGAAATTGCCACGTACCACTTCATCTGCAGCACGACTAATAGCTTGACCAATTTTTTCATCTAAACGACCAGTACTCATATTTGCCAAGGCACAGGCTTTTTTTACCATTGCCATAGCTTTTACGAAATCTAAGTCAATTTGTTTTCCTGTAATAAAAAAGTTTTCAATACCACGTAATGTTTGTACACCATAGTACAACTCATCAGCTAATTCCAATTCACCTAGAAAATCATGTTCTTTTCTCATAGTATACCTCTTTTCATACAACATCAGATGCATAGGCATCTACTGTATAAGCTTTGTTTATATGATACACATGTATTATATCATGTATCATGTATACATAATAGAGATATACTTTCTAGTTATGAATAATGCTCCCTTGTACACCTTAATAAATAACTTAAAATCATAGAATTTATTAATTTTACTCATTTTTGATAATTTCTATAGAATATATAGAAATATTGACTATTACTAATATGCCGACGATACAAGTAAATATCCAACTACAATATACAGACTTCATTACTCCTCATGAAAAATACTTCCAACCGCACGTTAAAAAATATAAAAAAGTGGTTGCAACCGGGTAGCAACGATTTCAATTTATACCCTTTTAACTCCCTTTTAGAAAACAAGAAACCCAGTAACTAGGCTAGTTACTGGGTTTTCATTTTGTATTGAATTATTCTGCTGTGAATGGCAACAACGCGATTGCACGAGCACGTTTAATAGCAAGTGTTAATTTACGTTGATGTTTAGCACAAACACCAGAAATACGACGTGGAAGAATTTTGCCACGTTCAGTCGTAAAACGACGAAGTTTAGCAATATCTTTATAGTCGATTTGATCAGCATGGTCAACACAGAAGTTGCATACTTTTCTTCTTGGTTTTCTGCCTCTATCTCTTCTCATTGAGAAACCTCCTTTGATATAGTTGTGGAGTCCTTAGCTTAGAACGGGATTTCTGTACCTGATCCTGCGCCTACATTATCGCTAGGACCTGCACCAAAATCATCAAAATTTGATACACCGCCATCGAAGGCATCAAAAGTTTGCGTATCTAAAGCTTGTCCAACGAAATTAGCAACCACTTCAGTTACATATCGTTTTGTACCGTCTTGTGCATCATAGGATCGAGTCGCAATACGACCTTCTACGAAACAACGGCTACCTTTACGCAAATTTCCCGCAGCTTCTCCTAATTTTCCCCAAGCTACACAATTAACAAACGCAGTTTGTTCTTTAGTCTCACCGTTTTGATCCACATAGGTATTGGATGCAGCCACTGTAAAAGAAGCAACAGCACGACCAGTTTTTGTGTAACGCACCTCAGGGTCACGAGCTAAATTTCCTAAAAGTTGTACAGAATTCATATTCCTAACCTCCTCAGGCTATTATTGTTCGTGTTTTACAATCAGGTGTCTAAGAACGTTATCGTCGATTTTAAGTACGCGGTCGATTTCTTTGATTTCGCCAGGAGCGGCTTCAAAGTTAATCAATACGTATACGCCATCAGTATGTTTGTTTACTGCATACGCTAAACGGCGTTTACCCCAAACGTCAACTTTCTCAACTGTACCGCCAACACGAGCAATTAAAGCTTCAATTTTGTCAAAAGTAGCTTTGTTTGTCTCTTCATCAGCCGGTTTCACAATCACCATGACTTCGTATTTGTTCATACAAAATCACCTCCTCTTTCGGACTAACGCCCCTATCTCACATAGGGGTAGGAAGATGCTTACCATCAATAAGCCTTATTATTGTACACCATTCTACCTAGAATTGCAAGGAAAACATGAAAATAGACACAGCTCCAATCTATAGTAGTCAAACATTTGTGACACAACCTCCTAAAGATTTATTTAAGAAGT
>CAUQIT010000029.1:0-10630 GCA_963518505.1 uncultured Veillonella sp. | reverse complement strand
CAGAGAGCCTTCTTATTTTTTTATTTTTTGTCACAAATGTATTATACTCTTACAAACATGAAAATAGACACAGCTCCAATGGAGCCATGTCTATCTCATTATAACAGGAATCGTATGCGCTAGATTACGCTTCTGCTTGTTTTGTTAATTTAGCATAACTTTCCGCTTCTACTTCTTCTTGTGTTCTATAATCTTGTGGTAAAGTGGATAAACGAATCCAGCTACGGATAGCTTCTACTAATACAACAAGAATCATAATGAACATAGCTACGGAGAAGGCTACTAAGATCCATTTACCAGCTGGAACATAGTTAAAGAATACGTTTTCATAGTCAGCCGCAACAGCCACTATCGCCATGAGTATGGTCGGCACTCCAGTTACCCATGCGTATCGTTTTTTACCTAAACGCATGATAATCGTCGTACTTACTGCCAATGTCATAGTACCTAATAATTGGTTAGATACACCAAATAATGGCCAAATTGTACCGATGTTACCTTGTAATACTAGATAGCCCCACATAATACAAATCAATGCAGCACAACCATATACGCCAGGAGCCCAATGTTGATCATTGAATTTAGGCCAGTACAAGCCAAGCAATTCTTGTAACAAATAACGACCTACACGAGTACCTGCATCAATCAATGTCATGATGAACAAGGCTTCAAACATGATACAGAAATGATACCAATATCCCAATAAATGATCCATATTAGGAAGGCGAGAGAAGATATGTGCCATACCTACCGCTAAGGATACAGCGCCACCAGGACGATGCATCAAGTCTTCCCCTACAAGGGCAGATAATACTGGCAATTCATGAACTTGAAGTCCTAATGCTCTGAAAGATTCTGCTGTAGAGTTAATCGCAAAATAATCATCTGGATGTAATGCTGTAGCAGCAATCATAGCCATCATGGAAATGAAAGATTCTGTTAACATACCACCGTAACCGATAGGTAATACTTCTCTTTCATTGGTTAACATTTTAGGTGTAGTACCTGTAGCGATAACAGTATGGAAACCAGATAAAGCACCACAAGCAATGGTAATGAAGATATATGGGAATACAGACCCTTTTAATACAGGACCGCCACCCCAAATATAATCTGTCACCGCTGGCATTTGAATTTCTGGCATTACAATGATAATACCCAATGCCAATGCGCCAATAGTACCGATTTTAAGGTACGTGGATAGATAATCACGAGGCGCTAATAACAACCAAACTGGTAAAGCTGCTGCAAAGAAACCATAGACAGCTAACATAATTTCGATGGTTTTTAAATCATAAATGAACCAAGATGCATATTCGCTAGCCGCTACATTTGGGCCATAGATGATAGCTGCAAAGATGAGTGCCACCCCAATAATTGTAGCTTCTTGAATTTTTCCAGGACGCAACCATTGTAAATAAATACCGATAAAAATAGCAATAGGAATCGTTGCAAATACTGAGAAAAATGCCCAAGCTGAATTATGAAGTGCATTGGCTACTACTACCGCCATACCTGCTAATGTAATAACAAGTAAGAATAATGTGGCTAACATAGCTCCTAAACCAGCAATTTTGCTAATCTCTTCACGTGTAATATCCGCAATAGATTTGCCATCGTAGCGAATAGATGCAAAGAGAATAACCATATCATGGACTGCACCGGCAAATACGGAACCGATTAAAATCCATAGAGTACCTGGTAAGTACCCGAATTGCGCTGCAATAACTGGACCTACTAAAGGACCTGCCCCTGCAATCGCTGCAAAGTGATGACCGAATGTAACCCATTTGTTCGTAGGCACATAATCGTGTCCATCATTGTGTACCATAGCCGGCGTCATTCGATACTTGTCTAAAGTTAACACCTTCGCCGCTATGAATGCCCCATAAAAACGATATCCTAACATTAAGATACAGGCTGAGGCAATAACTAAATAAATACCATTCATGACCATACATACACCCCCTAAATGTTAGATGAGTCACGCAAAACATACCTATGTATCACATGACACCACCCTATGATCTATGCAAAAAAGTAAATTGGTGTTTCCAATTTAATTATAGTACACTTTTCATCAATGTCAATTTACTATTTCTCATAACAAGTGACATACTTACCTTGTACAACCTTGAATTTCCAAGGTTTTCAAGGATATGAACGTTCTTTATTCTCAATATTACAATATTTCATGGTCACACTTAATAGACAGAACCTATCATATTGTTCTTCTAGTATAGTCATCTAAAAATTGTTTGTACTCTTCTACTACAGAAATAAATGATTCCCGCCCCATAGCTACATTCAAAGCATTTCTCCACCGTGCCGCTTCTGGCAAACCTTTAATATAAAAACTTGCATGGGTTCTAATTTCTCGTGTAGCTAAATCCACACCTTTATAATGACATAGCAAATCGTAATGACGCAAGAGCATAGCAATCCGTTCTACCCCCGTTGGATTTGGGCAGTAGGTTCCTGTTTCTAAATACTCTTTAATTTGCCGGAATAACCAAGGATTCCCTTGCGCTGCACGTCCTATAAGCATAGCGTCACAACCCGTGTATTCTAGTAATGCTTTGGCACTCTCAGGAGTGTTCACATCACCATTACCTATCACTGGAATCTGTAAAGCTGATTTCACCTCTTTAATGTAATCCCAATTGGCTTTGCCGCTGTACATTTGCTCTCTTGTTCTGCCATGAACAGCTACAGCAGCAACTCCAACAGATTCCATGCGTTGTGCCATATCTACTACATTGATGGATGTATCATCCCATCCTAAACGTAATTTGACAGTCACTGGTATTTGTACTGCTTTCACGGCTGCTTCCGCCACCTTCATCGCTAAGTCTGGAGTCTTCATCAATGCCGAGCCATCACCCGAAGATACTACTTTCTTCACAGGGCAGCCCATATTAATATCTACAATAGGGGCTCCTGCTGCCTCTACTACTTTTGCTCCAATCGCTATAGCTTCTGGATCAGACCCAAAAATTTGCATAGAAACAGGCTGTTCTACCTCTTCCATATAAAGCAATTCTTTTGTATGTTCATTATTGTATTTAATCCCCATGGCACTGACCATCTCCGTACATACGAAAGAGGCCCCCATTTCTTTTGCTAATAAGCGATAGGACACATCGCTAAATCCTGCCATGGGCGCTAACCCAATACGGCCTGGAATTGTGACATGTCCTATGTGCCAGGATGTATTATTGATTTCTTTCATAAATAAGTCGTAATCCTTCTAATGTCATCATTGGATCAATGTGGTCGATCACATTGGTTTCTGCACTGATGAGAGGCGCTAAACCTCCAGTAGCCACCACTTTTGTATCCTCTGGCATTTCTCGTTTCATACGAGCCACAATGCCTTCCACTTGTCCAACATATCCAAATAATACGCCTGCCTGCATGGCACCAACTGTATTGCGACCAATGACAGGCCCCGGATTTTTAATTTCAATTCTTGGCAACTTAGCCGTGCGACCAAATAGGGCTTCTGCAGAGATGCCAATCCCCGGAGAAATAGCGCCACCTAAGTATATACCACCGTCTAATACAGCAGAATACGTCGTCGCAGTGCCAAAGTCAATGATAATTAAGTTGCCACCATACTTTTCATAAGCAGCCACTGCATCTACAATTAAATCGGCTCCCAATTCACGAGGGTTCTCATATTTAATAGAAATTCCTGTTTTAATACCAGGGCCTACGAATAATGGTTTTTTATGAAAATAGCGCAAACACACACGCTCTAACGTAGGGTTTAAAGGAGGTACTACAGAAGAAATGATGACTGCTTCCACATCCTCTTTATTCACCTTTGGATCATGAAGAAATAAATTGCTCAACAACATGCCATATTCATCGGTGGTTCTCCCACGATCTGTAGAAATGCGCCAATGGGCCATAATTTCCTTGTCCTTATACACGCCTAATACGATATTCGTATTCCCTACGTCTACCACTAATAACATCTTAATATCCTCCTTCAGTGGAACGTATAGACACATCCCCTGCTATGATACGTTCCTCACGCCCATCCTCTAATTGAACGATCAGATTTCCATCTCTATCTAAATCTTTTGCGTACCCAATATAATCTTTATCTGGCGCTTTTACCAGCACTTCTTTATATAAAGTTACACTATACTCTTTCCATTCTTCCAAGGTAGAGTCAAAGCCTTCTTGACACACCTTTTCATACTGATCCTCTAAGGCTTTTAAAATCACAGCAAAGGCTTCCTTACGATCCACCTCTACCCCTGCTATAGCAAAGGACATAATCTTATCCTTCAAGTCCTCGCTGACTTCCTCAATGGTCGTATGTGTATTGATACCAATCCCTAGAACAATATAGTTAATTTCTTCCATAGTGCCATTCATTTCTGTTAGAATACCCACCATTTTACGAGACCCTATCAATATGTCATTAGGCCATTTGATGCCCGCCTCTGAAAGTCCCAAGGTACGGAATGCTTTCACTAAGGCTACTCCTGCCATCAAGGTACATTTTGATGCTTCCATAGGTAAGAACTTGGGTCTTAAAATTAAGCTAAACCAAAGGCCTTTACCATAGGGAGAATACCAACCTCTAGATAAGCGACCTCGACCGGAAGATTGTTCTTCTGCACATACTACAGTACCTTCTGGAACTCCGTCCATAGCCAATGCTTTAGCAATACTATTTGTAGATTCTAATCGTTCTTCGTACACGTAATAACGGCCAAAGGATTTTGTTTGCAGTACCCCTTCCATCTCTTCAGGACTAACCAGATTTGGCTCTTCTAGCAATCGATATCCCTTTTTGGTGAAGGATTCAATCACATACCCACGCTTGCGTAGCACCTCTATATGCTTCCAAATCGCTGTGCGCGATACATGGCACGCCTCTGACATAGCTTGTCCTGATACAAATTGATCTCTGTTCTCTTTTAAAAAGTCTAGTATTTCATCTCTCACGGCTTGTCGCCTCCTTACCTGTAGCGAGGTTTACAATACGATTGTACAGAGGTCCTACATAAAAAGCAAGTCTTTTCTACGTATTTCATTCACCCTAGCTATGCGAATTTGGTACACCCAAACAAGATTTACTATACGTACAATCTTGAAGCCGCTCCAATATGCACAAAAGGTACCTTCCCATTAGGGAAGATACCTTGACAATAGCATCTCAGATTATTCTTTTGATGTATCAATTTTTTCTGGCATCACGATACCAGCTGCTTCTAGAGGAGTTTTCTTACTATTTTCTTCCTCTTCTGCTTTTGCTTGTGCTTCTTCTGGACTTAGTAAAGTACCATAGCGATACAAGTTTTCCACTTGCTTAGCATCAATTGTTTCTTCTTCTAATAAAGCTTTCGCCATATTGTGTAAGAAATCAATATTTTCTGTTAACAAGTTCATTACATCACCGTATGCTTCTGCTACAATGCGATGCATTTCATTGTCAATTTTTTCAGCTACTGCTTCGCCATAATTGCGTTCAGAGCCTAAGCTTTTACCTAAGAAAACTTGTTCTTGATGTTCACCAAATACCAATGGTCCTAGTTCATCACTCATACCCAAACGAGTAATCATTTCACGAGCAATGTTCGTTACCATTTGTAAGTCTCCAGAAGCACCACTACTGATTTCTTTCAGTACTATAGCCTCTGCACAACGGCCACCCAAAGCCACGCGAATCTGTGCCAGCAGCTGGGAACGAGTCATATAGTTTTTCTCCTCTTGTGGAAGCATCATGGTATAACCACCTGCACTACCACGAGGAATGATCGTTACTTTATGAACTGGATCTGCATTCGGCCATAAATGAGCTACAATGGCATGTCCAGATTCATGGTAGGCTGTCAATTCACGCTCTTTTTCACTGACCACATGACTTCTGCGCTCAGGACCATAGCTTACTTTTTCACTAGCTTCTTCTAAGTCATGCATGGAAATGGATTTACGATCTTGACGAGCTGCTAACAACGCTGCTTCATTTAATAAATTGCTCAAATCAGCACCGGTAAAACCAGGTACTTTTTTCGCAATCGTTTTTAAATCCACATCTGGATCCAACGGTTTATTACGAGCATGGACTTGTAAAATCGCTTCACGACCTCGAAGATCTGGACGACCCACTGTCACTTGACGGTCAAAACGACCTGGACGCAATAAAGCTGGGTCTAAAATGTCTGGGCGGTTCGTAGCGGCAATAGTAATAATACCTTCGTTAGCACCGAAACCATCCATTTCTACCAATAATTGGTTCAATGTTTGCTCTCGTTCATCATGACCGCCACCTAGACCGGCACCACGTTGACGACCTACCGCATCAATTTCATCGATGAAAATAATGCATGGTGCATTTTTCTTAGCTTGACTAAATAAGTCCCGCACACGAGAGGCACCAACACCAACGAACATTTCTACAAAGTCAGAACCACTGATCGTAAAGAATGGAACCCCTGCTTCCCCTGCTACGGCACGAGCTAATAAAGTTTTACCTGTACCTGGAGGGCCAAATAATAAGACTCCTTTCGGAATTTTAGCGCCAATGGCATTGAATTTGCCAGGATTACGCAAGAATTCAACGACTTCTTCTAATTCTTGTTTCGCTTCATCTGCACCAGCCACATCTTTGAAAGTCACATTGACTTTGCCTTCTCCTTGCATTTTAGCACGAGATTTGCCAAAGTTCATGACACGACCAGATCCACCTTGTGTAGACTGCATCATAAAGAACCAGAATCCAATAATCAATACAATTGGTAAGGCAGATGTTAATAAACTAACCCACCAAGCTGGTTGCTCAGGCGGTTGCGCCGTTACATCTACACCACCTTCGGACAATTTTGCAAAAATACCTGCATCACTAGGTGCATAGGTAGCAAATTCTGTACCGGATTTTAATTTACCTGTAATCGAATGATCCCCTGTAATTGTGACACTCTCTACATTTTTTCGTTGTACCTCTTGTAGGAACGATGTATATGTAATTTCTGATTTATTTTTAGTACCTTCAGAAAAAGAGTTAATTGCTGCCACTGCGGCCACAATTATCAACAAATAGAGGAGTACATTTTTTAAGCCTCGCTTCAAATTTTTCTCCTTTCTCATCTATAATCTAAATTGATACTTATTTATCATATCAAATTTTGTCGAATATATCAACGATTATTGATAGACTTCTTCTTTCAAAATGCCGATATAAGGCAATTGACGATATTTTTCATCGTAATCTAAACCGTAACCGATAACAAACTCATCAGGGATAACAAATCCTTCATAATCTACATGAACATCTACTTTACGACGCTCTGGTTTATTCAACAGGGAACAAAGGCGAACACTTGCTGCCTTGCGTGCTTGTAAGTTTTCTAGTAAATAGGACAAAGTGGTACCTGTATCCACAATATCTTCTACTACAATGACATGCTTTCCTTCTACTGAACGGTCTAAATCTTTTAAAATACGAACAACCCCACTGCTCACAGTACTACTACCGTAACTGGAACAGGAAATAAAGTCCATTTTTACATCGCCTTCAATATGACGCGCTAAATCTGTAAAGAATACAATGGCCCCTTTTAATACACCTACTAGGACAATTTCTTTACCTTTATAATCTTCTGTAATTTGACGGCCTAATTCTGCCACTCGTTTTTGAATTTGTTCTTCTGAAAGTAATAATTCTTTCACTTCTGGTATCATAATAACTCCTTATTAGTTAGGTCTATTTCTTTTCTATGTCACTACATAGAACAATCTTAATTGTATCATATGACGTCAAAACTTGCACCTGACGAAAACGAAATTCTTTTCCCTTTGGTCCTTTCACCAACGAAAGCAAGGTATCTATCACCGTTTGGCTCAACTGTTCTGGTCGTACATAGGAACCTAATACTCGTTTCCATAACCGGCTCACTAAGGCATCATGCTCACTCATCAATCCTCGTTTATCCAACACTATGCCCTCTTCAGTATGACTGACATAGTCCATTTCTAACCGTGTCACCTCTTCCTCAAAATAGGATACATCACATTGCGCCAATGCACCTAATCGGCACAAAGCATGTACCGTTTGTGGATACCGTTCTACACAAGTAGGTATTAACACTTGGCGAATCCAATTTCTATCATAAGTCGTATCTAAATTTGATGCATCTTCTCCATGAAAACAGTGTAACCACATAGCATAGTCTTCTAATACCTGCTTTGGCACAGTTAAGCAAGGTCGCCACACATCTTCTGCTATGGCCTTCATACCTTGCAAACCCTCTAATCCAGATCCACGCAATAGATGCGCTAAAATGGTTTCTCCTTGATCGTCTAAATGATGGGCGGTCACAATATATTCATATCCTTTGTCCTCTGCGAGTTCTCGCAAATGTTTGTACCGTAGTTGACGCCCCATCATTTCAAAAGATACCCCTGCTTCTTCAGCCTTTTTCATGACATGTTCTTTCACCGTAAAACAGGGCATACCAAATTGCAACGCATACCATTCTACCAAGGTAACTTCTTCCGATGCTTCGAATCTTAGACTGTGATCCATGGTAAATACACCTACATTGGTGAACCCTTCTAGATACAGATAGTGCAACAATGCGATAGAATCCACCCCACCAGAACAAGCGAGCAATACAGGGGTATCCTTTGTAATCACATTATCCATGGATTCCGTCACAGCTTGTCGCAACCGTAACAGAGTAGTCCACATATCTCCGTACAAAGCTTTCTCTTCGCTACGATTCATCGGTCTAGTACAGTGAAACATGCGCTGCCGATACGTATGATACTGATTGATACAGTCCTCTCCATACCATTTGTCCAACATGTGGCGACTATGGTCCACTTGCTCTGCCAATTCTTCCATCGTCAGCAACGGCACCACCATCTCCATATGTTTCCGTGTTTCATTCGCTTTTTCTACTTCTATCACCGTTTGAAAGTCCCCTTGACTTTCATAGGCATCTAGTAAGCTATCCACCAGGGGTGCCCAGGAATAATAACTATCTCTATCTTCCACCATATTGTGATTGCCACCCTTCTAATCCATCCGCTTCGCTGACTACAATGGATCCAATTTGGTACGTATCCATAAGGGACGTGATAATCTCTGCGCCAGGAACGATAATATCCACACGGCCTGGTTGTAAACCTTTCACTTGCAATCGTTCCTCACGACTCATATAGCGAAGTTGCAGTATCATCGCCTCGATGGTACCACGGTCTAAACGATGGCCTTGGATACGCGTCGGATCGTAGTCCTCCATTTGCAAATCCATAGCCGCCAACGTCGTGGCAGTTCCGCCAATACCGATAAACTCACCAAAGGTGCCTTCAATAGGTAATTCATCCCACATACGCACCGTTTCTTCCCATACACGTTGTGGCCCCTCTGCGGACATTTCTTGCATACGCACCGCACCGGCAGGATAGGATTTTGTAAAGTACACATGATTTGCATCACCCAAGGCAATTTCCGTACTCCCTCCCCCTACATCAATAGTAGCATAGTGAAAGTCTGGATGTTCATAGACCGTAGCCCCCTTAAATCCATAGGTAGCTTCTTCCTCACCGCTTAGTACACGATACTCCATAGGACACACCTGTTTGGCTTGCTCTAAGAATCCATGACCATTCCCTGATTCCCGAATGGCACTTGTAGCAAGACCAATACGGATAGTAGCTCCATAAGTATCTAAGACCTCACAGATTTCTTTGAGTGCTTGTAGACCACGTTCTATAGCTTCCTTAGTTAATAAACCTTCCGCAGTACGTTTTCCTAACTGTGTTGTCCATAATTGCTTCGGTTCATTCTGCCACTGCGAACCATCATAGGTGCCCAATAATACTCGAAACGAATTGGATCCTAAATCTACGATCCCTAACTTCATACCTGCTTCTACTCTATACGTTTCCATCACATGCTTCACTTTCTACAACATCCTTACTTATCTTCACTGGTGTAATACCTAGCGAAGTTGCACAAAAAAAGTGATACGTTTGTATCACTTTCCCTTATCGAACATAGGGAACTTCCCCAGGCTTCACTAGACCAAGTTCTTCCCGTGCTACACCCTCGATATGTTTATCGTCTTCTAACAATTTCTTTTGCTCTGATAAACTTTCATTTTCTTGTTTTAATTCCTGTAATTGTTGCTCCAACTGTTGCTTCTCTTGATGCAAACTATAAATCGTATATACTTGCTGCACTAATACAAGTGCAAACAAGATAACTATAGCGTAGCGCACCTTTTTCCACATACCATTTGCCTTCGCCTTGACAGGACGTCTCGGTCTTTTAGTACCGTTCTCCATGGTCTCCACTCCCAATATGTATCTACTCGTTTTATCTATACCTTTTGTCTAGTCTTATGTATAGTTGTATTATAGCATATCTCCGCAGTTCCGTGTAAACCTCATTCGCAATAACTAAGTCTCCATACTATATATTGGCGCTACTCATACAAAAGTAATCTCTAGGTTATAGGCCAAAATGATTTGGTATACTAATCCCAGCCTTTTGTCAAAGAACTCTAACTACACGCATACTCACGATGTAAATACAATAAAAAGGGCTCTTTGTCAAATGTGGGGGCTACTCATGTAAAAGCTTTTAGCGCTAGCTATG
>CAUQIT010000028.1:0-11629 GCA_963518505.1 uncultured Veillonella sp. | reverse complement strand
CCTACGACCGATCGGTTAACAGCCGATTGCTCTACCTGCTGAGCTATCGAGGAATAATACAAGAGTTATTATATAGCACTTTCATACAAAATGCAAGCATTTTTATATATTTTAAATTTTCACTTCGTGTAAATCCATTATATTCGCCAAAAACTCGGAATCATCTAGCTTGCTAGATCGCATAGCATCTTCGATGGCTTCACTCATTAGCTCAGCCGCCAAGGTACCTACTACATTCACATCAGCTACTATAGGTTTACTTGTACTACATACGCTTTCACTGGCAACAGAATGTTCACAATGGGCAACACCATTTCCATCTTCTGCATCAACTGCTGTACTAGCACAATGTGTACCGCTACGGCCTCTCATCCTTTCAGTATCCACTGAGAACGCATAGATGGTGTCACCATCAGAGAGTGTCCCTACCGGTCGAATAGAGCGTGCATAGCCATTCGTAGCCATCATGGCAATCTTAGTTAATTCACCTTTATGAAAAGCAGCATTTGTCACGATAGCACCGATGGTAGTGTTTCCTTTTTCCATACCTAGAACCGCTTCACATTGGGAATGACCATCCTGTAACGAATCATTCCCCTCGCTAGATTTCAAAGATGTACCTAACATAGGTTTACTTTCACTAATTCCCTCATATTGGTCAAACATCAGCTGACAAGCATCCAATATATGCTGGCGCCCTTTATCCATGACACCCCCTAGAGCATGTCCATGACGATCATATACATTGCCGAAGGCATTCACCACCACGACGGCGCCCACCACGAGGTCCCCTAGTTTTGCCGCCGCATAACCGATACCACCCTTCATAGCCCGTTCCATTCCGCATACCTTGCCTACGGTCGCCCCTGTACCAGCCCCCACATTGCCAGACATAGGTTCTGTACTTGTGAAAGTCCTTTCACAAGCATCACGGGCCATCTCTACCGTAGGACGTGCCTTCGGATTTCCATAGGATAAATCGTAAATATCACTTTGGCAAACAATTGGTACCACCCCATAAGCGGTAGGAAACCCTATATTTCGTGCTTCTAAGGATTGCATGACCCCATCGCTGGCGCAGAGACCAAAGGCAGATCCTCCACCTAAAACCAAGGCATTCACTGGCGTTGGCGCCGTCGTTGGATCTAGGACACCACTTTCACGGGCAGCAGGACCGCCGCCGCTAATATGCATCCCTCCTTGAGCACCCTGAGGAAAACGCAATACGGTCAAACCCGTTTTACTAACCGCATCCGTAGCATTCCCTACCTTTACAAAATCTATTTCATTCCAAGATATTCGTTTCATAGTCGTCCACTACTCCTGTCTTATCATTGTTTGCACTTAGTATCCTAAAGGGGTACAAACTGTCCACTTTAGATTGTAATTTCATTAATGTGTTTGTTAGACTGCTTTTAAATTTACTCACAGCTACAGACATGACAATACCGACTTCCATTTTCCTACATTAGATATCAATCCTATGGAATTTAAACCTTTCTACTAACAGGCATCACCTGTATATCTACCACCAGTATTTCATAGGCACCAAAATCTGACTCAAGTTCCTAACATACGCTATACCATTCCAATATAACGTAAATATACCCCCATCATAGCACAAACAGGTACCTCTTTCTACTAGAGATACCTGTTGATGATTAGTTATGTGCTTCTACTTTCAAAATCGCTTCAGTCAATAATTCTTCTGTTACTACATAAGGGCTTATGACCACATCACGAACGGAGGCTGCTTTTTTCACGATCATCGGGATATGCTCTGTGGTTAATCCCATGTCTGAAAGTTTCGTAGGCCACCCAATTTGACGATACACTGGCAACCAGCGACTTAACTCGTCATCTTGCTTGTCTGCTGCAAATAACACCAATAAACCATAGGCTACCATTTCACCGTGAAGGTGGTGTTCTTCCGTATGAGGGTCTTCGGCACAGCCGTAGCAAACAGCATGAGCGATAGTGCTATTAAAGTCCCCAGGCATACAACCGGAGACAATACCTGTGGTTAGTACAACGGCCATCACCAATTCATCAAAAAGGCGGTTACGCTCTCCCTTTTCATTAGCCGTAAGGGCTTCACGACCATGAGCGAAAATTGGCTCCGCACACATCTTAGACAAGGATAAGCCTACTTGTACATTGTAAGACAAATCACGACCACGTGTAGCCATATGCGTTTCATAATGCTTGGCAATGGTATCACCCATACCTGCCCAGAAATATTGACTTGGGGCTTTCACCAAAATGTCTGCATCAATAAATGTATGCACTGCAGGACGTTTTAGGAAGGCCACGCTGTCAAATGTATGGTCCAAGGTATAAATGGCAATCGCCTCCGATGTAGCCGCACAGGTAGCTGCAATAGTAGGCACTGTGATCACCGGAATATCCCCTAATTCAATACTCGTCAATTTTGTGGTATCTAAGGCTTTACCGCCACCCACACCGATGAGGAAGTCTGCCGCTTGCAAGGATTCCTTTTTCGCCAGTTCATTCGTTACAGCGTACGCACATTCACCGCCAAAATGCACCACTTCTAGTACCTCAACCCCTGCTTTTTCTAAAGCCGGTTGCAAGAAAGGTAATGCCACGGATAACGATGTATCCCCACCGATTATGACAGTTTTCTTGCCTAGTTGTTTTGTGTAATCTCCAATAGTGTCAAAAATTTCATGTCCTCCAAAGCTATAGCTTGGCAATGTATGTACAGGTCTCATCCAACCATCCTTTCTACGAGTCCACTTAGGGCGTACCATTGTATGTTAAAACGTAATACAAAGTATTATAGGACGATTGTATGGAAAATGCAATCACTATATTATATCTATATTCTGAGGATATAAACCATATTATAATAATTTACTTTAACCCAACCTTTTCGTCAAGAGTTCAATATTCTTATAAATTTTCCAGAAAATTTATTATTTTTTCGGCTTCTTCCTTTAATATCTGATTTGTGATATCAATTGCGGGTTGAAAAATACTTAAGTTTCCTTCAAAATGGTTAAATTCATTAAGCAATGTTTTCTTAGTGGTAAGGAAAACTCTTTTCTTCATAGTATCCTTATCAGAGCTGTCAGGAAACGCTTTAGAAATTATTTGTCCTAATTGCTTAGCTCCATTTCGTCCCTCTGTATTTATCTTATATTTCGAAACCAAAACTTTTTCTATCAATAACCTCAAATATAAATATATAAAAGAGTGTCTTAATGTACGATTTAATAATGGGTACTTTTCATTATCTACTATTTCACATTCATTAATCGGTTGACTCAAAATTGAATCAACCGATACCTCATATTGTTCATTAATACCATCATGCTTTCCAAATAATACTTGATAACATGCTCCAATATCTACAACTTCATCTTTAAATCCATGCATAACTTGCGTCAGATTCTCTTTAACTTCTTCATTATTAATAATCGTTGCATATCCACGCATAAATGGGATTAAAGAAATTAAAAATAACTCTTTATTTTTTACATGTTTATATATATTAGTCCTAAATGCTTTTAACAATGCATCTAAACTTATAAGCATATCTCGTTCATCAGGTTTTAATGGTATAAACCCATTTTCCTCATTTTCAGTATTATTAAACAAAAAAAGATTAAAGCATTTTTTTAGTTGTCCATCTAATAACCTTAGTAAATCAACATTATGAGTTAAGATAATCCTTTTCTTCTTATCTAAAATTTTAATAATTGCATATGCAATTTTATTTTTGTAGATAGAATCAAAGCTAGAGATAGGATCATCTAAAATTACAATAGGTTTATCAGAGTTTTTCGCCTTTAAAAATTCTAATGTTAATGACAAAAAATTTTGTTCCCCCGAGCTTAATGGCAGTTCCTCTCTATCTATGCCCAGAAACTCTTTATCCTCTATAAATATCTGAATATTCTTCTTATCATCTCTATCAATCTTGATCTTTTTAAGCATGCTATTGTTAATGATTTGTTCAATATATAAGAAATCTTCATCATTAATTTCTGGCTTTTCATTTATTAGGCTTTTATACTCTTCATTTTTATCCTTGATATCTGATTTATTCAATATATCTAGTAATTCATTTATCACCTTTTTTACAAATATATCCCTATATTTTTGAATCTCTTCTCTAAGATTACAAATTCCTTCTAATTCACCTGTTTCAATAGCTGCTATCAAAATATTTTTTATATTAAAAGGGTCTTTATCTGCGCCACTAGAGGATAATTTTTCTAGAATGTTTTTTATTTTAGGCTCTAGTGTCTCTAGAATATTATTTTTATTTTCAGTTTTTTTAGCTAATAGATGTTCTCTACCTATGTTTATCGAATCACAAACTATACACTCTTCTGTATCACAAAAATGTGATAATATCCTAATTGCTTCTGTATTCTTTTCCACCTCTCGAATACGTCTATTCTCAGTTAACGTTGTTGTATCTAGACTTTCAATATCAAGAATCAATGATTTTGAGGTAGACAAATCACTCATAAAATACTCTAATTTAGCTTCATCATAAGCTGAAATCTCATATGGTTTATATTTGCTCCAGCCAACAATATAATCATCTATCTTTGTTTTCTTACCTTTAGATTTATTATTAGCTAAGTCCTGAATATTCTTTCGGAAATTATCTTTTTCCGAAAAATACGTTATTAATTTGCTACTGCCTGAAGTAAGTTTAAATTTATCCTTTAGAATTTTATTACTCTGTGTACAAATGTTTTCATATTCATTAGTAATATGCTCATATAATTCATGCTCTCTTTTAATATCATCACCTAGTAAAAAATCTGAAGTCTCACCTTTTATAATATTTCTATTATTTTGATCATTAATTATAATAAATTGTGAGCCGTCATTATACTCTTTGCCATTATATGAATATTGAATAGCAGTTTTTTCACCATTTGCCAAAGCTTTTACCAAACTAGTTTTACCAGTTCCATTAGGACCGTAAACAACAGCAATTTCACTATCGGAAAATTCTATTTCGTTGTTTTTTATAAAATTATCATAGTCTTTCGCAAAAATATTTTCATTTTTTATCTTTTTAAAGATAAGCTTATTCATTTTCTCTCCTTTATTTCTCTAAAATTTTATAAACACTAGCTGACGCCTTATACTTTTATTTTCTTTATTATCATACTATTTGCTATACACAAATAATATTATCTATGCCCTATTTCCACTTACAATCTATTGAAACTATCGATGTCGGCATACCAATAATTTGCACATCAAATTTTAAGCTCGACTCAACCTTACTCGATGCATTATGGATTCTAAATGTAAATTGCCAACCTCTATCTAAATATAACTCTAAAGTGTTTTTATTATCAGGTTTAAACTCTAAGCTCACAATCCGTGTAGGTAATGATGCAACAGGTAATTTTATACTTCTTTTACGTTTTTTGCCTTCTTGATTTAAAGTGCCTCTTAAATTATAACTCTGAACCTGAGTTGTTCTTTTACTATCTATGCTAATAACCTTATAAAAGTCAAATTCTCCAAGAAGATACTCTACTAACATTTTTGCAATATTTGCAAATTCGTTCTGCCTATCTAGTTCTTCTTTAAATGCTAATAACAAAGGCACATACACATCATCTTCTTTATTCGGTAAATCCTTCCATAAGGTTTGTTTAGATTTTTCTACATCCAAATAATTAAAAATAGGTTTAATATCAATCCAATACTTATCAGAACATTCTATTCCATACCATTTTTTACCAAAATCCAACCCTTTTGACAATCTGCTGTGTTTAACTGCAAAATGATTATGTTTAACACTAATGCCAATTTCCCATTCAATATCTTTACGAATAATTAGAACATCCCTTACATCTCCCTCCTGACCGTTATCATCAGATTGAAGTTTCAACTCTAATTCCCCTTTTCCATCATCCAAAATCAATGGCTCAAGTTCTAAAATTGTATTAGTTCCTGCTAATGCACTGATTCTATATATATTTTTTTCAGACTCCTCTAGTGTATTCCATGCCCGCTTTGCAGCTTCATAGGTTGAATTTTTCTCAATCTTTGAAACTCTATACTTAGATATTTCTTCATGCAATGTATTCAAACACGCAAATTCATACGCTCTCCCTTGATTGTTACTTTTAACGCTCATGTTTGCCCTCCCATAATTACACTATTCTATCTATGCGTTAATTCTTTTCTTTATTTTCTCCATTTAATGCTACCAAAATTGACTTAGCCATCTCATAGGCTAAATTTACTGGTACCGCATTACCGATCATTTTGTATGCATCATTAAGATTTGTATAATAAAATTTAAAATCATCTGGGAATCCTTGAACCCTAGCACACTCTCTAATTGTTAATCTTCTATAAAGTTCTTCTTTTCCTGGCTCGAATATATTTTTATTTTTTTCTACTTTAGGCATTACCGGTGCTTGAGGATGTAATTGACATTGTCTCCCTGATGCTTGAACTGTAAATGCTGGTTCATCCCATTGTCTAACTCGATTTCTACTCATAAACATAGATGAATATGCTCCAGTAAAATATTCATGATTTAAAACTTTACAGTTATCACCATTCGTTTTATTTTTTTCTAAAGCTGGAATTGCCGAATCTTTTAAATCAAAGATTGCATCCTTAAATGTTTTTTTTATTTCATGTGGCGTAGGTGGTTCAAACTTAACATATAGATCCTTTCTAAAGCCTACATAAAACACCCTCTTTCTATCTTGAGGCACACTATAATCACTAGCATTCAACAAACAAATAAACACATCATAACCCGCCTCTTCAAACTGAGAAATTATGTTCTCCACTGCACTACTATGACGTTTTGCCATCATACCTTTTACATTTTCAGCAAGAAAAAACTTCGGTCGCTTATCTTTTAAAATACGTATATATTGATAAAACAATTGTCCTCTTGGATCATCAATTCCTTTTAAAGAGCCCGCCTCACTCCAAGATTGACATGGAGGACCACCTATAATGCCATCACATTCTGGAAACATGTCTGAAGAAATATTACAAATATCCCCCTTTATAAGTTCAGCATCGTGATTATTTTCATAGGTCTCCCAAATTGTTTTATCATATTCATTAGCTGCCACTACATTAAATCCAGCTTTTTCAAACCCTAAATCTAATCCTCCAGCCCCTGCAAACAAACTTATTATATTCACGCTAAG
The DNA here is from genome assembly GCA_963518505.1 of uncultured Veillonella sp. GTDB lineage: Bacteria > Bacillota > Negativicutes > Veillonellales > Veillonellaceae > F0422. The sequence continues at coordinate 4,442 of CAUQIT010000028.1, read as the reverse complement.
TTTCCTCCAATCAATCTTCAACTTTTATCTATGGTATGTATTGATTTAAATTTTAATACTACTTCTATTTATTTATATTATAACACACAAATACGTATTTAAATAAACTTTTTTCGAACAATCTTTCGATTTTAATTTAATATTAAAAAGAGACTATAACAATAGCTCTCAACTATTATCATAGCCTCTTTCATTTTTACTTAGATACTAACTTTTAAACTACCTATTCAATGGCTCTTAATTTAAACAACAAAGCTAAACAGTTTATATTCCCTATTTAACACACCCGATTCATAGGTTCCCCTTTTAGGAATGCCACAATATTATCCATCACGATGTGAGCCCGTGTGACAAATGCTTCTTGGCTCGCAAAGGCAATGTGCGGTGTTAATACTGTACGAGGTGTATCGCATAATGGATGGTCTGTTGGGATTGGCGGTTCTACTTCAAATACATCGATGCCTGCGCCACGTAATTTACCGGCATGCAAGGCTTTCGCCAAAGCTTCGTTATCCACCACAGGTCCACGCGCCGTATTGATTAACACGGCTGTATCTTTCATCATATCAATGCGTGTTGCATCGATTACATGGCGTGTCTCTTCTGTTAATGGTACATGTAAGGATAGAATATCTGCTTCTTGTACTACTGTGTCTAGGTCTGTAAAAGTAATCCCTTCTGCCACTAGTTCCGGTTTTTCTGAACGGTTATAGGCGATGACCTTGCAGCCAAAGGCTTTTGCAATGCGTGCCACCGCACTACCGATTGCGCCTGTTCCCACGATACCAAAGGTTTTTCCATACAATTCAAATCCAGGTAGTCCATCTTTGGTACCACCTGTACGTGTGCGACCATCACAAGGCAACACATGACGTAGTACGGAAATAGCTAATCCAAACACCAATTCTGTAACAGCTTGTGTGGAATAGCCGGCCGCATTGCTCACAATGATACCTTTTTCACGACATGCCTCCAAATCAATATGGTCTACTCCTGTGAAAGCCACAGATATGAATTCTAGGTTTGGACATTGACGAATGATCTCACCTGACAAAGGTTGATTCGCCAAGATAATGATCGATGCCTGACGAACACGGTCTAGTAACTTCACTTGGTCAGTTTCTTTCGTAGTATGTACGACTAATTCATAACCTTCTGCCTTAAATGGCTCTGCTAGGGATTGTAACAATGTTTCAGATACACCTAATGGTTCCATCACACAAATTTGTTTCATAACGTTACCTCACTATATTCTATAACATGCAACTACTATGGAAGATTCCACATAGTTTAGACTCATTAGTTCGTCAAACTACGCACTGGTGCCGGAATACGTCCACCACGGCGAATGAACTCCTCTGAACTAAATGGATGCACTTTGATAATCGGTGCATACCCCAAGAGACCACCAAACTCTACAATATCTCCTACGGTCTTATTCGGCACTGGAATGAGTCGCACCGCTGTCGTTTTATTATTAATCATACCGATAGCTGCCTCGTCTGCAACGATAGCTGAGATAGTGGCTGCCGACGTATCCCCAGGGACCGCAATCATATCTAGTCCCACAGAGCAAACACAAGTCATAGCTTCTAATTTATCTAAGGACAAACTACCCAATGTAACCGCATCAATCATGCCTTTATCTTCGCTGACAGGAATGAAAGCACCACTTAATCCACCTACGTGAGAGGATGCCATAAGGCCACCTTTTTTCACTGCATCATTCAACAAGGCCAAGGCTGCCGTAGTACCATGGGTACCGCACGCTTCTAGCCCCATTTCTTCTAGCACATGTGCTACGGAGTCCCCTACGGCTGGTGTTGGCGCCAAGGAAATATCGATAATTCCAAATTGTTTATTCAATCTGCGTGACGCCTCTTGTGCTACCAATTGTCCCACACGAGTAATTTTGAAAGCTGTCCGTTTAATCGTTTCCGCTACCAAGTCAAATGGTTCGCCTTTCACAGATTCTAAAGCATGTTTCACAACCCCTGGACCACTGACGCCAACACTGATCGTGGTTTGTCCTTCTGTGACTCCATGAAAAGCCCCTGCCATGAACGGATTATCTTCTACAGGATTGCAGAAAATAACAAGTTTCGCACAACCCAAAGCATCTCTATCTGCGGTGAGACGAGCTGTTTCTTTCACAATGTGCCCCATTTCCGCCACTGCATCCATATTGATACCCGCCTTTGTAGAACCGATGCCGACAGAACTACACACGATATCTGTCGTCGCTAACGCTTCAGGAATGGAAGCAATGAGTTTGCGGTCCCCTTCTGTATACCCTTTCGATACTAAGGCAGAGAAACCGCCAATGAAATTCACTCCTACCGCTTTTGCTGCTTTGTCTAAGGCACGAGCAATGGGCACATAGTTTGGCAAGTTAGAAGCTCCACCAATTAAAGATATAGGTGTTACGGAAATACGTTTGTTAATAATAGGTACACCTAATTCACGCTCTAAATCTTTCCCTGTTTTCACAAGGTATTCCGCTTCTTTTGTAATATGGTCATAAATACGAGTACACATGCGATCTCCATCTTCCGAGATACATCCCAACAAGCTAATCCCCATCGTGATGGTTCGCACATCTAACTTATTATCTTGAATCATCCGATTCGTTTCTAAAATATTTTCAATACTTAACATAGGTACCCTCGCTTATCCTACACGATGCATGCTTAAAAAGATAGCTGCATTTTGTGCTAAAATTTGAACCCCTAATCGTTCTCCTTCTGCTGCTAACGCTTTTTGGATACCACTTAAATCAGCGGAGTCACTGACCTCACACATCATGATCATATTAAAGATACCATCCAAAATAGTTTGGTTAATGGATACTACATTTACTTCATTGTCCGCTAACACACGAGTCACTCCCGCAATAATACCTACTCTGTCTTGCCCTACCACTGTCACAACTAATTTCATACTTTCATCTCCTATTAAATACGTATCCAATTGTAGTTTCATTATAAATTATAGTCATTCAAATTTCAACGAATATATAAAGTTCTTGACTTTCACTATAAACTATGAAATAATAGTACGATTTGTGAAACAAGGAGGTTCCTATGGCAGATGATCGTTTAATTGTAGCCTTAGATGTGTCCTCACTAGAGGAGATGAAATCCATCGTAACATCCTTAGGCGATTCCGTCAGCTATTATAAAGTTGGTATGGAATTATTTTATGCAGCAGGTGAACAAACTGTAGCATTTTTACGGGACCACAATAAATCCGTATTTCTTGACTTGAAGTTACATGATATTCCAAATACGGTAGCCCATGGTATTAAATCATTAACTCGTTTGGGGGCCAAGTTAATCACCATCCACAGTCAAGGTGGCAAAGTGATGATGGAAGCGGCTATGAACGCCGCCAAAGAACAAGCTGCTGAACTAGGCATTGAGCGTCCTAAACTATTGGCGATTACAGCGCTAACCAGCTTTGATGATGAAAACTGGTCCGCTATTGGTGGGTCTTTACCAATTTCAGACCATGTAGTAAAACTAGCTAAACTAGCTAAAGAGGCTGGTGTAGATGGTGTTGTGGCTTCCCCATTAGAAGCGAAACTAATTCGTGAAGCCTGCGGAGAAGATTTCTTAATCGTCACACCAGGTATCCGTCCATCGTTTGCCGCTACTAACGACCAAAAACGTATTGCTACCCCTAGTAGCGCTTTACAAGATGGGGCCTCTCGCATTGTGGTAGGACGACCAATTACACAAGCAGAAAGTCCACAAGAAGCAGTTCGTTTAATTGTTGAGGAAATGGAGACAGTTTAAAAATGATGACAGAAGAGAATGTAAAACAATTATTGATCGACACACAAGCTATTTTAGAAGGACATTTCTTGCTAACATCTGGCCTTCACAGCCCTATGTATGTAGAAAAATTTAACGTCTTATCCCATCCAAAATATACAGAACAATTATGCCAAGAGTTAGCTCGTCGTTTTGAAAATCAAAATGTAGAGCTTGTGATCGGACCTATGACTGGTGGCATCTTATTGGCTCACGAAGTAGGTAAAGCCTTAGGCACTCGTGCTATCTTTACAGAACGAGAAAAAGGTAAAATGACATTGCGTCGTGGTTTCCGCATTGAAAAAGGACAACGTGTTCTTATCGTAGAAGACATCGTAACCACAGGCGGATCCGTTCGTGAAGTAGTAGATGTTGTAAACGAAGCTGGCGGTGAAATCGTTGGCGTAGGCCTTCTTGTAAACCGCAGCGGTGGTAAAGCAGACTTTGGTGTGCCAAAAGAAAAAGTACAAGCCTTGTTGAACTTAACAGTACCAACATTTGAGGCTGATGCATGCCCACTTTGCCAAAATGGCACACCGATGACAGAACGTGGTAGTAAACATATTAAATAAAAGGCTCTCTGTCAAATGTTGGGGTATTCACCCTACGAGTCTTCTTTGGCACCAA
>CAUQIT010000027.1:0-12626 GCA_963518505.1 uncultured Veillonella sp. | reverse complement strand
TTAAAGTAGTTTTACCATGGTCAACGTGACCGATAGTACCAATGTTAACGTGTGGCTTATTACGTTCAAATTTTGCTTTTGCCATTTTGAATTGTCCTCCCGGATAATTAAAACTTTATATATAGTAATCCTGTGGGGCTATACGCCCCACTAGATACACTTTTGATTAGCCATTTTTCTTAGCTTGAATTTCTTCAGCAATTTTCTTAGGCACTTCTTCATAATGATCGAATGTCATGGAGTAGTTACCGCGACCTTGTGTTTTGGAACGAAGGTCAGTAGCATATCCGAACATTTCGCTCAATGGAACATATGCTTTGATATGTTGGGAACCGTTGCGAGCTTCCATTCCATCCATACGGCCACGACGGGAGTTCAAATCACCAATTACGTCGCCCATGTATTCTTCTGGAACTTCTACTTCAACAGCCATGTATGGTTCAAGTAATGCTGGGTCAGCTTTACGAGCACCCTCTTTGAAGCCCATGGAACCTGCAATTTTGAAGGCCATTTCAGAGGAGTCAACATCATGGTAGGAACCGTCAAATACGATAACTTTGATGTCAACCATTGGATAACCAGCGATAACACCGGATTCCATAGCTTCTTTAACACCGTTTTCTACAGGTCCGATGTATTCACGAGGAATTGCACCACCTACGACCTTATTTTCAAATTCGAAGCCAGCACCTGGTTCTTGAGGAATTAATTCCAACCAGCAGTGACCATATTGACCACGACCACCAGATTGACGAACGAATTTACCTTCAGATTTAACAGCTTTACGGATAGTTTCGCGATAAGCTACTTGAGGTTTACCTACGTTACATTCTACTTTGAATTCACGGTTCATACGGTCAACGATGATATCCAAGTGAAGTTCGCCCATACCGGAGATAATAGTTTGACCTGTTTCTTCATCAGTACGAACTTTGAAAGTAGGATCTTCTTCTGCCAAACGAGCAAGAGCTGTACCCATTTTTTCTTGGTCAGCTTTTGTTTTAGGTTCAACAGCAACGGAGATAACTGGTTCAGGGAATTCCATGGATTCAAGAATTACAGGATTCTTTTCATCACAAAGAGTATCACCAGTAGTAGTATCTTTCAAGCCTACAGCTGCAGCGATGTCGCCAGCGTAAACCATGTCGATTTCTTTACGAGTGTTAGCGTGCATTTGAAGAATACGGCCGATACGTTCTTTCTTACCTTTTGTGGAGTTGAAAACGTAGGAACCGGATTCCAATGTACCGGAGTACACACGGAAGAACGCTAATTTACCAACATAAGGGTCAGCCATGATTTTGAATGCCAATGCGGAGAATGGTTCATCATCGGAAGAAGGACGAGTAGTTTCTTCTTCAGTACCAGGAACGACACCTTTAATAGCTGGAATGTCGATAGGAGCTGGCATGTAATCTACAACAGCGTCCAATAACATTTGTACACCTTTGTTTTTGTAGGAAGAACCACAAAGAACTGGGAACAATTGGTTAGCAATAACTGCTTTACGCAATGCTGTTTTCAATTCTTCAATGGAGATTTCTTCACCTTCCAAATATTTCATCATAATATCGTCATCAGTTTCAGCGATAGCATCGATCATCATTTCGCGACGAGCTTCAGCTACTTCTTGATATTCTGCTGGGATATCAGTGATTTCATATTCTTTACCGTCATCGGATTTGTAAATTTCCGCTTTCATAGTCATCAAATCGATGATGCCTTCAAAAGTATCTTCAGCGCCGATTGGCACTTGAATAGCTACGGAATTTGCACCCAAACGGGATTTCATCATATCAACTACGTTGAAGAAGTCAGCACCTACAGTATCCATCTTATTTACATAAGCGATACGAGGTACGCCGTAGTTAGAAGCTTGACGCCATACTGTTTCGGATTGTGGTTCAACGCCGCCTTTAGCACTGAATACCGCAACAGAACCGTCAAGTACACGTAGAGAACGTTCTACTTCTACAGTAAAGTCAACGTGACCAGGAGTATCGATGATGTTGATACGATGATCTTTCCAGTGACATGTTGTCGCAGCAGAAGTGATTGTGATACCACGTTCTTGTTCTTGCGCCATCCAGTCCATCGTAGCAGCACCTTCATGTACTTCGCCGATTTTGTGAACAATACCTGTATAGTAGAGGATACGTTCTGTAGTTGTTGTTTTACCAGCATCGATGTGAGCCATGATACCGATATTACGAGTTTTTGCTAGGGAAAACTCTCTTGCCACAGTTGTCACCTCTTATTACCAACGATAATGAGCAAATGCTTTATTAGCTTCTGCCATTTTATGAGTATCTTCTTTTTTCTTGATTGCAGCGCCTGCATTGTTGAAAGCGTCCATCAATTCGCCTGCTAAGCGTTCTTTCATAGTGCGTTCACCACGAAGACGAGCATAGTTTACAACCCAGCGAATACCGAGTGTTTGACGGCGATCAGCACGAACTTCAACTGGCACTTGGTAGTTCGCACCACCGATACGGCGAGCACGTACTTCAAGTACAGGCATAACATTTTTCAATGCTTGATCAAAAACTTCCATTGGGTCTTGACCCATTTTGGAACGAATAATTTCGAATGCATCATATACGATAGTTTCAGCAATGCCTTTTTTGCCATCGTACATAACTTTGTTAATGAAACGTGTTACTAATTTGCTGTTGTACACCGGATCTGGAAGTACATCACGTTTCGGAACAGGGCCTTTTCTTGGCATGTTCAATTCCTCCTTTATAATGATGTGTGTTAATTTCGTTTAATGGCTAAAATTATTTTTTAGCTTTTTTCGCGCCGTATTTGGAACGACTTTGCATACGGTTTTGTACGCCAGCTGTATCCAATGCACCACGAACGATGTGATAACGCACACCAGGAAGGTCTTTAACACGACCGCCTCTGATAAGTACAACGCTGTGTTCTTGTAAATTGTGACCAATGCCTGGGATGTATGCAGTTACTTCAATACCGTTTGTCAAACGAACACGGGCAACTTTACGAAGCGCGGAGTTCGGTTTTTTAGGCGTAGCAGTGTATACACGAGTACAAACACCACGTTTTTGTGGACACTCTTTCAAAGCTGGAGAGTCAGATTTACGCACTAAAGATTTACGGCCTTTACGTACTAACTGGTTAATAGTTGGCATGTGGGCACCTCCTTTCCAAACAATTAGATTTATAATTGATCCGTTCGATAATATGTCGTTCGGATATTACCAAAACTAGCGAAGCACGCCGATTGCGGCAGCTCCTACTTTAATGTGAGCAGCATGCCCAAGTTCTTCCATCGTGTGATTTCGATCCACAGGCACATTGTGCTCTAAACAAATTTCCAGAATCGGCAAGATAAGTCGGTCATCGCTATCAAGACCTACAAATACACACTCTACTTCATCACGAGCCACGGCTTTGCGTGTTTGCTTCGCTCCAATTGTGAGATTTGTATTTGAAAGCATATCGATTGTCATATGCGTCTCCTTCTCATTCGTTACTACTTTAGGGCGCACTGCCCCTTAAGCACTTTACTAGTTTACCATTCTTTATATGCCATGTCAAACGATTTTATCCCTTATAAATCGCTACAATAAAGCATTTTATATGTACATGCATCCGTGCGGTTCAAAAATATATTTTTCTGTATATTTTGGTTTGTTTTTATACAGTTTTAGCTATTTATTTGTATGTATATGCACTTTGTTTTTCTTTTTATATTTTAACTATGCAAAATTGATATAGAAAACTCAGCTTTTTTATATGACACAAAAGAAATAGCGGATAACTTCCCTATAGGTTGTCATCCGCCATTTCGTTAAACAATATGAACTAGCTATCTAGGCTCGTCTTACTGTCTTATATTATTCTGCTGTTTCTACATCTGTAGTTTCATTAGCTACATCTGCATTGACAACTTCTGTATCTACTACTAGATCTTCTAGTTCAGGTGTATGTTTCACTACTTTAATCTTACGATAACGACTCATCCCTGTACCAGCTGGTATTAATTTACCGATGATAACATTTTCTTTTAAGCCAAGTAATGGATCAATTTTACCTTTGATTGCTGCTTCTGTAAGAACACGTGTTGTTTCTTGGAAGGAAGCTGCTGACAAGAAGCTGTCTGTGGCCAAGGCTGCTTTGGTAATCCCCAAGAGTGTACGAACACCAGTGGCTTCTTTTTTACCATTTAAGCGTAAACGACGGTTTTCATCTTCAAATGTATTCACATCAATAGAGTCTCCTGGCAATACATCTGCATCCCCAGCATCTTCAATTTTCACTTTATGTAACATTTGACGAACAATAACCTCGATGTGTTTATCGTTAATTTCTACACCTTGAGATTTGTATACTTTTTGTACTTCATATACTAGGTAACGTTGCGTTGCTTCTGTACCCATTACACGCATAATGTCATGAGGGTTAATGGAACCTTCTGTTAAACGCGCACCTAAAGACACTACATCACCATCTTTCACAATGATGCGAGATCCATAAGGGATTAAGTAATCAAACTCTTCACCCTCAGCTGTCGTAATAAAGATAGTATTGGTACCTTTTTTATTATCGTTAGGAACGACACGTACAGTACCTTCTACTTCTGCAATGATAGCATTACGTTTCGGACGACGTGCTTCAAACAATTCTTCGACACGAGGCAAACCTTGTGTGATATCGTCACCGGCAACACCGCCTGTATGGAATGTACGCATTGTTAACTGTGTACCTGGCTCACCGATGGATTGTGCCGCAATAATACCTACTGCTTCACCCACTTGTACTTGTCCACCAGTACCTAAGTCACGACCATAACATTTCATACATACGCCATATGGAGATCGACAAGTCAATACAGAACGGATTTTCACTGTATCGTAATGTTTTACTACTTCATCAGCCAATTCGTCAGTGATTTCACCATTCAATGGAACGATCACTTCACCAGTTTCTTTATTGATTAATTCTTCTGCTGCTGTACGGCCCACGATACGATCTTTCAATGGTTCGATAACGCCAGTACCTTCCACGATAGCTTCTACTTCAATGCCATGAATTTCATTATTGCGAACTTGAACTTCTTTTACATCAGAGTTCAAGATAGCTTCAATGCCTTCTTCTGTCAATGCTGTATGCGCAGGGAAGATTTCTACACCTTCACTATCGATAACAGGATACACAGTATCTTTACCCAACATATTTTCAACCATTGTGTTGCGTAATGTCGTACGAATGGTGTCATCCACTTCACCTAACGCAATAGTCTGAACGATGTTAGTATGGTTGATATCGCTGTCGCTGCCCAATTGTGCACCACGTAATGCAATGGATTTTACTTGAGATTCTGCTAATGCTTCGATAGTTGCTTCTGTTACGATGCTTTCAGCGTCAGCGATCACTTCCCCAGTCATAGGGTCTACTACGTCGCGATCTAACACACGGCCGATTAAATCATCTTTTAAGTATGTCAACGCATCTTTTGTATTGCGCGCTAAGCGAGCTCTTTCACGAGCTAAGTCGATACCTACTACGTCGCAGTCTTCTTCACGAACGATTACGTCTTGAGATACGTCAACAAGACGACGTGTTAAGTAACCAGAGTCAGCTGTACGAAGGGCCGTATCGGCCAAACCTTTACGAGCACCATGAGAGGACGTAAAGTAATCCAATACGGTCAAACCTTCTTTAAAGTTCGCTTTGATTGGTAAGTCGATGATACGACCAGATGGGTCCGCCATCAAACCACGCATACCCGCCAACTGACGGATCTGTTGTTTGTTACCACGGGCACCGGAAATCGCCATCATATATACTGGGTTGAAACCGTCTTGGTCAGCCGCCATATTATCCATCATGGCTTCTGTAACATTATCGATTGCTTCATTCCAAAGATCGATCGTTTTACGATAACGTTCTTCCTCTGTAATTAAACCACGACGATATAGACGGGATACTTTGTTAACTTCTGTATCTGCCTCTTCTACGATACCAGCTTTTACTTCTGGTACTTTGATATCCGCAATAGCGATTGTCATACCTGCACGACGAGCGAAGGAATAACCCAAGGATTTGATACGGTCAAGCAATTCCGCTGTTTTTTCGTTACCGAATGCTTGGAAACATTGGTCTACCAATTTACCAACCATTTTCTTATCCATGACTTTACCCAAGGACCATGTGCCGTCTTCTTCTTTCACAAATTGACGGATTTCTGGATATAAAGCTTCGTTGAAAATCAAACGACCTGCTGTTGTTTTAACTAGACCATATCCTTCGATACGAATATAGATAACGTCTTGTAAGCCAATTACGCCAGAATCGTATGCCAACATCACTTCATCATAATTAGCGAAGCGTTTCGCTTTATCTTCTGTGCCTTTACGAACTACCGTTAAGTAGTATGTACCCAAGATCATATCCTGAGATGGAACCGCTACTGGTTTACCATCTTTCGTAGACAAGATGTTATGGGATGAAAGCATCAAGGTACGCGCTTCAGATTGTGCTTCTACAGACAATGGTAAGTGACACGCCATTTGGTCACCGTCAAAGTCGGCGTTGAAGGCTGTACATACTAATGGATGCAATTTGATAGCACGGCCTTCCCAAAGGATTGGTTCGAAGGCTTGGATACCTAATCTATGCAATGTAGGCGCACGGTTTAGCAATACTGGATGTTCCTTGATAACTTCTTCTAAAGCTTCCCAAACACCAGGACCGATACGTTCTACTTGACGTTTTGCCGCTTTAATATTGCTCGCTTGTCCACGTTCTACCAAGCGTTTCATCACGAATGGTTTGAACAATTCCAATGCCATCTCTTTTGGAAGACCACATTGATGCATTTTCAATTCTGGACCAACTACGATAACAGAACGGCCGGAGTAGTCAACACGTTTACCCAACAAGTTTTGACGGAAACGGCCTTGTTTACCTTTTAACATGTCGGATAAGGATTTCAATGGACGGTTACCAGGACCTGTCACAGGACGGCCACGACGGCCATTATCGATCAACGCATCTACAGCTTCTTGTAGCATACGTTTTTCATTGCGTACGATAATATCAGGAGCGCCTAAATCCAATAAACGTTTCAAACGATTATTACGGTTGATAACACGACGGTATAAGTCATTCAAGTCGGACGTAGCGAATCGACCGCCATCTAATTGCACCATTGGACGCAATTCAGGTGGGATGACTGGTACAACATCCATAATCATCCATTCTGGACGGTTGCCAGATTGGCGGAATGCTTCTACTACTTCTAAACGGCGAACAGCACGAACTTTACGTTGACCTGTTGCCGTTTCTAACTCAGCACGCAATTCATCGTTCAACGCTTCTAAGTCTAATTCGCAAAGTAATTCTTTAATCGCTTCAGCACCCATATCGATACACACGAATGTGTTTTCTTCTAAGGCACCAAGCTCTAATTTTTCTTCACGAGTTAATACTTCGTATTCTTTTTCTTCTTCTGGAATTTCAGTATTTGCTGCAAGCTCTGCATTCACAGCTTCTTTGTGCTTAGCAGAGTTGATTAATTGCAAACGTTCACGACGTTGTGCAATGGTTTCAATGATCACACTTTTACCAGCGATTTTATAATCAGGATCATTGAACATTGCTTCGTATTCACGGAATTCAGTTTCAAATAACAATTGTTGTTTAGACAATGGAGATTGACCTGGATCCACTACGATATACGCAGCAAAGTACAATACACGTTCCAAGGAACGAGGAGATATATCAAGGATCAATCCCATACGAGATGGGATACCCTTGAAATACCAAATATGAGACACTGGTGTAGCCAATTCAATATGGCCCATACGTTCACGACGTACTTTAGCACGAGTGACTTCTACACCACATTTATCACAGACAACACCTTTATAACGGATGCGTTTATATTTTCCACAATGACATTCCCAGTCCTTTGTTGGTCCGAAAATGCGCTCACAGAATAAACCATCTCGCTCTGGTTTTAAGGTGCGGTAGTTAATTGTTTCAGGTTTTTTAACTTCTCCATGAGACCACTCCAAAATTTGTTGTGGCGAAGCTAAACCGATTCGCATGGAATCAAATTCATTTACGTCTAGCACTGTATGCTCCCTCCTTTACGAGATAGTGGTATTACTCATTATCAGAAGATTCTACATAGCCGCTAATTTGGCTGATAATATCGTCTTCTTCACCTGCTGTGACAGGCTCTTCTTCTACAATATATCCGTCAGGTGTGCCTTCTACTGTGGAAGCTTCTCCTTCTGTAGTCGCCTCTGTAGTGCCTTCTTCCATCACTTCACGAATATCATCATGACGTGGTACATCATCTTCATCTAATTCTTTGATGAGAACTTCTTCTTGATCTTCGTTCAAGATTTTCACGTCAAGGCCGATACTTTGTAATTCTTTCAACAATACTTTGAAAGATTCAGGTACGCCTGGTTCAGGAATGTTTTCACCTTTAACGATTTTTTCATACGCTTTTACACGGCCCACAACATCGTCAGATTTTACAGTTAACAACTCTTGTAGTGTATAGGCTGCACCATACGCTTCAAGAGCCCACACTTCCATCTCACCGAAACGTTGTCCACCGAATTGAGCTTTACCACCCAATGGTTGTTGTGTAACAAGGGAATACGGACCTGTAGAACGAGCATGGATTTTATCATCTACTAGATGGTGAAGTTTCAACATGTATACGTAACCAACAGTAACTTTGTTATCCATTCTTTCGCCTGTACGTCCATCATATAATACAGTTTTACCATCATCATCACGACCAGCAATGCTAAGTGTATCGAATACGTCACTTTCATGAGCGCCGTCAAATACTGGTGTTGCAATATGAATACCAGCCACATCAGGTTTTGGCATACCATATGTATCATAGTCATAACCATATTTTTCCAACTCAGTGCGTAAGTGACTGCGTTTTTCTCGAACATGGTGAATTGTGTCAATCACAGTAACCACTCGACGAAATGTGTGCAATTCTTCTTCTAAGGCTGGTTCGATTTCTGGACGTTCTGCTTCTACATCATCAAATGTTTCAATACCCAATTCATAGATGCGTTTTTCTTCTGCCAATAAGAAGTCATAACGAGTTTGTCCACCCAATTCCTCAAATTTATCTTGTGCTCTATGTAAAATTTTATCTAATGCCACTACTTTTTGGCTATCGATTTGTTTATCGGTTTCCAAATAGTTCGCAATCGTAGGATCTGCGATGGCTTGTTCTAGACTTTCAATTTCTGCGTAGATATCTTTGATACCGTCGATACCATCCCAGTAGGTACCATTTAATTTAGCTTCTTTTAGTACTTCTTTGATTTTTAGGTCTGTTGCTTTAATTTGCATGCCCAAACCTTGTACTGCCCAGCCTAAATGTGTTTCTAATACCTGTCCGATGTTCATACGAGACGGTACGCCTAATGGGTTCAATACGATTTGTACTGGCGTACCATCTGGTAAGAATGGCATATCTTCTTGACGCATAACACGAGAAACGACACCCTTGTTACCATGACGACCCGCCATTTTATCGCCTTCGTGGATTTTACGTTTTTGTGCAATATATACACGAACTACTTTATTAACACCTGGTTGTAATTCGTCACCATTTTCACGAGTGAAGATTTTAACGTCCACAATTTTACCTGCTTCACCATGTGGTACACGCAAGGAAGTATCGCGAACTTCACGCTCTTTATCGCCGAAAATCGCACGCAATAAGCGTTCTTCTGGAGTTAATTCAGTTTCTCCTTTAGGAGTGACTTTACCAACTAGGATATCACCAGGTTTAACTTCTGCACCGATGCAGATGATACCGTTTTCATCCAAGTTTTTAAGGTTATCATCGCCAGTGTTTGGCAATTCACGAGTGATTTCTTCAGCACCTAATTTCGTATCACGAGCATCACATTCGTACTCTTCGATGTGGATGGATGTGTAGATATCTTCTTTACAAAGTTCTTCACTTAATAAGATCGCATCCTCGTAGTTGTAACCTTCCCAAGGCATGAACGCTACCAACACGTTGAAACCTAACGCTAATTCGCCCCCATCCGTAGCTGGACCATCTGCCAATACTTGACCTTTCACAACGGATTGGCCACGGTATACGATTGGTTTTTGGTTAAAGCATGTAGATTGGTTAGAACGCATGAATTTATTCATTTTATATACGTCTACACGGCCATTATCACGTTGTACATGGACTTCATTGCCCCAACAACGTGTAACAATACCAGCTTCTTTTGCTAATACGCAAACGCCAGAGTCTGTTGCCGCTTTGTATTCCATACCAGTACCTACCAATGGTGCTTGCGCCCGAAGTAATGGCACCGCTTGACGCTGCATGTTCGCACCCATCAAGGCACGGTTCGCATCATCATTTTCTAAGAATGGAATCATAGCAGTACCGATGGATACTACTTCTTTTGGACTTACGTCCATATAGTCTACTTTATCTGGAGATACTTCTAATACATCATGACCACGACGACATGCAATGTTCTCAGATACGAAGTAACCCTCTTCATCAATGCGAGAGTTCGCTTGGGCAATTGTCATGCCTTCTTCTTCATCAGCTGTCATATATACAACTTGGTCTGTAACACGAACTTTCAATACTTTGTTTGCATCTTCGCCAGTACCATATACTTTTTCAATTTTACGGTATGGTGCTTCGATGAAACCAAATTCATTGACTTTCGCATAGTTAGATAAGGAGTTGATCAAACCAATGTTTGGACCCTCTGGAGTTTCGATTGGACACATACGACCATAGTGGGAATGATGCACGTCACGAACTTCGAAGCCCGCGCGCTCACGAGATAAACCACCAGGCCCTAATGCAGATAGACGACGTTTATGTGTCAATTCGCCCAATGGGTTAGTTTGGTCCATGAACTGAGACAACTGAGAAGAACCAAAGAATTCTTTAATGGCTGCCACAACTGGACGGATATTCAATAAAGCTTGTGGAGTGATGACAGAAATGTCTTGAATCGTCATACGTTCTTTAACTACACGTTCCATACGAGTTAAACCGATACGGAATTGGTTTTGTAGCAATTCGCCTACACAACGAAGACGACGGTTACCCAAATGGTCGATATCATCAGTTTGACCAATGTTTTCGATCAAGTTCATCATGTAACTTACGTTAGCAATCATGTCTTCACGAGTCACAGTGCGATGGCTGAACGGCAAATTGCTGTTATTACAGATGACTTTCACTACAGTACCTTCTGTATTCACTACGAAGAACTCAGGTACTACATCGCCACTGTACACACCGCTATTAGCCACTACCTCAAGAACTTCTTCGTTCACATAGGTATTCGCTTCTACGATGATTTCGCCATTTTCGTCTACGATTGGTTCTGCCAAAGTTTGACCAAACATGCGTTGACGCCAGCCTAATTTTTTATTTAATTTGTAACGACCTACACGAGCTAAATCATAGCGACGAGGGTCAAAGAATAAGTTATCGAATAAGTTACGAGCACTTTCCACAGTTGGTGGTTCACCTGGGCGAAGTTTTTTGTAGATTTCTACCAAGGCTTCATCAGCAGATTGTGTGCTATCTTTTTCTAATGTACGAAGTAAACGTTCATCGTATTCTGGATGACCATTTTCGTCCACCTGCCCATTCCAGAATAATTCCAAGATGGATTCGTTAGTTTCCCAACCTAATGCACGTACTAATACGGTAGCTGGTAATTTACGGTTACGGTCGATACGTACAGACACGATATCGTTTGCATCTTTTTCTAACTCAATCCAAGCACCACGGTTTGGAATCACTGTAGAATCATACAAACGGTTACCCATAGTATCGATGCTGCCACCGTAGTACACGCCTGGGGAACGAACTAATTGGGATACGATAACACGTTCCGCACCATTGATGATGAAAGTTCCTGTATCTGTCATCAATGGAAAGTCGCCCATGAATACTTCTTGTTCTTTAATATCTGGATTTTCTGGATCATTGTTAACGAGACGAACATTGACACGCAATGGTGCTGCATAGGTTGCATCACGATTTTTGCATTCGTTAATGTCGTACTTCGGTTCTCCAAGGCTGAATCCCTCAAAGGAAAGAGCTAGCTTTCCCGAATTGTCTTTAATCGGAGAAATATCGTTAAAAATATCTTGTAAACCGCTCTCTAAAAACCACTCATAAGACTTGCGTTGTACGTCTAACAAATGTGGCATTTCGAGAACTTCGTTGATCTTAGCGTAGGTATATCGAGTACGCTTACCCACCTGCTCAGGTTTGAACATGTTCTTTTCACCCCTCATAAAAATTGGCTTACATATTCTATAACGGTATGACTGCAGACGATTCCAGGTCTCAGTTTTCCTGCTAACCAATGACAAAATAAGCAAGGCTCTTAATTTTTTCTTGTGAACCTTGCTTTCCTCATTTCAGCACAACCTTGGATATATTCCTTCATCAATTCAATGTTATAGTTACTTTTTTGCAATTAAATATTATAATCTTCTTATATCTATTTGTCAAGGATATGTTCAGTGAAAGTCTCTAATAAAGTCTATAGTAGTCAAACATTTGTGACACAACCTCCTAAAGATTTATTTAAGAA
>CAUQIT010000026.1:0-13671 GCA_963518505.1 uncultured Veillonella sp. | reverse complement strand
TTGACCTTTGGTCTTATGAAAAATTAGGAATTAAGAGTCCTAACTTGTCTGAAGATAAGTTAGCGAATATTGTACCAGAAAATGAATATGCAAAATTTTAAAGATTACCCCATTTTTTGAAATATTTCTTTTATGGTTCTATTGGCACTGAGGTATATACATCCTGTGTAAGTTGTTGTAAGTTTAAACTGTTAAAAGTATGTATAAAATCAATAGTAAGGTAATATAATGAAAGTTTTACTGAACCCATGTGTTAGAGATAAAAATGAAATTATGAGTAAAACAGAAAATCAACATTCATTTGATTTTTTATATGTAGACTGTAGACTTAAAGATTATATAGTAAATAGTTTTGGTCCAGAATTACTTATGCAATATAAGGGGATAAAATCAACTCTTAATGATTGCGATACATTAATGACTACTATGAAGGTTAAAGTTTATCCGAAGTCCCCATATTATGAAGTATACTATGAATATGAAATGATCCTAAGTAATCGTGAAAAGAGTGGCATATTATTTGATAGCCTTGGTTTATATGCAATAACCACAAATGATGTTTTTAATGATTATTCAAATGAAAGACAATATATTGTAGAATTATTGGAATTATATGGCTATAGTTACATGTCTACTGTTGACATATATAAAAGGATTCCTTTGGTACCTATTAATACATCAAAATCAGCTAAGGAGTTTTTAGGAGGCCAACACTATTTGGGACATATATTCTGTTATGGTGAGGAACATAGTGATGCTAATGGTAACATTGTAATGGATATTGATCAATCTCTAAGCAATATTGCAGAAGAAATCATACATTTAGCAAATCACAGTAAATTCATAAACGGAAATTATGTTGTGGATGAAAGAATTCCTAAATATATACATTTTCAAACACTTGAAGAAGTAGGTGATTTATGTAAAGAATATGGTGGATGTCAGCTACCAGATAAAGCGCAAAGTCATGTATGGCATATTGGTACTTGTTGCACTAATGAGGGAGATATTCAGGTTGTATCATCAACATATCTATATATATCCTTGTATATAAAAACATTTTATATACAAGTACGCCAAACAATAACGGTACAGAATAATGAGTTTAATACATTTAGTATCAAAAGAAATACATTTTCTGATGATGTAGAGGTGTTATTGGATTCTACTGCAAAAATGTATTATGAAACTATAGAGATATTGGAAAGCCTAGGATATGAAAGACAACAAGAAATAAATTATAAGGTGTGTATAGATGTAGTTGGAGATGAAATGAAAAAAGAGATAGAGATAGGGGAATTGCTATTTGGGCTTCAACCTAACGAATATAGTTATATTGATACGATAATGACTAATTAGCTTAAGAAGGGGGAAATGCAAGTTGGCTATAAACACTAAATTAAATGGAATATTGAAAACACGTAATCTAAGAATCCTAGCTATTTTATTCTTATTATTATCAATGATAGGAATAATATTCTTTAATACCTATTACTGGACACAGTTAAAATTTAGTTTATTCGGACCTAGTACATATATTGTTTATAATATACATGACAAGCAGATTGAAAGTATGCACAAGGATGGGGCATCAGAAGTACTTTGGCGAGATCCGGCGATGTTAGATGTTTCTAATTCAGTCGAGGTTGATGGAAAATTATTATTTATCGTCAATTATGTAGATGCAGCGCAGCTAGTCGTATTTGATTTGGATAGCAATACGATTATCCGTAAGATACCTCTTGTGGGTGTTAAGGGTGTCAGTACAGAGCAACTATATTTGATGGGAAATAACTTACAAATTAATTATAGATGTATTTATATGAAGGATTATGAGTTTGGGAAAGGACAATATAACTTACAATATTATGTTCCCGTAGAAAATATATTAGATGAAACAATAGATGATATAAAACCCATACATTATGATGGTATTGAAAAACATCCACCTAAAACAGAGTTTAAAGGGCCTCCTCGCGTGCCTTTTAGTGATACTGTATATAAGGAAACAAATTCTCAAGGGAAAAAAGAAGTGTTATTTCAGAATAACGATTTAACTATAGAATATGAGGAGTATGGCACTAGAGTATATGAAGATAATGTGGTAGGCACTTTGAAAAAAGGTGAATATGTATTGAATAGTTGGCAGATACAAAAACATGAGAGCGACTTTTGGGGATTTAATACAGTGTATCGATTTCAAGGAGTGTATAGTAATCAATTTTTACTGTTCAAAGTATATGATGAATATTTTGACTTAAAACATTCTGATGTATATAAACAATCAGACTCAATGGTCTACGCCAACAATAATCTGTTCTATAAAAAGATATATTTACCGCGAGAAATATTTGAACCTTACGAAATACTTTTTATTGGTAACTAGTAGCGGAAATAACCATAGTGAAAATAGGCTGTTCCACGCCCCAGATTCTTGTAAAATACCTAGAAAGTACGATATAATATAGTGATATGTATAAGTATAATTTTTTGTTCAATTATACATCTTCAGACTTTCAATCTGTTTTGATGTATCAATTTGATGGTAGGAGATAATATGGACAAAGTATATGCAGTAGCTATGAGCGGTGGCGTAGATAGTTCTTTAACCGCTTCAATGTTATTAGAACAAGGGTATAAGGTATTTGGTATTACCTTGCGTTTGTGGGTAAGTGACACGGAGGAAGACGAAATTCCCCAAGCTGTGGTGGATGCGAAGAAGATGTGCGATTTTCTTGGCATTGAACATCATGTGGTAGATGCGAAGGACATTTTCAAAGACAATGTGGTAGATTATTTTATCACGGAATATTCCAATGGTCGTACACCGAATCCATGCGTGTTCTGTAATCGCAATATTAAATTCGATTTGTTATTACAACGTGCCTTATCCTTAGGGGCTACACACATGGTGACAGGTCATTATGCGCAGGTTATGTATAATGAGGCAGCACAGCGTTATGAATTACATAAAGGTGACGATCCAACGAAGGATCAAAGTTATGTATTGTACACGTTAACCCAAGATATTTTAAAACATTTAGTCTTTCCTTTGGGGAATCAACCAAAAACGAAAACTCGCGAAATGGCTCATGAAAAAAAATTGCCTGTATGGGATAAACCAGATAGCTTAGATATCTGTTTCTTGCCGAATCACAATTACCAAGGGTTCATCGAAAAAACATCTAAATCGAAACCTAAATCAGGGCGCATTGTCCATGAAAATGGTGAGGTGTTAGGTACGCATAATGGATTATACAATTATACAATTGGACAACGTAAAGGCTTGGGCATTGCGTATGCATATCCTCTCTATGTTGTGAAATTAGATGGCGAAACGAATGAGGTTATCGTTGGTCCTAATGAAAGTTTATTTTCTCGCACGATGTTGTGTAAAAACTATAACTTCCTAGACGGAGTTGTGCCCACATCATTGCAAGCAGAAGGTAAGATTCGGTATGCCGCGAAACCATCACCATGTACTGTTACTTTCACAGAGGACGGTACTATGAAAGTTGAATTTACGGAACCACAACGCGCCATTACACCGGGGCAATCTGTCGTATTCTATGAAGGAAGTCGAGTTCTCGGTGGTGGAGTAATAGATATTGTTTGTTAGAAAGGGAAGTCATGAGTACATCACATATTCGTAATTTTTGTATCATTGCTCATATTGACCATGGTAAGTCCACGCTGGCGGATCGTTTAATCGAAGAAACGGGGTCTTTGACGAAACGGGAAATGCAAGCCCAAGTCTTAGACTCCATGGACCTAGAACGGGAACGGGGCATTACAATTAAAGCCCAATCCGTTCGTTTATTGCACACTGCAAAAGATGGACAAGAATATACATTAAATTTAATCGACACACCAGGTCACGTGGACTTCAGCTATGAAGTATCCCGTTCCTTGGCAGCTTGCGAAGGAGCCTTGTTGGTGGTTGATGCTGCACAAGGTGTAGAGGCGCAAACTTTGGCCAATGTCTATTTAGCATTGGAACATGATTTGGAAATCATTCCTGTCATTAATAAAATTGATTTGCCAAGTGCAGATCCTGAACGTGTAAAACGTGAAATCGAAGATGTTATTGGATTAGATGCATCTGATGCTATTTTGGCCAGTGCTAAGTCTGGCATTGGTATTCAGGATATCTTAGAAGCGATTGTAGAGAAAATTCCTGCACCACCAGATCATTCTGATAAACCAGCACGTGCCTTAATTTTTGACTCTCGCTTTGACTCCTACAAAGGTGCCATTGCTTACGTACGTGTGCAAGAAGGGTCTTTGAAAGTAAAAGATACCATCCGTATGATGCATAGTTCTAAGGATTTTGAGGTCACTGAATTAGGTGTATTTACACCGCATCTGTTACCAGTTCAAGAATTACCATGTGGCTCTGTAGGTTGTGTGGCGGCAAGTATTAAAAACGTTCGTGACTGTCGTGTAGGGGATACGATCACAAAAGCAGATAATCCAGCTGAAGAACCATTACCAGGATACCGTAAGGCCGTGTCTATGGTATATTGTGGTCTTTACCCAACAGATTCTAAAGATTATGAAAATTTACGAGATGCCTTAGAAAAACTAAACCTCAATGATGCTGCTTTAGAATACGAAGCAGAAACATCCTTAGCACTAGGATTTGGATTCCGTTGCGGTTTCCTTGGATTATTGCATATGGATGTAATCCAAGAACGATTGGAACGGGAGTATAATCTATCTTTGATTACGACGGCTCCAAGCGTAAACTATAAGGTATACAAAACTAATGGGGAAGTCATCGAAGTGGATAACCCTGCTAAATTACCGCCACCAACTGAAATTGACTATGTAGAAGAGCCATATGTAAAGGCAACCACTATCGTTCCTAAAGATTATGTAGGGGCCATTATGGAACTTTCACAGGATAAACGTGGGGAATACATCAGCATGGAATACATTGATGAAATCCGTGTATCCATCGTATACCACTTGCCACTAGGGGAAATCATTTACGATTATTTCGATAAGTTGAAATCTGCTACGAAAGGGTACGCATCCTTGGATTACGAATTGATTGGCTACCAACAATCTCCAATGGTGAAAATGGATATCTTATTAAATGGAGATCCTGTCGATGCCTTGAGTATTATCGTTCACAAAGATCGCGCTCAGTTGCGTGGTCGTGCCCTCGCTGAGAAATTGAAAGAATTGATTCCTCGTCAAAACTTTGAAATTCCAATCCAAGCGGCAGTAGGCACAAAAATTGTAGCTCGTGAAACGGTAAAAGCTTGGCGTAAAGACGTATTGGCAAAATGTTACGGCGGTGATATTTCCCGTAAACGTAAATTGCTAGAAAAACAAAAAGAAGGTAAAAAACGGATGAAAGCTGTAGGGTCTGTAGAGATTCCACAAGAGGCGTTCATGGCGATTTTGAAAGTAGAAAACTAATGAATACAACTCGTATTCCAGTAGGTCAGAGGGGAATGTACATCCACATTCCCTTTTGCCGTCAAAAGTGTACCTACTGTGATTTCCCTTCGTACCAAGGATTAGAAGACTATTTTGATGTGTACGCCTATGCGTTGCGCCAAGAGATTGAATCTAGTCAGTCCCTGTTAGGAACAGAGCCTTTCGATACGATTTACTTCGGTGGTGGCACCCCGACGGTGTTGTCCATTAAGGAATTGAATCGTATATTAGAGACAGTGTACAACATATATACGATAAGTAGCGATGTGGAAATTACCATAGAGGCTAACCCTGGTGAAGTAGATACACAATACTTGCGACACTTATATGAGCTTGGCATCAACCGTATCAGCTTTGGTGTGCAAACATTTCGTGATGACCATTTGCGTGTTTTGCACCGAACTCATACAGCAAAGATGGCACAGCAAGCTGTCCTAGATGCCTATAACGTAGGCTTCCGAAATATTAGCATTGATCAGATCTATGGATTACCGCAACAAACATTGGAAGACATTTCTTATAATCTAGAGGTCATTCAATCTTTGCCCATAAATCATATCTCTATCTATGGCCTGCAAGTGGAACCTAGTACTTTATTGCATCGCCAAGTCTTGGACCATTCAGTCATATTACCCTCTGAAGATATATGCGAACAGATGTACGACTACCTTATAGAAGAGTTAGAAAAACAGATGTTCGATAGATATGAAATTGCTAGTTTTGGTAAAGAGGGGGCTTTCAGCCGTCATAATATCAAATATTGGCATGGCGCTGATTACATCGGCTTTGGTGCTGGTGCCCATTCCTTTGTGGGGAATCGGCGCTTTCAGAATCCCCCTTACGTGGTGCCTTACATCCATAAGATTGAAATGGGTGAAAGTCCTTGCATAGAGGAAGAAATTATCACGAGCCCTCGTGACTATGAAGATTTTTGCTTTCTTGCATTGCGTACGAAGTGGGGGTTAGTACCTAGTTTGTTTGAAAGTCGATTTAATTTAGACGTTCACAATATATATGGATCTGTTGTTAAAGATCTAATACGTAAACAATTGCTTGTTTATGAAGATGATGCATATCGTCTCACTAAGGAAGGGGCCAAGCACGGCAATTATGTGTTTAGTCAGTTCCTTACGTCCTAAGTAGGAATGTACGCCCATACAGTTAATTTAGGAGAGTTTTATGAAAACAGCAGTTATTTTACATGCCTTATTCAGTGAGTTCACATATGAGCAAATGGAGGCAATTTTTAGCCTAGCGAAAGAACATAACGGAAAGTTCCGTATCGTTCCTACAGGCATTCAAATTTATGACATTACAAAAGAACAAAAGGAATCCATCTTGGAACACTTACCAGATGGAGTGGTGCAAGTACAACATAAATCGGTGAACTCCATCGTGGCATGCCGAGGTACAGATGGATGTAGCCATGCCTTTATGGAAACCATTCCGATGGCGACCATGGTAGACCAAAAACACTACGGTAAAGATATGCCGAATAAAATTCGCATCGGCATCAGCGGTTGCCCACGATGCTGTGCTGAATCCATGATTAAAGATATCGGCCTAGTGGGAAAACCAAATGGCTTTACCTTAGTAGCAGGTGGCACAAGCGGTGCCTTGCCTCGAAAAGCAATTACCTTGCTAGAAGGATTATCCCCAGAAGAAGCAGAACAGAAAATCTCAGAGCTTTTAGAATGGTATAGCACCAATGCGAAGCCAAAAGAGAAATTCGAGCATGTATTACAACGATTGGGGAATCCATTTCAGTAAAACGTCACTTGTGATGTTATGTAGCCTGTGGCTAACTAAACTAAATATATTAAAAGGAAGAGCACGGTATACTCCTCACAAACGGTATTTCATAATGTTTGTTCGGAGCACACCGTGCTCTTCTAGTGTTTGTGTAATTTAGTTGATAAGATTCGCCATAGGCTACTACGCTTAACTGCGTTCCTAATGGAAATAGATTACTATTTAATGGTTTTGTAATACACGCCAGCTTTAGGGTTGGTGATTCTTAGTTTTAATGGTGCATCGTCCTTGATAAGGTATAACGTATCTTCTTCTAATCCAGTCCATTCTAATGATATGGAAGTTTCACCTGTAGTGATACCAAGTGCTTCCAATGGTGGGACATACAGCAGTCGTAGTCCTTTAGGTAGGAGTGTACTACTTTTTTTTATGAACTGTAATTGCTCTTCGTGTTTTACATAATCCAATATCTGTGCTAATTCGTTATGATATTCTTCGTTTATTAAATCATGAACTTGTGCTTGCTTGACATGAATAAAATTTTCAATGTCATCACGTTGTAATACAATAAATTTCATATACTACCTTTCCTTTATAGAAATCATTAATCTAAAACAAGACTAAGCTAAGGCCTAGCATCTTACAAAGCCTAATATCTTAATAGATGCCAATATATAATCGTAATATCATTATACTATCAATTCTATGACTATACAATTTTAAAAGGGCGTATACGTCGATTAAATCTCACACCGAGTAGATGCGTTAGTGAGGTATGTCTATATAATGCACTATGTAAGAACTAACGTAGAGGATCAATACAACGCTCGCCCTCAAACTTCCACCCAATTGGATGCGTTGGTGAGGCATGTCAAGTTAATATACTAATTGATGAGAACCTCAGAAGAGCAGGGCATGTTCCGGAGCAAACCTACCGTAGGATCAGTTTGCGGAGGAATGTGCCGTGCTCTTCCCTTTGCCCGAATCAGACCATGAAATACCTCACCAAACCAGACAATCAAAAAGTTTGTTTTTTTGACTAATACGGTATTTACTGAACTTTCACCAATTTTTCACTTGACATATGTTGTAAATGTGATACTATATATCTTGTAGTTAGCACTCAACCTTAGTGAGTGCTAATAATGACGAGGTGATACTATGGATGAAAGGAAAGAGCGCATTCTGCGTGCTATCATTCAAGATTACATTAAAACAGCCGAACCTGTTGGTTCTCGTACAATCGCAAAGAATTATGATTTAGGTATCAGTCCTGCAACGGTACGAAATGAAATGGCTGATTTAGAAGATCTTGGCTTTCTTGAACAACCTCATACATCAGCAGGTCGCATACCTTCGGCAAAAGGCTACCAGTACTATGTAGACACTTTACAGGGGCTTGAAGACGATGCTGCTGAAGATATTCCTGTAATTCAAGAGTTATGGCAGACTCATCAACAAGAACTTGATGATTTTTTTGTAGAAATAGCAAAACTTATTTCTCGTATTAGTCATAATGTGAGTATGTTTTTAGCTCCCGCCCATGATTCATCTACTATAACCTATATCCATGTTCTTCCTATCGATGAACATAGAGCGGTCATGGTGGTGGTAACGAATACAGGTGCTTTGGATAATGAGCCAATTTATTTTACAGAACCTATTAATAAAGAAGAATTAGCTATGCATGCGCATCGCTTTAATAGTGTACTTCATGATGTATCCATCCAGGATATCACGCAAGAAAACTTAGACAAAATGCGAGTAACTTTGGATTTACAAGATACAACGTATATAGTTTTTTGTGACACATTATATCGAGCCATTGCTAAGCGAAAACTATTCTATACAATAGGAACTACATCCTTATTAGAACAACCAGAGTTTAACGATATTAAACGGGCCCAACCACTGTTAGCCTTATTAGAACAACAAGATGAGTTAACCCAATTATTAACGCCAAACTCTAGTAGTCCTATCGATGTAAAAATAGGTCACTCCAACGAATTGGTGAAAGATATTAGCGTTATCCAAGCAAGTTTCAATGTTCCTCATCAAGTAGGTACCCTCGCTATTGTAGGTCCTACACGAATGGAATATGGCCGTATTATGGGTATCCTAGCCTATATTAATAAGTGCATGGAAGAATTACAAGAACAGAAAAAGAAGCTGTAAAGAGGTGAAGTATGGAAGAAAATAAACAAGAAGAAACAGTCACTCCTGAAGTGGAAGTTTTGGAAGAAGAAGCTCCTGAAGCAGTAGACCCTACGAAAGAATGGGAGCAACGATACATGCGTTTGCAAGCAGATTTTGAAAACTTCAGACGTCGTACGAACCAAGAAAAAGAACAATTAGGGGTATTTGTTAAATCTCATGTTATTGAAGATTTACTCCCAGTATTAGATAATTTTGAAAGAGCACTTTCAGCACCTGAAACGCCAGAAACGAAGGCTTTCATGGAAGGATTTGTAATGATTCAACAAAGCTTGATAGCAAGCCTATCAAAACAAGGTTTAGCAGTCATTGAAGCTGTGGGACAACCATTTGATCCAAATTTCCATCAAGCTATCATGCGTGTTCCAGCTGAAGATATGGAAGATGACACTGTGTGTGAAGTATTACAAACAGGCTATACTGTAGAAGGCCGCGTGGTACGTCCAGCCATGGTGAAAGTAGTCCATAACGGATAATTAATTATTATAATAAACATATTAGAAGAAGTATTAGGAGGTCATGTTAAATGGCAAAAGTAATTGGTATTGACTTAGGTACAACAAATTCTTGTTTCGCAGTAATGGAAGGCGGCGAACCAACTGTTATTACAAACCAAGAGGGAGCTAGAACGACTCCTTCCGTAGTAGGTTTTGCAAAAAATGGCGAACGTTTAGTAGGTCAATTGGCTAAACGTCAAGCAGTTTCTAACCCTGAAAACACAATCATTTCTATTAAACGTCATATGGGTACAGATTACAAAGTGAATGTAGAAGGTAAATCCTATACACCACAAGAAATCTCTGCTATGATTCTACAAAAAATTAAAGCTGATGCAGAAGCTCATTTAGGGGAACCAGTAAAACAAGCAGTTATCACTGTTCCTGCATACTTCACTGACTCTCAACGTCAAGCTACAAAAGACGCTGGTACAGTAGCAGGTTTAGAAGTATTACGTATCATCAACGAACCTACAGCAGCTGCTTTGGCATACGGTGTAGATAAAGGTGAAGACGGTAAAATCCTTGTATTCGACCTTGGTGGTGGTACATTCGACGTATCCATTCTTGAATTGGGTGAAGGCGTGTTCGAAGTATTGGCAACATCTGGTAACAACCATTTAGGTGGTGACGACTTTGACCAACGCATTATGGATTATTTAATCAGCGAATTCAAAAAAGAAACTGGTATCGATTTATCCAATGACAAATTAGCTGACCAACGTTTAAAAGAAGCTGCTGAAAAAGCTAAAATTGAGTTGTCTGGAGTGGCTAGCACACAAATCAACTTGCCATTCATTACAGCTGATGCAACAGGTCCTAAACATTTAGACGTAACATTGACTCGTTCTAAATTCGATGAATTGACTCGTGACCTTGTAGAAGCAACTATCGAACCTACTCGTAAAGCTATGAAAGATGCTGGTTTATCTGCTTCTGAAATTGACAAAGTATTGTTAGTAGGCGGATCTACTCGTATTCCTGCAGTACAAGATGCGATCAAACGCGAATTAGGTAAAGAACCAACTAAAAACATCAATCCTGACGAATGTGTAGCTATCGGTGCTGCGATTCAAGGTGGTGTATTAGTAGGTGAAGTAAAAGATGTATTGTTACTTGACGTAACTCCATTGTCTTTAGGTATCGAAACTATGGGTGGTATCTTCACTCGCATTATCGACCGCAACACAACAATTCCTACATCTAAATCTCAAGTATTCTCCACAGCAGCAGATAACCAACCTTCCGTTGATATCCATGTATTGCAAGGGGAACGCGACATGGCTGCAGCTAACAAAACATTGGGTCGTTTCGAATTGTCCGGCATCCCAGCAGCTCCTCGTGGAGTACCTAAAATCGAAGTTACATTCAACATCGATGCTAACGGTATCGTTAATGTAAAAGCAAAAGATCTTGGTACTGGTAAAGAGCAAGCTATCACAATTACATCCTCTTCCGGTTTAAGCGATGAAGAAATTGACCGCATGGTAAAAGAAGCTGAAACACATGCAGCTGAAGATAAAGCTAAAAAAGAAGAAGTAGAAGTGAAAAACAATGCTGATAACTTGGTATACCAAGCTGAAAAAGCAGTGAAAGACTTTGAAGGTAAAGCTGATGCAGCACAATTAGAAGCTGTTAAAAAAGCGACAGAAACGTTAAAAGCATCTATTGAGTCTGGCGATATTGAAAAAATTAAAGCTGATAGCGAAGCATTGACAGCTCCTTTATACGAATTGTCCTCTAAAATGTACGAACAAGCGCAAGCACAAGGCGAACAAGGTGGACAAGAAGCTCCTAAACAAGACGATAATGTAGTAGACGCTGACTACACTGTAGTTGACGAAGAGAAAAAATAATAAGAAGGGACATAGATAATGGCTCGTGATTATTATGACGTCCTTGGCGTCGACAAAAATGCATCCCAAGATGAAATTAAGAAAGCCTTTCGTAAGAAGGCACGTCAATACCATCCAGATGTAAATCGAGACAATCCAGAAGAGGCAGAAAAGAACTTTAAAGAAGTGAATGAAGCCTATGAAGTATTGTCTGATGACACTAAAAAAGCACAATATGACCAATACGGTCATGATGCCTTTACTGCTGGCGGAGGAAACTCCGCTGGTGGATTTAATGGTGGCTTCGGTGGCGGTGGCTTTGGTGGATTTGGCGGTGGTGGCGGATTTGAAGATATTTTTGGTAATATCTTTGACATGTTCGGCGGCGGTGGTAGCCGAGGTCAACGTGGTCCAGAGCGTGGTGCCGATTTACGCCAAGATGTACGCATTTCTTTCCGTGATGCTGTATTTGGAACAACGATGAAAGTCAATGTACAGCGCCATGAAGAGTGTGATCATTGTCATGGTACAGGTGGTGAGCCTGGTTCTAAAGTAGAAACATGTCCAAACTGTCATGGTTCCGGACAAGAGGCTGTTATTCAAAATACACCATTTGGTCGTATGCAAACGGTGCGCACATGTTCTCGATGTGGTGGACAAGGTAAAATTGTTGAAAAACCTTGTAAAGTATGTCGTGGACAAGGACAAGCTATTAAACGCCGTGATATAGAAATCAAAATACCAGCTGGTGTTGATGATGGTGCACGTCTTCGTGTATCTGGTGAAGGTGAACCAGGTACTTTAGGTGGTCCTAAGGGCGATTTATATGTGTATATCTCTGTGTCTCGTGATAAAGAATTTGAACGTAGTGGCAATGATGTTGTATTACGTCAAACTATCTCTTTCTCACAAGCTGCACTAGGTGCTACTATACAAGTTCCTACTTTAGAAGGTAAAGTGGAGTTAAAAATCCCTGAAGGCACACAAACTGGTACTGCTTTCAGAATTAAAGGTCAAGGTGTTCCGTATTTACGTCAACCAAGCCAACGTGGTGATCAACACGTGGTGGTCACTGTGGAAACACCTAAAAAATTGACAGATAAACAACGTCAATTATTAGTTGAGTTTGCTGCGGAAAACAAAGAAGATGTAAATACTTTGAAAGTGAACAAAAGCATATTAGAAAATTTAAGTGATAAGGTGAAACAGTTATTTTGCCAAGATTAAACCTTGGTAAGTAAGGAGTCATCTATGAAATGGATAGAAATATCCATTACTGTAGAAGTGGCAGTCATTGATGAAATGGCTGCCATTTTTAATGATATAGAGAGTAATGGATACATAGAAGAAACAATAGAAAATAACCCTAACTTAAGCCGTGTGACCATCTATTTAGAGACACACAAAGATGAGAAGCAATGGACTCAAATTATAGATACAGCATTAAAAGATGCTAATATTTTCTATGAAGATATGGTAAGTAAAACGGTAGATGATGAGCAATGGTATCATAGCTGGCAACAATATATTATGCCTACGAGATTGTTATCAGACTTGGTGATTTGTCCCGCTTGGCAAAGCTATGATGCCTCTACAGATCCACTCGCTACAGAACAAGATGTGGTAATGACCATGGATACAAAGCTATCCTTTGGTACGGGAGATCATGAGACTACTAGGAATTGTGCCACTTTATTAGGCAAATATATACACCGTATTCCCACAGATTTGAGCCAACAGGTTTGCCTAGATATTGGTACTGGTACTGGTATTTTATTATTAGCAGCTCATCATTTAGGGATACCTAACCTAGTGGGCATCGACCTAGAAGAAGAGGTAGCCATACAGGCCAAGGAAAACTGTGAAAATAATGGTATTGAGGCAACCATCATTCATGGCAATTTAAGCGATGACTTTCACGG
>CAUQIT010000025.1:0-17774 GCA_963518505.1 uncultured Veillonella sp. | reverse complement strand
GCATTGGAAGTAGTAAAAGAGTGTAAAGAAGAAATAGAAAAAAGAGCAAATGTGGACACGGAGAAAGTGATCAATCAAGAAACTGGAAAAATTGATGAAGAGTGGGGCGTTTATCTATGCGATTCATTTGCTTATGACTTGCCGGCTGTGATTAGAGCCAATTTAGCTCTTAGGGATTTTGAATATACTGCAAACTACCCTAAAAGATTATATTTACAAATATTATATAAGAATGCTAATGACAGCGGGTTTCCTACAAGAGAAGAAGGGGAATATGTATATTCTATAGAAGACGCTGTAGAAGAGATTGTTAAACAACATGGAGATATGTTAGTAGGCGTTGTGAAATGCGATGAACGAGCACATATTTTTGCGTATGCTAAGAATGAGTTGGGGTACAACGATGAAATTTCTGAGATCATGTCAGAAAACTTCCCTGACTATGCCTATACATTGGCAGTCGTTGAAGATGAGGACTGGGAACTGTATTTTCAGGCACTGTATCCTGACAGATATGAATACCAAAGTATTATGAATATGAGGCTCATTGAGGACATTAAAAGTGATGGTGATAGTATGGTGCCGAGAGTGCTTGAACATTGCCTGTGCTTTACAACAGAAGAAAATGGGGAAGCCTTTTTAGCCAAAGTGATGGAAGACGGTTTTATAAAACTTTCATCAGAAGATCGGACCGATAATGAAGCTATAGATAAGGAATATCCATATGTACTTGTCATTGGCAGAGAAGATGCTTTTGAAAATATCGATGAAATTGTCTGGTATCTTATGGATCTAGTAGAAGAATTTGACGGGGAATATGATGGTTGGGGATGCCATATTGTGAAGTAATCTATTGTCACAAATGTTTGACTACTATAGATATGCTGTCATGAAAGTATGGCTATTTCCTTGTAAAATCCTAAAATAAAGTATATAATAGACTGTCGTAGTACGATTTGTACAAATATTAGGAATACCCTACTTAAGTAGATAAAGGAGTATAGAATGATTCGTGAAAATCTTCGCAATGTGGCGATTATCGCCCACGTTGACCATGGTAAAACAACGTTGGTAGATGCATTGCTTAAACAAAGCCATATTTTCCGTGATAATGAAAAAGTTGCTGAACGTGTAATGGACTCTAACGATTTAGAACGTGAAAGAGGGATTACGATCCTTTCCAAAAACACAGCTGTTATGCATAACGATGTAAAAATCAACATCGTGGACACACCGGGCCATGCTGACTTCGGTGGTGAAGTAGAACGTGTATTGAACATGGTTGACGGCGTATTGTTATTGGTGGACTCTTTCGAAGGTCCAATGCCACAAACGAAATACGTATTGCGTAAAGCTTTGGAACAAGGTTTGAAACCAATCGTGGTGATCAACAAAATTGACCGTCCTGACCAACGTGTTCATGAAGTAGAGGACGAAGTATTAGAATTGTTCATGGAGCTCGAAGCAGACGACGATCAATTGGACTTCCCAGTAGTGTATGCATCTGCTCGTGATGGCATTGCGAAAGCATCCATGGAAGATGATTCCACAGATATGACGGCATTATTCGATGTATTGATCAAAGAAATTCCAGCTCCACAAGGCGATATCGATGGTCCATTGCAATTCATGGTAACGACACTAGACTATGATGATTTCGTAGGTAAAATTGCAGTAGGTCGTATCGTTCGTGGTCGCATGAAACCAAATCAACAAGTGGTATTGATGAATGGTGAAAGCACTCGTAAAGGTAAAATCGGCCGTGTGTACACATACAATGGTTTGAATCGTGTAGAAACTGACGAAGCGGGCATGGGTGACATCATCGCTTTCGTAGGTATCGATGACATCAATATTGGTGAAACAGTTGCGGATGCAGAAAATCCAGAAGCACTACCAACAATCTCTATCGATGAGCCAACATTGTCCATGATGTTCTCTGTTAATAACTCTCCATTTGCAGGCCGTGAAGGTGACTATGTAACAAGTCGTCATTTACGTGACCGTTTGTTCAAAGAAGTGGAAACTAACGTATCTATGCGTGTAGAAGAAACAGATTCTCCGGACTCTTTCAAAGTATCTGGCCGTGGCGAATTGCATTTGGCGGTATTGATCGAAACCATGCGCCGTGAAGGTTACGAATTACAAGTGGGTAAACCTCGTGTAATTTTCAAAGATATCAATGGTCAAAAATGTGAACCATTAGAGCATTTAACTATCGACGTACCACAAGAATTTATGGGTGCTGTAATGGAAAACTTGGGCGTTCGTAAAGCTGAGTTGATTAACATGGTGGAATTAGCTGGTTACTTACGTATGGAATTCGTCGTACCTGCTCGTGGTTTGATTGGTTTCCGTGCGCAATTCTTAACAGCTACAAAAGGTAATGGTATCATGAACCATGTATTCCATGGCTATGCTCCATACAAAGGAGATATCCCAGGCCGTACGCGCGGTGCCTTGGTAGCTTTCGAAGACGGTGAAACTACACCATATGGCTTGAACTCTGTACAAGACCGTGGTACTTTATTCTTGGGTGCTAACGTGCCAGTTTACACAGGCCAAGTTATCGGCGAAAATGCTCGTGAAAACGACATGGACGTAAACCCTAACAAAAAGAAACATGTCACAAACATGCGTTCTAGCTCCTCTGATGAGGCAGTTCGTTTAACACCTCCACGTATCTTTAGCTTGGAACAAGCCTTAGAGTGGATTAACGATGACGAATTGGTAGAAGTAACACCAGAAAACATCCGTATGCGTAAAGCGATCTTGGATCGTTCCGCTCGTGCGAAAGCAGCAAAAGCAGGAAAATAATTACATATACTATATGGAGTAATTCTATTAAAAGACTTAGCTTCTATCTCTCATGAAACAAGGCTGGAGTTTATAAGGTAATTATGATACAATAGCAGTGGCTAAAATAACAAAGAAGTATCTAACATTGATACATACAAAAAAGCACAGGAGGGCGATCCTGTGCTTTTTCTTTGTCCTCTAGAAATATAATAGATTTTTTTCATAAAATATATAAAAGCACAGAGGGGAAATTCTGTGCTTTTTGTTAGGCAAAGATATTTTGTTGAAGTTCAATTGTTGTAGTAAGAGTTTTTTATCTACTGAAGTCTTTGGATGTATCCTTTTAATTGTCCTGCAGATTGTCTTTTTTGTAAATGTTTTCTCGTTCTATCCAGCAATCGTGAAGCTTGTTAGCTCTTGGTAAGTTAACGCATCTCTCTTTTATCGCTTTGCTCATTTTATTTGAAAAGTAGTTTTGATAAAACTCTTTGGCTTTTTTCCGGATAGTCTCACGGTCTTTGTTTACTAACCTTAACTGGTTTCGTAATAGGTTGTAGTTATGGGGATGTATTTTTTCTCTTTCAGAAAAGTCTATTTTTTCTAATTGCGAATCTGGCACAGGAATCATTTTGCAAAAGTCTATAATTCCACGATGCCCCCATCTAATTTATGTATCTCTTTATTATTTTTCATAGTAAGATGTTTAGGTTTAGGTGATGTCAAAGGAACAAAATAGTTTCTATTTTCTAATGTAAATAATACTCCAGCAAATGGGCGAGTTTTTTTATCATCTGTTGATCGCATAACTTCAGTATCACCTTTAGATAACGCCTCATTATATTCTTCAGATACTGTGTAAACTATAAATCTTGGCTCTCGTCCCATTAAGCTTCTCCTATGAAAAAAGCCGAGACAAAGCTCGGCATTGTAGGTATAAATAAGTATATCGCTGGTGGGAATCACCGCTCTCACAGGTTCTCGCTTCTTGGTGTACCATATATACACCATCGGTGGGAATCACCGCTCTCACAGCTTCTCGCTTTTCGATGTACCATATATACATCGCTGGTGGGAATCACCACACTCACAGGTTCTCGCTTTTCGATATACTTTTATACTCAAATACTAACATATTAAAAATAACATGTCAAACAGAGTTTAAAGTATCGTATTGTTGATTCATTGTTTATAAAAATGTGCAGCATTGTATATGGTATTTTCTAATTTATTGATAGCCAAAATTCCTTTTTCAATAGCATACCATAATCATGATCAACTCTATTTATAGAATTAGAGCCGTTTATGAGTGATGTGGGCGTTGTATTTTATAGGGGTGAAAGCCTATAATAGATATATAAGTAATACATTAGTAATGATATAGGAGATACAGGAGATAGGATGAAAGAGATTCGCACACTGCCAGATGGCAGCATCACTTACGAACTGCATAGAAAACGAGTGAAGAACATGAATCTTCGTGTTACCACTAGTGGTGTGGTACGAGTGTCTGCTTCTCCTCGTGTCCGCCTAGGAATGATTGAAGAGTTTATTTGTCGCCATCGAGCTTTCATCGAAAAGGTACTGCAGAACCGAAAGGAGAGAGGCGGACATCCTATGGTACCTGCCGTAGATACAGACATCATGGTGATGGGTCAGATGTACCGAGTAATGCTAGAAAAGCCTCATACAGTATCTGCCTATTTGGAAATATCTTCACAGGATGGTCAATTAAGCGACACTCCGTCAGATTCTCTATGGCAAGGTAGCTTATCAAAAAGAAAAGTAGCAGAAGGTAGTCTATCACAAAGAAAACTATCCCGAGGGAGGGCCTCTGCGTATGCAGTAACAGTAGCAAATGATACCTTGCTAGTGCGATATCCAAGTGATCATGAGAACTTGGATGCTAGCAAAGTAGAACGGATGTGGCTTAACTTTTGGAAAGCCATAGGTCAGGGTTTTATGGAGAAGCTAGCACAACAAGTGCATGATGAGTTTCAACAAGCGGGGTATACAGTGCCGACACCAATCTTGCGCTTGCGGTACATGACGAGTCGTTGGGGATCTTGTATGCCTGTAAAAGAAATTATCACCATGAACACACGATTGCTATTAGGGCCTACGGAGTTTGCTCACTATGTAATGGTCCATGAATTTGCGCACTTCATCGAGGCTAACCATTCGTCACGCTTTTACAAGGTCATGAATGATGTGTTGCCGAACTGGCAACAAGTGAAAGCGAAGATGCGTGCATATTATACATAAATGTGCCTAGCATCGACGTACCAAGCAGTAACATGTATCAAATAAAACAATGCCTGTGTAATTGGCTGTGCGAATTACATAGGTATTTTTAAGTTTGAAAGCATGCAGTAATTGATAGGTGTCAAATGCTTTCACGGTACACTGAAATATGCAATGTATGATATAATAAAGGGAATGAAAGCATACCGTGTTACGTTAGTAAGGAGGGCCCATGAGACCATTTGTACATCTGCATAGTCATAGTGAATATAGCCTCATTGATGGCATTAGCCGATTGCCACAAATGGTGAGTCGTGCGAAAGAACTCAATATGCCTGCCCTAGCGTTAACGGACCATGGTAATATGTATGGAGCCATATATTTTTATAAAGAGGCCATAGCACAAGGTATTAAACCCATCTTAGGATGTGAAGTATATGTGACCGAAGGTAGTCGTTTTAACCGCCCTGAAGGTAAGACTTATGAACGATTAAAGCATTTAATTCTCTTAGCAGAAACCATGGAAGGATACGAAAATATTGTAAAAATCGTATCTAAATCCTCTACAGAAGGGTTTTACCGCAAGCCGCGTGCAGACAGAGATTTGCTATCTACCTACAACAAAGGAATTATCGCTTTGAGTGCTTGTATTGCAGGAGAAATTCCGCAATTAATATTACAGGACAATATTGAAGGCGCTCATCGTGCCTTGGAATGGTATATTGAGACTTATGGGAAAGAGAACTTTTTCCTAGAGATTCAGAACCATGGAGATCCTAAGGAATTGCGGGTCCAAGATGTATTGGTAGAGATGGCGGAGCAATATGGTGTAGGTCTAGTATGCTCCAATGACTTTCACTATGTTTATGCAGACGATGCGGAAGCGCATGATATTAAGGTATGTATCGCTACGGGTGCAAGGCGGAATGATGTAGACCGCATGAAGTTTTTCAGTAATGAGTTTTACATGAAAAGCGGCGATGAAATGGAAGAACTCTTTGGTCATATTCCAGAAGCCTTGGATAATACTTTGAAGATTGCGGAACGTTGCCATGTAGAGTTCAATTTTGATGCGCACCATTTGCCGAAATTTGATGTACCAGAAGGGGAAACGGCACATTCTTATTTGCGTAAGGTGTGTGAGTCCTATATTCCTCAATTCTACCCAGAGGTAACACCGGTATTACAAGAGCGGCTAGATTATGAATTAGGCGTTATTAGTCGCATGGGCTTTGAAGATTACTTCCTCATCGTTTGGGACTATGTGAAATATGCTCGTGAACATGGGGTACTAGTAGGCCCCGGTCGTGGTAGTGCAGCAGGGTCAGTGGTAGCCTACTTATTAGGGATTACAGGGTTAGATCCTATTAAATATGATTTGCTCTTTGAACGGTTCCTGAATCCAGAGCGGGTGAGCATGCCCGATATCGATATCGACTTTTGCTATGAAACTCGTAATAAGGTCATCGACTATGTGACAGAAAAATATGGACAAGAACGAGTGGCGCAAATTATTACCTTTGGTACCGAAGCGGCTCGTGCCGTTATCCGTGACGTAGGTCGTGTATTAGATATGCCTTTACCAGAGGTGAATCGGTTAGCAAAAATGATTCCCAATGAGCTAGGTATCACTTTGAAAAAATCTTTAGAGGTAAAAGAACTCAAAGACTTGTATGATACAGACGAATCCGTAAAAGAATTATTTGATCTTTGCTTGCGTTTAGAAGGAATTGCTAGAAACTCTTCTACCCATGCAGCTGGGGTCGTAATTTCAGCAGCACCATTAGATGAGTATGTGCCGGTACAAAACTCCAATGAAGATGGTTTTGTCACGCAATATGATAAAGATAATATCGAAGAACTAGGCCTATTGAAGATGGACTTTTTGGGACTTCGCACGTTGACTGTAATGGGCGAGGCACTGCGCTTGATTAAAGAAAACCACGGTATTGACTTAGACTTGGATGCCATCCCATTAGATGACAAGGCTTCCTGTGAAATCTTATGTAAAGGGGAAACAGCAGGGGTCTTCCAGTTAGAATCGGAAGGGATTACAAAATTAGTAATGGATTTGAAGCCAGAACATTTTGAAGATTTAATTCCTTTAGTGGCCCTCTATCGGCCGGGACCGTTGGGATCGGGCATGGTAGAAGATTTCATCAAGCGCCGTCACAAAGAAAAAGAAGTGACCTATTTACACCCTATATTAGAGCCTATTTTAGAGGACACATTTGGAGTTATCTTATATCAAGAACAAGTTATGCAGATTGCCTCTGCTATGGGTGGATTCTCCTTGGGGCAAGCGGATTTAATGCGCCGTGCCATGGGTAAGAAAAAGGAATCTGTACTAAAAGCACAGCGAGATTCCTTTGTGACTGGTTCTGTGAATAATGGTATCGATGAGAAATTGGCTAACGAAGTATTTGATCTCTTGCTATATTTCGCAGGTTATGGATTCAATAAATCCCACTCTGCTGCTTATGCCTATATTGCGTATCAAACGGCGTATCTGAAAGCCCATTATTTCCCGGAATTCATGGCAGCTACGATGACAAGCTTCATGGGTAATATGGATAAAATGACGAATTACATCAATGTGTGTAAGGCGAAACAAGTGGCTGTATTAGGACCAGATATCAATCATTCAGAGCGTATGTTTACCGTACAAAATGGACAAATTCGTTTTGGTTTAGGTGGTATCAAACATGTAGGTGATAATGCGATCGAAGAATTACTAGCAGAACGTAAGGCAAATGGGCAATTTACATCCATTGTTGATTTCTGCGAACGTATACCATACCGCGTGGTCAATAAGCGTTTGTTGGAAAGTTTAATTCGATGCGGGGCGATGGATTCTTTCAAAGAAAATCGAAATCAGCTGTTACAGATTTATGAACAAGCCCAAGGGAT
This sequence comes from uncultured Veillonella sp., assembly GCA_963518505.1. Taxonomy (GTDB): domain Bacteria; phylum Bacillota; class Negativicutes; order Veillonellales; family Veillonellaceae; genus F0422. The sequence continues at coordinate 9,824 of CAUQIT010000025.1, read as the reverse complement.
TGGTTCTAAAGGACAAAAAAATAGTGCTTTAGGAGCGGTGAGCCTCTTTGCGGAGGTGGAGGAAATGGAAACGATCCATATTCCGGACTTACCAGATTTGCCTAAAGAACTAAAGCTGAAAGATGAAAAGGAATATACAGGCTTTTATATTACGGGCCATCCTTTAGATGCCTATCGTGATGAATTGGAAGGACTATTTCAATTAGGACGATTAGCAGAAAATCCAGAGGATTTTGATGGTAAAACTGTTACGATTGGCGGATTGATTACGGAAAAAGTGGATCGATTAACGAAGGCAAAACAGGAAAAAATGTGCACCTTAACCTTGGAAGATTTCACAGGCACTGTACAAGTAGTAGTATTCCCACAAGGGTATCAAAAAAGTCATATGCTATTGCAACGAGATGGTGTGGTAGCTATCGAGGGACGCATTGATGCGGATGAAAAAGGGGTGCAATGCATTGCTAGTTCCGTACAGTTATTGAAAGTAGAATATGATACAGTACGACAGATTCGTATTCATATTGATACAGCTCATGATACACCGCAAGTGAGCCAACAATTACAAAAGCTGTTGCAAGAATTACAAGGAGATACACCAGTTACTCTATTCTTGCAACGTCAAAAGCGTAGCTTAGCGGTGAACCGTAGTTTTTATTTCACCCCATCGAAAGAGTCTATTGGGCGTGTGCAAGCCTTACTAGGGGCCAATGCAGTAGAGTTACTATAAGGAGATAGAAATGAATAAAAAGACAAAGATTGTTTGTACCATGGGACCCAGTACAGATAGTTTAGAAATGGTAGAATCCTTATTGCGATCAGGTATGAACGTAGCACGTTTTAATTTCTCTCATGGTTCTCATGAAGAGCAAGCAAAACGTATGGAGCTCGTTCGCTTAGCCTCTACTAGAACGGGGATTCCAGTGGCATTAATGCTAGATACAAAGGGACCAGAAATTCGCCTTGGCTTATTCAAAGAAGGCAAAGTGTGTCTAGAAGAAGGACAAGCTTTTACGTTGACTACAAGAGATGTGGAAGGCACGAAGGAGATTTGCTCCGTGAATCATGCAGGGTTGCCAGAAGATGTGAAAGAGGCAAAACAAATCCTCTTATCTGATGGATTAGTGACATTGCGTATTGATTCTATCGAGGGTACGGAGATTCATACGATTGTTATGAATACAGGTATGATGAGCAACCGTAAACGTGTGGCTGTACCAGGTGTATCCTTATCCTTGCCACCAGTATCGGAACAAGATGAAAAAGATTTGGTATTTGGTTGTGAAATGGGTGTGGACTATGTAGCAGCTTCTTTCATGCAACGGGCTAGTGATGTAGTGGCTATCCGTCGTATTTTAGAATCCAAAGGGGCGGATATTCGCATCATTTCTAAAATTGAAAATGAAGAAGGGCTTAATAATTTAGATGAAATTTTAGAAGTGTCTGATGGATTAATGGTGGCTCGTGGTGACTTAGGGGTAGAGATTCCAGCCGAAGAAGTGCCTGTATTGCAAAAAATGATGATTCAAAAATGTAATGCCGCTTCCAAGCCTGTGATTACAGCGACCCAGATGTTAGAGTCCATGGTAACCAATCCAAGACCTACAAGAGCAGAAGCTAGTGATGTGGCGAATGCCATATTAGATGGTACGGATGCGGTCATGTTATCTGGGGAAACTGCAGGTGGGGACTACCCATTGGAAGCGGTGACCACTATGGCACGCATTGCAAAAGTAACAGAAACATCTGATTTATATGTGAATAGTAATCATACAGTACCGTTAGAAGAAGCGAAAACCACAGATGCTATTTGTTCTGCCACTGTTGAAGTGGGACGTTCTTTGGGAGCTGGTGCCATCATTACTTGCACTGAATCTGGCATTACAGCCATGAGCATTTCCCGTCATCGTCCAAATTGCCAAATCATTGCGGTAACACCACATGAACACGCTGTACGCCGTATGCAGTTATACTGGGGTGTAACAGCTATCCAAGGACCATCTCACTCCAATTCAGATGAAATGGTACACTGTGCTATGAGTGCCGCTTTAGGAGAAGGATTGATTCAATCTGGTGATTTAGTAGTTGTGACAGCTGGTGTGCCATCTGGATTATCCGGCACAACGAATATGATTCGTGTTCATGTCACTGGTAATGTATTGATTAAAGGTCGCGGAGTTGGTAAACTATCTGTAACGGGACCAATCCATCACGCTGACTCTACAGAGTTTATGGCAGATGGAAGCATTCTAGTAGTTCGTGATTTAGAACCAGAATATATGGAACTAGCAAAACGATCTGGTGCTATTATTACTGCAGAAGAAGGATACACATCGACAGCAGCTATTGCAGGTATTCAGTTTGGTATTCCTGTCATTTTAGGTGCTCATGATCAATCGCAATTGACAAATGGTCAGGTGGTAACTGTGGATGGTATTCGTGGTAATGTTTATGAAGGTATTGCAAACGCAAGATAGGAGGTAACTATGGAATATCGTATTCCTACACAACCAGATACAGTGGTAGTAGAAGAAATTGTGAATCGTAAATTACGAAATTCTATGCTTTGGATGGTATGGGGCTTATTGACCACAGCCATCATTGGGTTTATGGCGATAACAAATTCTAGTTGGTTACGATTTGCTCATTCTAACTTTAATATTATTTTATTAGCTGAAGTGGCGGTGGTGTTCTTATTTTCCTTCCGTCAATACACAGCGTCTAACACATTTTTGAAAGCTATGTTTTTCCTCTATTCCATCATGAATGGATTGACCTTAACCGCCATCGCATTACACTATTCCTTTGAGGTGGTAGTGTATGCGTTAACAGGAGCTGTAGCGGTATTTGGTAGTTTTGCCTTTTTAGGGGTAGTGGTAAAAAAAGATTTATCTGGATTAGGCACATTTTTAATGGGTGCAGTGATTGCGCTACTTATTGCTAGTTTGATTATGATGTTCTTCGGTGCTAGCGACTTTGGATTATTAGTATACAGCTATATAGCCGTAGGGATTTTTTCCTTATTTACCATGTATGATGTATATCGCATTAAACGGACCATAATGGAAGTAGCTTATGAAGATGAAAGTGTTCTGGAACGTGTTGAATTGATTGGGGCTTTAGGTTTATATCTAGATTTCATCAATATTTTCATCAATCTACTTCGCGTTTTCGGTCGTCGGTAACGTATCGTTAATTTGTGAGAGCACATTTATAAAAGGGGGGGAGCTATAAGCTCTCCCTTTTAGTATGCAAATCTTTCGATATATGAGATAATATATAATAGAATAACACAAGTAAGGAGGTTGTATATGGAAGCAAAAGAATGGCAAACCTTCGTCACAGTGGTGGAAGAAGGCAATATTACGAAAGCAGCAGAAAAATTATTTCTTTCACAACCTGCATTAAGCTATCGATTAAAGCAAGTAGAAGATATTTTAGGGCGTCCCTTATTAATTCGTGCTAATGATGGCATTGCGTTAACTGCAGAAGGCGAGTTGTATTACGAGTATTGTCGACGTATGATTCGGTCCCGGGAGGAATTGCGACAAAATATTGGAAAGGTGACAGGAAAAATACAAGGTACCTTAAAAATTGCTGCATCCATTAATTTTGCGGACTATGAGTTGCCTCATTTGCTCAATAATTTCACAAAACAATATCCTAAGATTCGTATTGAAGTGAAGACCGGGTATAGCTCCCATGTGAATAAAATGTTTAATTCTGGAGAGGTGATGATTGCCTTTGCCCGTGGGGAATATAGTCATGTGCCGAATGGGGTGCGTCTTTTTGATGAACCCTATTGTTTAGTCTATAAACATCCTGTGGATTACAAGGAATTACGGGATATTCCGATGATTAACTATCGCACGGATGGATCCATTGCGACAGTGGTAGAAAATTGGAAGAAAGAACATAGCGTGGGAGATGTGAGACCAGCCATGGAACTGGACTCTATGGTGACTTGCCGTCACTTCGTGCGAGAAGGATTAGGTTGGGCTATTTTACCATACTTAGGACTTGGTAGTTGTCGTGAACATGGTATTTATGTGGAACCTTTACGGATGAAAGATGATCGTCCATTGGTACGTTCTACCTATTTGTTCCATGATGAAGTAAGTACAAAGCTCATTGCAGTGAAAACTTTTATTGATTATGTAACAGAGTATTACGAAAATCACCAAATCGTTACATTACCGGGATATACAAGCTAAAGGGGGAGGATCAGCACCTCCCCTTTTTTGTATGTCTCAATATTTTGCAATGGGCAGATTGTTCTAACAGCAAATTTGATTAGTTTAGAATACTATTAACGGACTGTTAATGTATATGAAAGTAGCAATTATCACAGATATATATCATGAAAATAGGAACAATTTAGTAGGAATAATATAAAAACCGCATGATACCTATCTTTATAATGTATTCTCTAAATGCATACATGAAGGCGTTTTGTTGATAATAAAAATTTTATAAGCCTTATAAAGGATTTTTATTTTTATCGCCTGAAATGATTGGATATAATGAGAGCGTAGAAAGACCTAGACATTTGCACGTTCTAGTATTCTAGTAAGTGGTGAACCGCCCTTATATACAATTTATTTATATATATTAAGTTTCACGTTTATAGAAAGTAAGAGTGCAAGCAACATAGGCAATGTATTTATATCTTATGTAGTAAGGAGACACAAGATGAACAAAAAAGTAATCAATGCTTTGATTATGTTGTTAATCCCAATCGTGATCTGGTATAGCCCAGCTCCAGAAGGATTAGCAGATGGTGCTTGGAAACTATTTGGTTTCTATTTAGCAGCTATCGTAGGCTTAATTTTGAAGCCATTTCCAGCTCCTGTAGTAGTATTATCCGCTATCGCAGGTTCTGCATTATTTTTAGGTAACACAAAAGCAGTTCTTTCTGGTTATGCAACAACAACAGCATGGTTGGTATTCTCTGCATTTGCTTTATCTGTAGCATTTGTAAAGACTGGCTTAGGTCGTCGTATTGCCTACCATCTAATCAATGCATTTGGCGGTACAGTACTTCGTTTAGGCTATGTAACAGCATTGCTTGACTTTGTGGTATCCCCTGCAACACCATCTAATACAGCTCGTTGTGGTGGTATCGTATTCCCAATTATGAATGCAGTGGCAAAATCCTTAGGTTCTGAACCAGGTGAAACAGCTAATAAAGCTGGTCGTTTCTTAATGGTTAATACCTACATGGTAACAAAAGTTACGTCTTTAATGTTCTTAACAGCGATGGCACCTAACGCATTGGCAGGTGACTTCATGGCAAAAATGTTAGGTGTACATTTGGACTGGGGCTTATGGGCTTTAGCGATGATTGTACCAGGTATTGCTATGTTATTAGTAGTTCCATACATCACGTACTTGTTCAACAAACCAACTATGACAACAGTAGACAATAAAAAAATTGCTGCTGAAGGCTTAGCAGAACTAGGACCTATGTCTGGAGCTGAAAAAACATTGGTTGGTATCTTTATCTTCGCTTTATTAGGTTGGGCATTGCCTTCCATTTTGGCAGCATTCGGCATTAAATTCAAAATTGATGCTACAGCTGTGGCAATTGTATCCATGGTAGCTTCTTTCTGCTTAGGCGCTATTAAATGGGATGATATGGTTGCTAATAAAGGTGGCTGGAACACATTGATGTGGTTCGGTGGTATCATCGGTTTATCTGATGCATTAGCTAAAGCTAAATTCTTCGAATGGTTAGCAGATGTAATGCAAACACATCTTCATTTTGGAGACAATGGATTTGTAGCACTTGTTATTATCGGAATTATTTCCGTAGCAATTCGTTACTTATTCGCATCTGGTTCTGCTTATGTAGTAGCAATGCTTCCAGTATTCTTGGCAGTAGGCCCTGCAGCTGGTGTAAACCCTATGGCATTAGCATTAGTATTGTGCGCATCTAATTCCTATGGGGGTGCATTAACACATTACGGCGGCGCGGCAGCACCTATCGTATTTGGCGCAGGCTATAACGATGTAAAAGATTGGTGGATCACTGGCGGTGTAGTAGCAATCATTTGCTTAGGGCTTACATTCGTAATTGGTTATCCATGGTGGGGTATGTTAGGTATCCTATAATATAAATTGGATCATGTGAGTCAGGATCTACAGGGGTATTTCCTGTGGACCTGGCTTTTCATGATGTTGTTATGCATAGAAAGGATTAACTATGAAACATCTAGTAAAAGCAGCTATGGCTGGCTTTGATGAAAAAAATGATGTATTGGTAACAGTGGAACCAATTGCATCTGGTATCGAAGTAGAATTAAAATCAAAAGTTGAGCGTGCCTATGGTAAGCATATTCGTGCTTTCATCGAAGCTACTGTAAAAGAAGCAGGGTTCGATGGCGTAAAAGTAATTGCTGATGACAAAGCAGCTTGGGATTATACGATTAAAGCCCGTGTATTGGGTGCATTAGAAAGAGGGAGCGAAGCATAATGAGCCAATTAACTGAATTAGCAAAAAAACGTTTATCTCGTTCCATGATGTTCGTACCTGGTAACACGCCTAAAATGATCAACAGTGCTGATATCCACGGTGCAGACTCCATCATGTTTGACATTGAAGACTCCGTAGCAGTCACTGAAAAAGATACAGCTCGTCTATTGACAGCAGAAGCTTTGAAAACTTTAAAATTCAAAGGCGAAACAGTGGTTCGTATCAACCATCCTACACAAACTCCATATGGTTATGCTGACCTTGATGTCATCGTACCAGCAAAACCTGACTTGATTCGTCTTCCAAAAACAGAAGATGTATCTGAAGTAGAAATCGTAGCTAAAAAAATTGAAGAAGTAGAAAAAGCGAACGGTTGGGAAGAAGGTACTATCAATATTATCGTAGCTATCGAATCTGTAAAAGGTCTATACAATGTACGTGAAATCGCACAAGGCCCTCGTGTAGTAGCAATCGCTCTTGGTGCAGAAGACTACCGTGCTGACCTTCGTACAGGTAAACATAAACCAGCTCATGAATTGTTATTTGCTCGCCAAACGATCCTTCATGCAGCTCGTGAAGCAGGTATCCGTGTACTTGACACAGTATTCTCCGATGTAAAAGACCCACAAGGCTTCCGTGAAGAAGTAGAATTCATCAAAGCATTAGGTTACGATGGAAAATCTTGTATTCACCCGAGCCAAATCAAAATTATCCATGAAGTGTTCACGCCAGATGAAAAAGAAATTGCTCATTCTGTAAAAGTATTGAACTCCTATGCAGAAGCACTTCGCAATAATAAAGGTGTTATCGCTGTAGATGGTAAAATGATCGACGGTCCTATCGTAGTACGTGCACAACGTGTGGTAGATAAAGCCCGTGCAGCAGGTATCAAAGTAGAACTTGAGGAAGGAGCAGAAATCGATGTTAAATAAAATTGGTCGCGATATTCCTATGGAATTAGAATGCCTTCAAGGTCGTCGTGTATATGAAGGTCAATTCACTATGACAGAAACTGGTACTCGTGCAGGTAAACCAGTAAAACTTCACACACCAGGTGAAAATAAATTACTAGGCTCCATCGATGAAGCGATTGAAAAAGTAGGACTTAAAGATGGTATGTCCATTTCCTTCCATCATCATTTACGTAATGGTGACTATGTAATGCAACTTGTGATGGACCGTGTACAAGCAAAAGGAATTAAAGATATTACAATCCTTAATTCTTCCTTAGCGCCTTGCCATGAGTTCTTAATCGATATGATTAAAGATGGTACAGTAACAGCTATTGAAACATCTGGTCTTCGTGATGCGTTGGGTAAATTCTTAACATTGAACCCTGGCGTATTAAAACGCCCAGTTGTAATTCGTTCCCATGGTGGTCGTGCTCGTGCTGTATGTACTGGGGAAGCTCATATAGATGTAGCTTTCATGGGCGTACCTGCTTGTGACCGTCGTGGTAATGCTACAGGCCGTAAAGGTAAATCTGCTTGTGGTGCTTTGGGCTATGCCATGGTTGACTCTCACTATGCAGATAAAACTGTATTGTTAACAGATAACCTAATTGACAATGTATACCCAATCTCCATCCCTCAAACAGATGTAGATTACATCGTAGAAGTAGAGGCTATTGGTGATCCAGAAGGTATCGCATCTGGTGCTGTAGGGATTACGAAAAACCCTGTACAAATCAAAATTGCAGAGATGGCAGCAGAATTCCTTGATGAAGCGGGCATTATCCAAGAAGGTTTCTCTTTCCAATTAGGTGCTGGTGGCGCTCCATTAGCGGTGGCTAAATTCATTGGCGAAAAATTAGAGAAAAAAGGTGTTGTTGGTGGATTCGGTGTTGGCGGAGCTACAGGCGTACTAGTAAGCATGCTTGAAAAAGGTCATATCAAAGCAATCTACGATACACAAACTTTCGATACGACAGCAGCGGCATCCTTGGACAATAATCCAAATCATATCGAAATGAGCGCATCTATGTACGCAGACCCTACAACAGACTGCATGACAAACTACTTAGATGTAGTGTTCTTGGGGGCTACAGAAATCGATACAGATTTCAACGTAAACTGTATGACTGACTCCAATGGTATCTTGATGGGGGCTTCCGGTGGTCACTCCGATACAGCAGCTGGTGCGAAAGTAACAGTTATCACTTGCCCATTGATTCGTGGTCGCTTGCCAATGATTCGTGAACGCGTGGAAACAGTTATCACACCAGGTGAAAGTATCGACGTATTGGTAACAGAACGTGGTATCGCGATCAATCCAAATCGTCAAGATTTGATCGAACGTTTTAAAGAATCCAACTTGCCAATTTACACAATTGAAGAGTTACAACAAATGGCCTACGACATGGTTGGCAAACCAGAAGGTATTGAAGTATCTCAAGACCCTAAAGATGTAGTAGCTATCATCGAATATCGTGATGGATCTATCATCGACGTAGTGCGTAAACCATTACTATAAACTTTATAAACAAGTATACGAAAAAGACTAGGCTTTTGAGCTTAGTCTTTTTTTGTGTTGCCTATATATGGTATGATGAAAGCATAGAACATATCGGGTTTTATAGGTATGGTCGTTATGTAATAGAGGTATTGATTATGAGAAAAGAAAGAAAAGAACTCTTAACATTATGGATTACATTGTCTTTGCAATTAGGGACCTATGCGGCACAGGGAATTGTAAGTCACGAGGTAATGGTGGACAATAGTCAGTCTGTTCCAGTTATACAGATTACCAATCCAGTACATGGTATATCCTATAATCGGTATGAGTCCTTTTCTACAGATACGGGGGCTATCTTTAACAACGCCACTACACCTACAGTTAGTACTCAGATTGGTCCTGTAAATGCAAACCCTAACTTACGAGAGTCTGCCAGCCTTATTGTCAATGAAGTAGTAGGGACGTCTTCCTCACAGTTAGCAGGAGCTTTTGAAGTAGCAGGACAGCCAGCGGATGTGGTTATTGCCAATCCCAACGGGATTTCTATCAAAGGTGTTCATTTTATTAACACCCCAAAAGCCACACTTACTACAGGTGTCCCACACATGGTAGATGGTCGGTTAGAAAACGTTGTTATTGAGAAAGGAAACATTGAGGTAACAGGGGCCATCAATGCACCTACAGAACAAAGTGGAGCTAATGTATATACCCCCATTTCAAAGGTAGATTTACTAGCAAAGACGATACGTATCAATGCAGATGTGGTGGCACAGGATTCTATTCGAGCTATCACAGGTCGTAATACAGTGAACTATGCGGATGGAACTGTAACAGCTAGGGAATCTGGTGAAAGTACACCTACGGGGGTTGCCTTAGATGTAGGGGCTCTTGGTGG
>CAUQIT010000024.1:0-19414 GCA_963518505.1 uncultured Veillonella sp. | reverse complement strand
CAGTAGGATTGTCTGCGGATACAAAAGCTAAATTAGCGAAAGTAGATAACTTAGCGAATACAGTAGGAACGATTGGCGCTGACGGTCGTGATGGCCAAGCAGGTACTGGTAAAGAAGCTACTGATGCAACTGCAGTGGCAGGTGACAAAGGCTTGACTGGTAAAGATGGCTTAAATGGTAAAGACTTAACATCTAAAGTGAATGCATTACGTAACGGCGAAGCTGGTACAGTAGTGTACACAGATGAAAACGGCAACCGTTTAGCAAAAGCTAATGATGGCAAATGGTACAATGCAAAAGCTGTGGATGAGAAAGGTGCATTGAAAGATGTAGCACAACTTCCAGAGGGTGTGACATTAACTCCAGTAGATGCTCCACAAGCTCGTTTAGTAAACCCAGATGGTACAACGACAACAGCGACTGCATTCAACAATGTGGCATCATCCATTGAGAAGGTAAAAGCTACCGATGCGCAAGGTGCAGAGATTGCAAAACCTACCTTCTTAGATCGCTTGAAAACAGCGGCAACTACTGAATCTTCTAAACTTGGCGTAGTGAATGTGAAAGACTTGTACGACGCATCGAAAGATATTGTCGATCAAGGACTAGACTTCTATGGCAATGATGAAGTAGAAGCAACTGGTAAAGTACATCGTAACTTAGGTACAGCTGTGAAAATCCAAGGTGCAGGTACTTTCAAACGTGATGCAGATAAAACCAATAATATCAATGTGAAACGTAACACAGCACAAGATGGATTTGATGTGGAATTAGCTGAAAATCTAACAGGTATGAAAGAAATTGCTGGTGATGGTAAAACAGACCTAGTGATTAAAAATGGTGATAATGCAGTTATCACAGTAAAACCTGGTGCAGATGGAGCTAAAGGTACTGTTGACTTCGGTGGATCTAAAGTAACTAATATTGCGGCTCCAACAGATGATAAGGATGCTGTTAATAAGTCCTATGTAGATGCTGCCTTGAAGGGTGTAAAAGCAAAAGCTGATTTACGATATGCGGCAGATACAAATGTAGGTGCTGCAGAAGGTGCGGACCACTTAACATTACCTCTTGAAACAGGCACGTTGAAAGTGGCTGGTACAGCTGGTGAAATCACTACAAAAGCTGAAAATGGTACAATTACGATTGGATTAGATACCAAAGCTCGTGAACAATTAGCAAATGCTGCTAAAGTGGGTAATACAGCATCTGATGGTCGTGATGGTAAATCTGGCGTAGGTCAAGATGGTGCCGCTGCAGCTGGTACAGCTGGTGCAGCAGGTCCGACTGGTAAAGATGGCTTGAATGGTAAAGACCTTGTAACAAAAGTGAATGCATTACGTAACGGCGAAGCTGGTACAGTGGTTTACACAGATGATAAAGGCAACCGTTTAGTAAAAGCAAATGACGGCAAGTACTATAAAGCGGATGATGTAAAAGATGATGGTAACAAAAAAGATGGTGCTCAAGTAGTAATAACTCCAGAAGCTCGTTTAGTCGGTCCAGATGGTTCTACAACAGGAGCTCCAGCTAAGTTATCTAATATTGCAGCTGGTAACATCGAAAAAGGCTCTACAGATGCTGTTACTGGTGATCAGTTGCACAGTACGAATGAACGTGTAGGCGCTGTAGAAAAAGCTGTTGCGGGCAAAGCAGATACAACAGATTTAGCTGCGAAAGCTGATAAACAAGTTGTAGATGACTTAGCAAAACGTGTTGAAAAAGGTCGTGTATTCACCGCAGATACAAAAGATGGAAAAGCCCCATTAAAAGCTGAAGTTGGTTTAGGCGATACATTGGCTATCGAAGGTGGTGCGGATCCTGCTAAATTGACAGATAACAACATTGGAGTTGTGTTAACGCCAGCGAAAGATGGTAAACCAGCTACGATGACTGTGAAATTGGTGAAAGATGTTAAGATGGCTGACGGTACGACTTCTTATGAAGAATACTTAAGAGAGTATGAACGTAATGAAAAAGGCGCGCTAAAACTTGACAAAGATAATCGTCCAATTCCAGCTAAAAATGCTGATGGCACACCTAAGTATCAATTGGATAAGAATGGTAAACCAATTTCCTATTCTGATACAACCATTGGAGGCAAAGGTACATTCTATGGAACTAGTCATGTAAATGGTGATGCACATATTACTGAAGACAGCAATGGAGACCCAGTATATGCACGTACTGCTATGACTACTGGTAATGGAACTGTATATACATCTCATGTAGATGATAAAGGTCGTTTAGTATATAACTATAAACATGATCTTCAAAATACAGTGACTACTGTTGTTAATCCAGAAGGTGTTACAATTATTCCTGGTGAATATAAAGAGAAAGCGCCTGTATCTCTTACAGAAAACGGCTTAAACAACGGTGGTAATACAATCCGTAATGTAGCCCCTGGTGTATATGAATCTGATGCAGCTACGGTAGGTCAATTGAATGCAACCACAAACACAATGACTCGTCAAACGAACGAAGTAGGTGCTCATGCAGCCGCATTAGCAGCGATGAACCCATTAAGCTATGATCCGCTTAAAAAATCTCAAGTAATGGCTGGCGTTGGTAAATACAAAAACAGCAAAGCCCTTGCATTAGGGGTGGCCCATTATGCTAACGAAGATACTATGTTCAACGTAGGTATCAGTGTTGGCGGTGGCGAAAACATGATGAATGCAGGTGTGACATACCGATTCGGTGGAGAAGACAGCATGATTCCTGAACGCTACAAAGGTGGTCCAATTTCTTCCGTCTACATTTTACAAGACGAAGTATCTGCCCTTAAGGCTGAAAATGCACAAGTGAAAGCAGATAACGAGCAAGTAAAAGCAGACAATGCACGCATGAAAGAAAACTATGAAAAAGTAATGCAAGATAATGAAGAAATGAAAGCACAAATTAAAATGCTTATGGCTCACATGGGTATCAAATAATAGAAGTGATTCTATTCCCCACAACGAAATGTCATAGACTTTCATAAGAAAACCCTCCTGAGGTACATACCTTGGGAGGGTTTTTATGTTATAATAAAAGTAATCAATAAAATTATCAATTAGGAGTGAATATGAAAGTTACCTATTTAGAACATAGCGGCTTTGTCATTGAAGATGGTAAACGCGTCTATGTATTTGATTACTGGAAAGATCCAGCCGGTGTGGTAGATACATTAGTGGAACAAGGCTACAAGTTACATGTTTTTATATCCCATATCCATCATGATCATTATGTGAAATCAATTTTCAAATATTTACCATATATACACAGTGTTTGGTACCATGAAGATGTACCAGCTTTGAGAGATGCTCATCAGCAAGTGCAGGAGATAGTAGGTACTAAGCAAGATGGTGAGAAAGCTAACTTACTATTAGAACGAATCAACAAGGATTATCCTAGTGCGGGTCAGACTATAGCCACGGAATCTTTGACAGAAGAGATAGTACAACAAGTATTTTCTTTGCGTTCTATGGCAGTAGGTGAAACTTTAGAGGGTGAAGGTCTGACTGTTACCATGTTTGGTTCCACTGATGAAGGCGGTTCCTTCTTAGTAGATACAGGTACGCATCGGATCTTTCATGCGGGAGATTTAAATTGGTGGCATTGGTCTGGAGATGCGCCTGAGAATATTGAAGAAGCAAAAGCGTTAAAGGAGAAAGAGTTTGCCCCGCTAACAGGTTTGTCTGTAGATATCATGATGTTCCCCGTGGACGCTCGTTTGGAAGTAGCCCGTGAATGGGGGGCTCTAGAAGTGTTGGGATTGATGGACACGAAGTTATTTATCCCTATGCATGCTAACGGTCCTGTGTGGGTTCCGTCAGAGAAGTTTAGAGAGTCCTATCCTTCGCAGCGGTGTTGGATTCCTACACAGGCAGGAGATGCGGTGGTAGAGGAAGTAAAGTAAATGAAACCATGGTTACAACGACATGGAGCGACGGTCCTATTAGTCTTGATGGCCCTTATATTCTTCGGTAGCTATCCATTTCATAAAGATCCCTTCTGGGGACTCATCACACATATTTCAGGGGCCGCTATGATTGGTGGATTAGCTGACTGGTATGCGGTAACGGCACTGTTTACAAAGCCTTTGGGGATTCCTTTCAAAACGGCGCTTATCCCTAGGAATAAAGAACGGTTCGTGGAAATGGCACGCCATATGATGGTGGACGAATTACTTCGGGTATCTCACATGTACGAGGTGCTGAAACAAGAACGTGTACCGCAACGGATTGTGTCATTTATGAATAGTGCCACTGGGCGTGGGTATGTTCATGTGTGTTTTGAAGAATTGAAAGATCATGTATTACCCCATGTGAAAGGGAACTTACTGCAAGAGCAATTGCTGGGGCATATCAAGAATGGTGTAGAGTCTTGGCGAGTGACGCCTTTTGTAGTTAGCCTGTGCCGTGAACTCTTAGAACCAGAACGAGCAGCAGTGCTATGGATGCACATCAACCGTATGCTCCAACGATTGCTAGCAGCCGAAGGGATTCGCCCTTATTTATTAGGATTGGTGTCATCTGTGATGAACCGCTATGCAGACCATTCTTTTTTACGGGAATTGGCACTTGCATTGGGTGGGGAATCGCTTTCACCGGAATACATTACCCATATGATACAAGTGAAAGGCTGTGCCTATTTAATGAGCCAAGAATCATTGCAGTCACCATTAGGGGCTGCGGTATATACAAAGGCTCGGTGGGCAGTGGATGAACTGGAACAGAATGGACAATGGCAAGGGAAATTAGAAGATAAAAAGAATGCTTGGTTCCGAGAGTTTATCGAGGACGGCTATATATTGGAAGATACGCTGGACTTGGCACAGTATGTGGAACGAGGGGAAGCGGAATTGTATCATTTCTTTGAGCGGTTGGAAAGGAATACCGTGAAAGGGAGAAAAGTGGAGCGCTTTATCCTATTCCAATTGTTGCATGTCCTACATTATGTACGACCTTGGATTGAACAGATTGTCGTACGTGAGATGAATCGATTCACTCCAGAGGAGATTACTCATATATTACAATCTAAACTGGGTTACGATTTACAGATGATACGCATTAATGGGTCCTTGGTGGGTGCTATTTTAGGCGGTCTATTCTACGGTTTGACCTTGTTGAAAGGAGGGATCCTATGAGCCCTCGTGTGATAGAAGCGTCAAGAAATCGCTACACAACCTATGCGAACCGTTTGCTACTCAGTATGGCTATTCTATTCGCTTTGGTATGGTGGGGACAGTGGTACGTAAATGCCTTTTGGTATGATGGATTGTACTGGTTTGTCCAATCGGCCCTTATTGGTAGTGTAGCAGATTGGTTTGCAGTGACTGCTTTATTTCGAAAGCCTTTAGGTGTGTCCTTTCATACAGAGCTGATTCCACGGAATAAGAATCGCCTCATTGAAGGGATTATTCGCATGGTGAATACGAAGCTTCTCACTTATGATCAATGTAAAAAGGCTATTGAACGTGTACAGTTTGTGCCTTTCTTGGACCAATATATGCGCAGTGATGTAGGGCGGAATACGGTGCGTCAAGGGATTGCCACTGTATTATCGGAGTTGTGGGAGCGCCGTAGTGATCGGGAGTGGGCCCAATGGGGTGCACAACGATTGCGGAAATTTTTGCATAATCAATCGTTTATCGGCCCTATGCAACAGACCTTACTCCATGTGTGTGAACATAATCGCTATGAAAGTGTGGTCATTCGAGGTATCGACTATCTGCAGAGGGCTCTGTATACGCCGAAGGTGCAGCAATGGCTAGAAGCGGTTATTGAGGAAGAAATCGAAAAGCGCAAGAAAGATGTATTGTCTGCGGTGCTCATTGGACTTTCAGAAGGATTGAATATAGTGAACGTTCAAGAAATGGCTCATGCCATCCTTGAAGAAGTGCAACAGATGTTAGAACGATGGAAACAGCCGAACAGTACGGAGCGCCTCGTGTGGCTACACCAATGGGTAGGTCCATTACAACAGATGGCATCGAACCGAACGATTACCAAAACATTGGATGAGGCTATCCAACAGTGGATTGATGTACAAGATTGGGAACTTATGTTAGAAGCCTATGTATGCCCGCGGATTCGTGAAGGCATGGTAGCTACAGATGGTTCATCGCCGATGGCCATTGCGTTGGAATCGAGTTTCCAAGACTTATGGAATCATTACTGTGAAGAACCGGGCATGGTAGAACGTTTGGAAGAAGCATTGACGCATATTATGTTGCACATTGCCTCTAAGAGCCATGGGTTTATCGGTATCATCATCCGTGAAGTCTTGCAAAGTTTAAGTACAGAGCGATTTATCCATTTTATTGAAAGTAAGGTGGAAGAAGATTTAGCTTGGATTCGCATTAATGGCGCTCTCGTGGGCGGCATAGCAGGATTGGGGACATGGTTGTTCTTGTATTATGTGTATGAGCCAGTGTTGAAGGGTTTGGGAATCATTTAGGCCTGTATATAGGTTTAATGAGCTCAATGCTAGCATATCGATACATTACTTTAGATAGATGGAGTGTATTCTCATACTGTATGGGGATTGGTAAGCAATGATGAATAAAGGTTTAGTACAAATCATTTTAGGAGTTCGTGCTTGCTGTATCTAAGGTATTTATTATAAAAATTATATATAGCAGAAAACAGGAGACCCAGATTCGATAGAATCGGGTCCCCTGTTCTCATTTGAAAGTTCTATATGGTTGCAGCTCTCTAATTGAGACATATAGGTAATGAAAAAGTTTCGTTGTTACCGTGATAGGATTAAGCTTCTTGTACGGTGTTAAGATTGAGTTCCAAGTCTTTGATCATTTGAAGATCATCTAATGGAGAGCGACCAGCTGTTGTTAGGTAGCCACCTACCATGATACCGTTCAAGCCACCTTTTAATGCGTAAGCTTGTAAGTCACGAAGGTTTACTTCACGACCGCCAGCCGTACGAATTAAGGCCTTTGGCAAGACGAAGCGGAACACAGCAAAAGTTCGAAGGATTTCCAATGGAGGAATTGGTTCATTATTTTCGAATGGTGTGTTCTTGATTGGGTTAAGAATGTTCAATGGAACAGAGTCTACCCCTAATCGTTTTAATTCAAATGCCATTTCAACACGTTGCTCTTTCGTTTCGTTCAATCCCAAGATACCGCCGGAGCAAACACGAATGCCAGCTTTTTGGGCATTGGAGATAGTGGACATTTTATCTTCATAAGAGTGTGTTGTACAAATGTCTGGGAAATGGCTTGGTGCTGTTTCGATGTTGGAGTGATAGCGGGTTACACCAATTTCTTTCAATTGTACCGCTTGCTCGTAGGTCAATAGACCAAGGGAGCAACAAATTTCCAAGCCAGTTTCTTTACGAATGCGAGTGAGAGCGCTCAAGATTTGCTCAAACTCTTTAGGATTGTTTGTGTTACGACCACTTGTTACGATGGAGAAGCGGATAGCACCAGCTTCTTTTGCTTTTTTAGCGGCGTTAACGATTTCATCTTCTTCCATGAAAGGATACACAGTAACTCCAGTGTCATGATGGGAGGATTGAGCACAGAATTTACAGTTTTCTGGGCATTTACCGGAACGGGCGTTCACGATGGCACATAGGTCTACTGTATCGTCATTGAATTTTTGACGGATTTTGTCAGCCATAGCTAAAAGAATCATGGTGTCATCGTCGGAAGTGTGAATGAGTTGTACTGCCTCTTCACGAGTAATTTCGCCACCATCTAATACTTTTTGCGCGTATGCTATGATTGTTTCATAGGAAATAGATTTTGATACAGTTTCCATAATTACACCTCGTAATTTTCATTTGATTTTAATGACTACATCATAATGACTACATTATATATCTATTGTTAACTTGAGTCAATAGAGATGGTGTTAACATTTAAGTCGTCACTTGTGATGCTATGTAGCCTGTGGCGTTCGTAACTGAATAGGGCAAAGGGAAGCCCGTAACACACCCCTTCTCAAACTATACGGTGGTTATGTTTGTTCAGGGGTATGTTACGGGCTTCTGTGTTTGTGTGATTCGGGTAGTAATGGAACGTCACAAGGCTACTACACGTAATGGCGTTCCTCAGGGTAAGGGAAGAGCACGATATATTTCGACCCGAACTGATACAGTGGTTAGGTTTGCTCCGGAATATGTCGTGCTCTTCTTGGGGTTATGGAATTTAGGTAGTAGGGGGTGCCACAAGGCTGCTACTCGTAATGGCATTCCTTGGAGGATTGAAAGAAGGTGATAAGTTCTTATCAAAGGAATCCTGAGGTTGGCTTATTTAGGATTATATTTTGAATTTCTGCGTTTATAGAATTTTATTCTATATGTAGAAATTTATGATATAATAGATTCGTAGAAGAGTTAATGACGTGTTGTTAGGCTCATCTCTTCCTCGTAAGGGAGGAGGTGGTTGCTATGACTAAGTATGAAAAAATCTCCTTGATGATTTCTATTGCTAGTTTAGCAATTCAGTTCATTGATCTAGTAAAATAGACAATGAAAAAGCCTAACGGATAAGGTCTCACACACCTTAGCACGTTAGGCAATTTCGGTTGAATAGTTTTCGAGATGAGCCTAACGCCAGCACACGTTAGTAGCTCTTCTTGCTTATAAGCTAAGTATAGCATTGTTTATTGCTAAATGCAAATATTGCTAGAGTTTACGTGAATATATGGAGAAAAATTGTTGAAATTATAAGTGATAGGTGATACCATAAGCGTAGCTAAAGATTTAATGAACAAACACACAAAAACTCCCTAGGGTGCGACCTAGGGAGTTTTACTTTGTATTATTTATAGAGGCTCTCTCTCAATGTCGTCGAAATGTCCCTCGAAAGAAATTCATACTTTTGGTGTAGTCATTTTTCGTGTTTACTTTTATAATATAAAGTAAGAGTCTATTTTAGAAACAATGGTTCAAGTTGTTGGAGTCATGGCGTGATGAAAGGAACCGACCTAGAATCGAGAGTTAAGGATAGATGTATACATGTAAGGGCTAAGGTTGTTGTTTTGGAGGGCTAGATGATTGTTCTAGATGCGAATGCAGGGGTTCCCATGTACGAGCAGGTATATGAGGCTGTAAAAGTGCATATTGAACAGGGTTTGTTCCGTCCAGGGCAGCGACTTCCTTCTATACGTGCTATGGCGGCGCAGTTAGGTGTCAGCAAGATTACGGTGGAGCAAGCCTATTTGCAGTTGGCTACGGAAGGATATATTCAAGCCCATAACAGAGCGCCCTATGAGGTATTGGAGATTCCACAGCCTTTGGGGGGATATTATGACAGGGTGACTCATACTGCTATTACATCTAATCAAACATGGGGGAGCATAGGTGATAGAGGAGAATCTAGACAAGGTGTTTTTTCTTCGATGCAACCAAAGAGTGGGCCTCAAAGTGTAACAGATGATACAAATCATAACTCAGAAGAGCCAACATCGAATCGTGATAGTAGTACGGTTTGTATAGCATCCCGTACTCTGCATCAAGAAAGGAACAGACCTCCGCATCCCATCCTCTACAATTTCGCTACTGGGGCGATGGATCCGGAGGGATTTGACTTCAAACGATGGAAACGCTTTATTGGCTATGCCTTACGAGATACGAAAAGGCTCATGACCTATGGTCAGCTAGAGGGAGAACCAGAGCTGCGGTCAGCGTTGAATCAATATTTACAACAGGCGCGAGGCGTGCGGGCATCTGCAAATCGAGTACTGGTGACTAGTGGCACTCTTAATTCGTTGCATATGATTGCATCCTTGTTACAACGGCAAGGAAAATCTAAGGTAGCCATAGATCGTCAAAGCCCTAGTTTTGCGAAGGCTCTATGGAAAGACTATGGATTTTCTGTATTAGAGGTTGATATAGGAGGTCCGCAATTGATTGCCACATTGCAAACGGCGAATGTGGAAGTCCTATACTGTATGCCGTCTCACGGTGATAGTATGGGCCGTATTATGACGATCCAAGAGCGGACAGAGTTATTGCGGTGGGCGCAGAGTCGAAGAGCTTTCATTATAGAAGACGATTATGACAGTGAACTTCGCTATTATGGAAAGCCTGTGTTATCTTTGCAAGGCATGGATCTTCAAGATTGCGTTATCTACATGGGCACGCCATCAAAGGTGTTACCGCCGTCGATTCGGTTGAGTTACCTAGTGCTACCCATAGTTCTTTATGAGGACTTTCACAAGCGCCGCAAGGCCTATGGGCAAAGTGCTGGTGTGTTAGAGCAGTTGGCATGGGCTATGTATATGGATGAAGGGGAGTGGCATAAGCAAATTCGCCGCCT
Source organism: uncultured Veillonella sp. (assembly GCA_963518505.1). GTDB lineage: Bacteria > Bacillota > Negativicutes > Veillonellales > Veillonellaceae > F0422. The sequence continues at coordinate 9,138 of CAUQIT010000024.1, read as the reverse complement.
TCGCAAACATTATTTAGAAAAAAGTAAGTATTTTACAAGTCTGTTGCGCCACTATTTGGACGATACCTATGAGGTCATCGATCCGGAGGGTGGTGTCTATGCGGGGATTCGTAAGGCACACAATAAGGGTGATGTGTTTCGTACACGAGCATTAAAAGCTGGTTGTGACATCAAGGTCATAGACCGAGATGAGACCGGTATTGTAGAGGTGTTGTTATCGTTCAGCGGTATACCGACCCGTGACTTAGAACGGGCGGTGCAGGTATTAGCTGAGGCTTGGAAAGGGTTATAATATGGGTATACCATTTCGATTCATACAATGTGGGGATCTCCATTTAGGGGCACCCTTTCGCTATTTAAAATCTTTTGGCAGATCCTTGGACGAGGCTATGATGGGCGCTACCTATGGATCCTTTCAAAATATCGTGAACTTGGCTATCCGTCAGCGTGTGGCTGCGGTGCTCATCACGGGGGACGTCTATGATGGGGTGGATCATCCTCTTGAGGCGGAGATGCACTTTGTGCGGGCCTGTGAAAGTCTCGCCAAGGAGCATATTCCTGTCTATGTGGTGCAAGGTAATCATGACCCTTCTGAAAGTTGGAAGCGGCACATGCCATTGCCCGACAATGTCTATATCTGTGCAGCGGACCGAGTAGATCGGTTTTCTCTTATGGTGCGTGGTCAAGAGGTGGCTGGCATCTATGGACGCAGTATTTCCAGTGATACCCAGTATGAGGACTTAGCGTCGGACATCCATCCTTTACGCAGTGATCCTTTTTCCATTGCCTTGGTACATGGAACGGTGGGCAGTCATGAAGGCCATGACAAGACGGGGCCTTGCTCTATGGATGAGTTACGGCGTATTCCCATTCAGTATTGGGCCTTTGGTCACATTCACAAGCGCCAGATTTTGAGCGAACAGCCTCACATCGTCTATGCGGGCAATACGCAAGGGTTGCACCGTGGTGAAAGTGGCCAGAAAGGGTGCTATGTGGTGGATGTATCTAGTCGTGGCACGGTAGAGGTACACTTTCACGAGACCAATGTAATCCGATTTGCAGAAGACACAATCGACTTAGGACAAGTGCAATCCGTAGTAGAGATGCTGGAAATGTTGCGACATAAAAAAGAAATGCTCCGAAAACCGGGCATGTCCATCTTATTGACACTTAGACTGACAGGCGAAGGAGCTTTATCAGAAGTAGCAAGTGACAATGCAATACGTGCAGCTTGGATCGAGGAGGCCCAAGCAGAGGAAAGTGGCAAACATGGCGTGTATATCATCGGTATCGAATACGATACTTTCAGTAGGGGTACACAAGGTGCTGCGCCAGGGATGGTCAGCGATTATGTGAAAGCCTTGGATGGCATGGATACTGGCGGGGGTTCGTTGCTGAAGATTGTGACAGAACGACCAGAGTGGAAACGGTTGGGGATGTATAGTCAGTTGGTGACGGACGACATGGTGCAATCTGCCTATGAAAAGGCGCGACGGGAAGGAATCCGTTTATTACAGGGGAATGAGTATGAAGATTAAAGAAATATATATAGAACACTATGGCCCCTATGAACAGTGGACCTTTCAGCCTCATGAACGGGGACTGCATGTGCTGTATGGGCCGAATGGAAGTGGAAAGACAACACTGCTCCAAGCCTTTCGTGGCATTTTGTTGGGAACAAAACGGAAAGAAGAACCTATAGAGGGTCATATTGTAGTGGAACGAGAAGGCAAAACCTACCACATCGGTCGCAAGGGAAAAAACTTAGACTTTTACGAAGTGGGTGGCCAACGGTATACGGTGGAGCCTGCAGAATTATGGTGGCAAGGGTTAGATAAAAAGACCTATGATCGCATTTTTGCTATTACCTTGGATGACCTACAAGGGGTGGACATTATCCAAGAGGTGGACGTGCGCACACGATTCTTTGGTGCTGAAGGTGGCGAATCCTTGGGGACCCTCGTGAAAGACGTGGATGCATTAGCTAGCCAATTACTAGTGGCATCACCTACGGGAAAGCGGACTATCAATACCTTGTTGGACCGATTGCAAGAAGTGGAACGAGATATCCGTAAGCTACAACAAGGAGAACAGGAGTACTATACGTGGCAATCTTCCTTGGAAGAATTAGAAAAGAAAGAAGCTACCTTGCAGGAACAACGGCAAGAGCGGAAGGAATATCTACAAGATGTAGAGCGAGTTCTTCGTGCGTGGGATACGTATAAACGAGGAGAAGAAGCGAAGCAGAAGATGCTCCAATTCCACGTGGAAGAGTCCTTGGAGCGAGAGACCTTTTTAGAATTAGATGAAGAAATCCGCCGTTGCCAGGAATATATGCGCGTGTGGCGTGGCAAGGAAGAGGGCTTGGTACCAGATAATTTCGACCCAGAAGATAGACTGGGTATGTATGAACAAGAGATTGAAAGTTTGTACCAAGAAGTATCGAAATGGGCGCAGTTAGAAAAAGAATGCCGTGAAGGGGATTTGTACTTAGAAAAAGTGAAAGCCCAGCTAGCATTCATTCGGAAATCTCATGTGTATTGGCGTGATGTGGAGGACTTCCCAAGTGATGTAAATTGGTACGATGGGGAGCAAGTGGCGCGCCAGTTGCGCAGTGCTCGTGAGGCCTATGAGGCGTGGCAACGACGAGAGCCCTTCCCACAAGATGAGCGAGCTCGTGAGGTGACGGAAACGGTAACAGCTCTAGAAACCAAGCATAAGAACTTAATGGCATTGAAAGAGACCTACGTAGCACAAGAATCGACGGATTCCGTAGTAACAGTGACATCTGGACGTTCCTATTATGTAGGGGGCGCTGCACTGGCCGCGCTAGGCGTAGCTTTGTTGGTGTGGCATATGACCTATGCAGAAGGAATCGGTATACAGGCTGTCGGTGGTATACTCGCCTTGCTGCTAGGTGCAGGCCTAGCGTATCAAGGGAAACGTAGGGGGAACACGGCTGCGCAGGTGGTGGCTACGGCGCCTAAGGATATGTCTGCATTAGAAACGAAGGCAGGTCGCTCTATGCCTACCACAGAATCTGACTATGAAAGTTTACTTTCAGAGATACAGGCAGTAGAGGGCGAAATCAAAGGATACGGAGACGATGTGAGCCATTTTAAAGCCTACGAAGTAATGAAAGCGCAGTGGGTGGCGGAAGGTAAAACTTTGGAAGCGGCAGGCACTGAGGCCATGGATGTGTGGGAAGATTGGTTGCCAAAGGCGGCCAAACAGACGAACCGAGACGATGCGTTCTACGGCATGAAGGAAGAATACCAAGCCTACCATGAACGATTGCGCGAGTTTGAAGGATACCAAAAACAAGTGCGGTTGCATCATGAACAATTAGAAGCCATCGTGAATCGGTGCCGAAACTTGTGGGCTTCTTTGCAGATACACACGGTGCCATCCATTGTGGAGTTACGGGTGCTGTATAATCAGCTACAATTGCACAAGCAAAATCGTGTGCGGTGGGAGCAAAAGGAAAGCCAGCGCAAAAACTATCGTGAAGAATATGCTACATGGAGCAAGAAAGAAAAAGAATTGTTCCTCGCTCAAGAAGAGCTGATTCAAAAAGGTGGCATGAAGAGTGCCGCAGAATATCGTCAGCGCTTGCTACAACAAGACCAGCATAAGCAATGGGAGACGATTTATCGCCAAAGTCAACGGCAACTGGAATTGTTGGCGCCGAAAGAGTTTCATAGAGATGTGTGGTACCGCCGTTTGCAAGGTAATGATAAGGGCAAATGGGAATTGGAGTACTCCCGTAGTGAAACGGAATTGGCGAATATTGAATCCTCTCTACAGGCATTGTATGAAGAACGGGGAACCTTGCAGGAATCTATGCGCCACTTGAGCACATCCCATGCAGTGTCCGAAGCCTTATTGAAAAAAGAACAGTTAGAAGCGGAACTTCGAGAAGCCTTGGAAGCGTGGATGACCTATGTGTTCATCAACCATGGTATGGAACTGGCGCAACAAGAATACGAAACAGATCGACAACCGGCGATGCTGGCAAGGGCATCTGAGTATGTGAAAACCATGACAGGTGGTATCTATACATTGCACATGTATGATACACATAAGGGGGCCTATGTGAAAGACACTACAGGTAGGGAAATTCCCTTAGGAAAATGGAGCAGTGGTCTAGGCGATCAAGTGTACTTGGCATTGCGACTAAGCCTAGCAGAGTCTTTCGCGGAAAAGATAGAATCTATGCCGTTGCTGTTGGATGATGTATTAGTGCGATTTGACCTAGAACGGCAAAAGCTGACATTGCAGGTCATAGAACGGTTGAGTGAGCATACACAGGTATTTCTGTTTACTTGCCATGAGACGACTAGCCAATTGGCTAGTGAAAGGGTACATCGTTACGACCTCACTTGTGACGTCACTTGTAACGTTATGTAACCTATGGTGGTAATTAATATTGCAAAGGGAAGAGCACGGCATGCTTCTATATAGCTTTGTCACGTTCAGTTAATATTTTATGAAGCAAACAAAAGAGCAGGGCACATTCCTTCAGAAACGGTATTTCATAATGTTTCTTCAGGAACATGCCCTGCTCTTTTAGCGAATATGTGATTATGTTATATGAACGTGACCTAGACTAATTATATTCGGGGCACGCCGTGCTCTTCTTGGGTTTGTGTGGTTTTATCAGTTAAGGGCCGCCACAAGGCTACTACGCCTAACTGCGTTCCTCTGGGAGAATTTTAATTATTGCGCTTACTAGCTTAGCAATTTAAATCATTGACGTATTAAAATAGTCAATGAAAAAGCCTAACGTAAAAGAGGTGTTGCAGACCTCACACGTTAGGCTATTTCAAGTTTTATCGCTTTTGAGATGAGCCTAACGCCAATCATACGTTGAGGGCTCTTCTTTTGTTGCTTTAATTATAGCATGGTTATAGATTTAGTAACCAATAAAAGTTCACGTTGTGAGTAATTTTATAGTATAATACATAGTATAAGAGTCACCAACGTGAGTTGGGCTCATCTCTTCCTATTATGGGGGGAGGTGGTACTATGAAAAAATTTAGAAAAATCTATAGATTGATTCTAATTCTAAAGTTAATAGTACAGCTCATTGATTTGTTTAAGTAATTAATGAGAAAGCCTAACGTAAAACGTAAGTATTGAGAGTACTTACACACGTTAGGCCGTCCATTTTGATGTTCTTGAGATGAGCCTAACGCCGATCACACGTTGAGGGCTCTTCTTTTGTTGCTTTCATTATAGCACGGTTTATAGGTGTATTACAAGGTTACTATGTATAATGGGTTACCTTAGGGACTAAGGCCTTGATGTTGTATACATCTGGAGATGATATCTGTATATAATTGGTATATAGTATGGTAAAATGGAACTATAAAAAATGATTTGATGATATAACAGTATCTGTGGGGGTGTGTTATGAAGTTAGGTAAACTTTCAGAGGTAGATATTAGAGATCTTTGGAAACATGAACAATATGATTTTTCGGAGTGGCTATCTAAAGAAGAAAATATAGAGATACTGGGAGATGAAATAGGATTAACGTTGACTGATATTGATAAGGAAGTGTACGTCGGGTCATATCGATGTGATTTGGTGGCTCATGATGAAACTACTGGAATCAAGGTAATTATTGAAAATCAGTTAGAAACGACAAATCATGATCATTTAGGAAAGATTATTACCTACGCATCGGGGTTAGATGCAGATGTAGTAATTTGGATTGTGAAAGAAGCTAAAGAGGAACACCGGAGCGCCGTTGAATGGTTAAACAATAAGACCACGAAAGATGTATCTTTCTTTTTAATTGAAATTCACGCCTACCAAATTGGAGATTCGCTGCCAGCACCTAAATTTGTGCTAGTGGAAAAACCTAATGATTTTCTAAAAACGACTAGTACAAATCGAGGAAACAGTGAGTTTAGTAAAAGTGAAGCTGATCGCTTGAATTTTTGGACTCGTTTTAATGAAGTATTAGTAAGTAGAAATAGACCGTTTAATGTTAGAAAGGCGCATACGGAACGGTGGTATAGTGTAGCGATGGGAACAAGCGAAGCAGGGATAGCCATTTCCTTATTAGGTAGAACTGGTCAAATTAGCGTAGAACTTGCTATTAAAGATAATAAGCAAATGTTTGATAAATTATATGGGATGCGGGATGTGATAGAAAATGAATTAGGTTTTTCTATGCAGTGGCAACGATTAGACAATAAAAAGGCATCTAGGATTCTATATTACATTGATGGACTAGATTTTGACCGACAAGAGAATCATGATGAACTGATTAATGAAATTATTGATAAGGCAGTCATAATGAGAGATGTATTTAAACAACACATATGAAGCGTCACTTGTAACGCTATGTAGCCTGTGGCGGGTCTTAACTAAATATGATAAAGAGAAGACCGTAACACACCCCTTCTCAAACTATACAGTGGTTATGTTTGTTCAGGGGTATGTTACGGTCTTCTGTGTTTGTGTGATTTAGGTAGAAAAGGTCCGCTACAAGGCTGCCATACGTTGTGGTGTTCCTTGGGGACACGAAAGTGTTTGTTAGTTGGTGTTACTAAAATAAGTAAGGAAGTAGTTTTTATACATGAAAGGCCTAACGATTTAATAAGTGTTCGCACTACTTATACACGTTAGGACATCATTTTTAGTATTCCAGATGAGCCTAACGCCAATCACACGTTGGTGGCTCTTCTTTTGTTGCTTTCATTATAGCATGGTTTATAGATTTAATTACTAATAAAAGTTCACGTTATGGGTAATTTTGTAGTATAATAACAGTCGAAGGGTCACCAACGTGAGTTGGGCTTATCTCTTCCTATTATGGGAGGAGGTGGTTGCTATGACTAAGTACGAAAAGATTTCTTTAATCATTGCGCTTACTAGCTTAGCAATTCAAATCATTGACGTATTAAAATAGTCAATGAAAAAGCCTAACGTATAAGAGGTGTTGCATACCTCACACGTTAGGCTAGTTCAATTACTACATTCTTGAGATGAGCCTAACGCCAATCACACGTTGATGGCTCTTCTTTGTTGCTTTCATTATAGCACGGTTTATAGATGCATTACAAGACTAATACACGTGACGGTGTGCGTGTGCTAGATATTCCTCTTTAAGAGTAGTATAATACTCTATTATATGAGAGGAGCGGATGATGAACTATTCTTGGATACGGAAATATTGGATATATATAACAGTGGTGATGGTGCTAATCATTGCCGGCGGTGTGTTCGCATGGATGCAACCCAAAACGGTGCAGGTGGTGAATCCCGTGGAACGTCAAATGCCGGTGCGCATCAGTCATGAGGCGAACATTACGGCGTTACATAAGGCTAGCGTGGAACCGACAGTGTCGGGGCCGGTGTCTACTTTTACGGTGAAAGTAGGTGACATGGTGAAAGCCGGTCAAGTGCTGGCTATGATTGATACCACATCGCTACAACAACAGTTACAGTCTTTATTAGGGCAGTTACAGGAAGCGCGCAGTCGAGCGCCACAGCAGAATACATCTACTACTGTGGTAGGTGGCAGTGTGTCGTCAGCGGATGTAGAACGGGCGCGCTATATGCGTGATACGGGTATCATTACCAATCGAGAGTTCGAATCGATTGCGGCCAGGGCACAATCACAAGTGGTAACGGTTCCGTCCTATACAGGCGGTTCAGGAGCGGATACTTCTGGAATAGAAGCTGCCATTGCAAAAATACAAGCGCAGATGGCAGCGGCCCAAATACTTTCACCGATGGAAGGAAAGGTGGCAGCTATCTATAATGAAGATAGGAAGATTGCTATTGAGGGAAAACCATTGTTGTTAATACAACAAGATTCTCCCGTGGTGGCTACGTTGAGTGTACCACAAAGCTTTGGTACGATTTTGAAACAGCCTAATGTCACTGGTGGCGTACAAGTCTATCTTGATGTTAATGGAACGCAGGTGCCAGGGCAAATTACATTTGTGGGAACAGAATCGGGACCTAGTATTACTGTAAAAGCAACTTTCAATGTGCAACCGGGGCAAGTGACGATTGGTGAGTTCTATACATTGGTGATTGAAACGAAAGCGGAAGCACCAGCTCTAACGTTGCCTAAAGAAGTCATTCGTGATGGAGAAAATGGCAAATTTGTGTATGTGGTGACGGACAATAATACGATTGATATACGAACCATTGAAACCGGATTAGAAGTAGATGGTGTGGTGACCATACTAGATGGACTATATCAAGAAGATCGAGTGGTGACAGATAAAGGGAACTACGAACTAGGCGAAAGCGTTCACTTGTGATGCTATGTAGCCTGTGGCGGTCTCATTTATATAGCAAAGGGAAACGAGCAACATATTCCTTCACAAACGGCACTACGTAATGTTTGTTCAGGAACATGTTGCTCGTTCCTGTATTTACATCACAATTAATATAAGACCGCCACAAGACTGCTACGCTTAAGGGCGTTCTCTTGGGGATGATGTATAGGAAGAGCACGGTATACTCCTCACAAACGGTATTTCATAATGTTTGTTCGGAGCACGCCGTGCTCTTCTTGTGTTTGTGTAATTTAGTCTATAACACCGCCACAAGGCTACTACGCATAACTGCATTCTCTTCGGATCGGGAAGATACAATACTGACACAAGGTCATATGATATTGAATAATATATCGCCTCATATAATGTTATGAGGTCTATAAGGATATTAATATATGTATAAAAAGAAAGACGAGTAAGGCATTCATTGATGACACTGTGTAATATTTGCATAGAAAAATATTGCTCCGTTCCATGCCTTTATGTAGTTAGAAAAGGACTTCGAAGGACGTTTAAAATGTATTGGTAATATGAGGTAAGGGGTGTATATGTCCTTATATACTATATAAACATTGAAGAGTAAAAGAAAATAAAAATTGGGGGTTGCTTTTTATATGGAAATGGAATATACTATAGTACATGTTCGAGAGAACAAGGTGTTCACACTTCATTAAGTGATGAGCAAAAAAGATTAAAATAACTGTTGACACAAACTTGTGAATCTGTTATTATAATCTAGTCGCCACAACACAGTGTTGTGAACGGCTAAGTTGATCTTTGAAAACTGAACAATGTAAGGTAATTACTTCGAAAGAAGTAAACATAAGCC
>CAUQIT010000023.1:0-19494 GCA_963518505.1 uncultured Veillonella sp. | reverse complement strand
CTTTTTCACCTTTAATTGCTTTAGCGTAATCTTCAGCTGTTTTATCTTCATTACCCGGGATGGATTTCCATACGTCTAACGCAGATTTACCATCGTCACCTTTTTCGCCTTTTTCACCTTTGATGGCTTTAGCGTAATCTTCAGCAGTTTTATCTTCATTACCTGGGATAGACTTCCATACGTCTAACGCTGATTTTCCATCATCACCTTTTTCGCCTTTTTCACCTTTAATTGCTTTAGCGTAATCTTCAGCTGTTTTATCTTCATTACCTGGGATAGACTTCCATACGTCTAAGGCAGATTTTCCATCGGCGCCTTTTTCTCCAGGATCTCCTTTTGGACCTTTAAAATCAGCATCATTTTTAAGCGTTTCTTTATCCAGCTTAATAACCGTCTTACCATCTTCAGTTGCGGTAGTTAAGCCATCGCCTATCTTATATAATTCATTAAAAACAGTCGTAAAGTTCCCTTTAGTGATGACTTCGTTACCACCAGCCGTCAATTTTCCATCGGTAACTGCTAATGTAATAGGGTTTGTATCACCAATAGACACGCTTGTAAAAGTCGGTGATTTAAGCATGCCAATACGCACAGCACCCGCATCCGCATAGGTAATTAAATTATCGGAAGAATAATTAGCAGCTGGTGCAGCATCAGATCCGTACACAGTACTTGCTTTTCCTTCGATTGGAAGAATGCCACCAAGCTTAGTTCTAATTAACGTACCTTTTGTACTAGCTTTTGTTGTTTCATCAGTAACATCATATGAGTTTGTTGATACCGCAAAGCCTCCATTTGACACAGCTTTTAATTGTGCCACATTCACCGCATCAGTATCTTCCGTACCTGCTGCTACATTAATAATTTGGCGAGTTTCTCCAGTGGTAGAGTTACCAACAGATACCGCACCTTTTCTTGCTTTCCAAGTACCTACCAGCTTATTAATTTCTATTGCTTTATCAGATACTTCTTTATTTTTCGCATCTAAACGAGTTTTATTATTTGCTAATTGCGTTTTGACCGTTTCTAATTCCGTCGTATTATTAGCAGCCGTCAATTCTTTCTGCTTTTCTAGCAAAGTATTACGTTCCGTTTCAATGACTTCAGCTTCTTTTTGTAATGCTTTATACTCTGCATCCTTTGTATCAAATTGTGCTTGCAAATCAGTCCCCAATTGTAAGACATCCGCTGCACCTTTCACAACAGCTGTTTCAGATGGGTCATACCCAATCTCATCAGCATTGCGATCACTTGTTGCATTAGCCCCTAACGCAACAGAATCATTGGCTTCTGCAACTGCAGTTTTTCCTAATGCAACACTTCTTTCACCATTAGCATGTGCATCATATCCAACAGCTGTCCCAAATTTACCATTACTTTCAGCCCAGGAACCATGGGCCACGGAATATCCACCTATAGCTCGAGAGCTCAAGCCTACTGCAATAGAATGTCCACCACTAGCAATCGCATCATACCCAAGAGCTGTAGCATATCCATTATTTGCTTGTGCAAACGTCCCCATGGCAGTGGCACCAACTACCTTTGCTTTCGCCGCTGCCCCCAATGCTACCGTATAATCTGCCTTAGTTTCGCTTTGATTCCCCACAGCAACCGCATTATTAACAGCAGTTTCTTTATCAAAATTATTCGACATAGAACCAATGGATACGTTCGTATTCCCTTTCATATTGGTTCCAGAATTTTGACCAATGGCCACATTATTCAATCCATTTGCAGATTTAGACGAATTGAATCCGATTGATATATTATGTTCACCTTTTACCGATCTTCCTGCATCATTACCGATAGCTATATTATTATGGCCTTTTGTATCAGTCCCTGCACTCGAACCTACAAAGGTGTTAATATTACCAACTACATTTTGACCAGCCATTTTTCCAATAAAAATACTACCTGGTAAATTACTTGCAGTTCCATCATAACTAGAGTTTTTACCTGCTTCCTCACCAATAGCAATAGCACTTCTTATATTAGAAATAGCTCCACTACCAATAGCAATACCAGAATCCATATTCACTTGACTACCATACCCAATGGCAATAGCAGTATTTCCTACTACTTTCGATTTACGCCCCACAGCCACGGAGTTAGTACCACCTTTATTGGGAGCAACACCCTCCGTAGACTCTCCCGTAGCTGCTTCACCCACCGTAGCTTCATAGCCTATGGCAATGGAACCTTCTTTCAGTGCATTCGATTTACCGCCCACAGACACTGCATATTGATCTCCTGAAAGTGCTTTATCCCCTACAGACATGGAATAGTATTCTCCTGCTTCTGCATTAGCACCTACCGCAACAGCATGATTACCTATCTTAGAAGAGTTCCCAATACCCACGCCATACTGACCAATTGCCTTAGCATTAGCACCAACAGCTACCGAATTTTGAGCAGCAACTGCTCCATCACCAGCCACATAAGAACCCGTGGCCGCTGCATTAACACCCATATAACCTGCAGTCAAAGCACTTACTGCCAATACTGCCAACTTAGACTTTCTATTCATGTAATACCTCTCTTATCATAAAGCTCCTAATCATATCTGCTTTGTATGATTATATAATCCAATTATATCTTACCTGAAAGAACTCCGTCAAGTACCGTATTTAGCAGTGTTATACAGAAAAAACATAATGAAATGCCGTTTCTGAGAGGGTGTATTGCAGTCTTCCCTTCCCCAAGCGACGCCCTTTTGGATAAAAATAGAACACAAGTAATAAATTCAAGTTCAGTATGTAGTAGTTTTTCGTTTTAAAATATGGTATACTGAATATACAAAAAGAAGAGCCATCAACGTTTGATCGGCGTTAGGCTCATCTCAAGAAACTTTAAAATGAAAATGTGCCTAACGTATTAAGGTGAGTAAACCTTATTCGTTAGGCTTTTTCATTACTTATATAGTAAGTCTAAAAGTGCTATAATTAGCATACAAATTTGTATCAATAAAGATAATATTGCAAGCGACGCCATTTTGTGTAGTAGCCTTGTGGCGTTCCCTTACTGACCAAATCACACAAATGTAAGAAGACCGTAACACACCCCTGAACAAGCATAACCACTGTATAGCTTGAGAAGGGGTGTGTTACGGTCTTCCCTTTATCTAATTTAGTTGCGAACACCACAGGCTACATAGCCGAAACAAGTTCGCTTTTCTTTTGGTTGGACAATAATATTTCTCTGACGAATTTATCATCTAATGTAAATAACAAATAGGTATGTTCTAACACCGGATGGCGATAGCCATACACAACACCTTTAGTGCTATCATGATGATTAGCAGGTTCTTCAAAATCTGGCACTCCGTAGAGATAGAGCAGTAAATATTTAGAATCTCCAAGCGAAATGCCGCGTTTTGTCGTACCAAGCGATGAGTTGATCATGACACGAGTAATTTCGTGTTCCTTGTTATATGCGATAACTACATCCTTATAGCCTAAAAACTCCTGACCATACAGTCTTCCTCTTTCTTCCCAAGATCGGTTGGGATCATTGGTAAATGGTTCACCTAATCGATACCCCATCAAAGAGAAATCTGATTCTGTCATTGTATTGGGTTTAAACCTTTCTAATGTAGTGGCTGGTATAGCAAAACGAGGCCAGTCTTGACCCGTAATCATTCCCAAATGTGTCACTTTCCCATCTTTCAATGAAAGCCACACATAACCCACAGAACTGTTAGAACCTGCTAAAGAGTCACTAGTATAAGTATTCTTCACTAATTGTGAAAACTCCTCCTTTTGCATAGATTTTTTTCTATCATTTGTTATAGTTTTTTCTTTAGAGAGTTTCCCTTCATATAGCCACAACAATGAACCATTAGTATTATCACGCCACATAGCCTGTGGAGCCCCCCAAGCAAAAAGCACTTCACTACGGGTGGCACCTACATGTACATCCTCATGTAAAAAGGTACTAGCCTTATCTGTCCATAATAAGTCGATAGGGTATTTAGGGACTTTAGGAGTTTTCACATCCTTTGTCCTCTCTCCAGATTTCTTAGACGTATCTGTGCCTTCACTTTCCCCTTCTCTATTAGATGTATTATCTTTGGCTTCCTTACCTTCTTTAGCTTCCCCAGATTTTTCGACACGGCCTTTCTCTGCTTCATCGTCTACTGACGATACCGCATCCATTGCACTTTGCTCCGCTAAGGATTCCTTCTCTTTTGCTGTATCTGCTTCAGATGCATCACTCTCATACCTATCTACAGTTTGTTTCTTACCAATTGCATCTAACTTTTCTTTCATCATATCCACATCTGGGAACGCCCATGGCTCACGTTGTTTCGCATCTATACGAGCCTTGGCTTCTTCTTTCAATGCTTTCACAAATGTGTCTGTAATGAGTAACGGCGGTATGCGTTTTGCTGTGAAAGTAGTTCCCACCAGCTCTAATTCTTCTGCTTCCCCTTCTACAAAGGAAGTTTTTTTCTCTTTTAAGAATGTTCGCACCGCCAAATCTTCCGCCATATGGTCTGGGGTCAAATCAAGCGTTACTGACCCTACTGTCACCTTCCGCTGTACAGCAGTACCCACAGCTTTCGTCTCTAATACAGTTTTTCCTTGCTCTGCTATTTCTATTTTCTTTTCAACAGCACCGGTCTCAGTAGCAATCGACTCAGCCCTCTTGTTTACGGCATTCCCACCGGCATCTCGGTCAGAAACAATCGATTCTACCTTTTTATGTATAGTACTGCTACTAGCATCTTCGCCTAGTGCAACCTGCCGCTGTAACACCGCCATGCCCATTAACGCCATAGCCGCTAAGATCGCTCTCCAATTAGTTTTCATCGATACGTCGCTCCTCTAATTTTTCTCTTACCCATGTAATCCATGGTAAAAGCCCTTCAGCTTGAGTGCAGCTAACCTGAAAAATCGGTACCCCTGGTTGTAAAGAGTTAATATCTCGAATAGCCTCATCCATTTTAAATGGTACATAAGGTAATAAGTCTACTTTATTTAATAGTACAGCAGAAGATTCTTTAAAAATCAAAGGATATTTCAAAGGTTTATCTTCTCCTTCCGTAATGGATAGAACCGTTACTTTCATATCTTCACCGATGAAGAATTCTGCAGGACACACTAAGTTACCTACATTTTCAATAATGATTAGATCCAATGCATCCAAATCTAATTCACCAACGGCCTCTCGAATCATATTTGCATCCAAATGGCAGCCACCGACAGTATTGATTTGAATCACTGGGACCCCGGTAGCATGGATACGTTCTGCATCTTTATCCGTAAATAAGTCTCCCTCAATGACCGCAATACGATAATCCTTGGACAATGTTTGTAAAGTGGCCTCTAATAAAGATGTCTTCCCTGCTCCAGGAGAGCCTAATAAATTCATTACTAAAATTTGTTTATCCTTAAACTGTTGTTGTAGCGTTTCTGCAATGGCATCATTTTTTGCCAACACATTTGTCATTACTTGTACTTCCATAGTACTCCTTTAATCCATATCGATAGATGCTACTCGTAATTCTCGACCTTGCAATTCTTCCACTGCAAAGCTATGACATGACGGGCATACATGACGATATTGTTCCATTGAAAATTCTTGATTACACTCTAAACAACGCCCTTTCATCGGAATTGTTTCAATCTCTAACTTTGCTCCCTCTGCAGGTGTTCCATGTGTAACCGCATCAAAACAAAAATGCAAAGCCTCGGGCTCTACACCAGATAAGGCACCAATCTGCACCTGTATAGCATGAATGATAGTTCCTTCATTCACTTTCAGCGTATCTAGCGCTACCTCTACAATTCCCTCAGCAATGGCCATTTCGTGCATGATACGCCTCGTATAATCCTTCTAACATCATGGTAGTCGTTACAGATCCTACACCACCTGGTACAGGTGTAATGGCAGATGCCACTTCACTAGCAGAAGTAAAGTCCACATCTCCTACAGTCTGTCCATCTAATTCATTGATTCCTACATCGATAACGACACAACCTGGCTGTAGCATAGATCCATCTACCATATGCGCTTTGCCCACAGCAGCAATCACCACATCCGCTTGGGATAATTCTGTACCTAAGTTTTGAGTTTTAGAGTGACAAATGGTCACTGTTGCATTACGTTCTAACGCTAATAGTGCCACCGGTTTGCCCACTACTTGACTACGACCAAGAACAACTACTTTTTTACCAGACAGTTCAATACCATAATGATCTATGATTGCCATACACGCTTTAGGCGTACATGGTACATAACCACCTTTTCCAGAGCTAACTAGACCAATGTTATACGTCGTCAATCCATCTATATCTTTTGCTGGGTCTAACGCGCCAATCACCGCTTCACTATTGATATGCTTTGGCATTGGCATTAATGGCAAAACACCGTAGATGCTTTCATCTGTATTGAATCTGCGAATAACTGCCTCTACCTCTTCTTGGGTCGCCGCTTCTGGCAGTTCTACCAATTCTGTATTAAAGTTAGCACCTTTTGCTACTTTTTCCATAAATGTAGCATACATCTTAGCGGCACTATCATTACCAACTAGCAAAATACCTAATGTTATCGTCACACCTCGCGCTAATAAGGCATCCATTTTTTCTTGTAACGCCGCTTTACGAGCTTGCGCTACTGGTTTTCCTAATAATTCAATCATCTATATCCTCTTTATATTATTCATCTAATTATATTCTGCAAATTCAAATACATATAATACATGCTTAAATGGAACAACCTATCTATAACGATATTACCTACTAAAGTATACCGTGATGGATTCACCTTTCTCCAAAGTACTTCCAACAGATTCATCTTGAGAAATAGCATATCCTGTGCCATTTGGCTTAAACGTCAACCCAGCTTCATGTACCCAATCACGCACTTCTCCATAGGCATGGCCTACAAAATTTGGCACGATTATTGATCCATCTTGATTACGTTGTACTTCTAAAGGCTTAATCCCCTGCTTACCTTTATCTTTATCACTATGTTTACTCCGTGTTGGTGAAAGTTTATAGTAACGTACTAGCTGTGTCATCACATCTTGGAATACAGGCGCTGCAATTTGACTGCCATAGTATGTGCCTTGCGGGTCATCAATCACAACTAATGCCACAAAGTGAGCATCTTCTACAGGTCCATAACCGATAAAGGAGGCAATATAGCGACCATTCAAATAACCACCATGTTCAGCATCTAATTTTTGTGCCGTCCCTGTTTTACCAGCAAATTGATAGCCTTCTACATACGCTTTATGTCCGCCACCTTCGGAGACTTCTTTCTCTAAAATATCTGTAATCTGTTTCGCAATACTTTCAGGAATTGGCTGACCTTGCTCCACATCCTTCGCTTCTTTAAAGATAGAACCATCTGGATTTACAATGGATTTGATAATATGAGGTTTCATCATTTTGCCGCCATTCGCTAGGGCACCAAAGGCTTGTACCATTTGCAATGGTGTTACCGCAATCCCTTGTCCAATGGACATAGTGGCAGTATCTAATTTACTCATTGTCTTTGGATCAAAGAGGATACCATCCCCCTCAGCCGGTAGCTCAATCCCTGTCGCTTTACCAAAACCAAAGCGTTTTACATAATCCGTTAAGATATCTCCACCTGTAGTCGTACCCAAGTACGCCATACCTGTATTGATGGAATATTTTAGAATATCTAGTAAGCGAACTTTACCTCTGCCTTTACCATCCCAGTTTTTCATCGGATGCCCATCGTTTAGAATAGTACCCGTATCATTGTACACTGTATCTAGTTGCCATTTTCCAGCCGCCAGAGCGGAGGCGGCAATAATCGGTTTGAACGTAGATCCTGGTTCATAAATACTCACCACCGCATTATTGCGATAATCTTCAAATTTTAATTTATTTACGTCCGATGCCATGCCTCGATTTTTATTGGCCATCGCAAGGATTTCCCCTGTTTTTGGATCCATAATAATCATCGCTGCACTGCGAGCCTTTGTGTCTATCATCGCTTTATCTAAGGCCCGTTCGGCAATAAACTGCACCGTTGTATCAATGGTAAGATTCACCGATTTTTCCTGATCTGGTAAAAACTGAGATTGTACGGACTCAAAGACGGGGCGACCAGCTGTGTCGTTGTAAATGCTGACTTTCACCTCATTACTGCGAATCACATCATCTAATGCTGCCTCAAGCCCTGCCTTACCTTCTGCATCCGCCTTGCCATCTTCATTGAATCCTACAAATCCAAGGACCTGCGCTAATAAAGTATCATTCGGATAATAGCGGCGGCTCTCTTTATGTAAGGTAATAAAGTTGAACTTTGCTTCCTTGATAGCTGCTTCTATACCATTGGAGTTCGGCACATCTAAGAGGCGATCAATCCATACAAAGGCTGTATCTTCATTTAATTTTTTTATAATTTCTTCTCTGGAAATACGCACATACGGTGCCAATACATCTGCTACCTCTTCCGGCGTTTTCTTAGCCACCACTCGCATCATCGTAGGATCCGCACTAACAGAGTTGACTGTTACACTTAAGGCTAATGGATTACCATTACGGTCAAAAATAGTTCCTCTTGGAGATTGTAATACTCTATCTGTAATAAATTGACTAGAAAAGCGTTTAGAATATGTATCATTAGCTATAATCTGGATATATGTATAGCGCAAGGTAATTCCTAGAGCAATACAAAATAAAGCCATAAACCACCATGACCCATATGTATCTATTCGTCTTCTTACTGCTTGCATTTTCATGCATGTTGCTCCTTTTTCTTTAATCTGTTAAACTTCGCCATACCTGCTTTATGGATAGCCTCCGGAGTATTCGGAATCTCTCCTAATTGGACGCGTTGTAAAACAGCTTGCAATACTTCCTTCGCATATGGTGCCACCAATGCAGGTAGACTACGATCATAGTTTAAATCTTTTGTATGTACCGGTATACAACTTGCTAGCTGCACCATGCGATTTCCATATACTTCTGAAGGCTCCACCTTCTTAGTACCTCCACCAATAACATCTGCTACACCGAGATCTTTTAAATACTCCATAGCCTCTACTAAATCCTTAGTTTCACGGAACATAGTTTCACGAGATTCTTTTTGCATCCATTTTCGTAAATCTGCTGATGGATTAGATACATAAAAGTGAAATCTCATATGACGTTCAACAAGCCATACTACAAGATTCACAAAATCTTTAGAGTACCCTAATCTAGTCAACATATCTCGAGCCATCCTAGCACCTACCACATCATGATTTCGATCTGTAATACGACCATTATGAAAGCCACGTACACCCTCTACACCTTTCCCCACATCATGGAGTAAGGCTGCCCAACGCAATACTAGGTTAGAAGGTACTTCCTTAACCACAGCCAAGGTATGTCTCCATCCATCATATACATGATGTTCCGGTGATTGTGGTAAATCTACCAAATGTGTTAATTCCGGTAAAATAGGGATGCGTCTCACTACACCTTCTATTGTTTGTTGGCAATATTGCTCATTTAAACGGCTCTGTACCAAGGCATCTAAGGCTAAATCTACATGGTCACTTAGCAGCATTTTTTCAATTTCAATACGCACTCTCTCTATGGACAAGCCTTCTACACGATACAGGTTTGGCTCGATTCCTGCCCATGTACTCGGGTCGATTGAAAATCCTAATTGCCCCACAAATCGACACAATCGAAACATACGTAATGCATCTTCTTGAAAGCGTTCTATGCTGGATCCAATCGTACACAAACGACGTCCTTCTATATCTCGTAAGCCTCCTACTTCATCACGAACCTTTCCATTTCCGCTAAGAGCCAGGCCATTGATAGTAAAATCACGTCGCTGTACATCGTCTAAGAATGTAGATGGATATTGTACTGAAATGGGACGATGACTGTCATCACCATATTGCTCGCTGCGATATGTAGCCACCTCATACGAATGAACTCCATAAGATACGACTACCACACCAAAAGAAGCCCCTACTATACTGGTGGTAGTAAACCCTGCTGTACGCAATACCTTAATCACTACCTCCGGCATAGCAGATGTAACGATATCGTAATCATGAGGAACACGCCCCATTTGAATGTCTCGCACTGCACCACCTACAATATAGGCCTCATACTGCGCCTCTTGCAATGTCTGCAATATACGCAGAGCCCCTTGGTAAGCAGAGGTCTCTTGATATGTTCCTATTCCCATACTACACCTCTCTACTTCTGATGAGCCAAGCGTTTCGTAATATCCATACCAGTTTTAGTTCTCGCTAGGCCACCTTCGCTAGTCTCTCGCAACGCTTCTGGCAAAGCCCGTCCAATAGAGTCCATAGCACCAATTACCTCATCCGCAGGAATACGACTTCGCAATCCTGCCATCGCCATTTCTGCTGAGGCTAACGCATGTACTGCATAGATACCATTTCGCTTCACACAAGGTACTTCCACAAGGCCTGCCACCGGATCACATACTAAGCCAAGTACATTTTTCATACATAATGTCATAGCTGTGACTACCTCTTCTGTAGTTCCCCCCATCATAGCTACTGCACACGCTGCTGCCATCGCTGCTGCGGTACCAACTTCAGCCTGGCAGCCACCTACAGCACCTGCTACACAGGCTTGGTTTGTTACCACATTACCTACCCCAGCAGCCGCTAAAAATCCATTGATATAGGACGCCTCATCACAATTGTATACTTCACCTACTGCTTGCATCACACCAGGTAAAATGCCACAGGCCCCTGCTGTAGGACATGCTACAATACGGAACATCTTCGCATTTGCTTCATTAACGGAAATAGCATATCTCAATGCACGATAGGTAAGATCACTCAGAAATACTGGTTTACCCTCATCTAATTGCTTCGCTTGTCCCCCAGACATACCACTCTTACTTTTTCTTGTATCTTCTATGCCATCGCGAACAGATTCTTTAAAAATTTGAATGCGACGTTGTATCTCCCCTAGCACATATTCTTTCGCAGAACCTGTACTTTCTATTTCTGCACGCAAAACCACTTCGGAAAAAGAAATACTTTCACGATCCGCAAGGCGTACAATATCTTCAATTGTATCGTATAAATAACTCATAGTATCCTCTACTCCAATGGTTCAAAATACATAACAGAAGAAATACCTGGCACTTCCTTAATTTGTTGTAATGCCACAGCATCTACATCGGAGTCTGTAGAAATCAGCATCACCGCTTCTGATCCTTTGCGCTTACGGAATACACGCATGCTAGAAATATTAATCTTCTCTAGCCCTAAAATATGTGTAACCCCTGCAATAACACCGGGTTGATCCGTATGGAACGCAATAATCTGATGCTCTTCCCCAGTAATATCTACATCGATGCCATCAATATTGGTCACCGTCACTCGACCTCCACCTAGGGATGATCCGGTCACAGACATATGCTTTCCCTCTTTACCATACATATTGAATCGTACAGTATTCGGATGTCCTGCATCGACTTCAGATTCAATAAAGGTATACTGAAAGTTTTCTTTCTCTGCAATTTCTAAAGACTCACGGATACGTGCATCATCGGCATCCATCCCTAATAGACCTCCCACCAAAGCACGATTTGTGCCATGGCCTCGATAGGTTTTTGCAAAAGAACCATATAATGTCATCGTCACACTTTCAGGACGCTCATGAAAAATTGACAAAGCCATTTTCCCCAGTCGTGCCGCTCCCGCTGTATGTGAACTAGATGGACCAATCATAACGGGTCCAATAATATCAAATATACTACTCAAAGTAGGTACCTCCTATTATCTATGTAGGAATATCTTATGTATTATCTTTACCTTATATCATACCATATTTAGGGCCTTCTCGTAAAAAAATACAACTTTCTACCCACACCCTAAGGACACAAAAGAGTACTATATATCTTTTCCTGAAGAGCATAAATACGAGTAGCAGTCTTGTGGCATCCCTTTACTACCTACATCACACAAACACAAGAAGAGCACGACATGTTCCGGAGCAAACCTAACCACTGTATCAGTTTGCGGAGGAATGTGTCGTGCTCTTCCCTTACGCTAATGAAGAACGCCTCAAGGCTGCATAGCATCACAAGTGACGTATCATGTATAGATATTCTTAGTATCTAAGATTATCCATTCATTCGTTTGAACAATTCCGCAATTTGCGCTTTCATCAAGGCTAATTCTTCACGTTGTGCTTCATTTTCTGCTTTTTGAGCAGCATTTGTAGCACGTAGTTCATTCAATTCATCTTTTTGAATTCTGTTTTGTGCTTCTAAGGCAGATACCTTATCTTGTAATGTGTAAGATGCACTGATAGGCCCTTGACGGAATGTATCTTTCACTGCGGTTTCATCAGCACGAGCACCAAACTTCCAAGTCACACTTGCATTGGCCATCACTTCATTCATATTTCCATTGACGGATGCACCCACATGGAACATGGTAGATTCATTTTTGTAATGATTCATGCCAAGTGCTAAGGCACTAGCCCCTTGATAGTAGCCTACACCTGCGGAAATTTGAGTTGGCTCTAATGGATCGTATTGGATAGATTGCAAGCCTGCTAAGGCAGCTGCTTGTGCACCCATACGATTCATACGATTGTTGATATTGATCGTTGTACCTCGTAATTGAGACACATTAACCGCATCTGTATCTTTCGTGCCTGGTGCGACATTGTGAATTTGTTGCATACCAGCGGAGATACCTTCTGTCATAACTGTTTTGCCATCTGGGCCTTTCACAGGATTACCATTGGAATCTAACACAGGTTTATCCATGCCGAAGGAAATGATACGAGTACTATCTGCTACATTTGGTTTCAATGATCCCACAGCGCCTGTATATTTCTCACCTGGTTTACCATCTTGACCAACATATTTGTAGTTACCATCTACATCTTTAGATACTGGTTTACCATCTTTATCTAAGAATGTAAGGTTACCATTCGCATCACGAGCTACTGTACTATTTGGAATGACTTTCAATCCTTCGTTAGTGTACTCTGTAGAGTTACCAGGATTTTTAATGACTTCTTTTTGTTTTCCAGTAGTTGGATCAATCACCGGTTTACCGTCTTTATCCACTACTTTTTCGATTTCATCAGTAGTTGTGAAAGCAATCTTATCGCCAGATACATGAGATGTTTTATCTACCCCAGTTTTTGGATCTTTCGCATTCAAGATTAAATCTTTATTTGTTAAGGATGCTGTGTTGTCCCCGGATTTATCTGTAATATTAATCTCCTTAGGTCCCACTACTGTTTTATTAGCATCTTTATCTGTATACGTAGTTCCTGCTGCTGTAGATGCGTTGGTATTACCATTTGTATCCTTCAACACATTCGTAGTCGATGTATTCGTATTCGTATTGCCCGCTTTATCTTTTAGTTCAGATTTGTCCGCCGTCAACGTGGATGTATTACCATCTTTGTCTTTTAACGTAACATTGTTAATACCAATACTTGTGGAGTTCTTATTATCTTTATCTTTAATAGAGATATTTTCTCCTGTAATGGATGTATTCTTACCATCCTTACCATTCACACCGATAGCACCTTGTCCATCTTTAGCAGTAATAGATACACCATCTTTGCCGTCTTTGCCGCTCACTGCGAAGGCACCGTTGCCGTCTTTGTCAACTTTGGCGGATACCACATCTTTTCCATCAACATTTTTAACGATCATAGCTCCATCTTTAGGAGGAATTACATCTGCTGGAGGAACTGGTTTTGCATCCTTCTTAGGTGTGACTGAAGTACTTCCATCTGGATTTGTAACTACCGTCACATCTCCTTCTTTGTAATACTTGTCGCCTACTTTCACAAGGTTGTTACCATTTTTATCAACCGCTGTGCCACCAGTGGTAACAGAGTCAATTTTTAAATCTCTGTTAATATCCACTTTGACAAAAGTAGTTGCCTTCTTAGTACCATCCTCATTTAATGCATCTACAGTTACCATAGACACATTCGTGTTAGCACCATCTACAAATTTCACATCGTCATTAGGATTTACCTTATCGTACACCTTTGCTTCTTTATTGAAGTCAACTGCTGTACCATCAGATTTCACCACATCACTACCATTGGCTTTACCAATATTCCAACCAGAATCTTGGATTGCATTTGCCACCGTATTACCCGTTACAAATCCTGCACCTTTATTAGTTACAGCGTCTGTTGTCGGATTAATTGTTAATGGAGTTCCAGCCGGTTTGCCATCTTTATCTTTTTCAAAGCCTACTGGTTTACCATTTTCATCTACTTTATAGTAGTTATCTCCAATCTTAACTGCCTCTGTTTTTGTACCATCCGCATGAGTAATTATCACTTTATTCGTAACTTCCCCTTCTTTGATACCTACAGTTAATTGACGAGTGCCATCTTCTAATGTAGATCCCGTTACAGTAATACCATTTTCACCTTTGAAATCTACTACATTCGCATTTTTCACCACATCTTTGTAGCCATTGCCATCTTTCGCAGATACAACCCAACCCATATTTTGTAGGTCACCTACTGTAGCAACCGCATTTTTGTTGACAGGTGCATCTTTTGTGCCATTCAAATCTACTAAATGAACATCTTCAGTTTTCGGTGTTGTACCTGGTGTAGCACCTGGTTTCGTTGCTGTACCTTCTGGATTGGTTTTGACCACATTTGTATTCAACGTGGAACCTACACCTATAATTTGTGTCGGTTTGCCATCTTGAGATGTAATATTCAACACACTAGATGGTTGCGCATCCGCAACATTATTCGTAGCCGGTTTCGCCGCTTCTGTTTTCATTGTGACAGGGCTAACTGGTTTCACAACTACATCCGCAGGAATCGTCACTGGTGTCGCACCTTCTTTAGGAGCACCGTTCACCACATCAGCTGGTTTGTAATACTGATCGCCCACTTTCGTGTACGTATTACCTTTACCATCCGTGTATGTATTCGGGCTACCTACGTTCAACGTGCCTGTATCCACATTTGTGAAAGTCACATTATCCTTCGTAGCATATGTAATTTTACCATTTGCATCCTGTTTCACAGTTAAGTTATTGCCTGCTACCATTTCTACAGTATTGCTTGGTTTAATTAACTCGCCATCATTTTTAGTACCTGTAGTCAACTTTTCTCCACCATCAGCGGATGTTTTTAAGTTAAAGCCAGCATTATTGATCGCTTCTGCCACGTTTTGTACAGTCGCAACTTTGTTCAAGCCTGCCTCATCATGAGCTTTTTGAGCTTCATCTTTTGGTGTCTGTTTCGCCGCTAACTCTGCTTTCTTATCAGCTACTTCTTTTTGCAACGTAGTATCTGTAGGGTTAGCAGTTAATTTAGTTTCAGCTTCTTTTAAGGCATCCTTAGCTACTTGTAATTCTTTTTGTGCAGCTTCCAATGTATCACGTAAAAGTTTTGCTTTCTCTGCCGTAGTAGGGCCAGATACGGATCCATTAGTATTGTTAGTGATTTCACCAGTAGTTACTTTCACACCATCCTCGTCAACAGTCACAGAACCATTCGCTGCTTTCACGTTGAAAGTCACATCACTTGTAGTGTTACCATCACGAGTTGTCACCACCGCTGTTGTACCAAGACCGTTGATAAAGTTCACTGTATCATATGGTTTAACGAAATCTTTCGCAGTGCCATTATTTTGTAAGTTCCAACCTGCTTGTAACACGTCGCCAACTGTGGCTGCATTATTAGCAGCAAAGTTAGGATTTCTTACATATTGTTTAGGATCTGTTGTGACATTGCCATTCGCATCGATGAATTCCCCTTTATCATTTGTCATAAATGGAGACATCATCGCCGCTACCACGGTATGAGACAATGGAGCTTTCGCATTACCAGTATTTGTAGTGGAATTTGGTTCTGTCACCTCTGTTCCATCTGGATGGAAGGCTTTTTGTTTCTTATCATCTACGTTAGGCAAGTTGCTCTTCACATTTTGCAATGTCGTCGGCGTTATCGTACCGTTAGGTCCGTTCACCGCAGTCACTACATTCTTAGGATCGATAGTAGTATCACCAGTGCCTTTACCATCTGGAGTTGTATGGTATGTTACATTGCCTGCATCATCTTTCACTGGATATACTTTCGTACCATCCTTCGTTGTGAAGCTTGTTGGCATAATCGCATTGTTCGTAGATACTTGGTCATCTACTTTCACAGTGATCGTACGAACACCATTAGCATCTGTTTTACCAGATACGATAGCAGTGCCTTTACCTACAAATTTCACTTCGTTTGCATTTCGTACTTGCTCTGTGTAATCTTTAACAGTAGCTGTGCCGTCATCATTCGTAACCTTGTCGGAAGATACAATCCAACCCATATTGCGTAAATCACCTACAGTGGCCGCAGTATTATCGCTTACTTTTGGTGCATCACCATTAGTTGGTTTAGATAAATCAATTAATCCTGTGTTAGCAGTTGTTGTACCTGCTACTGGTTTGCCATCGATGTTATCACCATATTTGTTCAAACCAGATGTGACATTGCCCAATTGTGTAGGGCTTGTCGTTTGCTTGTTTGGAGCATCTGCTGTATTCGTTACATTTGGGTTCACCAATGTAGAATGTAATGGATTTGTTGCCGTATTAATTGGTTGAATTACTGTTCCATTTTCGTCGAGAGGTTCACCATTGTTATTAACCTTAGTACTTGGTTTACCATTCGCATCTACTGGTTGACCTTTGTCGTTAACTTTGTAGAATTTGTCACCGATTTTAGATACTGGATTGCCCGCTTCATCTGTGTATGTCATAGGCAAGCCTGTTACGTTGTACGTTACATTGCTTGTTGTACCATTATCAGATGTTGTCACAACTGCTGTTGTATTCACACCGTTTACAAAGTTTACAGTGTCATATGGTTTTACAAAGTCACGAGCTGTCCCATTGTTTTGTAAGTTCCAACCTGCATTCAATACATCGCCCACAGTCGCTGCATTATGTGGATTCACATAATTATTTGCTGCTGGATTTGTTGTATCTACACCTGCATGATTTGTCGTTGGAGCCGTAGTACCCGTTTTAGCACCATCCAAGTTACCTTCTACATTAGATAATGTAGTTGGTGTTGTCGTACCTTTTGGTCCATTAATAGTTGTTTTTACTGGACCTGTTACGGTATCTCCACTTCCATCTGGTTTTGTATTAAAGATTTGGTTACCATCTTGGTCAACTTTTCCAGTTGGATATACTTGTTTACCGTTTTTATCTGTGTACACCACAGGAGTTACAGATTTATTCGTAGACGTTTGGTCATCTACTTTGACAGTAATCGTTCGTACACCTTGTGCATCCGTTGTACCAGATACGATAGCTGTACCTTCGCCAACGAATTTCACTTCGTTTGCATTTTTCACTGTGTCGGAATATGCCTTAGTCAAATCATCTGTCTTTTTATCAGAAGATACAATCCATCCCATGTTACGTAAATCACCTACAGTAGCAACTGTGTTATCGCTAACTTTTGGTTCTCCATTTGTTGGTTTGGATAAGTCAACTAAGCCACGATTTTTATCTGTTGTACCTGGTACATCAGCACCATTCACTTGATCACCATATTTGTCCAAGCCAGATTTCACATTAGTAACTTTCACTGGATCCGTACCATTAGGGCCAGATACTTTCAAGTCTCCATCATCTGTTTTAGACAATTTAGGACCTTGGTCGCCACCTATTTGTACCGTATTGAAAGACACATTATCTTTCGTAGCAAATGTGAATTTGCTTCCATCTTGTGTAATCTTGATGTTTTTATCTGCTTCAAAAGTAACTTTATCACCGGCTTTTACCAATTGGTTAGTTGCATCTTTACCTAATTCACCAGCCTCTGTTTTACCAGATGTCGCTGTCCATGCTGCATTGTTGATAGCACTTACAACATTACCTACAGTAGCGACTTTATTTTCATCGCCAGTATTGGCTTCCACAGTACCTGGTTTGTCACCTGTTGTAACATTGTTGATCGTACCAGTATTAACCTTCACACCATTTCCATCAACTACTAGAGAAGAATCTGCTGGTTTTACAGAAATTGTATTTCCAGTGTCATCCTTTTGTAAGCCATTGCCAAGGTTTACGCTATACTTCACAGTAGATGTTTTACCATCTGTGCTTTCTACAGTAGCTGTTGTACCATCACCATTGATGAAGTTTACAGTGTCATAGGCTTTAACGAAGTCCTTCGCTTCTCCATTACCTTGTAAATTCCAACCTGCATTCAATACGTCGGATACGGTAGCGGCATTATTTGGATTTACATAGTTATCGCCAGTTGTATTCGTTGTATTTGGTGCTGCTTGCACTTTAGTCGCATTGCTTGGCGCTGCTTCTGTATTGGCAGTATCGCTATTTTTAGTGTCAGGAAGGTTTGATTTCACATTAGAAATCGCATTACCGCCATTATTTAAACCATTTTGGTTCAATGTCACGGTATTTTCAGGTGTACCTGCAGTTGGATCTGCTGGTTTTGTAATCGTAATTCCTTCTGGCGTGATATTGACTTTATTATTCTTACCATCTTTGAACTCAGCACTTGTTAAACCAGTTAATGCTGGATTTAAGGAATAGATAAAGTTTTTACCATCTTGTTTAATTGCTAAATTATCGCCAGCTTTGAAAGTTACTGTTTCCCCAGCTTTGATTAGTTCTAACGCATTGCCAGTAACTGTACCAGTGCCCTCATTACCTGCTGTAGCTTTCCAGCCCATTTCTTTTAAGGCATTTACTACTTCATCAGCAGTCACTAATTTACCATTCGTTGTAGTTGCTGTTGGCACACCATCTGTTGTAGTAATCGTGCCAGTTTTTGGAGTTAATGTGATTGTATCTCCTTCTGCTGCTACTTCTAACAAGCTGCCATCGCTAGATTTAACAGTAAACTTGATACCGCCTTTTTTATCTAGATCTTGTGCTGCTGTTTCTGTAGCCTCTAAGTCTCCAGTTTTACCTGCTAATTTAATTGTATTTTTAGCAAGGCCATGGAATTGGCTACCGTTAATAGCATCTGTAGACGTTTCAGAGATATCCCCAGGTTTTACATTCGTAATTTTCACCGGAGCAGTATTGTCAGATCCAGATACTTTAATATCTCCATCGGCGGATTTGCTGAGCTTAGGACCTTGGTCACCACCTACTTGTACCGTTTCGAAGGATACATTATCTTTTGTAGCAAATGTAAATTTGCCAGCATCTTGTGTAATCTTGATGTTTTTATCAGCTTCAAATGTAACTTTATCACCGGCTTTTACCAATTGGTTAGTTGCATCTTTACCTAGTTCACCAACCTCTGTTTTAGCAGATGTTGCTGTCCATGCTGCATTATTAATAGCATTTACTACGGTAGTTACTGTAGCGAGTTTAGTATCATCGCCTGTATTTGGTGTTACTGTGCCAGGTTTATCACCAGTTGTAACATTGTTAATTGTACCCGTGTTAACTTTTACGCCAGCTGCATCTGCAACTAATGAAGAATCTGCTGGTTTTACAGTAATTTGGTTAGCATCATTTTTCTC
>CAUQIT010000022.1:0-19841 GCA_963518505.1 uncultured Veillonella sp. | reverse complement strand
ACGGTAAAGCTCATCTCATACTAGCGAATTTAACAGTTGATCCATTAAAAATTTTATTGCCTATGATTAGGGAAAAACTACACGATAATGGTATACTAATAATAAGTGGTATTGTGGACGATCGGTATGATGAAATTATGCCGTATATTACTAACCACTGGACTATTATGGAAGAAATGGTAGAGGGCCCTTGGTATACCTTTGCCTTGGCATAAGATAGGAAGTATATGAAAAAAATATTTATTGATGACATTATAGATGAAAGTATCCAATTACCTGCAGATACAGCACATCATCTCTTTCATGTATTGCGCCATTCTAAAGAGGAATCTTTCATTGTGAGCAATCATGAAGGGCATACAGGTGAATTTGTGCTAATATCTGAGGAATCAGATATATATATGGCGAAACGATTACGTACCATTGACGTGTCTACATCAGCTACGAAAGTAGTGTTAATTCAATCCTTTTTGAAAGGCGATAAGTTCGAGCTTTTATTGCAAAAGGCTACGGAATTAAACGTTCATCACATCTACGGTGTATCTTCGGTCCATTGTGTAGCTAAATATGATACTAAAAAATTAAACGCCAAGAAAAGTAGATGGGAAAAAATTATCATAGAAGCAAGCCAACAATGTGGTCGCCCTAATGTACCTACATTAACAGTAGAACAGTCACTTTCAGAAGTACTGCAAATCTTACAATCTGATGAGGGAGTTCTCTTGTTAGGTGCCTATGAACGAGAAGATGACAAGACGATCAAAGATATTTTGCAAACACAGTTACATACTAATTCATACCATACCATAGCCATTTGCATTGGTCCTGAAGGTGGTTATAGCCCTACTGAAGTGGAACTATTGGAATCCTGTGGAGGCCATAAGGTTAGCCTAGGAGCCACTATATTGCGTGCTGAAACAGCGGCATTAAGTGCTGTGAGTATGATTCAATATGAATTACTAGATTAGGAGTCTCATGAAGACAGTTGCATTTACTACCTTAGGGTGTCGTGTCAATCAATATGATACGGATGCCATGAAAGGTTTATTTATAAAAGCAGGATATACTCCTGTTGGTTTCGATGAAGAAGCCTCTATTTACGTGATTAATACTTGTTCTGTAACAAATATGGGAGAGAAAAAATCACGCCAATTAATCCGACAAGCAAAGCGCCGTAATCCAGAAGCCTTTATTGTAGTTACAGGTTGTTACGCTCAGTTAGCGCCAGAAGTAATTTCTGCTATCGATGGGGTTAACCTTGTGATCGGTACAGCGAATCGAAATAAAATTGTAGAATTAGTAGAAAATATTCCATCTACAGAAGAACAGATTTCCATCGTTCGTAATGTAATGGAAGAGTCTACCTTTGAAGAAATGCCTTTATTTGGCAATGAAATTGAAAAATGTCGGGCTTTCATGAAGATACAAGAAGGATGTAACAATTTCTGTTCCTTCTGTATCATTCCATATACACGAGGAAAATTAAAGTCTAGAAAAATTGAAGACATTGTGGAAGAAGCAAAACGCCTGGTTGCTTATGGGTATAAAGAAGTAGTACTCACAGGGATACATCTCGGTAACTATGGTATTGAACTACCTGAGCGACCAACCTTAGGCCGTGTTGTGCGTGAATTATTGACCATTGATGGCTTAGAACGCATTCGCTTTGGTTCTATTGAATCTGTAGAAGTATCGGAAGAATTAATCGAGTTAATGGCAACGAACCCTCGTGTATGCCCTAACCTACATTTGCCATTACAAGCAGGATCTGATCCAGTGTTAAAAGCGATGAACCGTCACTATAATTTGCAACAATACAAAGATTTAGTGAAGTATTTACGTAGCCGCATTCCAAATCTGTCCATTACGACAGATATTATCGCCGGATTCCCAGGGGAAACAGACGAATTATTTGAGGAAACCATGCGCACAGTCAAAGAAGTTGGTTTTACGCATATCCATGCCTTCCCATATTCTATTCGAGAAGGTACGCCAGCTGCTAAGATGGAAGAGCAAGTTCCAGAAGCCGTGAAAAAGACACGTGTAGCCTTATTAAATCAACTTGGAAAGGAAGGCTTTAAAGCCTATGCTAACCGTTTCCTTAACCAATCTGTGAAGGTTCTCATCGAACAATGCGATGACTTTTACTATTATGGCTTAACCAATGAATATGTACATAGTAAAATACCTAAACAAGACCATTCATTTAACGTAGGGGATATTGTAAGTGGAACCGTAACAGAAGTACATAGTGATGTGGTGTTAGTAGAAATTAGTATCTAAATTTTCTTATAAAATATCAGTACTTACTTATTATATTAGGAGGAGATATGGCAAGAGGAATTTTATATGTAATGACAACAGTCGTAGATGGTCTAGTAAAAATAGGTAAGACTGGCATTGATAACTTTGAATCTCGAATGAATACATTAGAAAATAATGGTTATCGCAATGTAGTTGGCTTAAAAGAAGGTTTACTATTGAAGTAGATGATTATGATGAAAAAGAACTTCTATTAGATGATATATTTAGTAAAAGTCGACTTCATAATACAGAACTATTTGCACTTGATATAGAGTTAGTTATCCAATTATTATCTTCCTTTGATGGAAAGCAGGTCTATCCTACAGATCAAGGTAAAGATGTTGTATTTTATAATGCAACAAAAGCTAGAGTAGAAAATTTAGAGAATAAAGATTTGGGGATGATTCCAAATGGCTTATACAATTTAACGGCAAAAAGAAAAGGTTTTGGTACAGTAAATGGAACACTAAAAGTGGAAGATGGTAAGTTTATCCTTCTAAAAGGGAGTACATGTCCACCTACTGATTATTATCGTATCATTGATCTTAGAAGAACTGCTAATATAGTTAACAATATATTAGTAAAAGATTTTGTTTGTCCTTCTGTTTCTACAGCAGCTACTTTGGTAAGAGGTTCATCATCTAACGGATGGGAGTGTTGGAAAACATCTGATGGTGAATATATCAATATTTTTAGAAAGAAATAATAGACTATATAGAAATTATTTGATATATTAAGTGTTGTAGTATGTAAGTACAATACATCATATGAGAAAGGGGATTCCCATGAAAGAAGATTGCTTATTTTGTAAAATTATTAATAAAGAAATTCCAGCTAAGGTTGTATTAGAAAATGACAAGTTCTTGGCATTCCATGATATAGCTCCAGTAGCACCTGTGCATGTGTTGATCATTCCTAAGAACCATGTATCTAATATTGCTCATTTAAATGAAAATAATGAAGCCTATGTGGAAGGTATCTTACCATTTGCTAAATTGGTTGCAAAAGAATTAGGTCTTGCCGCTGATGGATATCGCTTAACATTAAATACAGGCGCGAAAGCAGGTCAAACTGTATTTCATTTACATGCACATTTGTTGGGCGGTAAAGAATTAGGTTGGCCAAATATTGACTAATCTAGGAGGAACAAGTGTCAATAGAACAAACTATTATAAATCAATATAATGTGGATAATATTCTGCATTACTTTCAAGAAATTGCTAATATTCCTAGAAAATCTGGGTATGAACAAGCTATTTCCAATTATATTAAAGACTGGGCTCTAAACCTGGGCTTAGATGTGTTCCAAGATGAACAGTACAATCTAATCATTAAAAAAGTCGGCACAGAGGGATATGAATCACATGAACCAGTGATTCTACAAGGTCATATGGACATGGTTTGCACGAAACTAGAGTCTGTGGAGCATGACTTTATTAACAGCCCTATCGCTTTGCATGTAGAGGATGGTATCTTACATGCCAATGGAACTACCTTAGGGGCAGATGATGGCTTTGCAGTAGCCTATGGCATGGCTATCTTAGCATCTACAATGATTCCACATCCTCCGTTAGAGGTAGTATTCACTGTAGAAGAAGAAACTACTTTCAAAGGTGTGAAAACATTAGATTACAGTCATTTACAAGGCAAACGTCTCATCAATATGGATGGAGAACGTATGAATGAAGTGACCATCGGCAGTGCTGGCGGTCATGGTTCTACCGTAACATTGCCTATTGCACAAGTATCTGTGAATAATGAAATGACCAAGCGTAGAATCACGATAGAAGGATTAAAAGGTGGACATTCTGGTTGTGATATCCATTTAGGGCGGGGTAATGCCATTTATATCCTATCTAAGGTATTAGAACGTATAACAGGGGAACATAACATTCGCATCGCTGAAATAAGCGGTGGCAGTGCACCGAATGCAATTCCATTACGTGCTTATGCTGATGTGTATCTACATTTACAGGATGTGCCGTATGTACAAGTTCTTTTACAAGAAGAACAAGATAAGTGGAATGCTCACTATGCATCGGCTGGTGAAAGTATGACAATATCTTTATCTGTTGTCCCTAAAATAAATCGTGAAGATTTAGTGGAATTAGATTTAGATGCTATCACCATGGAACGAGCTTTCAGCGGTGACACTGTACAAAAACTATGTGCTCTTATTCAAGGAATTAAACAAGGTGTGTTACAGCATGCTCCTGACAATCCGAATGAAGTATGGTTCTCCAATAATATTGGTGTTTTGGGCATGGCGGATGGTGCTGTATACCTTAAAATGCAAGTGCGAAGCACAGATACGAAGAACCTAGAGGCTCATTACAAAGAGTTATCGCAATTGGCAGAAACTCATGGTGCAACGACGTCCTTTGAAAGCCCGTATCCGGGCTGGCTACCAACATTTGATAGTCCATTACAACAAGCCTATCAAAAGGCTTATGAATCTGTGACAGGCGCTACAGACCTACAGTTCAATGTGATCCATGCAGGTCTTGAAGTTGGCTATATGCTAGAAAATTTACAAGACCCTGTAGATGCTATTAACATTGGACCAAACATTCATGACTTACATGCACCTACAGAACGTATGGAATTAGATAGCTTTGTTACTACTTGGAATGTATTGAAAGAGTTCTTAAAAAGCTTATAATACAGCATATTTGCCATTTGTTTTGGCCTATGATATAATTACTTCCGATAACGATATATTATCGGAAGTAATTTTTTGGTTAAAAATAGATATATAGGCACTTATACCCCTATATAACATATTTGAGGTGCTTATGAGTCAATCTAACACACACTTTTATTTACGCAATTATAAAAAGATTATGAACAACTCTAAGCTTAGTGACAAAGCTAAGTCTAGCATTCTATTATCCAAAGCAGAAAATACTGTGGATGCTTACGAATCTGATTGGATGGATTTCGTTGATTGGTGTCGACATAAACAAGAATCTTATTTTCCGAGTTCACCAGAAATTATTGTCAATTATATCAATGATTTAGCCGATTATGCTAAAGCCAATACTATATCACGTCGTATTAGCGCTTTATCAGAAAACTTTAATGCTTCTGGTATTGAAAGTAACCCTTGTAGTGCTCCTATCGTTAAACAAGCTATGCGAGGTATACGTCGGTCCTTAGGTACTTACCAACAAGGTAAAACGCCTGTATTACTAGATGATCTTATAGATATTATAGACTATATGGAAACTGCTGATATGGCGCCTATACAGAAACTACGTGATAAAGCTATATTATTATTGGGTTTTATGGGAGCCTTTCGACGTAGCGAATTATCGGCATTAACCGTAGAATCTTTAAAGTTTTTGCCACAAGGTTTAGAAATCTTCGTATCCAGTTCAAAAGCCGACC
Source organism: uncultured Veillonella sp. (assembly GCA_963518505.1). Lineage (GTDB taxonomy): Bacteria > Bacillota > Negativicutes > Veillonellales > Veillonellaceae > F0422. The sequence goes on along the minus strand of CAUQIT010000022.1, from coordinate 14,147 downwards.
AAGAAGGGCAAGGTGCTATCGTAGCCATACCATATATCGAAAATGAGTCATTATGTGCTGTAAAAGCTGTCAAAGCATGGCTAAGATATGTTCCTATTACTACAGGTCCAGTTTTTAGAGGTTTTACGAAAAGTATGGGGATACGAAAAACTGCTATCAGCGATAAAAGCATTGCTGATATTGTAAAATACTATATGGCAGCTATTGGCGAAGATCCATCTTTATATGGGGCTCATAGTCTACGTCATGGATTCGCTACCACAGCCGCCCATTATGGCGTAGAAGAACGTAATATAATGAAACAAACACGTCATCATAGTGTCAATATGGTACGGCGATATATTAATGAAGCCAATAAATTTGTAGATAATCCTATATCTTCTATATTTAATCGTAAATAACATCATATTTAAATACATATCACTTAACTGGAGCGTATACTAAGCCTTTATATAGGCGTACATATACTATATGGTACAGAAAATAATCAGATACAATTCTGTCTCAAAAACATGAGAAAGAACAGACAAAAAAGACTGCATACCCCTATGAATAATACATAGGATATACAGTCTTTTTATTCTATCATTCAATATGCATATTTCAATATTTTATCGAACATATATATACGATTGTTTAATTATTTGCCCAAGCTGTAATAAAACCGAACATAGTTTTTTCTTTCAGTGTAGGAATCATTAAAGTTTCTCCAGCACGTAATGCCTTACCATGTTGTAAATGATTAATTTCTTCGATCGCTACGATATACTCACGGATATCAATATCTTCAGTTTGTGCCAATGCCTTTTGAGAGATACTCCACAAGGTGTCTCCAGCGTCTACTTGTACAGCTTTAATATTTTGAGTATCCATCTCTAATGTTGTAGTATTTATCATACCATTTACTACAAATACCATAGCTACCATTAGTAAAATAGAAAATAATTTATTCATAATTTATACCTCTCTCTAATAATATCGAACAAAATAAATAGCACATCTGTTTGTTTACGTTCATATTCTAACACACATACAAATGTTCGGTCAAGTGTAATTTTTTAGAACGCATATTTGACAATTTTCGATATTATATTTATAATAGGTTTATGTAAATTAAGTTCCATAATACTGTAGAATGAGAGGTTATTCCCTTGAGACGTCCAGCAACTGATATAAATAGCAAACAACAAAGAATATTAGATTTCATTATTGAAAGTTTACAACAGCGCTATCGCTGCCCAAGTGTTCGTGAAATCGGCGATCATATGGGGCTAAGCTCCACTTCTACTGTTCAAAGTCATTTAAATACATTAGAAAAATTTGGCTATATTACTCGTGATGCGAATAAAAATCGCTCTATTACCGTTGTAAATATGCCTGATGTGCCGGCTTTAGAAATGGATGAAGAAACTCACGAAGTTACGTCAAGTCCTGAATTTAATTTTTTAGAGGCAGGCCTTCGTCGTGTCCCTTTAATTGGTACTGTACAAGCAGGTCTTCCTGTAACAGCTATTGAAAACCGTGAAGATGAGTTCGTCTTACCTACTGCTCTATTAGGTAGCTCTGAATGCTTTTTATTACGTGTTCGTGGCGAGTCCATGCGAGATATTGGCATGTATGAAGGTGACTTGCTTATAGTGCGTAATCAATCTACAGCAAATAATGGTGATATTGTAGTAGCCCGTATCGATGATGAAGCCACAGTTAAGCGTTTTTATAAAGAGTCTGACCATATCCGCTTAATGCCAGAAAATGAAGAGTTTGAGCCTATCATCACACGAAATTGCGTGATTGAAGGTCGAGTGATTGGGCTCATTCGTGACCATATATAATCTATGATATAAAGAAAAAGATAGCAGTCTTTGATAAGACTACTATCTTTTTTATTTTAGTTTTTATTGTTTATATGATTCTATAGCTGCATCGATGATCTGCGCTTCTTCTACAGATGGATTACACAATGGCAACAATAAAGGTCCCGTACTAAAACCTAATTGTTTCATCGCATATTTTACAGGAATAGGATTTGTGGTAATAAACATAGCTTTTAGAATAGGTACTATTGAAAGTTCAATGGCTCTTGCTTCTTTTACGTTACCTTCTTTAAATAAAGCTATCATTTTTTGCATTTCTTTACCTACAATATGAGAGGAAACAGAAATAACACCGACTCCACCATTTTGTATCACATCTAATGTTAATGCATCATCACCAGAATAAATCATAAAGTCATTATTTGGTAGTAATTCACGAATCTGTTGGGTGATTTTGATATCTCCTGTAGCTTCTTTAATAGATGTAATATTAGGGCATTCCTTAGCTAATCTAGCTACTGTTTGCGGTTCTATGCGGCCGCCTGTTCGACCTGGTACATTATATAGCATAACCGGTAAATCAGTACTGTCTGCAATAGCTTTAAAATGTAAATAACAACCTTCTTGATTCGGTTTATTATAATATGGCACCACAGTCATCACACCATGAACACCAGTATGGCTAGCAGCCTTCGTTAAAGCAATCGATTTTTTAGTAGAATTACTACCTGTATTCGCAATAATGGTAGCACGATGACCATACTCTTTAGCGATTAATGTAAATAGCTCAAGTTTATCACGATCTTCAATATTTGGACCTTCACCAGTAGTGCCACATACAATTAGGCCATCAGAACCATTGTCCAACAAGTATCCGGCTAGACGTAGTGCTTCTTGAAAATTTACATGACCATCGTCAGTAAAAGGAGTGATCATTGCTGTTAAGATATTTCCAAATGTTGTCATCTTAGCACCCCCTGAAATATATAATTAGAAAGATTGATGTTCTACCAAGTACTCTGCAATTTGTAATGCATTTAATGCAGCACCCTTACGAATTTGGTCTCCTACAATCCAGAAATTCATAGCATGGTCATTAAACAAATCTTTACGAATACGGCCGATTTCACAATCATTTTGATTTGATGTGTATAAAGGCATTGGATATTCCTGTGCTGCTGGGTTATCATTCACACGTAAACCAGGGAATTTTTCACAAGCAGCTTTAAAATCTTCTACAGATACGGGTGATTCTGTTTTTACTAAGACAGATTCAGAATGAGAACGATATACTGGTACACGTACAGTAGTTGGTACAACAGCAATGGTGTCATCATGGAAAATCTTTTGTGTTTCCAATACCATTTTCATTTCTTCTTTGGAGTATCCATTTTCCATGAATACATCGATTTGCGGAATTAAATTAAAAGCGATTGGATAATGTTTGTCCATAGAGCCTGTAGGCAACAAATTTGCTACCATCTCTTCCCCTGCCACATGTTGAGCTACTTGGGAATCTAATTCTTCAATCCCCTCTTTACCAGCTCCAGATACAGCTTGGTATGTGCTCACAACAACACGTTTAATAGGAGATAAGTCATGTAATGGCTTTAATCCTAAAGCCATGATAATAGTGGAACAGTTAGGATTAGCAATAATTCCTTTATGTGTATCAATATCTTCTGGATTAACCTCAGGTACTACTAATGGAACTTCTGGATCCATGCGGAAAGCACTAGAATTGTCGATAACAATAGCACCTCGTTTAGCAGCTTCTGGAGCCAATGTTTTAGAAATAGAACCACCTGCAAATAAAGCAATATCTACACCGTCAAAAGATTCTGGTGTTGCTTCTTCTACCATATAATCTTTACCATCTACTGTCAAAACTTTACCTGCAGAACGAGCAGAAGCTAAGAGTTTAATGCTTTCATAAGGAAATTTACGTTCTTCAATTAATGTAATAAATTCTTGGCCTACTGCACCAGTAGCACCTAATATAGCTAAATGAGGTTTTCTCATAGTGACTCCTTAATATTAATAACTTAATGTATAGTTATATGTATTATACTATTTAAGTTTTTCTTTAGCAAGAATTATATAGAATATAGAATTATAAATAATGTTCTAAACCATACGTTAATCCTGCAAAATCTTTGATTTTTTTACAAGCTAATACCACTCCAGGCATAAAGGATAAGCGACTTAACGAATCATGACGAATCACTAATGTTTCATCATAGCCACCAAAAATAACTTCTTGATGAGCTACATAACCCGGTAACCGAACGCTGTGAATCGTCACATCATCTACCTTAGCACCACGAGCACCTGGTAGACTCTCACGAGTTAAATCTTCGGCAGCTTTTACATTAGCAGCTTGTTTTGCGTCATTGATCAATTTAGCCGTTAATACAGCTGTACCAGAAGGTGCGTCGTATTTATGATTATGATGTAATTCAATAATCTCTACATCTGGGAAGTACGGAGCTAGCTCTGCAGCCGTTTTCATCATCATCACTGCACCTAATGAGAAGTTAGGAGCTACCAAACAATTCGCATTATGTGATCTGCCAATGGAATCTAATTCTTGCCGTTGCGCTTCTGTAAGACCGGTTGTACCAATCACAACATGAATCCCCTTTGATAGCATAAGTTTTGCATTTTCAAAAATAATGGCTGGTGTGGTAAAGTCCACAATCACATCTGGATGTACGGCTTCAATACCCTCTTCTAATTGACTGTATATTTTACAATCTAAAGGGCTAGTACCGATGAATTCACTAACATCTTTTCCTCCGTGACTAGGATCTACCCCGCCTACTAAAGTTAACTCTGTATCATTATGAACAGCTTTTAGAACCTCACGGCCCATTTTACCAGCTGCTCCATTTACTAAAACTTTCATTGTTCCTCCTAGAATGATTCCTGTTGAAAGTATTGAATCATTTCTTTTGCTGTATCTATGGCTGTATCTGAGAAAGATTGTCCTGACATCATACGGGCAATCTGTGCAATATGTTCATCTTCTGAAAGAATAGTAACCTTAGAAATAGTTCGTCCTTCTTCTTCTACCTTATGTAAATGATAGTGTTGCTTTGCCACACTTGCTGTTTGTGGTAGATGTGTAATACAGAATACCTGATTATCTGAACTTAATTGAAGAATTTGTTTAGCTACTTGTAAAGCTATATCACCGCTAATGCCTACATCAATTTCATCAAACACTAAGGTCTTATGGGTTGCTTTATTAAATACTGTTTTAAAAGCTAAGGCAATACGTGCTAACTCACCGCCAGAGGCAACTTTATGTAACGGCAATAATGCCTCCCCTGTATTAGCAGAAAATAATAGTTCTATGCGACTAGCTCCTAATGGAGATAAAGTTTCAGTACCTTCTATGACAAATTCTAGCTTTGCCTTTGGCATACCTAATTGAGTTAAATTTTGCTGTAAGGCATCGGTAATTTCTTTATGATGAGCATGACGGATCTGTGTAAGAGTCTGTAACGCTTGTAATGCTTGTGTCTTTAGTGTTTCCACACGTTCTACTAGCTGTGATTCTTCACTTTCATCAGATTCTAGTAGCTCCAGTCGAGTTTGCGCTGCTTCTTCAAAGGCTAAAATACTTTCAATGGTACCTCCATATTTACGTTTTAAATTGTAAATCAGGGTATCTCTCTCTTGTAAGTAAAAATAACGCTCTTCGTCATAGCTAATGGAATCACGGTATCTATCTAACGCTTGTGCAGCCTCTTCTAATTGATAATAGGCGGATCGCAATAAATCAGCTATTTCTTCCATGTCTTTATCATATTTTACAAGATCAGTCACTTCATTAGTAACACTATTTAAACCATCAATCAGGGGAGTTCTACCCCCATAGATACCATCATAACAATTAGAAATTGTAGATTGAAGATGCTCATAGTTATCTAATCTTTCTAATTCTTCCGATACAGCTGTATCTTCATTAGTTTGTAATTGGGCTTCTTCAATTTCATCAATCTGAAACCGCAACATATCTAATTCACGAATTCTTTGTGCCGACTCTTCACGCAATGTTTCTAATTGTCGCTTTGCACTGGCATACTCAGTATAGGCTGTTACGTAATTTTCATAAGCCTTCGTGGCATCATCATTATACGTATCTAAATAGATATGATGTGTTTCCGGTAATAAGAGCTGTTGGTTACTATATTGACCATGAATATCTGCTAAATAGGTGCCGATTTCACGTAAAGCCTTCAATGGAATCACTTGGTCATTAGCCAAAATTTGTGATTTACCGTTTCGATTAAAAGTTCTAGATAAAATTAAAGTGTCTTCTTCTACTAAAATGTTTTTATTGACTAACAGTTCTTGTAATGCGGTATCTCCGGCAATGTCAAAAACACCTTCAATGAGAAAAGAGTCCTTTTCATGACGAATAAATTCACTACTAGCTCTTTCCCCTAATAAAATTGAAAATGCATCCATCAAAATTGACTTACCCGAACCTGTTTCCCCAGTAAAAATAGTAATACCCTTGGCAAACTCTAACTGCATATGTTCGATGAGGGCAAAATTTTTAATCCCCATACGTACTAGCATATTAATCCCTCATTAAGTCTTGCATACGTTCTAATACTAATTCTACACTTTCTACGGAATTGCAAATTAATAGAATCGTATCATCTCCTGCAATTGTTCCCATTACTTCGGGCCATTTTGCATGGTCAATGGCAAATGCCACAGATTGTGCAGATCCTGGCAAAGTATGTAATACTACTTGATTTAAGACGTGTTCGATACGCAAAATGGAATCTTGAAACAAGCGATTGATGCGAGTTCTAGATAACATAATATTTTCTTCAGGAGATAAGGCATATCGATAGCGCCCATCTCCTGTAGGAACTTTAATTAACATTAATTCCTTAATATCACGTGATACTGTTGCTTGTGTAACAGTAATCCCTTCTTCTACCAAAGCTTGCGCTAACTCTTCTTGTGTTTCAATAGCCTTAGTTTGAATAATTTCTTTTATCTTATTATAACGAAAACGTTTCATTATTTCCTCCGACGAATAATATATAAAATAGGCGGTTGATTCGCTTGATTTAATGGTCGCCATGTACTGCAGTGAAAATCTTTTTGACTAATAGAAGCTATATAGTCTTCTAAATTTTCTGCCTCTTTACGACCAGTTTCTGTTCCAGGATACGCTACAATGGTACATAATCCATGTATTGAAAGTTTTTCTAATCCCTTTGATACAACTTTAATTGTTGATGTAGATTGGGTCATGATTTGATGGTCTGCATTTGGTAAGTACCCTAAATTAGCTACCATTAAATCAATAGTAGATACAGGAAGTGATTCCAGTGCACTATCATGTGACCCCAATATGAAATCCACTTGTTTTATAGCCTGTGGAAGCTCTTTCAAAATTTTTTCTTTCGTCCTTGTTAGGGCTACTTCTTGTATATCAATGGCATATACATGAGAATTTTTATGACAATGTGACAATAGATATACCGTGTCATGTCCATTGCCACAAGTAATATCTACAATAGTTCTAGCTGTAACCAGGGCGTCTAACCATAAGTGATGCTGAAATTCTACACTATGGTGTAGAGGAATCATAGAACCTCCTTAGATCGTGCTGTCAACTTTTTAAACAACGTAGCAAAGAATTTTTGATCTTTAAATCGTACATATTTACAATATTGTGGATGCGCTTCAATATGTAGAGAATCAGTATTACTAAATTCGTAATCAAACGTACCATCTACAGAAATATGTAGATTTTTCTGACGCTCTGGCATCGTAATATCTATCTTTGCACTTTCTTTAAGTACCAAGGATACACCTTGCAATAAATGAGGTGCTATGGGTGTTACGATAAGCGAGCGATTATCTGGCGCCATAATAGGCCCTCCAGCGGATAAGTTATACCCTGTAGATCCAGTAGAACACGCTACAATTAAACCATCAGCAGGATACATTTGTGTATGCCCACCATTAATCGATAAATTGATGCGAGCCATTTTACCCGGTTCTGAGCGAGATACCACAATATCATTAATAGCAGGACGAAGCACGCGTTCTCCTTCTGGAGTATGCAAAGTTCCCACTAAATGAATGCGATCTTCCACATAATAATCGCCTTTAGTAATTCTTTCAATGGCCATTTCTAAATTATCAAGCTCTATTTGATTTAAAAAACCTAATTCCCCTAAATTAATACCACAAATTGGTACATTATAAGGATAGATTTGACGTGCCAATTGAATAATCGTACCATCACCACCAAAGCTAAATGCCATATCTAAATGTTCAAATACTTCTGGTCGTGGTAATAAGTGAGACTTTTCTATCCCCAATGCACATACATCATGATGTTCTAATTCTTTAGGCATATAAACTTCTATGCCATATCTATGGCAATAGGTAATTGCTTGTGATAAAATATCTCGAATATTCTCTTTTTTCATATTAGGAAAGAAACCGATTCTCATAGATCCTCCTATAATTGATGAGCCTCCTCTACCGTGGCTGTAATAAGCCCTTCAGTAATCTCTAAGGAACCCTCTGCTTGTTTTGTAAAATATCCTAAAAATTCAATATTTCCTTCCATTCCTTTAATGGGAGAATAGGTTAGTCCATGTAAATATAACCCACAGTCTTTAGCAATGTGTAAGATACGATCTAACACCAATTGATGTGTGGATTTTTCACGTACTATACCACCTTTACCGACTAGTTCTTTACCAGCCTCAAACTGAGGTTTGATTAAAGCTACTAAAGAGCCAGTATCTTTCAATAAGGTCGTCGCTACTGGAAGCACCTTATCTAAGGAGATAAACGCCACATCAATGGAAATAAAATCGCTAAGTTCCCCTAATTGTACAGGCGTAACTGTGCGAATATTTTGTTTTTCCATGTTAATGACTCTAGGATCTTGCCGTAATTTCCAGGCTAATTGATTATATCCTACATCAATGGCGAACACTTTGGCAGCCCCATGTTGTAAGGCACAATCTGTAAACCCTCCTGTGGAAGCACCAATATCTACCATAACAGCATTCGTTAAATCGATGGGATATAACTCGATAGCTTTTTCCAACTTTAAGCCACCACGACTCACATATGGTAAGGTATTACCTTTTACTTCCAAATGTGCATCTACTGAAACTTTAGTGCCAGCTTTATCCAATCGCTGTGTACCTGAAAAAATAAGTCCCGCCATAATAGCTGCCTTGGCTTTTTCTCTACTTTCAAATACACCACGTTGCACAAGTAGTATATCAAGACGTTCTTTTTGACTCATAGGTGTCTCCTACTGTGTGCGGTCCATTAAGTATTGGACTAGACCTTCAAGAACAGTTGATGTTTGATTGGAATCGTGCAATGCTGTTAATGCTAGATGAGCCACCTCTTGGGCTCGTTCTTTGGCGGTATCTAAGCCTAGAATAGATACATAGGTTGCTTTATGTTGACGTTCATCACTGCCAGGTGTTTTCCCTAATTCTTCTTGTGTGCCTACTACATCTAAGATGTCATCGGTAATTTGGAATAATAAGCCTAAATGATCTGCATATCGTAGATATGCCTCTCTTACGGATGTAGTGGCCTCCATAATAATCAGACCAATTTCAACAGCGGCACTAAATAATGCTCCTGTTTTACCTTTGTGAAGAACTATTAATTCATCCAATGGTAGGAATTTTCCTTCTGATTGTAGGTCAAAAGCTTGACCACCTACCATTCCGCTAGGCCCTGCACCTTTGGCTAAGACATGAATAATCTGCACCACTTGTTCTGCCGATAATGTTGTATGTTTGCTGACTAATTCAAAGGCATAGGTTAATAATCCATCTCCAGCTAAAATAGCCATACCATCACCATAAACACGATGATTAGTTAGTTTTCCACGACGATAATCATCATTATCCATAGCTGGTAGGTCATCATGAATTAAAGAATAGGTATGAATTAATTCAATAGCACATACTACATCTTTAAAATCTTCCCAAGATCCACCTAAAGATTCAATGACAGCTTTTGTAATAATTGGACGAATTCTTTTACCACCCATCAATAAGCTATAATTTATGCTATCGTATAAACGAGCATACTCCGTATTAGGTGATTCTAATACAGAGGATAAATAACTTTCAATGTCTGCTTTGCTTTGTTGCAAGTACTCTTTTAACATAATATCCTCAATTCTTTGAAAGATAATAATTTTTTGTATAAATATTCTAACTCTATTATACCTAAAAAAACGTACTTTGTCTCCTAATTCGTATCTACTTGTACAGTTTCAATTATTTGTTCAACTTCTTCTTCTACAAGCTGCAATAAATCAGAACATTCTTTAACTAGAGTTAATCCTTCCTTGTAAGTTTTTAACAATTCATGCATAGATAAGCTTTCGTCATCTAGTTTTTTTACTACTTCTTCTAGGGCTGTATATTTCTTTTCGTAATTTTTAATAGATTTAGCCACGTTGTGTTACCTCCTGTACAGTTGCTTTCACAGAACCATCTTGAATATGTATATCCAATGTATCGCCAAGTTGTATATCTTGAATCGTTTGTAATGGAGCACCATTAACATCTACTTTAGCAAAGCCCTTGATGACCTTAGACAATGGATTTTTATTATCTAATTGAGTTGCTAATATGGCTAACTTACGTGATTCATCTTGAGTTTTCTTTTGTATTGCACTATGTAATAGGTGTTCGAAGCGTTGTAATATATTTTTCTGTTGATGCACCAAGCTCATGGCAGGTACAGTAATCTTGCGATTTGTAATAGAAAATAACTGTTGTTTTTCTTTTTGAATACGATACTGCACTGTATTGTGAATAAAGTCTAATTTTTGCTGTACTTCTTCTTGTAGGTCCACCAGTGGATAGATAGCTAGCTCAGCGGCATGACTTGGAGTAGCCCCTCTTACATCTGCGACAAAATCGCATAATGTATAATCTACTTCATGACCCACTGCAGATACAACCGGTGTTGTACAGTGGAATATGGATTCAATTAAGGATCTATCATTAAAGCACCACAAGTCTTCCATAGAACCACCACCACGACCAACAATAATTAGATCTACATCTGGATCCGCATCTGCCATAGCTACACCACGAGCAATAACAGGGCCTGCAGTAGGTCCTTGTACAGGTACATTAAATACTTTAAATGTCACTAATGGATTGCGATGAGATGCTACATGTAAAATATCATGTATAACTGCTCCCGATGCAGAAGTAACAACGCCGATACAACTCGGTACAGGTGGCAAAGGTTGTTTGTGCCGTTCGTCAAAATACCCTAACGCATATAGTTCTTGTTTTAATTTTTCATAGGCAATTTGATAGTCACTTTTGGCACCAATACGAATGTCTTCACAAATAAAACTTAAACGACCAGTTTTTTCGTAAAAACTAATATTTCCGCGTACTTGTACTAACAAACCGTTTTCAAGGGTACCTTCCAAGCCACGTTGTTGCACTTTGGAACGCCACATCGCCATATCAATAGAGCCTGTATCATCGATGAGAGAAAAATAATAATGTCCTGTACTATGACGTTTTACATTAGAGATAACACCTTCAACAATACAGTTCTTTAAGAGAAATTCTCCCTCTACGGTTTGCTTAATAATTTTATTTAATTCTCCAACGGAGTAAGCATCCATTCTATTCTCCTTCAACAACCTTTGCTCCATAGGCATTACCTGAGGCATTATCTGCACTATATTTAGAGGATACACATAACACATCTAAATCATGATGGTGTCCCCAATGAACTAAGCGATCTTGTAAGTAGGTATTAGCCATGACACCACCGGCAGTAATTAAGGTTGTAATATTATGTTTTGTTAAAATATGAGATAAAGCTTTCTCTAAGGAACTTCCAATACAATGGAACACAGAGGCTGCCAAGATTTGTGCATTTTTTTCTATACTAAATGATTCCCTATCAGTCCAATCTATAGGCCTATGTTGTAATGATTCCCACCAGCGTTGTCCAGCGCTATATGGCCCCCCAAAGCTGATGGTAGATTCTTTTACTGATACAGGGAGCACCGAGTCTACATTGTATTTAATACGTCTTCCCAATGTTTCCATACTTGGGCCCGCTGGAAATTGTAATCCCATTAAAACACCTAATCGGTCTACTAACTGGCCTCCTGCTATATCATCAGAGCCACCTACTATTTGCACTTTAAAACCATTTTTATAAATGCGTTCACAAAGAACAAATTCCGTGGTTCCTCCAGAAAGGTGTAAACTTAAAAAGGGCCCTTCTGGAATTTCACCAATTTCACGCAAGGCTGACCATATATGATTCTCTTGATGAGAAAATACATGTACAGGAACTTGTAAACAATGTCCCAGTGATTTTGCTGTATTAAGACCTACTAAGAATGCCGGCATATAGGAATCTTCTTCTCGTCTTGGAAACCCGCTGACACCGATAGCTGAAATGGGCTGATCCAAATGTAAAGACTGCATTAGTTCACCTAAAGCACGAGTATGTTGAAACACCATTTGTGACTGTTGTAATCCTCGTTTCCCTTGTGGCACCTCTAGCAGTTTTCTAACTTCCTGTACTAATCTACCTTCCTCATCAACAAGAGCACAAGATGTAGTATAACAGCTTGTATCTATTCCTAAATAATAGGCCATCTTATTGTCTCGATTTAGCTAAATTATGAAGAATAGCATTAATGTACTTATAGGAAGTCTCTCCACCAAACTCTTTTGCTAATAGAACAGCTTCATTGATGACAATTTTAGCTGGTGTATCCTCTTGTGGATGTAATAACTCCCAGGCTGCCATACGCAAAATAGTAAGTTCTACTTTAGGAAACCGCTCCATTTTACGTTTAGGAGAAAATTCTTGTAAAGCTGCATCTAATTGTTCTATTTCACTACGTACACCTACAATTAATTGCTCTGCAAATTGATTGGCTTTCCCTTGCATGTTAGTGGTATCTAACACTGTCTCCTCAACTACTTCCCCTAAAAAGGTATCTGCGTAAATTGTTTCAAATGCAAATACTCTTGCTAACCTACGATGATTCATGACTAGATTCCCTTCTTTCTAAACCGTCGATGTGTACATCTACACGAACACGGTATAAGTCTAACATATTTCGTAAATCTTGCCGCACTTGTTGTTGTATTTGTCGTGCCACTTCTAATGGATGAAATCCACAATATAAACGAAGATATAAATTAATTTCTATGAAAGCTTCTCCAAAGCTATCTCGTTTATGTTTTACATTCATTCCAGGCCAACTTTTTTGTCCTAACTTTTGTGAGATACCATCAACAACACCATCAAAAAAACGCTTACTCATAGAGTGGATTTCATCGAAGGATGACAATACTCTTGCAGTGACATCTAAAATAACGGCATCTGTAATTTCTATTTCTAAATTATCTGACATACAAATCCCCTATGATATGGTACTTTCAAAAATAATATCTTGTACATAAATATCAACACTATTCACGGTAGCATCTGCCATAGATACAAGAGCACTCTTCACTCGTTCTTGTAACCGTAATGCTATATCTGGAACACGATATCCATAATACACTGCAATGTGTAGAGATACTTGTAATGAACCATCTTCCAAAACTTGTACTTTTACACCTTCCATGGCATTTTTTCTACCAAATAAACTACTTACCGTATCTCCAAAAGTTGTGCTCATACCTGCAACACCTTTCGTTTCTAGTGCTGTCATGGTGGCAATCATTTCATAAACAGAATGATCGAACTGTATTAGTCCTTCAAAAAAGCGATTATCTTCCATATATTTACCAAAAAAGCATTTGTCGTCCTACCACAGGCCAACAAATGCTTTTAATTACAATACTATACTAGTTGTTAAAAGATCAATTCTGTGGTTTAAGCACGTTCAATATATTGTCCAGTACGTGTATCTACACGCAATACATCATCTACTTCGATGAACAAAGGTACTTTTACAACATAACCTGTTTCTAATGTAGCAGGTTTATTACCACCAGTTGCAGTATCGCCGCGGATACCAGGGTCAGTTTCAACTACGCGTAACTCAACAGCTACAGGTAAGTCAATACCGATGACAATGCCTTGGAAGAACATAATGGATACTTCCATGTTTTCTAATAAGAAGTTTTTTGCGTCCCCTAATTGGTCAATAGTTAACTCAATTTGGTCATATGTTTCATTGTCCATGAACGTATATGCTCCATCGGACTCATATAAGAAAGCCATACGACGACGATCAACATGAGCTTTAGGCACTTTTTCACCAGCATTGAAAGTACGCTCTACTAC
>CAUQIT010000021.1:0-21403 GCA_963518505.1 uncultured Veillonella sp. | reverse complement strand
GAACAAACATTATGAAATACCGTTTGTGAGGGGTATGCCGTGCTCTTCCCTTTGCCCTATGCAGTTACGAACGCCACAAGGCTACATAGCGAAACAAGTGACGACTTACTTTTTGATCCAAGGCATCAATTTACGTAATTCGCCGCCCACTTCTTCTACTTGATGTGCTGCAGATTGTTTACGTTGTTCTTTTAAATAAGGGTAACCTGCTGCATAGTCACCAAGGAATTGATCAGCAAATTTGCCGTCTTGGATATCTTTCAATACACCGCGCATAGCTTCTTTAGCAGATGCTGGGATTACTTTTGGTCCTGTCACATAGTCACCGAATTCAGCTGTGTTGGAGATGGATTTACGCATTGTTTCGAAACCACCTTCGTAGATCAAGTCGATGATTAATTTCATTTCATGAACACATTCAAAGTATGCATTAACTGGGTTGTAACCAGCTTCTACCAACACTTCGAAACCAGTTTGCATCAACGCACATACGCCGCCGCAAAGTACTGCTTGTTCACCGAATAAGTCAGTTTCAGTTTCTTGACGGAAGTCAGTTTCTAAAATACCGGAACGGCCACCGCCTACACCAGATGCCCATGCCAATGCTACTTCTTTAGTGTCTCCGCTTGGATCTGCGTATACAGCATACAAGCAAGGAACGCCAGAACCTTCTTGGAATGTACGACGTACTAAGTGACCAGGGCCTTTAGGAGCTACCATGAATACGTTTACGTCAGCAGATGGTTTAATTTTACCGAAATGAATGTTGAAACCATGAGCAAATGCCAAGTACGCACCTTTTTTAAGGTTAGGAGCGATGGATTTTTCATAAGTTTCTGCTTGTAATTCATCTGGAATTAAGATCATCACAACGTCTGCACCTTTTACAGCCTCGCCTGTTTCTTTTACTACGAAACCAGCTTCTTCTGCTTCTTTCCAAGATTTGGAACCTTCACGAAGACCGATTTGTACGTCCATGCCGCTTTCTTTCAAGTTCAACGCATGCGCATGACCTTGGGAACCGTAGCCAAGAACTGTAATTTTTTTACCTACTAATGCTTGTAGATTGCAATCTGCATCATAAAATACTTGTGTGCCTAAAATGTTACCTGCCATTGTGATAACCTCCTACTTTGTAATACATAATAATGTTTATAATTTACTAGATTTTCTAGTGAAATTCAACTGATTTTAAGCCATTCGGCTTACGGATTTACCATACTTAGTATGATAATTTGGTATAAATAAAAATATCTTTGTACACTCTATAAAAACATTTTATGAAAGTACTTGCAACCAAGGTCGATCTTGAACCCAAGTTACTTTCACCGATAAACCATAGAGTGCCGATAATATCTCATCGGTAATGACCTCATGTTTCGGTCCCGCTTGGAAGATTTTACCTTCTTTCAAGAGTGCCACATGGGTCACTGTGGGAAGAATTTCCTCGATTTGATGAGTCACATAGATGAACGGACAAGGAGTATCCTGCGCCCCTTGTCGATTGAGATGGCGGAGCAATTGCTCTCGGCTCGGTACATCCAACCCATTGCATGGTTCGTCTAAAATAAGTAAGTCTGGACTCGTCATCAGTGCTCTCCCGATGAGGGCTCGTCGTTGTTCTCCTGTGGACAATACTCCGAAGTGACGATGTTGTAACTGTTGCAAGCCCATACTTGCTAGGACCGTATCACAGCGTTGTTCTTCTTCCTCTGTCACATCATGGTATATGCCAATTGTTCCATGTGCTCCAGAGAGTAAAATTTGTCGCACTGTTTCGTCTCGCATGGTTCGCTCAAATTGCCCCAATGTAGAGCTGACGAATCCGATACGATCTTTTACATCTTTCCACACGCATTGTCCAAAGGTATGCCCTAAGACACGGACCTCACCACGGGTGGCGCAGGTGTACGCCATAATCATGCCCAGCAAAGTGGACTTGCCTGCCCCATTGAGACCCAATAGCGCCCAGTTTTCTTTTGCTTTCACATGCCAATCTACACCTTGCAGAATCATTTCTCCATTGCGGACGAAGGTAACGCCCTCGTAATGTAATAACTCACCTTGCTTTGGTTCTGCTATGTCCATTACATTTTTTCTCCACGGCTCATAGCGGTGCAACCTGTTTTCGCAATTTCCAGAATGCCATATTCTTTCATAATTTCTATGAAAGCATCCAGCTTCTGCGTTTCTCCTGTAATTTCTATGACGATAGAGCTAGGTCCTACATCAAGTACATTGCCACGGTACACATCCGCTAATTGGATGATTTGTGGTCGTACAGACACGTCAGCTTTTACCTTGATCAGCATCAATTCACGACGCACCACTTGTTCTGGAGAGAATACTTTTACTTTGATAGCATCTACTAATTTGTAGATTTGTTTTTGGATTTGATCCAACTGCACTTCGTCTGTTTCCACCGTTAAGGTAATCCGCGCTTGATCCTTAGGAATGGAAATGCCCGATGTCATTTGGGTCACAGAGTAGCCACGACGATTGAACAAGGAAAGGATTCTTGCCCCGATACCTGGTTTGTTTTTTGTAATCACTAACACTTGGTGTTGTTGTACTTTACTCATTGTCAGGGCCTCCTTTCAATCCCATCATATCTTTGGCTGTGCAACCTGCTGGAATCATTGGGAATACATTTTCTTCTTTTTCTACCACACAGTTAATCACCACTGGCTCATCGGACAAGATAAGATCTCGTAATTGGCTACGCAACTCTTCGATGGTGGACAATGTCACTCCTTGTACACCATAGGCTTTTGCCAATGTTTCAAAGTCTGGGTTGATAGACAAATCTACGAACGAATAGCGATGTTGGTTGAATAGCTCTTGCCATTGGCGAACCATGCCTAAGAAGCCGTTGTTAATAATCACAACTTTCACAGGAATATTATAAGCTTTCAATAAGAGCAATTCTTGGCTGTTCATCTGTAAGCCCCCATCACCTGTGATGAGCACTACCTTTTTATCCGGTGCTGCTACTTGTGCACCGATAGCTGCTGGCAAACCAAATCCCATCGTACCGGCACCACCAGATGTAATGATCGTATTTGGCTTAGAGAAGGTAATAAATTGAGACGTCCACATTTGGTGTTGTCCCACGTCTGTAACCACGATAGCATTACCTTTCAAAATATTGTCAATTTCATAAATAACCTTTTGTGGTAACAGAGAATCACCTTCGTGAGGACGCACGCGAATTGGGTACTCTTCACGCCATTCACGGATGCGTTCCAACCAATCTTCATGCGTTTGTGGTGTCAATTCATGATTCATCTCATTCAATACATGTTTCAAATCCCCAACGATTGGCACATCGATACGTTTATTTTTACCAATTTCTGCTGGATCAATATCTACGTGGATAATAGTAGCATCTTTACAGAACTCCTTCGGTACCCCTGCAATACGATCGTCAAAGCGAATCCCTAAGGCTAAGACTACATCTGCTTCATTAGTGGCATAGTTGGCATACACAGTACCATGCATACCTAACATACCTAAGGATAATTGATGTTCTCCTGGGAAGGAGCCTAATCCTAACAAGGTGTTCGTCACCGGAATTTGGCATGTGGTAGCTAGTTTATAAAGCTCTTCTGTGGCACCAGATAATAGTACCCCATGACCTGCTACGATAAGAGGACGTTTTGCCTCTTTTAATAATTCAATAGCCTTTTTTATTTGTTTTGGATGTCCAATATAGTTTGGATCATATCCTTCTAAGGATATTGGCTCATTAAAAATAGCCTCAAACTCTTCATAGGAAATTTCCGCCAATTGCGCATCTCGTGTAATGTCCACAAGCACAGGACCTGGTCGACCAGTGGTAGCTAAGTAGTACGCTTCTTTCACAGTGCTAGCAATTTCACGGATATCTTTCACCAAATAATTATTTTTCGTCACTGGCATGGTAATCCCAATGATGTCGGATTCTTGGAATGCATCTTTTCCTAGTAAGTGGCTGGCCACCTGACCGGTAATCGCTAACAATGGAATAGAATCCATGTGCGCTGTCATAATACCTGTCACAAGATTCGTTGCCCCTGGACCAGATGTAGCGAGGCACACACCGCATTTACCAGATGCACGAGCATAGCCGTCCGCTTCATGGGCCGCCCCTTGTTCATGACGTGCTAAGTAATGATTGATTCCTTCGAAATCATAAATTTCATTATATATAGGAATTACGGCGCCGCCAGGATAACCAAATATATCAGTTACCCCCAAGCGCTTCAATGTTTCTAGGAGTATACGGGCTCCTCGAATCATCTTCTGTTCACTCATAGTTTATCCCTTTCTATATCCATCTCATTCATTAGTCATGTTCATTAAATTCGTTAGAACTGATCCGGTGAATCATATATCCACGAGCCGCCATGGCTGCCGTGATTTTCTTAATATGCTCTTCGCCGTTTGTTTCTACGGTCACTACCAATTCCACTTCATGGAATCTGTCCAAGTTTTTAAACTGATTATGTTCCAGTTTGATAACATTCGCATTTTGTTCTGCCAAGATTTCAGATACCGCCACTAATTGACCTGGTTTATCAGATAAATTCACAGCAAATGTGAAAATACGGCCCCGTACGACTAAACCTTTTGTAATCATAGACGCAATGGTCAATACGTCGATGTTACCACCACTCAAAATACTGACCACTGTTTTGCCTCGTACTCGTAATTTTTTCAACCCAGCTACAGAAAGTAACCCAGCATTTTCACCGATAATTTTGTGTTTTTCTGCCAATAATAGGAAGGCTTCCATCAATTCATAGTCAGATACAGTTACAATCTCATCTACATATGTTTGGATATATTCCAAATTCTTTGAACCAATTAATTTCACAGCCGCTCCATCTGCAATGGTGCTCACAGATGGTAAGTTCACAGGCTTTCCTTCTGCTACTGCGGCTTTCGCACTAGCTGCGCCCTCTGGTTCTACACCAATAATCTCCACTTGTGGATTTTTCAACTTCGCTGCTGCTGCCACACCGGAGATCAATCCGCCACCACCAATTGGCACTAAGATAATATCTGCAGTTGGTAATTCTTCTAAAATTTCTAGAGCAATAGTCCCTTGTCCTTCGATAACATCTTCATCATTGAAAGGGTGCACAAATACATATCCGTGTTTTTCTTGTAATTCACAAGCTTTTTCATAGGCTTCATCATAGACTTCACCAGCTAGCACTACTTCTGCACCATATTGACGTGTAGCCTCTACTTTAATAAGCGGTGTATGGCGTGGCATAACGATGACGGCTTTAATTCCTAAGCGTTGGGCTGCTAGTGCTACACCTTGCGCATGGTTACCCGCAGAGGCGGCGATGACACCACATGCCTTTTCTGCCTCTGTTAATTTGGAAATTTTATTGTACGCGCCCCGTAATTTGAAAGACCCTGTACGTTGTAAATTTTCCGGTTTAATATATACATCATTGCCTGTTTCTTGCGAATACACAGAGCTATGAATTAATTTTGTTTTCACCGCGATGGTTGCAAGTCGCTCCCTAGCCTCCATGAAATCGTATAATTTATGCATATAACTGTCCTTTCCTACTTTTGGTCTATCTATGAATCCTATACTTCCCTCATAGATACTTAATATTCCGACGACTCTGCGTTCCCTCTTATGCTTCGTCTAGGATTTCAATAGCACCTTGTGCAGCAGAGGATACATGCATAGCATATTTTTTCAAGTATCCTGTCACATCTGATTTATGTGGTGCCAAATTTGCTTTTCTTCGTGTAATTTCTTCCTCTGAAAGTTTCACATTCAAGGAGCGGTTTGGAATATCGATTTCGATGATATCTCCATCTTCTACGATGGCGATAGTGCCACCAGAGGCTGCTTCTGGAGATACGTGACCAATGGATGCGCCACGAGTAGCACCAGAGAAACGACCATCTGTAATCAAGGCTACGTCTTTCCCAAGACCCATACCTGTGATCGTCGCTGTTGGTGTCAACATTTCACGCATACCTGGACCACCTTTTGGACCTTCGTAGCGAATGATCACTACATCGCCTTTCACAATTTTGTGACCCATGATTGCTTCTACCGCTTCTTCTTCGCTGTTGAAAACTTTCGCTGGACCAGAATGCACTAGCATTTCTGGGTCTACGGCACCTTCTTTCACAACGGAACCATCTGGAGCCAAGTTACCTTTCAATACAGCGATACCACCTGTGGTGTACACTGGATCGCTCCAAGGATGAATCACATCTTCGTCTAGGACTTTCACAGTCTTAGCAATCGTACCTTGGTCCACCAAGCTCACAGATTTTGCACCTTCATGCAAGTGACCTTGTTCTTGTAAACGGTGCATTACCGCATACACGCCGCCTGCAGCATGTAAATCTTCGATGAAATATTTGCCAGATGGAGACAATTTCGCCAATTGTGGCGTGTCTCCTGCAATGCGGTTGAAATCGTCCAATGTTAAGGACACACCTGCTTCATGAGCGATGGCTGGTAAATGTAATGCTGTGTTGGAAGAACCGCCCAATGCCATGTCCACAGCTACCGCATTTTCAAAGGCTTCTTTCGTCAATACATCTTTTGGACGTAAGCCTTCTTGTAACACTTCCATCACTTGCATGCCCGCACGTTTTGCTAACCGCAAGCGCTCGGAGTAAACAGCAGGGATGGTACCATTACCAGGCAATGCCATACCCAATGCTTCTGTTAAGCAGTTCATGGTGTTCGCTGTGTACATACCGGAGCAAGATCCGCAAGTCGGACAAGCAACGTTTTCAATATGTTCTAATTCTTCTTCGGAAATGAGACCTGCTTCAAATTTACCAACCGCTTCAAACACGTCGGATAAACCGATTTTTTTACCATTGTGCACGCCTGCTAACATAGCGCCACCAGAGACGAACACAGATGGTAAGTTCAAACGAGCAGCGGCAATCAACATACCTGGTACGACTTTATCGCAGTTAGGAATGAACACCATCGCATCGAATGGTGTGGCCATAGCAGACGCCTCGATAGAATCGGCAATGATATTGCGTGTGACCAAGGAATATTTCATACCGATGTGGTTCATCGCCAATCCGTCACAAATCCCGATGGTATTAAATTCCATAGGAATACCGCCCGCTTCGCGGATGCCATCTTTCACAGATTGTACTAAATTTTTTAAATGCACATGACCTGGAATGATTTCGTTGAAAGAATTGGCAATACCAATGATTGGTTTTCCAATTTCCTCATTGATGAATCCTAATGCTTTTAATAATGAACGATGAGGAGCTCGTGTAGCCCCTTTTGCTACTCTATCACTGCGTACCATATGATGATCCTTTCTACTCTTGATACTATACTGGTTATAACACTTGTTATAGTTACATATTGTTGTCTAAGTACTATATCCATACACTGAAATACTAGTATATGATTTCTATTTGATACTTCTATAATTTTGTATCTATCTAATAGATTCCAAATCCGCATCTAATATTGTGGTATAGTTTTTAGCCATAAAAAAGGGCGATCCCTAGGGAATCGCCTTTTAGTATATATGTATGCACGTTAATCAAATAGACTACAACAACCTAGATTCCTTA
Source organism: uncultured Veillonella sp. (assembly GCA_963518505.1). Classification (GTDB taxonomy): domain Bacteria; phylum Bacillota; class Negativicutes; order Veillonellales; family Veillonellaceae; genus F0422. The sequence goes on along the minus strand of CAUQIT010000021.1, from coordinate 13,816 downwards.
TGCTGTACACAAAGAAACCTAAGATGGTAGCTCTACCGAAGAAAAGGCGACCTCTATGGAATTGTTAGTTCTAATGACGTTCACGACTAAGAACAGGACGAGCACGAGAATTGCTAACAATGCCATGATAATCTCCTTTCTGTACGATATGCGTACGAATCTTAACTATAAGTGTAATACTTTAAAAAATTAATAACTGTCTACTATTGTAACACCTTTGTCCACTGTGTGCAAGTACATATCTATATTTTTTTACTCTTTCAGATGTGTTATTTTCCACAATTTGTTATACTATAAGTGTTACTTCCCCTATACTGGTAACAGAGAGGGGGTGTTTGCAATTGGATCTATTTCTCAATTTTCTTATTTCTGTTGTGGCAGGTATAGTCAGCAACTATATTTGCAAGTGGCTAAACAGAAATAAACGAAGTAACTAGCCCAACAAGAGATAGCTCTCTATAAAAAGCAAAACCCCACGGTCCGCCAACCGTGGGGTTTTTTTGCTTGCAATTGGAAAGTCCTCAATTTCATTCCATCTCCATTATATCACTTTCCTAGTATATTTTCTAGTATATAAGAAACACCCAGGTCTCGCCACCTGGGTGTTTTTTTGTGAACCTAATGCTAACTATTTTCACACTTTTTTCGCTTGTCTAAATTATAGCATAGGTAAGTAAAGAATAAAACCTTACTCCCCTAAAAAGCGTTTTGCCTCGCAGTAGTTTACAATACCTTCTACTACTTTTTTAGATTCACGCATAGCCAATACTACGGTAGCTGGTTTATGCACTACGTCACCGCCTGCGAATACGCCTTGACGGCTCGTCATACCATATGGCATATCACGTGTTACCACATAGCCAGACTCATTTACTTCGATGCCATTACCAGGACCTACTAAGCGTGTGTTTGGTTTATGACCGATGGCCACAATGATTTTATCCGCTGGTAAAGTAAAGTCTTCCCCAGTGCTTTTTACGGATCCATCTTCTTGTAGTTCTTGTCGTGTAAATGTCAACCCTTCCACGATATCTGAACCTGTCACTTCTTTTGGAGCGGCTAAGAATTCAAAATGAACGCCTTCTTCTTTTGCTTCTTCAAACTCAGTTGGATTCGCTGGCATTTGCTCTTGTCCACGACGGTACGTCACAGTGACACTTTCAGCACCGAGACGGATACAAGTACGAGACGCATCCATTGCCACGTTACCAGCACCGATGATGACAACTTTATCACCTTTGTACACAGGAATTAAAGACTCTTCCGCTCTGCCATTTTGCACCAACTGCACCGATGTCAACAAAGCCATGGCTTGTAACATGCCCGCTTTATCATCACCAGGTAAAGAAATTTCTGCTGGTACATGTGTACCTGTAGCAATAAAGATAGCATCAAAGCCTTCTTCAAATAAAGAATCTAAGTTGCGATCTGGACCGATTGTTACATTACACTCAAAAGTAACACCTAATCGTTCCAAGCTTTGCACTTCACGGCGCACAATTTTTTTACCTAATCGGAACTCAGGAATACCGAATAATAGGATACCACCCGGCTCATCTTGGCGCTCAAACACCGTTACCGCATAGCCTAATTTTGCCATATCTCCAGCCACTGTTAAACCAGCAGGACCAGACCCAATCACAGCAATTTTACCTTGGTCTTTACGGTTTGGTTTCACTTTACGAAGGCTATTGTCACTTTCAAAATCGGCTGCAAAGCGCTCTAATTTACCGATATTAATAGGTTTGTTCGCACGATTTAAAATACATGCTCCTTCACATTGTTTTTCACGAGCACACACACGACCACACACCGCTGGCAAGCTGCTGCGCTCCGCAATGATATCGTTGGCTAAACCAAAATTACCATGTGCAATGGCTTGTATAAAACGAGGAATTTCATTTTCAATAGGGCAACCTGTACGGCACAATGGCTTCGCACAGTTCAAACAACGCTTTGCCTCTGCAAAGGCCTCTTCCATCGTATAATCTTTATCAAATTCTAGTTCATGTCTTAACTCCATAAAGACCTCCTTGCACCACTCTGGTGACACACTTCTCCTTTACATACTCTATTTATAGGTTCTTACTTATTTCGATATAATACGTATAGTATACCATAGACTAGCCATTTCCACTGTAACAATGGCTACACCCTTACTATATCTATGACTATAAGTACTCCTTTTCTTAGTGAAAGCACTAAAAGATATATCCTATAGTATACCATATGTGCGCACTGTGTGTAACTATGTATTTTTATATATTATGTAACGATACCTATATCGTTTCACACACTTTGCAACGATAGACTATATACATATGATACAACTACTAATAAATCGCTATACTATCGCATGTATAAGCATATGTAATGATACCCCTATCATTTCATTACCGTTGCAACGATGCAAAAAAGAGGTCCACCTCATGGGTAGACCTCTATATTCATAGTAATTAGTTTGCAGATGTAATGGTTCCTTTGAACGTTTCTGCAATGAATTGTTTAATCGCTTCGGACTGATAAATCTCTGCAATTTTTTTGTATGTTGCATTGTCTTTATCTTGTTCACGTGTAGCCAAGATCATCACTGCTAATGGCTCATCTTTTGGTTCTAAGTACAATCCTTTTTCACCTACGTTGATACCTGCGCTTTGCACGTAGTTCATCGGAATCGTCGCCAATGTCACATCATCTAAGCTACGAGGTAATTGTGCAGCCTCCAGTTCTTGGATTTTTAGATTCTTAGGATTTTCCACAATGTCTGCTACTGTGGCTTTGAAGCCAACGCCTTCTTTCAATTTGATAAGGCCTGCTCGTTGCAATAAGGCTAAGGCACGTCCACCATTCGTTGGATCATTTGGAATTGCTACTGTGTCACCGTCTTTCACATCGATAGGAGATTTCACAGAATTACTGTAGATACCCATTGGCATTAAAATAGTTTTACCGATTGGCACTAGTTTAGAATTATTTTGTTTGTTAAAGTTTTCCAAGAACGGCACATGTTGGTACGCATTCAATTGGATGTCTCCATCTGCCAAGGCTTTATCTGGTGTGATATAGTCAGAAAATTCTACTACTTTCAATTGGATACCTTGTTTTTGTGCTTCCTTCGCTACCGCCTCAGCCACTTGTGCATGAGGACCTGCCGTAGCACCAATTTTAATTTCCTTCGGCGTATCCTGCGTCATTGTAGATGTACCACAGCCCGCAATGCCTAACGCTAATACACCTACTAATAAGGGCGTGAAAAGTGATTTTAATTTCATAATGCTATCCTTTCATAACTACTCGATATATATTTTTCTATTGAAAGTTCCCTCTCATCTCTCGAGTATTAAGGATATCATAAGCTTTATCTATTGGCTAATACTCGTTTTTACATAGTTATTATAGTTACTAGTTATAATCTTGATATATCTATACCTGTACCTATTGTTTATCACTCAACATACATCAGTATATTTTATTTATATATTATTAAATCTATACTCAGATGAAGTCAGTACATTCTATTATTTATATACTAATACCTATCGTATATATTTCAATAAGAGTCATTCATTTTTATATACTAACCTATGATATCTACATAAAAACAGAGGTCATCACTCCTTATGGTAGCAATGATCCTCTGTTTACATATTATTCATGTAGCATAGCTAATACTTGATTCAATTTTTGTTCTAATTCAGTATTTTTTTCTTCTAACTGTTGGATGCGCACCTCATAATCGTTGGAAATCATAGTTTTCTTTTCATCTTTACCTATTCTGAAAGAAGCACCTGCATTCCAAGATAGGGTATGTCCCGCAAGGCTAAGTCCAAAATTATAGAATCTATCTTTATTTGTGTAATGACCTAGTCCTAATGCCACGCCTTTTGTACCTTTAAATTGACCTACACCAGCCATCACTTGTGTCCGATTTGTACCATCATATGGTAAGGCTTTTAAAGCACCCAAGGCAATCGCAGAGGCCCCTGCGATTTTTGCTGTATCATTGGCCTCTTCTGCCATGGCTTTCACAGTATGAACTTGACTGACAATGCTTTCTGGTTTTGATCCCGTACCAGCATTCATTTTCTCGATTTCTTCAGGTGTATATCCTAATGCATTTGTAATAGCTTTCAACTGTTTTACATTGACCGCATCTGTATCTTTAATACCACCAGCTACATTGACAATTCTTCGTTTCACATCTGGAATATCTAAAGAGCTATTACTACCCAGTTGCATAGTATATCCCTCTGTACCCACTGAGACAACACCTTGGGCTGCTTTCACAGAATCTCCGGAAAAAGCTGATGTACCATCTATCGCAGCTCCGCGCCCTTCTGTTGAAGAATATATACCAAGGGCTACACTATTCTTAGTATTCACGAGTGTTAATTTTCCAAGAGTTATACTACTATCTGCTTTAGAACCTATTTCTGAACGATCACCAATGGCAATAGAATCTTCTGCCAACGTAGTAGCAAAACTACCTATAGCAATACTTCTCTTCTTAGCTGTCACCGCTTGGGAACCCATGGCAATGGATTCATCTAGCCAAGCTCGGCTCGCTTTACCAATAGCAATAGAATCTGTTCCATTTGCACGAACGGCATTACCAATCCCTACCGCATGAAATCCATAAATTCGATTTTTATTTCCTATAGATATAGCTCGGTATGCTACTTTATCTTTATATTCCTCTGGAATCAATGGTGTATCTTTTTCATCTTTTGATTCATCTAAAGGTTTATAATCGTCAGCATTGACTATCTTTTCAGATTGATTTCCTAATTTTGTAGGTGTATCTTGTGGTACCTCTCCTAAGGCTTCATCATCTGTTAATTTACCAACATAGGAACTAGTACCGATAACAATTCCTTCTTCTGCATTTTCTTCAACTGTTGCACCATATCCTAATGCAATGCCAAAATTGGCATTAATATTGTGATTATATCCAATTCCTACAGGGGCAGAAATTCGCTTATCCGCCGATCCAATTTTGCCCTTACCAATTGATACACCACCAGCTGTATAGGCTGTACTTGTATCTCCATTCTTACCTAAGTTTACTTCCTCTGCTAATACTGTTGACGTACACAGTATAGCAACCAATGTCGCTAGTACTATGTTTTTTCTCATCATTTTATACATCCTCCTTAGTATACAAATTATATAATACTTTGATTATATCACACATAATATAATTTTATGAATGTAATATCACATACTATGATTGATTAGTTGTCAGTTCCTCTAAGCAACTTACTAAAACTGAAGTATTTAGTTCTGCAAGGAGTTATATTGATGAACAAAATAACTTATACAAAAAAAGGAAGCTACTCTTATCTGTAACTTCCTTTTTATATCTGGTGCGCCCAGAGGGAATTGAACCCCCGACCTGCAGTTTAGGAAACTGTCGCTCTATCCTACTGAGCTATGAACGCAAGTATACATCTATTATAGTCTAACTGTACTCTCCCTAGCAATATAAAATCTGAAATAAGATTCATTCTGTATCGTATGTGCATATCCACAATACAGAACATTTTTTCTGACCCATTAAGATTCAATAAAGCCTTATAGTACAAGGGTTATTCACTTTTTGTGTATAAGATGTGTATAACTATGGATTTATTAACACTAAATACACAATGTATTAACAAGCTACTCACAACCTATACCCATAGTTATACACTGAGTTATCCACAATTAGGTGGATAACTGCTCTATATGTACGATAAAAGTGTTTATATTTCTTTCGAAATGTTCGATCCATACACACATGTACCAGATTTTTTAGATCTCAGTGCATTTCCTATACATCCACCATATACACAATAAGCCTATAGAACCAATCTTACTGTTCTATAGGCTGTTGTATACTTTTCTGTATTAGATATTCTCTTACAATCACACTTTCATCGGTAATGCTCACCGCATCGTCACTTACAATTGCTAAATATCCAACATATGATCTCACTTATTCAGCAAAGTGTAATTGACCATCTACTTCTACTGGAATGCCCCAGTCAACTTGTACGCCATTTTTGTTCCACATACGAGTTAATGCTAATTTTAAATACTCATAGGACTCCAACGGTTGCACTGTCAACTCATCATATGTATTCAATCCTGTAGCATGCATCACTGTTTGTTCTGTTTGCAAATAGGATTCTACTTTCTCTTTCCAAATTGCATCGTCTAATACCACTTGGCATTCTTTTGTTTCTTTGTTATACGCAATATGACCGCGCTCATTATCTCCATAATGAATTGCTAAATATACCCATTCCATGGTGTACCCTCTTTCATGACTAACATAAGTTATTATGTATATTATACTCATACCTTGATGTATTCTGTTCCTATTATATCGTATCTTTCCAAGTAGTGGCAATATAGATACTTCTAATTCTATTGCAGTTTACTCCAAATGATTACGATACTTTCAATATCTATACCATTGCTTTTTATCTTTACGTACATTATAATGTACATAAAGAGGTGATACACATGGCAATTATTAATATTACAAATTTTAGAAAAAATATTTTTGAGTATTTAACACAGACTATTAAATACAATGAACCACTCAGCATCAGCACTAAAGATGGTAATGCCGTCCTATTAAGCGAAGATGATTATTTATCCTTGTTAGAAACTTTATATTTAACATCCAAACCTAGTATGAAAGAAACTTTACTAGAAGGAAAAAACACTCCATTATCCGAATGTATTTCAGAAGAAGAGGTTTTTTGGTAATGTATACGTTAACTTATACAAAATCTGCTGTGAAAGATATACCTAAGTTAAAATCTGCAAAACTTGATACAAAAGCAAAAGCATTACTAGAGATTATTAAAGTAAATCCTTACCAAACACCGCCAAGGTATGAAAAATTGGTAGGCGATTTAGAGGGCTTATATTCACGTCGCATTAATATTCAACATCGACTTGTGTATGAGATCTTTGAGGAAGAAAAAGTTGTTAAAATAATTAGTTTATGGACACATTATGAATAGAATAAAACAGAGGAAAGTTGTACTTTATCATCAACTTTCCTCTGTTTTATTTATATTTTTTATCCAATAATCATTCTATTCCATAGAATAAATCTCTAAAAATCATTACATATTAGGATTTGTAATCTATTTATAGATTCATCTAAAATACCTAATTCTAGTCTGGACTACTCTCCACCGCTACTTTCCGTATTACCATCACTTTATCCACCCGCGTGTTATCCATATCCATGACTTCAAATTGTAATGGCCCATAGTGACAGCGATTAGCTTCTTTAGGAATACGACCGATTAAGTAGGTCACGAATCCCCCTAATGTTTTATACAGATCCTCTTCTTCACCTGGTAATAATTCATCCACTTCAAAGTATTCTTTCAGTTCTTCAATGCTGATAAGACCATCCACAAGATACGTACCATCTTCTCGTTGGACGATGCGATTTTCTTCTTCTTTCTTTTCCTCTTCCCCAGATGGCATCAATCCCACGATTTCTTCCATAATATCGTGGAATGTAATCATCCCACTCATACCACCATATTCGTCTAGCACAATGGCTTCATGAGTACCTTCTTCTCTGAAAGTAGATAATACTTTCATTAAGGACAAGGATTCTGGTACGAGCACTGGTTTACGCATGCAATAAGCTAGAATATCTTTCATCGGACGATGACTTTCTTTCATCTGTTGTGCCAACACATCTACAGAAGAGACTAAGCCTTTCAACTCATCTAAGGAATCGTCACCTACTGGAATACGATGTTCGTTGCATTCCATAATGGTTTCTAGGATATCCTCATCACTAGCGTTAATATCAATCCACGTCAACTGCGTACGAGGTGTCATAATATCGCTAGCATCGAGATCAGCTAAGCGGAAAATATTTTCTACTAACACTGGCTCTTCCTCTTCATAAGCGCCTAGTTCCACACCTTGTACAAGCATTTTATTGATTTCCGATTCCGTCACCGGTGCTTCTTCCTTGTGTTTGACTCCTAATACTTTCAGTAGCATCGTCGTAGACATACTGAGAAGTGCCACAAATGGTTTTGTGATAGTGGCGAAGTATTTCATAGGGATGGCCATCATAATGGCGATAGATTCTGGCGAATTATAAGCCAACCGTTTTGGCACTAATTCCCCTATGACCAAGGATAAATAGGTTGTTAAGGATACGATGAAAATAGGGCTTATCGTATCCGCATAATCAGCTAGCCATAGTATGTGTTCTTTAATATATGTCGCCATAGGATCAGAAAAGGTAGCTCCAGAATACAAACCAGTGACGATACTAATCAAAGTAATACCAATTTGTATGGTGGAAAACATTTCATTCGGATCTTCCGCTAACTTAATCGCCATGCGAGCTCCACGATTCCCTACTTCCGCCTTTTCTTCTAATAACCCTTTACGAGCATTGATAATAGCTAATTCCGTCATGGAAAATAGACCATTCAAAATGATGAGTATGACTACAATTAAAATTTCTATACCTATACCTATGTCACTGCCCACTGATTCTATCTCTCCTTATCGATTCCTAATTAATATACTAAATAACAACCGCTGTTCCTGTGCATGTTACCATGAGCATACCATTCGTTTCGCCCAATGTTTCATAACTTACAGATACGCCTACAATGGCATTGGCTCCCATAGCTTTTGCACGTTTTTCCATTTCTTTTAAAGACGCTTCACGAGCGCTAGCTAAAGATGATTCATAACTATTGCTACGACCCCCTACAACATCTCGAATAGAAGAGAAAAAGTCTTTCACAAAGTTACGACCTTCTACAACTTCTCCAAATACGATTCCTTTATATTCTTTAATTGGTTGTCCTTCAATTTGAATTGTTGTTGTAATAATCATGATATCTCCTTTATATTCAAACTGAATCTAATTCAAATTTCATTACTCGTATTATATCATATTTAGAATAATTCCTTCTATACAAGTAAAACAACAGAGCTAGCTAAAAAGGCTTTCACAGACCCTTTCTATTTGCTTACTATAGTGATGATACCTTACTCATATAGTCATACTGCCAAAGTATTGTCACGATTCCACCTCATGATATCTCTAATAACACATGGATACTATTAAATAAATACCTGTTGCACTAAAACCATGTACAATATCGTTCCGCCCCCAATGGATAGAAACATATTGCCCTTCCACAAATGGAGTAATACCGTCACAGCTACGGCGATCATGTCCGGCATTCCATGATACACACCAGATAAGTCCACATGTCGTAAAGAAAATACAACCAGCAAACTCATCGTCGCCGATGGCAATACTTTACCTAAATACTGCACATAAGCAGGTGTTTTCGTTTTCGAGTTAAATATGATAAATGGTAAAAATCGTGTTGCCATGGTGCCTAGTACAACAATGGCAATGGTTATAATTTGTTCCGTGAAAGTCATTGCTCTCCCTCCATTGTATTACGTAATAGACTTAGCATCACCACAATACCAATCATAGCAGGAATCATAAAGTGTTCACTGCCAAATACAATCAAGGCAACGCCAGGAATCACTAATCCTATGCCAGAGCTAATCAAATTTCGTTGCATTTTATATTGCTCCAAAGCCAATACAATAAAGAGTGCAGTTAGTACAAATTCTAATCCTTTCGCATTAAAAGATAATACAGATGCAAAAAGATTACCTATGACAGAACCCACAACCCAATATAACTGATTCAATAGAGTTACAAAAAAATAACACCATTTCTTGGAAATTTCAGTAGGAATTTGTGATATATAATTGATAGAAAAACTTTCATCTGTCATTCCAAATATCAAATACGTTTTTAACCACCCTGTATTCCGATACACTGTTAGCATGGATAATCCATAAAATATATGACGACCATTAACCATGAGTGTAATCAAGAAAGCACTTACTGGATCAAAGGGAGATAGTAACATAGCTACAGTTACAAATTCCATAGACCCTGCATAAATGAGAGCACTCAATGCCAATGTATAGCCCCAAGAAAATCCCATAGAATGCATATAAATGCCATAGGATAGTCCTAAAAATAAAAATCCCAATAATAACGGTGTTATTTTAAGAAAACCATATCGAAAGGCAGATATTATTGTATTTTTTGTTGGTTTAAGTTCCATATATACCATCCTTTCTCTCATTAGATTACTAGTGTTATTATATATTCATACATTATAAGATACTATAGAATCCATTAGCAAGAACAAAACAGCCTACGGGAATTTTCTCCCGTAGGCTGTTTCTATTAATCCTCAAAATCGCGAGATAAATCCACTTCTTTTAGAGGTACTACTTTTGTTTTATGTTTTGCTTTATACCATAAGTATACGGCGAAGAATACTGGAAGACCAATATAAGCAACGGATACTCCGTACCAGTCAATACTTTCACCCATGAAGGCTGTATAGTTTTGACCAGCAATGATAATCAAGCACAATGCCAAGGCAAACAATGGACCAAATGGGAACAAGGAAGCTTTGTAAGGCAATTTAGATACATCATGACCTTGTGCCACATAAGCACGACGGAAACGATAGTGTGCCAAAGCAATCCCCACCCATGTAATGAATCCACTCATACCACTGATATTAATCAACCAAGTGTAAGCTTGACCTTCCCCAATTAAGGATGTTAAGAAAGCAAACAAACCAAAGGCTGCTGTTGCTAACAATGCCGGAATTGGCACACCACGTTGATTAATGGAGCCAAATAGTTTTGGTGCATCTCCTGATTTAGACAATGCATACAGCATACGTGTGGAGGAGAATAAACCAGAGTTACCAGCTGACAATACAGCAATCAACAAGATAGCATTAATGAAATGCGCCGCCCAGTCAAATCCAAAACGGTCAAATACCAATGTAAATGGACTGATAGATACATTTTCTACGGAACTGTTCAATAAGTTAGGATCATTGTAAGGAATTAAGAAACCGATAACTATGAAAGAACCAATATAGAATAGTAAAATACGCCAGAAAATAGAGTTAATCGCTTTTGGAATATTTTTCTCCGGGTCTTCCGATTCACCAGCGGCAGTACCGATTAATTCTACTCCTTGGAAAGAGAAACCAGCAATCATAAAGATGGCTAAGATAGAAGAGAATCCCCCTACAAATGGTGCATCTCCTAAAGTCCAGTTATGGAATCCTGGAGATGGATTACCTACGCCAAGGATTAATAATGAACCTAATAATAAGAATACAATAACTGTAATTACCTTAATGCTAGAGAATACATATTCACTTTCACCAAAGGAACGAGCTGACAAATAATTCAATACGAATAGAATCAGTAAGAACAAAGCAGACCAAACAATAGCTGGCACATCAGGGAACCAGTATTTCATAATGAACGCACTAGCTACGAGTTCCGCTGCTAATGTAATAGCCCAGTTAAACCAAAAGTTCCAACCCAAGGCAAAGCCTAGGGCTTTATCTACATACCGAGAGGCATGAGTACCAAAAGAACCAGATACTGGCAAATACGTAGTCATTTCTCCCAAACTAGTCATCAAGAAATATACCATGATACCGATGAAACTATACGCAATTAACGCGCCACCAGGACCTGCTGTACTCACTACTTCACCACCGGCTACGAATAAACCTGTACCGATGGCACCGCCCAAAGCAATCATATTCATGTGGCGGGATTTTAAACTTCTTTTTAATTTATTATTTTTCATGGGACTTCTCCTTATAAGTCAAGATTTCGTACATATTCAGCATTATCTTCGATAAACTTTCGACGAGGCTCTACCTTATCTCCCATCAATACGCTAAATATCTTATCTGCTGCAATACTATCTTCCATGCTGACTTGTAGGATGGTTCTATGTTCAGGGTTCATAGTTGTATCCCATAATTGTTCTGCATTCATTTCACCAAGACCTTTATATCGTTGGATCGTAATGCCTTCACGACCAATTTCATCCAATCTATCTGAAAGTTCTTGGTCACTGTAAGCATACCACTGTTTTTGACCTTTTTTAATTTGATACAACGGTGGTTGTGCAATAAATACATGACCTTCTTCAATCAATGGTCGCATATAGCGATAGAAAAATGTCAATAATAAAGTACGAATGTGCGCGCCGTCCACGTCCGCATCGGTCATGATAATGATTTTATTATAACGGCTCTTCGTAATATCAAAGTCTTGTCCGATACCTGTACCAAAAGCAGTAATCATAGAACGAATTTCTGCATTGGCTAAGATTTTATCGAGACGAGCTTTTTCTACATTTAAAATTTTACCACGCAATGGCAAAATCGCTTGGTAACGGCGATCACGACCTTGTTTTGCAGTACCACCCGCAGAATCACCTTCGACGAGGTAAATTTCTGTCATAGTCGTATCTTTTTCAGAGCAATCTGCCAATTTACCAGGTAAGGAGCTTACTTCTAAGGCATTTTTACGGCGTGTCAATTCACGTGCTTTGCGGGCTGCTTCACGAGCACGACTCGCATTGGTTGCTTTTTCAATAATTTTCTTCGCTTCTGCTGGATGCTCTTCCAAGAAGACACGCAATCCATCAGACACGATGGTATCTGTAATCCCTTTGACTTCGCTATTGCCTAGTTTGCCTTTTGTTTGGCCTTCAAATTGTGGTTCCAATACTTTTACGCTCACCACAGCTGTTAAGCCTTCGCGCACGTCTTCCCCAGTCAAGTTGCTTTCATTTTCTTTCAAAATGCCAGCCTTGCGACCATAGTCGTTCAACGTACGTGTTAAAGCTGTACGGAAACCGCTCAAGTGCGTACCACCATCAATGGTATTGATATTATTAACAAAGGACAAAATTGTTTCGCTATAGCTATCATTATATTGTAATGCCACATCTACCACTACATCGTCACGAGTATTATCAATAGAGATAACACTCGGTGTGATGGCTTCTTTCGCTTCATTTAAATATTCAATGAATTGTACTAAGCCACCTTCGTAATAGAAACTTTCACTACGACCTTCTCCACGTTTGTCGGACAAGGTAATGCGCAATCCTTTATTCAAGAATGCTAACTCTTGTAAACGATTTTTTAATACATCAAATTCAAAAATGGTAGTTTCAAAAATTTGCGAATCTGGTTTAAATCGTACTGTCGTACCTGTTCGATCCGTCGTACCAATTTCTTTCAAATCAGATGTTTTATTACCACGTTCAAAAGAAATTTCTTGAATTTTTCCATGTTGATATACATCGACGATAGTCCATTCACTCAAAGCATTCACTACGGAAATACCTACTCCATGAAGACCACCAGACACTTTGTATCCACCACCGCCAAATTTACCACCTGCGTGAAGTTTTGATAATACAAGTTCTACCGCAGGCATACCTGTTTCATGCATCCCCGTTGGAATCCCACGACCATCATCGATAACTTCTATACTGTTATCTTCACAGATAGTCACTTCAATATGCGTTGCATAACCAGCTAGCGCCTCATCCACGCTATTATCTACAACTTCATATACCAAGTGATGCAATCCACGGGCAGATGTGCTACCAATATACATACCAGGTCGCATACGAACGGCTTCTAAACCTTCGAGGACCTGTATATTACCGGCATCATAATTTGTTTGTTCTGCCATCTGACATCCTCCTACCATTTATATAATGACGTCCCATACTCATCATCATATTCTATATAATACATTCCATTATACAATATTTTACTATCTCTGTGAAAGTCTCATTCTTTATTTTACTTGCATTTTATCTATAGTAGTCAAACATTTGTGACACAACCTCCTAAAGATTTATTTAAGAAGT
>CAUQIT010000020.1:0-23581 GCA_963518505.1 uncultured Veillonella sp. | reverse complement strand
TTTTGTTCTGGGATATAAGTTAAACAGTTGAGTTGCCCATCATCTCGAACGTAATAAATAATACTGTCAGGGTCTTGTGCATAAGCACTTGTTACTGCCAGATGACCTTTAACCAATGTTTTAACAAACAATGTAAGGTCTTGCCCTGTGTAGTTGTCGCTCTCATAAGAGTAACCCATATCACGAACAGTACCGCCACGCTCTTGAACAAACACGCACCGATTACCTATGAATTGAGGTTCACACGATAAGGCCCCTCGTTGGGTTTGTGTTTTTAAATTGCAGTTGGTAGGCGTAATGGTTTTATCACCTCTTACAATCCACTCATTACCGCTTGTAAGAATGATTAGATCGTTAGCTGGTACGAGATGACGAATCTCACACATCTTGCGATTAATAACCGGCAAGGTGATTGCACTATCATCTGTGATAGTGCCTTCCACCTTTTCGACACCAAAATTTGGATAATCACCAGTACGGCTAAACCATATGAAGTTAGGCTTGCTATCAGTAGCAGCAACTACAAATCGGTCTTGATAGAATGTACAAAGTTTAGGATAACCTCTGCCTCTATTCCAACTGCCTAATTTCCATTGGTAGCTAGGCTCACCCTCTTTAATACCATTCAGAACATTAACCTTTGCATTCTTAGCATCAGTTACGCTTTTAATCTCAACGATACCATATTGAGTGAACGGCATAATAGATAAGTCGCAATTCACAGAACCACTCTTAATATCCGATACATATTTAAGCCTTGCTCCAGCCTCTATCTTTCCTGTATCAGTAACATTGTAGTCATTCTTAGATGTATACGTTCTGTAATCTTTCCAAGTCTGACCGTCATTGTTAGAAATCTGTAACTTGACTGTACCCTCCCATGTGCCGTGCGTTGTGAATTTCCATGATAACTCGGTATCAGTACTAAATGCTCCAACATTGTAATTGATGTTGTTGTAGGTTTTTTCGATAGTCTGTGCTTGCATATAGCGTTTTACTTTTTTCTCTACCACTTCGCCAGCTGACTTAGTATGTACCGCCTCAACGTAATATGCAATCTGAATAACACTACCTACCATATCTTGTGTGAAGAGGTCTTTTGTGGATGTGATCGTATCGCCATTAACTGTCAATGTATGCCCATTGTCCGTGTTGATTTCATCATAAGGTTGTTCAGTTAGCTTATATGTACTCATTCTCCAGTCAGTATCACTATATCGTGATAGCGTTTGAATAGGGTACTTGCCACTACAGATGAACATAACATCACCAGATTGGTTACAATTTAAATCAAACAATATATCGCTAGTGAAAGGAGTCGTAACTTCAATACCGGTATAAATTCCGTAATTCCATACACGAATATATTTGTCACCAAATTCGAGCATGAAAGAATTATTGGTGTTTGTCGTAAATTCAAATAATCGTGTTGGCTTATCACTATATTTAACTTGCCCCACGTATTGGCTGCCTTGACGTTTTGCAACGGCTCCATATGGACGAATAACCACATTCTCCGCTTCCAATAAGGCACTTTTGTATTGCTCTAAATCAAAGCGACTTGAAACATCTGGCGATACTTCACCAGTTGTAAACGCTAGCTGTGATATGTATATCGGATTACTCATTACCAATCCCTCGCTTTCACGTAGCTAGATATATATACTGTATCTTGCTTACGTTCTTTAGCATTCATTCCTTTAGCTTCTTGAACTGCAGCTTGATACAACTTGTATGCTTGGTCAAACAATCCTCTATCACCAGTCAGTGGCATAGCTAATGCGCTAGCCAGTTTACACTGCAGCATATAAAGGGATATAGAATCCCAAACGTCTAAATCTGTCACGTCATATATATAATCAATGAATGCTAGTGGCACATCGCTCACTATGCATTTTTTGTTATTTCCAATATTAAATATATTGTATTCCGGTTGCGATTCAGCATGGAAGCGATCGCCTTGTGGAATAACACCTAAAATGCGGATACACTTTTCAGGGTACGTATATACATAATTCCACCCATTAATTTTATGAGCAGACAAAACTAATCTTTCATTTTTGCGAGCAAAATTCCATTCAAATTGTCGCAATACCAACTGTCTAGTTGGGTCATATTGCATACGGCATTGGCGACCTTGCTCAGTTTCTTCTTCAAGTGAATAAAGCAATCCTGCGTTAATTAATGCAAGTGCTTGATTACAAATATCAGTAGGTGTCATATTTCCCCCTATATGGTAATAGAGGGATGCATAAGCACCCCTCATATTGTCACTTATTCTTCCGTAGTATCGGTTTTCTTTTTGTTTGTTTTCTTAGGCTTTTCATTGCCAGTATTTTCATCTGGTGGATTTTCATTGCCGGCATTGTCACCTTCAGTATTTTCATCTGGTGGATTTTTGTCACCCGGCTCTGTTTCAGGAGGCTGAGTTTCAGTAGACGGTTCTTTGTCTTTAGCATTAGATTTTGGGTTAAAGATTTTTGCCACTTCATCTTCGTTACCAGAGAAAAGCTGTTTGAAATAATCAGGCTCAAATTCTTTAATTTCTTCTTCAGAGAAATTAATAGTTTCACCTTCTTGAATTAATCCACGATTACCATGGTACATCGTTACGTTAGCTGTAAAAATCATAGTCTCACCTCTTATTTCAAATTCACACCATCTGTTAAGAATGATGTAATCGTAGCGGCAGTCATATTATTCGCATTGATGCGAATAAACTTTTTAGCACCTGCAGGAAGTCGACCTTTGTATTCTGTGCCAGCTTTAGAGTTCTGTGGCAATGTAATTCCGGTTAGCAATACAGCATCAGCCATATTTTCTTTGTCAGAAGTGTAAACATTAAATAAAGGCGTACCCGTAACATCTTTATCTAAACGAATATACAACCACAAGGCAACGGCAGCATCGCCACCGTTCCCATTCATCACTACATCAGAATTTGTATTTGCAGTGATTTCTTTTTTCCAAAAGAATGTATTTTGAGTATCAATAATCATTGAATTATGTCCCTTTCTTTACGCAATAACACGAGATTCAGTGCTTAGCAATGCATCAATTTTACGAACTGGCACACCGTTTGCACGAGTAACAAGTTTACCCATTTCCATATCTTCAGTGATAGTGGAACCATGTTTTGTGTTCTTTTGCAAACGTAAGAATGTACGCAATGTACGGTTCATATACCAAACTGGACGAACACCACCAAGATTAGGAATACGTTCTTCCGCTTCAATCATTAAGTTGATAAGATCTGCACCGGCTTTAGCATCATTTGTCAATTTCGTAACGTCGATGTTAGCAATACGAACGACATTTCTCCAGTCCCGTACAGTTAAACCAACATCATGTTTAAAGTGTGTACGATATGCCTCGAACATGGATCCATCTTCTTTAGTAACAGTAACAACACCTTTATCTTCTTGGTGCAAGCCTGCTGCAGAACCTTCAGGATAAATGCCATGAACGGACAAAGGACCCCAACCAACAAGCCAAATAGATGCCAAGTTACCTGTGCCACCTGCATCAAGAATGTTTTCTGCACTTGCTGCCTTCTTAATATCAAGAGTATTGAAGCGAGGAGCCAAGCCAATGAATTTTTCTGGCGTATTTTCATCGCCATAGAAGATTGTACGACATAATTCCTGCCCCATGGATTCAACGAATGCTTTATCTTCAGTTGCACGGAAGGATGCTTTATCTTTGGATTTATCAACAAGCGCTTTATCAGTTTGCGAATATGCTTCAAGCATACCGCAATTGTCGGTAATTTGACGTGTGGAGGATTTAGACGCTTGAACACCGCCATATAATTTACGCCATGTAACATCTGGCAAACCAGTACGTACAGTCGTTACAAAGCTAGACCCTTGGTTACATTCGACCATCGTCATATCTTGAATGATTTCAGTGGATTGGTCTAATTGCTCAATAATTTGAGCGACATTACCATTAGGATCCATTCGTTTTTGCAAATCTAAAAGTGTTAAATTTTGAGTTCCAATTGTAGCCATTAATTATTTACCTCATTTCTTAATACATAGATGGATACATTTTTCGTTTTGCTGTTTCTTCATCAGAATTTTGACCGGTTCCAGCTTGTCTTGTACCTTTACCCGGGTCTTCCTGAACCATTTCACCAACGGCCGCAAATACCTTAATCATGTTGATATTGTTGTCAATGTGACTATCAACAAGTAATTGACGTAATTCCGGTACCGCTTTAGTTAGTGCTTCGATGCCTTTGCCTGCAAGCGCTACAGTTTCATCGAATTTACCGCCTAATTCCTTTTTGGCGTGTTCATAATCCGCTTGTTGCTTTTCAATAACTGCTTGCTCTTGCTGCTCTTGATAAGCAGTCAAGATGTTCTGTGCATACTGACTGCCAAACTTGGCTAGTTCAACAGCCTGTTCCTGTGTAGCACCGACTTGGTTAAGTAATTTGCTAAAGTCTGCAGATACAGTTTCATCAAGTTCAGTACCTTCAGGGAACACGGATTTGAAATCATAAACTGTTGGTTCAGCAGGTGGCGTATTATCACCGCCTAGTACAGATGGATTACTACCTTCGCCATCTGGTTTAGCAGGTGGTTCAGTAGGTGGCGTAGGATTATTTTGGTCCGGATTCGTGCCCGGTTCATTGCCAGTCATGTTATTGTTAGCACCCATATTTTCTTCAGCCATTTTGTTTCTCCTTTTCGACTAAATTATTAAAATATTCTTGTTGCCCGATATATTCGAGCTGCGCTTGATGGTACTGTTTAACGCCATCGGTGCCTAATTTAACTAGGTCCTTATGGAATAACAGCCCTATCGAACGCCTTCCTTCGTTAAAATACGTCTCACTATTTCCAGTAAACGATTGCTTTAAGATGCCCGAGCGATCCATTAGGCGACAAAAAAACCACCTACCTAGCTCTGTGCTAAGTACGTGGTTGAGAGCTTGCATATCTCGCTCTTGCATATAATCTTTAATAGTTTTCTTCATCTAGACACCGTCCATTCCTAGCCACTGCTGTAATGCAGGATTGCCATCATTGGCGGCATCTGTTGCTTGTTTGGCCGCACTAGCCATTTGAGGTGCTAGTTGAGCCGCTTGCATTAACTGCATTTGCTGCTCCTGTTCAGCCTGTGCTTGTGCTTGTTGTGCTAAGATTTCTTGATATTCATCATCAGAACGAATAATCTTAGCCGGAACACCGAGATTTACACCGTATGTATTGGCCGCTTCCTCAAAGTTGAACTTGTTGACGATATTAGGATTAGCTTGTGCCAAAGACATAATAAACGCAAAATACTGTTCGATATTTACCAATGAACTCATCTTTTGCGCTTGGGCAAGTGGTGAGATATATTCAATCTTCACTTCTTGACCGTTTAATTGGTCTAAGAGTTCCTCATCATCAACAGGTGGAAATACACCGGCACGATCTAGTACCGAATACACACGTTCAATGATTGGATTTAAGAATTCAGATAGCAATCGTTCAACAACAGGACCTAATTGCTGTAATTTTTCTTGAGTGCGTTCCATAACTTCACGAGCCGTCATCTGACCCTTGTCGATTTGGTCTAACATCAAGAATAAATCCGCACTATAGGCTCTCTTGATTGAATCCTCTGTTACTGCAATCTTATTTTGAATATCCTGTAAATTAGACTGTACTGCAAACATCGGTTCAACTTTATGTTGTCCCTCAATCTCTGTAATGCCACCCGGATACAAGTTAACCGTACTGATAACATCAGATGGTGCTTGCATAGGAGGCTTAACACCTAACTCAACGGCTGTTAGATAATCGAATTCCAACTTTTGTAGCATTTGTGAATCTGGTTGGGCAAACCATGCGGCACCCTTACCGTAGCCATTTAAATCCATTGACGTATGCCGAGCAATTGGAATTGGCCATTCTTCAAAGCCACCATGATATAACACTTCATCACTGTTGCTACCTTCAACCCAATAAATGGACGAATACGGCATATTGCGACGTCCTAACTTATCCTTACGGTCTTTGTTAGGCTCAACCAACCAATTGACTGTAAATGATTGTTGCAAGCTATTTCCGTTATCGTAAATATTCTTTATGTTATCCGGACAATTTTCATACCCGAACTGTTCGACAATCTGATCAACTGTCATTTTGTATTTACGACCAAAAATATTTACGATTTCCTTGCTGTTAGTACTAATAGCATAGGTACCTATCGGATACGATGTGAAACGAACACCAGATTCACTATCAGCAAATATCCCCATAGGAGCTTGACCCATGGTTAGTTCCATGTAAACTTGGTGAACTACGCTGTAGAAATTGGATTTAGCAAGAACCGCATACAAGATTTCCTCTCGTTCATCCAATAATTCAGCGACTTGGCTATTAGCTGCTACGTCGATATTCTCCATGGTTAGCTTAAACCATTTACGGCTTGGTGGAGTAAGTCCGCTCATAACACCACTGGCAAATATTTGGCAACTTTCCCAAGCTACAGGATTTAGGATTTTACCGTTATAAGGTTCTGATTGGTCTTCTTCACCATCAAATTGACCAATAAACGGCAACTGATAGTCACGCAACTGCTTCCACTTATTTACATATCGTTGCTGCGCATTAAATAGCTGAGAGAATTTCTTTCTCAACTTCGCATAATCACGCCTAACAGGCTTAACGCCCTCCGTAGGTTGTCTAGCCAGTAAAGATTCCATTTCCGCCATGCTATCCCCCTAAAATTGATTTCTGGCCGCCCACAGTCGGACCTAAGATAGTAGATTCAAAGCCACGTTTGAATTTGCGTTTAGTTTCTGCCATTTCCTCACCAGTCTGATTACTCATATTCGTTTGAACAGTTGGAGCTGGAGCAGGTGGTGTATAGTTAGCAGATGCACTCTTCATACACATCTTTATTCCTCACTTTCTAACAAATTAAAAAGGACTGTAACTTGTATTAGCTACAATCCTATTGCCTGTTTCGCTTTTTTTAACGACCCGCGCAGCAAAGGTCAAGGCGAGAGCGTCCCCTTTATTCGGAGATGGCAACCCTCGGTCTTTCATATCTTTTTTACTTTCAAGCTGAATGCGACCATTCTTATCAATGATCGCTTCAGGCCCTACGATATCATCGTATAAGGCTTGGTCATTTGGTGGAATAGAACCACCCTCACGGAGCCATTCTTTCATCTGTCCCCACATGTAGGCTCTCATATTGAGGTATACAGGGTCATTACTCTTACCGCCAAACTCAATTAATCGCCATTTGCGCCCTAATTGCTTACCGATAGAATATATTCCTGTACCGTACCCCATATCAATGAATACGGCATCAGCTTTGTATTCGTCCTCGAACTGAGCAATCAGCTGAGCCATGCGCCAGTCATCATCATTCTTAGGAATAGATGCAAGCGACTTCATAGAGTAACCTTGACGCATTACTATTTCTAAGGAGTCTGAACCAGTCCATGCAGGATCCACACCAATGATTACAGGTAGATGTTCAAATGCTTCCGGCTTATAAGATTGTTTTTGTGCTTTGTCAGCAATTTCAGTAGAGATGAATTGCAAATCTGATGCGGAAGGGAACACACCACGCACACGAACTTTGAAGAAGTCGGAATCCTCACCGTAAGCCTCTAACCATTCTTCAATCTTAGCTTTGTTAGATATCTTAACGGTTCTACTATCAATCTGATATGTATTCCAGAACTTTCTATATTTTCTAAAACATTCACGGAACCGCCCACTATTACGAGTAGGGTTACCAAATGCACACCAAATAATTTCCGTGTTAGCATCTGTAAGAGCCCCTTCAGTTACTTCCCAAATGACATCATCAATAGCAGAGGCTTCATCAAATAGAACCAATATCCGATTACCTTGATTGTGAAGACCGGCGAATGATTCAGGGGAATTCTTACTCCAAGGAATAGCATCAATACGCCATGTTTTTTCGTAGTCTTTATCACTACTGAATATAGCTGTTGCCGTATACGTAAATAAATCTTTAGCAATGAACATATTGTGCCACTTACTAAGCTCTGGCCATGTTTTTGTTCTGAGCTGACCTTCTGTATTAGCAGTTACTACGCCACGAGTATTCTCATGAGTAGATATTGCAAAATGAATAAGCCATGATATCAGTGCTGATTTGCCGATACCATGGCCAGATGCTACCGCCTCTTGAATAGCGGTTTGTAGGTCTTTGCCCTTCTTTAATTGTTCACCGATATCTTTTAAGATTTGTATTTGCCATTCATCAGGCCCTTCCATATCTTCCAATGGCGTCCCCGGCTCTCCCCAAGGATAGGCAAAATATACAAACGCTAACGGATCATGTGTAAGAGCGCCTAATGCCTCTATTAATTCATCATGTTTTTCCATTAGCTTTCTCCCTTGCAGCTTTTAATTTATCCATAGCAGACACCGTAAGCTCACCTTTGACATCGATATTTTTAGTATCTCTCCACTTTTCAGGATTACGGTTTTTCAGCCAGAATATTTGAGCCGTAACATCCGGAGGCTGTTGTTTCTTTACAACTTTAACAAGCTTTCCATTCTCGTATGTTTTCTCTTCATATTCGTAACCTATAGCACGTTTATGTAATGCATTTTCAACTTCAAGATCAATGACTTCCTTCCCTCTTTTAAGGGACTGCAAAAACTGCGGCGAACTCTTTTTCCAGTCGTATAAAGTTCTAATTGAAATACCTATATTTTTTGCTATTTGCTCATCAGTAAGGCCATCACGAGCCCAACCTTCTGCACGTAATAAATTATCAGGGTCAGTCAACCAGTTTTTTCTATTTACTCGCAATGGATCATCACCTCACTTTAATGTATTACCGCCCTTGCGAATCATCTTCCCATTTTTCCTTACACATAATCCGCATGAATTTTTGATAGCGCTTGAATGCGTAATATAGGATTGACATAGGCCATCGTAAAATATTTCATTGGCCGTACATATTCCATTTTTATTATTCAAGCATTTGTGCTTGATGCAGTGTATTTGTGTCATAATTTTTTATAACAAAAAAGGCACATCAATTACGATGCGCCTTTTTTGCGTTTGGTATTCTAAATGCTTAGGAGATGAACTCATGTTCTTCCACTTACAATATATCATAGATATAGGGGACTTAAAAGGTCGATGTTAGCCGTTTACCGCCGATTTCCGTCGGAGTTTATACCCAAGCTCAACAAGTGCCAAATTCTTATATTCTTTACCTTGCGATTCACCGTAACCAACAAATGAATATGCTCCCTTAGCAGACATACCATTGATATATTGTTGCATGAGGATAATCGAGCCAACCGTATTAGTTAATGTATCGATCATATGACAAGCATCATCACGTTTAGTCAGTAGTTCATGGATTTGACGTTTATACCTCATTTCCATATTTAGTAGCCGATTAATATCATCTTCAATTCCTGATGGTTCACCGCCGTCTACTCGTTCTTTCCCGTAGTTTACTGCACGTAATGATGTGATATCGCTTTTAATACGTTGGATATTACGCTTTAACGATTTAATCCTCAATGCTGCCTTACTCGCTTCGTGTAAATACTCATATGCCAGTTCACGATATTCTTTTTTACTAAGTTCTACCATAGGACCACCACACAGACAATATTTAAAACAAACAGAATGCTACATATTACCATATCCAGTATTTGTGATCTAATTATTTTCTGCAATTGCATTCTATATGCATCAGAAACCATAAAATATTTTAATGCGGCGGCTTCACGATAAGAGTAATAGGACATTTTAAAAATAACCACAAGGTAAATCACCAGTAGAATGTTTATAACAACCATTTCATTCATGGGTATCACCTGCTAACTTTATACAAGATTTCAATGTATTAGATATTGTATTTTGTTTTATTTCATCATGTACTGCATCCCACATTAACTTATTTCTGTTTTCAAATACACGGAAGTACTCAGCTAAAACATGGCGTTTTATGCTATACACAAATTCTTCTAAAGACATCTTTGAATATTGAATTTCCATTAAACCTATACTGTGTTCAATGTGCACATCGCAAATGTCATATTGGATTAAAAAACTATTAAAATCATATTTAATTTTAGGTATAAAAACATCATTAATATTAACAATGGTTAACGCACAGGATAAAAGGTTAATAGTATTACCTATTCCTTCTTCAAATAACGTACTATAAAGTCTCATATTCACCTCTTATGATAGGACGGATATTTCACCGCCCATATCCTTTACTTAATCAACACATGTATTAATGACACTACACACACAATTACAATTAAACCACCAATGCCCATATACAACTTTAGGTTATCTATTTTTTCTTCCGTTTCCCTAACATATCGTTGATGTTCCATTATCTTTTTAGCTATCTCTACTTCATAGCTAATTCGCAACATCGCTAATTCAACTTCTAATTGTTTTTTAGTATACTTCTGCTTCATTACTCACCTTTAATACACACATTTTTAGTTTTGCAGTATACATCAATATATGTTTCATTACGATCGCCATTATGTGTAACTTCGATAAATTCTTCGATAGTCCGACCACTAACAATGGCTTTCCAGTTTTGTAGGGTTTTACAAAACCAAACAATGAACATATCTTCTGGTTCAACAGTTTGATAACCCAAATTTTCAATTAATACTTTACGAGCTGCTTCAATTGCTTTTGTTTGTAATTCGTACATATTTTTAGTCTCCTTTAAAAAATACTAACCATACTGTTTTACCTCTGCGTTGGCCAAATATTGGCTCACTAGGAAGTAACCCTTTAACCATCGGCAACGTTATTTGTTCTTCATTCCACTTAAATATCATCGTTCCATTTGGTTTTAGTACTCGCCAACACTCAGATAACCCTTGTTTAATATCCTCTTGCCATGTTTGTTCTAATCGACCATATTTCAATGCCAAGAATGATTTATCACCTACTTTTAATAAATGTGGTGGATCAAACACTACTAAGTGAAAGCTCTCATCTTCAAAAGGCATCTTGCGGAAATCTGCAACAATATCAGGTTTTACAATTAACTTTCTACCGTCACAAAGAGTTGTATTTTCTGTTCTGTTATCCATGTATACAGTATCTTTGCATTCCCGATTGAACCAAAACATTTTACTACCACAACACGCATCCAATATCTTCACTAGCATTCCTTTATTAAATTCGATTTAACGCTTTCCATTCACTTAACGTAAAAGTGGAAATACTATGTTTCTTAGCAAATTCAAATTCGCCATTACAACCTCGGCTAGACTCCCACGCTGGACACAATACTAAAATGTCACAATGTCCAAGCAGGCTTAAACAGATATCTAATCCACTTTGGTAATCGTCACCAGTCAGATATACATACCCAAAGTTATGAATAGGGGAAATATAGTCATGATTAGTATCATTTAAAACCAAATTTCCCATGATCACATCAATCTTTTTACGATTGCTTTCCTTACCTCCATACGGATGAGCAACATAAACTAATTTTTTCTTCATAGCATCAACCTTTCAACGTTTCAATATGTACCCAAATCCCTGTTACTGGATTCCAATACTTTTCTGTAATTTCACTACAGACTTGAGCATCATCATTCCAGTAATTCAACTTGGTCATACAGTCCTTAAATAATTTAATAAGATTATCTGTATCTGGCCGAGTGGTTTTCCAATGTGGTGCTTTGCAATTCGCTTTACCGAAACACCACTTGGTAACCAATCGAATAGGTCCCTCTAATGGTTCACTAGGAACATGATCAGCTAAACCAGCCAAGAATATTTGTTTAGCTTGCTTTAACTTATCGGATTCATAAAAGATAGGCTTACCATGTTGTGTATTTACCTGCTTAGTTTGATGCGTAACAGTAGGAACCTTTTTAAGAGGAATGAAAAATTCAATAATCAATAACCAATCCTCCTTTATTGAGAATTTAATTGATAATAATCAAAACAATTTTTAAAGCCCTTTTGTAATGTAGGGTTCAACCTAAGGGGAAGAGGTAAGAAAAGGATGATTTTAGAAATCCTTTTCCTTACCCCCTTAGCTTGAATCCACCTTACATTGGGACACAAAATAATAACAACATACACTTATATATATAAGAGCGTTTGTTGTTATTATTGTTAACCTAAATGTAATTTTATAGATTAACAATCTTCTGGTTTAAATAACTCTCCTTTATCAACATTTAAGATTGGTGTTTCTCTTAAATATCGACGAATAGTCATTTCGCTAACTTCCATAATTTCGGCTACCCGTTTAATATCTGCTCTACCGTTAAAACCATTTTCAGCAGCGGCAATATTAAAGGCATCTACCAGTTGCTCTTTTTTCTTTTCCTTAGCAGCTTTTTTGCGTTTATTTATAACATTAGCGCCTTTTTGTTGCGGACTATCAAATTGAGCCATTGCAAGGAACCCGTTTGTATCCACTTTGTGAATAGGGTATTCAAACCATAAATCCACTGGTTTAAACTTAGGATATTCTCGGAGTGTTCCTTCCATTCGCCATGCAGTACATTGGCTAGTATCAATAGGAGCATCTTGGAGTTTATCCTCGTTCATGTTCTCGAGTTCAAGTTCTAGTAAGTCAAGTAATGCATCTGGATCACGAGCGAATACACCGGAGCCGGATGCACGGTCCATAGACCGTTTACCAGTTTGGCTGCCTTTTGAATGGTGATGACAATAAATAACTGCGCATTTAAGTTCAGTACATACCTTGTCAAACTGATTACAAAAATTCGCCATTTGATCAGCGCTATTTTCATCACCTGTAATAACCTTATAGATAGGGTCAATAATGATAGCCTTGTAATTACGCTTTTGAGCCCTACGAATTAACTTAGGAGCCAACTGGTCCATTGGTAATGACTTACCACGTAAATTCCATATGGATATATTCCCAATGTTGGTTGGTTGCTGTTCAAGGGCCTCATATACATCTTTAAACCGATGCAAACAGGATGCCCTATCAAGTTCCAAATTGACGTATAGGACCTTACCTTGTGTACAGTCAAATCCAAACCACGGCTTACCTTCAGCAATGGAAATGCATAATTGAATTAGCGCAAATGATTTGCCGGCTTTAGATGGTCCAGCAATGAGCATCTTATGTCCTTCACGAAGAATCCCTTCAATTAATGGCGGTGCTAGGTCTGGCATGTTATCCCATAATGCGTCAAGTTCTTCTGGTTCCGGTAAATCATCATTAACGGATGCGATCCATTCTTCCCATTCCTTATAGTTTTCTTTACCAATATTGGTTGCCATAAGAAATTGTGGTTTGCCGTCACGCATAACACCCGGCATTCTAGATAATCGGCTAGGATTTCGATTCTTTTTATCCGGTTTAAAGCCATTCTTTTGAGCAATGGAATATATAAAGTCAACACGCTTTCTGTATTCCTCATAGGAGTAAGCATCTACTTTAACGATTGCATGAATTGATTTACCACCACTAAATACCATGGCTGCAATTGGTAACTCTAATTGTTCAAGAATAGCTTTTTGCTTTCCGAGTGACATATTGTCAGATTCCAAGAGCATATACCGAAATGCGGTTACATTATCATTCTTAACACCTTTACCATCAATTGGATTAAAGCGAATCCATGCGCCCATTTCTTTGTTAAAGCTGCCAAACACATTTTCTAATTGTGTTGTACCATTAATACCATCTATGATTTGTTGTACCGTACGACTATAATTTCCCATCGTAGGAGACTGTTTGCCGTCCGGTAAAGCAAATGTATTAACGACATATCCAACGTACTCCTCTGGCTCAAATAACGTGGTCAAATAGGTAAGTATATCTCGCTTACGTTGCTCTAAAGGATAGGATTTAGGAATTGTAACATCTGATTCTTCAATCCAGTTCTTATCAACAACTTGATATTGTTCCGGAGTTGTGGCTAATACCATGGAGTCAAAACTTAACGCTTCATTGCTTTCAAGCTTGCGTTTTGATGTCCATCCATTTTCTTTTGCCATTTGAGTGATCGTGGCACCTGTAACAAGTTTTCCAGTATACCGACCAAATGACTCCCATTTAGCAGCACATTCACCTTCATGGAATCGTTCTCCATCATCTGCAGACCATTCTTCCCATATAAACATAGGATAGCCCTCTTGATGGAGAGCAAGTCCTACGTTTAACCATTCCTCATAGGAGCATTGGGCAGGGTCTATATATTCGAGTAGTTCTCGTAAATCAATTTTGCTTTCCATGTTTACTCCTTACCATTGAGGAACGAATTCTTCTACAGGTGGCTTGTATGTAGCAGGTACTACACCTTTAGGAATGCGCCAACCACTAGCACTAATACGACTAATCATCTTAGAGGCTTGGTTATTGCTCCATGTTCCTACATTTTTAAATCCTTTGTTTTCAAGGAATCTAATTTGTTTAGGGGTAGACAATCCTTCTTCACGACGTTTTTGCAATCTATCAATTAGCATAGATGCTTTTCCAGCATCTTCAATACTGTCACCATTGATACCAAATTGCTCAAGAGTTTTCTTTTGGCTATCCGTAATAGATGTCATTTGCCAACCAAAAGCTGGTACATAATGTGTAAGGTCTTCGGCTTGAATAGAAAACTCGAATTGTAATGGATCAACAAGTTGCGCTTTTTTCTTGCGCATAGCAGCAAGTTCTTTTGCAAGTGCTTCTTCACGTTGAGCCAATACATCAGATTCTGCATCCCTTTCGCATTCTTCAAGGTCCATTCCTTTTTCTTCAAGAATTTCCGTCATGCGTTTTGCCACATCATCTGACTTAGCGATTAAATGAGCAGGCCTACATAATTCGTGACGTTCTACATGCCATAGAAAATCTAAAATTAATAGATGATCTTTACCCGGCGAAAGCCGTGTGCCACGTCCTATCATTTGACAATACAAGGCACGAGACTGAGTAGGACGTAATACAATAACACAATCAACGCTTGGACAATCCCATCCTTCCGTGAGCAACATTGAATTACAAAGTACATTATATTTACCTTCAGCAAATGCTTGTGTAATTTCTGTGCGGTCTTGGCTTTTACCGTTTACTTCTGCTGCTTTAAATCCTCGTTCATTAAGAATTTCACAAAATCGTTGACTGGTAGCAATTAAAGGTAAGAACACAACGATTTTTCTATCTCTATATTCCATTAATTTATTGGCTATTTCCTCTAAGTAAGGCTCTAATACCCTACCGATATCTCCCACAGCAAAATCACCAGTTGAAATCTTAACCGATGAGATATCTAATGTGAGCGGTAATGTTTGCACCTTAATCTTAGACAAGAATCCCTCTTGAATAGCTTTAGGTAACGTGTACTCAAATGCTAAACTTTCAAATACACGCCCTAAATTTTTCATATCTGAGCGATCTGGTGTAGCCGTTACACCTAAGACTTTTGCTTGGTCAAAGTAATTTAATATAGCTTGATAGCTACTAGATACAGCATGATGTGCTTCATCAATGATAATGACATCAAAGTACGTTTTACTGAACATTGACAATCGTTTGTCTTTACATAATGTTTGAACAGAACCTACTATGATGCGGTCCCATTGTCCAAGACATGTATGTTCAGCTTTTTCCATTGCCGTTGTAAGCCCTGACGCACTCATAATTTTGTCAGAGGCTTGTTGCAATAGTTCTTCACGATGCGCAAGGATAAGAACACGCTTACCCCTGCGGACCGCTTCCTCAGCAACTTTGGCAAAACAAATTGTTTTACCTGTACCAGTCGGAAGAACCAACAATGTTTTATTAACCGTTTCCCATTCATGCCATATCGAGTCTACAGCTTGTTGTTGATACGGTCTAAGTTCCATTAGAATGCACCGTATCCATTAGTTTGAGCATTAGGACTTGCAAAACATTTTTTGATTTCGTTCCGAGTACCATTATTACCGTCATTTTTAACATAGCCTTGTTGTGACAATTCACACATGGCTGACTTACCCAATAATTGTTCAGGGTCAGGATTGTAATTTTCACCTTTCTTAGCAAGACCTACGGCCATAAATAATTCTGTAACTTTCCAAATGGTTGACTTTGTGTAAAACAAATTGTGAATTAATTTTGTTTTCCCTTGATCACCACCATCTATTTCGAGGGTAATTTGAGCTTGTGGACAAGATGGTAACTTGCTACCTTCTTTTGGTTCATAGAATTTCTTTTCTACATTAGTAATTACAAATGGATAAGAACCAGCTTCAAGTAACGTATATTCACGTTCTTCCGCTAAAATAGGTTGGTCAAATGAATATACTTCTTCTGCTTTACCGAATGTTTCAAAATTGCTTTGTGTTGTCATAATAATTAATTTCCTTTCTTAATTGCTTCAACAATATTTGGCCAGAATGGGATAATCCATCCATTAACGAATTCTGGATCATAATTTTCAAATGGTGTACCAGCTGGATACTTACCACGAGCGATAACTACAGATTGGATTTGTTCTAATGTAATTCCATCCTTAACCATTAAGTCTTTTAATGGTTTAGGAATAGCTGTTTCAACTAATGGTGTTTCGTTTTTGTTGGTATCAACAGCTTCCTGTGGTAGTGTTACAGGTTGTATTGTAGTAACTTCCCCAATTTGTTCCTTAGTAGCATTCATTACCTCTGAAGCATATTCATTATTAGCGGCTTGTGCTAATTCTTGTGCTGCAGCAGTTGGTAGTACATCATCTGGAATAACATGAGCGATTTGACTATATTCAAATGGCATCATATCTGGTAATCCATGACGATTTTTAGCATCCCATGCGGGGTTGTGAGTAGCGTACATTAAACGCTTACCATTAGTTGCTTTCTTTTTGTTGGTTTGAGTTGTGATGATTTCATTTTTATAATTGGCAAAGAGTACCATGTCCGCCCATTCTTTAATAAGTGGAGATGTTTGACTTCCCGTCTTTTTGCCAAGTTTCAATTCAAAGCGATCATATGCGCCTAATTCATCTGGCTGTTCAAACTTACGAATTTGAGCATGAGCAGTAAGCACTACATTCATACCTGCATTAATGACTTCATCAAGTAGGTTTAAGAAACGGCCCATTTCCTCACGGACAAATACATATCCGTTGCCATACCCAAAGTCTTCAATCCCCGATTTATTATGTTTAGCACAGATGTACTCAACACATAACTGTTCCGCCCAGTCAATCGTGTCAATGACCAAAGTCCGATAGAAACCCGGCATTGTTGCAAATTCCTTAACAAAGGAAATAAGCATTTGCCATGATGTAGGCTTATCTGTACGAGCCACATCTAAATGGTCTGTGCTGCCTTCCGTATCAATAAATACAGGTGATGGAAAGTGACTGGCAAAGGTTGTTTTACCAATCCCCTCGGTGCCATATACGACCACCTTTTGCGCACGTTTTCGTTTACCTGTTGTAATATTCATTAAAAATCACCCCATTCATTTTCAGGTTTAGTTTTATTAACTGGTGCTGCCACATTACTGTACTCTTCACCTTTGATGTGTCCATCTTCAATAATGATGGAACATTCATCTTGGTTATTAGTAACACGAGTCGCAATGACTTGTAGACCTTCCGATTCAAGCCAAGCCCCAAATTCTTTCATAGTGTCTACATCCATTTGTTCGAGTTTATCCATAAGTACAAATCCGCACTTAGGATTTAAAGCTCTAACAATGGCCGTAGCTACTTTGAGTTGTTCAGCACCGGACATGCAGTCCCATTGACGATCATTGTAGATAAGGACGCCATCTTGAATGGATAATCCTGATAATGGCATTTGTACAGATTCAAGCAGTTTATTTTTATCTTCCCTGATGGCTTCAAGTTCACCAGTCAAGTTATCATAATCTGCTTTATAATCAGCAGCTTCTTGTAATGCTCTAGCACGTTCTTGATTAGCACGTACCTTTTGATTAATGGCATCTACATTTTTGATTTGCTCCTCGAGTTCAGCCGTAGATTCATCCTCAAGGTCTTTCGCTGCCGTAGTTGCAATATCATAATCTTCAGCCAATTGTGCTTGCTTAGTTTGCAGTTCTTCAAGCTTCTTTTGCGTTTCATCAACCAAGTTGTTGATGGTAACCATTTGAGCTTGAATAGCAGAAACATTGTTCCGCTTTTTTTGATTTTCCGCATTCTTTAATAAAATGGCTTGTTGTTGTTGGATAAGTTCTGATGCGCTAATTGGTTCAAGTGGTACATCATCATAGCCAATTAACTCTTTAGCGTACTTATCCTTTTGGTTTGCAATTTGCCCTATAGAATGACGTTTTGCATATACCTCTTGGTGTTTACCTTCAAGTTTATTTAATTCGTCTTCTACGCCCAATAATTTCAAAAGTTCATTTGCCTTTTCCTTATCGCTCATTTCAATGAACTTTGGAAGGTCTAAGGCTAGTTGCCCAATGAAACCATCTAAAATACGTTGACCGGATTTTTTACCTTCTGGATCAACGACTTTTAATGTGCTGCTATTACCACTACGTGTAACAACTAGTCCATTAGATAACTTAACTTCTAATTTAGGTGGGTTATAGCTTCCATCACGCACCGCACTAGATGGTTCAAATTTTGCACCACCTAGTGTCCAAGCAATGGCATCAAGGATAGATGTTTTCCCTTGTCCATTTTTCCCACCAATAATGGTTAACCCATTAGGTGATGGTTCATAAGAAACAGCTTTAACACGCTTTACATTTTCTAATTCAAATGAATTAATTTTGATTGATTCTCCCATGCATTTGCTCCTTATTCTTGAGTACCAGCCAATAACAAGTAATTGGTTAATTCAGATTTAATTGAATCGGTTTCAGATTTGATAGCATCCTTAACATAACGATTCATAATTGGACAAGATAACTTGAACGATAATTTATCCCCTTCGTCTTTAGGTTTAATGATGTCTAATTGCACTTCAATTTTTTGAGTGAATTGACTTTCGTTAAGAATGACCATGTTTACAAAGATAAAGCGAGGCATCTTTAAAGTACCTTCAGCTTCTTTTACTTTGATGCTCATAACATAGTTATCATCATCAGTTCGAGTAAAATCGCCTTCCGTTTGTGTTACGTATTTGAAATTTCTAACAGCAATTAAAAGCTTTTCGTAATCTTCGATTTCATGTTCATGAATTCGGAGTAAATCAAGCATTTCTTTTTGCGTTAAACTTAGACCAAAGATGGAATACCATTCTTTAAACTGTTCGCTTTTTTGAAATGCGTATACAATTTTGTCTTGCGTACGATCTGTTACAGTGCAGTCTGTTACTGCTACCACCTTTTTGTCTGAATATGTAATAACAGATGTTTTAGGATCTCCCTTAGCTTTTACACCTTTAACAAATGATTCAGCGCTACTAAGTTCATATCTAAATCCGTTATATTGAAATACGTCATTGGCTTCACCATGACGAATAATTACTTCACCATTTTCTGTTTGTACATTCAAGTTAAATTTTTCTTCCATTGTGTTAACCTCTCTTTTCAGTAGTTGAATTAAATGTTAGAACTTCTAATTGTGGCTTTTCGTTGACATCAACTTTTACTGTAAAGTCGTCCGCATAAGACCCGATAGCACGACGTGAGATAGCTGGTAATGTTGATTTAATATTGTAACCAAGTTCTACGATGGTATCGGTATCTGGAACTCGTAACATTTCAATATTAATAGTGATTTTAGCTTTCTGACCTTTTGAGATTTTTCGTAATGCATCTTTGTACATTTCCTCAAATTCAGCTTCTAACTTTCCATCACAAATATTAGTTAGATTTAAGACTTGTTGTTTTTCATTCATTTGTTTACTCCTTACTTTTTAA
Source organism: uncultured Veillonella sp. (assembly GCA_963518505.1). GTDB lineage: Bacteria > Bacillota > Negativicutes > Veillonellales > Veillonellaceae > F0422. The sequence goes on along the minus strand of CAUQIT010000020.1, from coordinate 3,768 downwards.
AATTTGAATGATGTCATAAAATGGATCTTTACTATCCATATCTTTATAACGTTCGTCAAAGATAATTTGCTTTTGATATGTTTGCATGGTTCCGATGCAAACTTGAAGATATAAGACTTTGTTATTATTTGGTACATTTTCTTTAACAAATCCAATTGTTGAACCAAGGAGTACTGCTAATACTTCTTCATTATTTTCAAAACTGTCTTTGTTATAACTAATACCTATCTTTTCATCTGGATTAGCTTCATCTATTAAGATTTCAATGCGCTTCATTTGTCCTCCGTGTTATAATTTCTATAGGTGTTATTTACCTACGCCCGTTTAGCTTGCCGGTTAGCGGGCGTTTTCTTTTTCATATACATCGGCGCACACCCAAACAAGTCCGCCAATAATGATTTGTAATAGAAACTGGAAAAAACCAATTTTATCAATTTCTAGGCTTCCCATGGATCCGATAATCCATATAAAAGCAGCCCATTTTAAAGCAATAATCACAACTTCAACTCCCCTTCTACCATAACCAGTAAATCACTGGTTATTTTTCGTATACTCATTTTTAACTTTTCATTTTCTTGTAAAAGCTCATTACGCTCCTTTTCTAACTTTCTGTATTGTAGTGGACTGTATTCATCCACAATCCCTACTAGCGCCTCGACTTCTTTTTTATTGAAGCGGACGCCCGGAAGCCCTTTTACTTCACGTAGGATGCCACGTTCCCTAAGATTGTTGACGCTGCTTTCGCTGCATTGGAGCAATTCTGCAACGTCTTTAATCGTATAAACTATGGGTTCCATACTGGAATCCTTGATTCTACTTTTGCCATCCTATCTGCTTCACGACATTCTTTGATTTTGCCGTGGATGGACTTTCTACATAACTTACTTGTATGTCGTTTAGCAAAGTATTCTTTAATAATTTTTCTCCAATATTGTGCATACTCAGCATTTCGACCAGCCCAACCGAATGCAGTTGATGTGTTTCCATAGACCTTATTGGCTACTAATAGGTCTTTTTGATTTTGTACTAGCATGGTTCATCTCCTTTGTTATATTTTTTTTAATATTATTGATGTGATTTTAAATCACTATACTTTTTAAAAAAAATAGACTTAACCTCAAGGTTTGATAAATGTAAGATTTCTGTTAATTTTGCAATTTCAGATGCCGTAAATTCGGTTACTCCATTGATTTTATTGTATAGCGTGTATCTTGTAATATTAAGCTGATTTGCTATCCACGAGATACGAAATCCTTTTTCAATAATCACGTCTTTTAAACTCTTCATCTATTCACCCCCTTTTATAACGTGATTTTTAATCACACCTATAATATACCCTAAGGGTGATTATGTGTCAACAATAAATTACAAAAATGTTGATTTTTTTTCACATATATAATATATTTACTTTGTAAGGGGCATTAAAAAGAAAGGTAAAACCTATGAAACTATATGCCAATATCAAAGCTTTACGAGAAAAATTAGAACTATCACAAGAAGAATTAGCTCGTCAAGTAGGATATAAAGATAGAACAAGCATTGCTAAAATTGAAGCTGGGAAAATTGATATACCACAATCTAAAATTTATGCATTTGCAAAAGCCTTGCATGTTTCTCCAGAAGAGTTAATGGGCTTAAATAATGATTCATATTATATAGATCCTGAAGTAGCGGAATACGCCAATAAATTAAAGGATAATCCAGACATGCGATTGTTGTTTGATGCAGCTGAAGACATGTCAAAAGATGATATTGATTTTGTAGTTAATTTAATTGAGGGATTAAAGAAACGTGAGGGAAAGTAGAATGAAGAAGTTATTAATATTAATCTGTATATTATTTATTCCTTTATCATGCAATGCAATTTCTTTAAATGAATTGCGTAACAATCCAAATCAATACACATTAGTGTATTCTGACCAAATGCATGAAGCGTATGTTGATAATTCAACGATTGTTGTATCAAGATATAATCCGCCATATTATGCTATTAACGCTACTGTATATTCTATATGGTACGATGAAAACAGTATTGTAGAAGCAAATCAGACTTCTTTTTTTAATTACGATAGAAGTTTAAAAACATTAGCACTTAAATTTGAAGAAGTTAATGATTTAGCAAGGGAATTTACAAATGATAATGGGGTAAAGTTTAAAATAAATACTTTAATTCGGTATGATTTAAATGGAAATAAGATTTCCTCTATAGATTCTTTCAAATTTGGGAAATCACCTTCTGGTAAAGCTCCTGCATATTCTCCGAGTTATGAAGTTGCAATGTATATATTTCATAAATCATATAATATGTATTTTAACGAACCTTTATCTAATTAATTCTATCAGGGGAGAGTGTTGTTATGTCTATTAACTTGATCTATACGCAATTAAAGAAAACACAAACAGCAGTAGTACGTCTTAATGAAGATGGCAGTCATTCAATACTGGTTAATTTAAATAAGCCATTAGATGCTCAACGAGTTAGTGTACTACACGAATTAGGACATATTAAACACGATGACTTTCATTCTAAAGAACATATCAATTTGATAGAACGGATCGCTCATGATAGAGAATTAGATGAAGATATCGATGAGGAATTCTTTTATCACGTGGTCAATAGTAAGGATGTGTAACCATGCAATACAACTTTACCATTCGTAAAAAAGACAAAGGTTACCAAATAATTGTCAGCTATAAAGACGGTATAAAATGGAAACAAAAGTCTAAGCAGGGCTTTCCTACTCAGAGAGAGGCAAAGCTCTATGGACAACAAATTGTCGATAACCTAAAAAAGACTGTCACCAATCCTCTTGATGACAGTCTTAAAAATATTACATTTATTGAATTGTGTGAATTGTATATGCGGGAAAAGATTGGTATATCAGAAAATACAAAATTAGTATATCAATATATCATTAAAAATCTATCTGTATTGCATCAAAAACGTGTTAGAGATATATCACATCAAATGATATTTAAAACGCTCTCTGACATTAAATTTGCCAATCGTACAAAGAATATGCATATTACCTTCCTAAAGTCTGTTTTTAATTTCGCTATTAAACCATATCGAATTATACAATCTAACCCGGTAGCAGAAATTAAACGGTTCACAACCAAAACATATAAGTCATTAACAACTTTTACCATGGATGAAATGGATCTATTGTTAAATACATATATAGACAATAAAAAGCTATATACCCTACTATGCATTGCTCGATATACAGGGGCTAGATATGGCGAAATTTTAGCCCTAACGTGGCTTGATATAGACTTGGCTTATAATACCATTCGAATAAACAAACAATGGTCTAGGACGTCAAATAACGCATTCGGAGTAAAGGAACCGAAAACAAGAAATAGTATTCGAACTCTTCCTATCCCTCCCATTCTATCCAATATATTATTAGAGTATAAATCAATTTCTAATACCGAGCGATTATTTAATATTAATACTAGCAGTACTGGTAATGTGAATTATGCTATTAGAACGGTAGTTCCCAATAAAACCATCCATGCATTTCGTCACACCTATGCAACAACACTTCTTGCAAATGGTGTTGACATTAAAACAGTAGCAAGTTTACTCGGCGACAATATCAATACTGTAATGAATGTCTACGTCCACTATTCAGATGAGATGCGCAAGAACGCTGCACAGGATGTATCAAAAATTTTTGGATAAATTTTTGACGAATTTGTGACGAAACAAAAATAATCCTTATAATATCAAGGCTTATTGGCTTAAATCTCATATCTAATTTA
>CAUQIT010000019.1:0-29240 GCA_963518505.1 uncultured Veillonella sp. | reverse complement strand
AGCAATCGGCTGTTAACCGATCGGTCGTAGGTTCGAGTCCTACTCGAGGAGCCATACAAGGCCCGTTGGTCAAGCGGTTAAGACACCGCCCTTTCACGGCGGTATCGGGGGTTCGATTCCCCCACGGGTCACCATATGGACGATTAGCTCAGCTGGGAGAGCGCCTGCCTTACAAGCAGGATGTCGGCAGTTCGATCCTGTCATCGTCCACCATAGCTAAGAACCATCCGGAAGGGTGGTTCTTTTTTGTGTCGTTACTTGTGACGCTATGTAGCCTGTGGCCTTCTTAATTGACATAAGGGAAGAGCACGGCATATTCCTCCACAAACTGATACAGTGGTTAGGTTTGCTCCGGAACATGCTGTGCTCTTCTCGGGTTTGTGTGATTTGGATAGTAAGAAACGCCAAAAGGCTACTACTCGTAACGGCGTTCCTCAGTGCTCTTCTTGTGTTTATGTGATTTAGGCAGAAAGGAATGCCACAAGGCTACTACGTCTAACTGCGCTCCTTAGGGGGAGGTTGCTTTGGACTGCGTTGTGATTTTCTGTGTGTAGGATATTGGTATGAATGCCATAAGGTGTAAATGTATTATGGTATTGTTTCTATGAGAGTATTACAAGGTTATGTATGGTCATAAGTTCGGGAGTTGGTGTATACTGTAGGTAATATAATTAGAGAAAAAATCTAGGAGGGATAGCTATGAACGGATTTGTGCAGCCAGATAAAGAGGCAGAAAAAGCGTTTCGAAAGATGGTAAAAGAATGCAGTGAGATGATGAATGAGGATGATCTTCCTTATGTAAAGGCGACTAGTGAAGAAGTGGAAAATTTTTTTGAAACAATGACGCCGAAGCAGAAAAAGTCTAAAAAGAAAGTTGAAGATGTGATGATAATGTATTAATGCTATCGAGGGTTAGGAAGTCGCAAGTAGTGGAAACTTCTTGTCCGTGACTGTATACTTACTAGGAGGAAGGGTTATTACAAAATACGTTTGTATTTTGTGGTAGCCTTTTTTGTTTTCTAAATGGAGATTATTTCTCATTAATTTTGTAGTTGTTATTATTACTTATTAATCATTAATAGGAGAGGTATTATCATTTATAGATGGAATGTCGAAGATTTTGCAAAATGAATAAAAATGTTACTATAAATAAGCATATATCGATAGAATAAGGTGCGAATACACAAATATAAAACATATGCACAGGCATTAATATTTATAAATATAGCTGATTAATGGTATTTATAGGGCTTTCTTTTAAAATGTGTGATTTGAATATATCCTATGCATCAACCATGACATAAACACATAATTATTTCAAAAATAGTATAATTAATGAAGGAAAGATGAAGAAATATATTGCACAATTAACTCTATAATGATAATATTTATTATATATAAGATATAAATGTGTATCTTGGTAAGGTTTTTTGTGTAGGAGTGTAAGATGAATAGCAAGACAAGAAAGCAATTGTTATCATTTGCAGCAGCAACAGGTGTATTGTTCCAATTGGGTGGCACTGCGCATGCTGTACAAGTATTTGATTTAGGTGAGTTCGTGGTGCATGCGCCAGCTCGTGCGGCAGTAGAAGAAGTCACTGCAACACCTTCCGTAGAAGGCGCATATGCTGGTGGTCAAGTATCTCAATCTAGTTTAATGGGCGTGTTGGGTAATCAATCCTTTATTGATACTCCGTTTAATGTAACTGGGTATACCAATGAATTGATGGAAAATAAACAGGCATCTAATGTAATTGATATTGTAGCCAATGATGCGTCTGTAAAAGATCAATCCTTATCTGGAGCTTCTAGTGCGTGGTCTATTCGTGGGTTTCGTACGACACAACAAGATACACAATTTAATGGCTTATACAATATTTCTCCACGCTTTTATACAGGAACAGAAAGCATCGAACGTGTGGATGTAATTAAAGGCCCAGCTGCTTTATTAGGCGGTATGCCACCAAATGGTACTATTGGGGGCACTATTAATTTCGTTCCAAAACGTGCTACAGATAAAGATATTACAAAAGTGAAGTTATCTTATGGTAATGGCTCTCAATTCACACAACATGTAGATGTAGGACATCGCTTTGGTGATAATAACAAATATGGTGTACGTGTAAATGTGTTGAACCGTAATGGCGAAACATCGAACGATAATGAAAAAAATAACGCAAGTACAGTAGCAATTGGCGCTGATATGCGTGGTGAAAAAGTACGTGCAGCTATTGATTTGGGATATGTATATAATGAAATCGAAAATCCACAATACCGCATTACGTTTGGCAACAAGTTCTTAGCTAGCACAAAACAAGATGTATTTACTGTTAAAAATGCAGATCATCATAAAAAATATGGTGCTGATGGAACATATCGTCGTGTAACAGAGAAATATGGTGTTATCAGTGGTGAGTATGATTTCAATAAAAATTGGACGGCATACGCAGGATTTGGTATGCGCTATACATCCATGGACTATTTGTATAATGAATTCCAAGTAAATGATATTAATGGTAAATCCAATCTTCGTTACCGATATAACAACCAAATCAATAAGTCTACATCTGTAGAAGTAGGTGTAAAAGGTAAGATTACTACTGGCGATGTAAACCACAATATTGGCGTTGCTTTCGCTCGTTCTGAATACAAACGATACATGGCAAATCGTAGTTTAAATAATGTGGCAGCTAACTTCTATGTACAAACTACAAATTGGGGTGCACCACAAGGTGATCTAAACTGGTATACACATTTGAATGATACAAGCATTCAAACAGGTGTATCTATTACAGATAGAATTACTACTAAGGATGAAAGTTGGCAATTTATTGTGGGCGGACGCTTACAAAAAATTAAAACGCAAAACTTCCCACGTTTAAGTAAAGCCTTCAATGGTGCTGATACATATGCTTCTTATGATAAAACAGCATTCTCTCTAGCAGTAGGCATTGTTCATAAATTCAATGATAAAACATCTGTATATGCAAACTATATGGAAGGCTTACAAGCTGATACAGTAACCAATGCAAGCGCTGTTAACTTTGGTGAAGCAGTAGAACCATATAAAGCAAAACAATACGAAGTAGGTACAAAGTTTGATTTTGGTAAATACACAGCAACAGTAAGTGCTTTCAATATTAAAACACCAGCGTTGAGCTATGTAACAGTGACACCAGTTAATAAGCTTGATCGTTACTATAGTTTATCCACTGAAATCCGCAACCGTGGATTAGAGTTTAATGTCTTTGGTGAACCTACAAAAGGTACTCGTGTATTGGGTGGTTTCATGCTATTAGACTCTCGTTATACAAAAGATAATGCCGATAGTAATGCAAAAGGTCACCGTGTTGAAGGTACATCAAAAGTAAATGCTGTAGTAGGATTAGAACAAGACGTGAAAGCAATTCAAGGTTTGACCGTTACAACCCGTTTGAACTATACAGGTCCAGCATTTGCCAACCAAGATAATACAATTCGTGTTCCTGGATACTTCACATGGGATTTAGGTGCAAGATACACATGGAATAGCGGTCATGTTCCAATGACAGTTCGTGCAGATGTGTACAATGTATTGAATAAAGATTACTGGAATGCATTAAATGGATCTGTTTACCAAGGTAATGGACGAACAGCTATGGTATCTGTAACTGCTGGATTCTAATGATTATATAATCTAACTAGATATATCCATTTGGGGAAGAACCTTCTGTTATGCAGAGGGTTCTTTTCTATGTCATGATATACAAGAAAGGAGATACATGGTACGTAAAGATATATCTTCATCCTATACATCGGATGCGAATGCCTCTTTCGTTGGAAAGTTTACAGGTCAAATGTTACTGGCCTTACTTATCCTAGGTTTAGGTAGTTTCGTGTTCTTGTCGGTAGGGGCTAGATCGATTTCACTGGAGATGATCTGGGCTAGTATTTGGAATGGAACCGGGAATATAGATGGGATTGTCATTAATACAATTCGTATACCTCGGTTGTTGGTGGCTTTCATCTGCGGCATTCATTTTGCCGTCGCAGGGGCGCTTATGCAAGGAATTACAAACAACCCTATGGCGAGCCCATCAATTTTAGGGGTGAATGCAGGGGCTAGTTTTGGACTAGCTATTGCTATGATTGTATTCCCTATGGCGAGCTTGAATATGACCATTCTATTCAGCTTTTTAGGCGCTGGATTGGCGACGGCTTGTATTTTATACTTAGCCAATCGAGGTATGGCAAAGGGATCTAAGGTCTACTTAGCTTTAGCAGGTAGTGCTATAAGCGCTATCTTTATGGCGGTTACACAAGCGCTAGTTGTCTTTTTTGACGTAGCCCAAGATATGAGCTACTGGACGGCTGGTGGTATCGGTGGTGTTCGCATGGAACAAGTCTTGTTAGTGGCTCCGTGGACAATCATCGGCGTGTTAGTTGCCTTAGCCATTTCTAAGCAAATTACCTTGCTTAGCTTAGGTGATGAGGTGGTTGTTGGTTTAGGTGGAAAGTTGACTCAAATTCGCCTCTTAGCGGGACTTACCGTATTGCTATTGAGTGGTTCTGCCGTAGCTATTGCAGGGCCTATCGGCTTTGTAGGCCTCATTGTGCCTCATATGGCTCGATATATGGTAGGTCTTAGCTATGAAAAAGTGATTCCTTTTTCTGCTGTGTTGGGGGCTATCGTGGTCATCGTAGCCGATACGGTAGCACGTGTGGTGTCGCCTCCATTTGAAGTACCTTTAGGGGCAGTCACAGCCATAGTTGGGGTTCCTTTCTTTCTCTATTTAGCGAATCGAAAGGAGGCTAACTAATGCATCAAGGTAAACGATTTGCTATGTGGTCCATTGGTTTACTAGTGGCTTTGGCATTGATGTTTGTGGTCCATTTAGGAACGGGATTTTCTGAGTTTTCTTACATGGACTTAGTGCGTATTATCGCTGGCTATGGGACGGAGTGGCAAGAACGCATTGTCTTCGACTTCCGTATGGTTCGATCCGTACTGGCTATTTGTATCGGTGCTGGTTTAGCGTTGTCTGGAGCCATCTTTCAGACTATCACTCGCAATGAACTGGCTAGCCCGAGTGTACTCGGTGTCAATGCAGGGGCCGGTGTAGCAGTGATGTTGTACGTCTATTTTGAACCAGCCAATGCGATCACTACGATTTGGAAAGCTCCATTATTTGCTATCATTGGAGGGGGATTGGCGGCACTACTTATTTTCCGCATGTCTTACCGTAAAGGACGCAGTTTGTCCCCTATGACATTGATTTTAAATGGTATTGCTCTATCTGCTGGGATTCATGCAGTGCAAATGGTGACGATGGTGACCTTGAGCCCAGATAAGTTTAATCAAATTAACACATGGCTCATCGGTACAATTTTTGGTAACAGCTGGAACCATGTGATGGTGTTAGCGCCAATTGTGGCTATTGGAGCTATCGTGTTATATTGTTACTCTACAAAATTGAATGTGCTAAATCTGAATGAAGAAACGGCTATCGGCTTAGGCGCACGTATTACAAAAGAACGAGTAACCTTTCTTTGTATTGCCGTAGCCATTGCGGCCTCTTGTATTGCGGTGGGCGGTAGTATTGGCTTTATTGGTCTTGTGGCGCCACATATTGCACGACGCTTAGTAGGTGTGAACCATCACTATTATTTACCAGTTACCCTATTGTTGGGGGCCCTATTGTTACTTTCAGCAGACTGGTTAGGACAAGTCATCATTGCTCCAGATGAAATGCTAGTAGGCATCATCGTAGCATTGGTGGGTGCACCTTATTTTCTATATGTATTGGCACGGATGAGAGGATAAACTATGGCATTTGAATTACAACACGTTTCTACTGGGTATGAACATAAAATTATCAGTAAGGACGTAGACATTAGGATTCCTTTGGAAAAGGTAACGGCCTTGATTGGATCCAATGGTTGCGGTAAATCCACTCTGTTGAAAACGATTTGCCGAATCATTGCGCCTAAAGGGGGCTCCGTTATTTTAAACGGCGAGGATATTCATAAAAAAGATACGAAGGAATTGGCGAAACAGTTGGCTATTTTGCCACAGAACCCAATGGCACCAGGGTCTTTGACGGTGCGTGACCTCATCAGTTATGGTCGGGCTCCCCACAAATCTGGTATTTTGCAACGTGAAAGTCAGCAGGACCGTGACTTAATCGATTGGGCCATTGATGTGACAGATTTACATAACTTTGTGCACACACCAATTCAGAATTTGTCAGGCGGTCAACGCCAACGGGCATGGATTGCTATGGCTATTGCCCAAGATACAGATATTTTATTCTTGGATGAACCTACTAGCTATTTAGATATTTCCCATCAAATGGATGTATTAGAACTAGTGGAACGATTGAACCAAGAATATAAGAAAACAGTGATCATGGTCATTCATGAATTGAACCAAGCGGCTCGATATGCAGACCATATGATTGCCATGAAAGAGGGCCATGTACACTTTCAAGGCACGCCTCATGAGGTCTTAACAGAAGAGATGTTGAGTACTATTTTTGGAGTGGACTCCATCATTTTGAATGACCCACGAACCAATCGTCCGTACTGTATTGCCTATACCCACGCATCGGTGGAAAAAGCGAAACAAGCAGGTGGTGGAGTATGATGGGGCGTCGTATAGGAACCTATCTTGGTTGGATGGCAGTAATTGCTATCATTGGAGGTCTTGTATATGGGCTCGTGAGTGGTGCTTTCAGCACCTGGGGTGCTCCTCGTGTGGGGGAAGGTTCTGTGGTGAAAGAAAAACGGCTCGACACCGATGAGGCTATTACGAAAGAGATGAATGCTCGCTTCAAGAAAGTAAAGCAATCTGCAGAAAAGCTCATTACCAATGAAGATGGGAAAATGGTATTGCATCATAAATATGGCACTACTGTGATTCCTGATAAGCAGGATCGTATCGTGGTCATCCGTATGGAAGACCCTATGTATGCGTTGGGGGCTCCTATGGTGGGGGCTTACAATCGGGAGAACTTTTACTTGCATGATGAACTAGAGGCGCAAGGTGTACAGCACATTAGCATCAATGAGGAGACGAAGACTATCAATTTAGAGCAAATTGAAGCGTTACGACCAGATTTGATCATTATGAGGGATTCTTTCACTCGTAGCACCTTTGATGCGTTAAGCAAAATTGCACCAACCGCAGCGTTTGAACTGCAAAATGCGGAGCGTGCTTTGCTCACATTGGGCATGGTATTACACCGAGAAAAAGAGGCAGAAGCACGATTGCGTCAATATTACGACCATGTAAAAGAGGCCCGTATGGCAATCAAATCTCGCATTGGTGATAGTCCATTGGCTTACATTCGGGTCATGAAAAAAGAAATACGGTTGTATCCGTATTCTTCCAGTGTGAACAGTCGATTTATTTTTGATTTGCTGAATATTACACCGGATACAGAATCCTTAGCATTAGATGGTAAAAGTAATAATGCTGTTTCTCATGAAATGTTGCCAGATATCGATGCGAAGTATCTCCTAGTAAGTTCTGCCTATGGGGCGAGCAATCGTATTACGTCAGATCAAGTAGAGAAAGAACTAGAAGATATACAAGCCATGGAGATTTGGCACACCATTCCAGCAGTACAAGAAGGACATGTACACGTGGTGACGAATCAAGTGTGGAGTTCCCATGGGATAATAGCTAAGGAGAGAGCTATAGATGAACTTCGAGCTTGGTTAGCTCCTTGAGATGCTATGTAGCTTGTGGCGTTTGTAACTGAATAGGAAAAAGTGAAGAGCACGGCATACCCCTCACAAACGGTATTTCATAATGTTTGTTCGGGGCACACCGTGCTCTTCTTGCGCTTAGATTATTTAGGCAGTAAAGGAACGCCACAAGGCTACTACGCATAACTACATGGCTTACGATGAGTTTTGGCTATGCCGTGCTCTTTTGGTGTTTGCGTGATTTAGGTAGAAAGGAACGCCACAAGGCTACTACTCGTAACGGCATTTCTTAGGGAGAGTATTAAAATTAAACGTATTGCTAAAAATTGTGCTATAATAAAGGTGTTGCCTACCCCAATCTGCAACAGAAAGGGGGTGTTCTTGTGGATTTGCTCATTAATTTTCTTTGTTCTGTTGTGGCAGGTATAATTAGTGGTTATATTTGCAAATGGTTAGACAGACTATTTAAAGGCAACTAACCCAAAAGAGTCGGCTTCTCTATAAAAAAGCAAAACCCCCACGGCGGCAACCGTGGGGGTTTGTTGTTCATATGTGGAACTCATTAACTTTCTAGCCGTATTATAGCATATTTGTGTATAAAATGCAAAGTAATGAAAAAGCCTAACGAATAAGGTCTGATCCACCTTAACACGTTGGGCATTTTCAAGTTTCCATTTTCTTGAGATGAGCCTAACGCCTCAGACACGTTGGTGGCTCTTCTTTTGTTATGTTTAGTATAACACAGGTATCTATAAAACTCATAGTATTATCGGAAGACTACGGAGAATCTTACGACGGATGGTAATGGGTCTCCGAATTTGTTGGTACCAGGGGCAAATGGGATGGTTGGTACGTATACGGCTACTGCGTTTTGTTGAGCGCTGTTCGCATCGCCTGAGACTTCCACGTCTGCTACTTGTCCGCTTTCATAGATGCGGGCTGTGACGTATACGGTTCCTGTTTGTCCTGGTGTTGGGTTAGCCGGTTTTGGATCGGCTAATGGATACGGAGAGTTAACCACAGTGGTTCGAGCTTCGTGTTCCGCTGCACGGGCTGCAGCATCTGCCTCTGCTTTTGCACGGGCAGCTGCTTCAGCAGCTTGGAGAGCTGCATTAGACTGCGGTGATGCAATCGGTTGTTGTTTAGGCAAGGTACTTGGCTTTTGCTTTGGTACTTCTTGCTTAGGCTGTTCTGGCCGAGGTGCTGGTTTCATAGATTCTGGAATCTCAGGAACAGCCATGGCTTCTTGTGGCTCCGGAGGGGCGCTTTCCTCTTGTGGAGGTTGTGCTTCCGCAGGTTGCTGAGACTCCGCTTGTTCCGGAGCACTTTCAGCCATGCTCACTTCGTAGAAGGTCGTCGTAGACTCGTGAAAGGGTTCCGTCACTTTGTTAAAGATAGCGGATGCCACAGGGATGAGTGCAATATGACCCGCTAAGGAGATATAGAGGGCGTATTTCCAAAATTTATCTTCCTTCACGGATTACCTCTTTTCTACGGCAATGGATAGTTTTTTCACACCTGCTTGTTTCAAAGCATCGAATGTTTCAATGACAAATCCATAGTTGACGTCTTTATCACCGTTTAGAATGACTTGTAAATCAGGATTTCGTTGCAGCTCAATTTGCACACGGCGAATCAATTGTTCCTTGTCGAGGCTTTCTTTATTGAAAGCAATATTGCCATCCGCCATGACTGTGATATTCGCATGTTGGTTCATATCTAGTTGAGCGGAGCTCGCTTGTGGTAAGCCCACTTTGAAAGTGTTTTGTTGTACCATAGTCATGGTGCTAATCATAAAGAACACAAGAAGGAAGAAGATGATGTCAATCATAGGAATGATCATTAACTTCGGCTCTTCTTGTACTTTCATACTCCGAAGTTTCATTAGGCATTCTCCTTTTTATGAAGGAAACGAACAATGGAGGCCATCATTTGTTCCATATCAGATACGATTAAGTTGACTTTACGAGAGAAAATAGCATGTAACACAAGGGCTACGGTGGCAATACATAAACCAGCAGCAGTGGCTACTAACGCTTCCCCTACACCAGAGGTAATGGCCATCGGTTGACCGTTGGATAAATCTAATACGCTGAAAGAATCAATCATACCAACAACGGTACCTAATAGACCTAAGATAGGAGCCAATGTAACAAAGGTACTTAACAAACTTAAACGGTCTTGTAATACGTTTACTGTGCGCATAGCTTGTGCCTCTAACGTAGGTTCTACAGCGAACCCCTCTTGATGAGCCGTCAAACCTTCTACCACCAATTGAGCTAATACATTGTTAGGATGCTCCTTGGCAAAAGTTAGAGCTTCTTTCACATCGGCTTGGGCAAATTTTGTAGCCATAGTTTCCTCTACAAAGCGATTAGCACCTGCTGTTTTGCGGTATACTAACACACGATCAATACCGATAGCGATGGTGAGCACGGAAATAATTAGGAACAGGTACATCACCGGTCCGCCTTGTTGGAAAATAGATAACATTTGATTCATTAGAAACACACCTTTCTGTAAAAATTTACATAAACCTTACACATAAAGAAAGGCTACTTATATATAAGGGGAGAGTGTACTAGATTACCTCGTATATAACGTAGCCTTACCTGTTAGTGATATATATAATCATTTTATATCCTATGAGAATAGATGTCAATTGAGTTAACATTCGTATTTTAGATAGGAGTATATAGGTTTCGCATGCTTATTTTCAGTTTTTTTGGTGTTATCTAAATTTGGGTGAAAGTAGAAAACTTCATATATGCGTAAATAATTAGCAGTAATTATTATCATAGTATTATGTGCACAATAGTTTATATAGTTATTTTAAGTAATAACCTAAACATGTAATAGGTTTAGCAATAAGTAGAGTACAATGTACAGATAATCACGTGTTTTGTTCTCCCTATAAATTTAAAATTCAATGAAGATTGTATTCAACTGAGTGTATTGGTATTAAAAAAGTAGACAGGGGTTGCTAAAAAATAAAACAGCTGTAACATAATCTATAATTGCGTTACAGCTGTTATTTTCTAATGCTCATAGTAGCGATTATCACCTTATATGTAATGCTACGATGTAAGTAGTATTCTTATGAATTTTTGACAAGATATTGAGAAATGTGCATGGCTTAACTATTAAAAGTTAAAATATTCTTTATAGAATGGTTTAATTCGTTTTTGTTCATAATGTGCATTAGTAGCTTCTTTTCTTGTGTTTTTATCATATTTACCGCCAAAGCTAAGATAATTAAAGCTACCTGTTAACATATATTTTTTATCATATATAACAACTTTAGAGTGCACATTACCTTCTTTAATTTTTAAGTTCTTACTCAAATCTCGAAGTTCAACAAAAAAGCTTTTCATATCTTGACGTGCTTGTTGAAGAGCGGGGTCATCGCTAGTATTCTTTTTCATTCCATATAAAATTTTCACTTTTACATTTCTTTTTAGTGCATCTACTATTAAGCTTTGTAAGGTCTCTTTTAGTGTGATTTTTTCAGAAATAATGCTTTTGTTGATAAAAGGAACGGCGATAGCTATTTCTGATTGGGCATGCTTAATACCAGCTTCAAAAGCAATACGTATTTTTTCATCGAAATAAACAACAGTATCTTCTCCACCAAAGAATTCTTTCATATTATCTTCTTGCTCTTTTTGATCCAATAGCTCTAATTCGCTTTCTTCATATGTATCCCAGGACTTATTGCTACATTGGGGACAAGAATAGCGCTTGTTAAGCCACTCTACAATAGTTTTAGCATATGCCATCATAGCTACACCACCGGCAAGAATAGCTATACAAATAGCCATTGCAAAGCCTGTACCTGCAAATAGAAATCCTACCCATGCTTTAAAGCCAAAACCAACTGTTGCGGCACCTAAAATTTTTGCGAATAATTCTTTTGTAACTTTTGTAGTATACCCACAATGAGTACAACGAATAAAAAGGTCACCTTTGTTTTTTGAAAACAATCCCATTACTTTCTCCTGACTTTTTCAACAAACTAATTTTATAAAGTAATCATAGAATACCATTTTTACCTGTAAAAGTAAATTTGTGCTATCATGAGATAGTTGGCTACCACATTGGGTAGAATCGAGGTTTTATTTCTAATAGATGAAGTATAGTATTTAGTATTTTTTATTTTTTATTTGTTATATTTTGACTGTGATAATTCGGAGCTACATAGAGCGTTACTTATAATGCTTATAAAATATGATACATCAAAAAGGGGAGAGGACTTGAACGATTGGTCTGTATATGCTATTATACTTAATATAGGAAAAGCTTTACTAAATTACTTTTTTAATAAGTTTATAAAGTAAGCTTTTTTATGATAAAATTCTAAAAGAAGTCAAAATCTGCGCTGTAAAGTAGATTTTGAGAGGCGTGGTTATGCTGATTCTAAGGGGTATCCTTTAGAATTATTACTCCATTGCGGGGACTGAAACGAATTTACATAGGAGATATCTCGACATCCTACATCTTTAGAATTACTACCCCATTGCGGGGACAGCAAGTTTATATTATCCTTTCCCTAGGGTGCAGATATCTGTGCATAAATAGTGCACCGCACTATTTACGACCCCATTGCGGGGACTGAAACTATTTAAGGCCTTTATAAAGCATTTGAGCGTATTCTTTAGAATTATTCCCCATTGAGGGGAGAAGCAGAATACCATTAGCCTTTTGGGCAAGACCAGATATTTATGCGTAAACAGTGCAACGCACTATTTACGTCCACCATTGGGGGAACGAAAAATAAAAAACCACTTAGCAAGTTGCTAGGTGGTTTTTGTAGTATAATCGTATGGTGTCAGTGTTTACTGTTAGGTGTAAGTAACACTGGTAGGAAATTTTCAAGGGTATATTGTTGTCGATGGATCACTAATTTAATCTTAGAGGAAATTAATAAAATTGGTAAAATACATGCAGTCATGTAAAATATTTTAATATAAGAGTAATCAGCGATATAGCTAGTAGAAGAACTGGTTATATCGTTTTTTTGTTGAAGGTACTATGGGCTTGAGATTAAGTATCGGGACTTTTGTAATTTAAAAAGTGAATCATGAGATATACTAAGTACACAAGTTACGAAAGGTGGTGAAAGTATGGAAGAATTATTGTTGTTATTATTGCTATCCGGCGCACTTGATGACTAATCGGTGTAGCTTACAGAATTGGTAGTTAATGAAAGGAGTTGAAGTCATGCTAGAATTATATCTATTGTATAGATGGTTGTGTGATTAACATATAAGCATAGAGTTAGTTATATAGTGAAAGGAAGTGAAACTATGTTAGCATTATACGGACCCGCTTATGTAGGTGAATGGGTTGCTTATGAGGGAGAGTAAGATTGACAAGTGAGATAGAGGAGTATAAGACGTAAGATAGTAGAGTAAAAGGCTGATAAAAAGATGAAGGAAGAAGTGCCATGAAGGTAAAAAAAGATAAAGAAGATTAACACGCAGTGATGAAGTAAAGTCCTGCGTGTTTTTTTATTACAAGTGTGGTAATTTTTATCAAACTAGAGTATATTATAGAACCATAACATAACAAAACAGTTATCATATTCTATCGATTTGTTGCCTTATCTGGTAGTTGATTATACATGCTATCATAAAGGATATTATACATGCTATCATAAGAATGTACAGAAATGATGATATAAATATGTGATATCTGCAATACATTTGCTAAGTAGAGCCGGTTTATACGTTCAGATGTGGTAAAATAGAGGTAGAATAACCGAGAATCAGCAGAAAAATAACAGAAAATAGTATAGAAAAAGTAAAAAGTGTTTGCTATATTTTCGTGAAAGGATGGATATATAGCAATAGGGTCTAAAAGATACGAATCATAAGATGACTTAGATACCAATTACTATTATGAAATGGAAAACTAATGAAAGATAAACGAACCTTAACATATACAATTGAAAATACAACATCGACGACGTTAGGAGAATGGCTAGACACCCATCAATTCCCGCGGAAAACGATGAAGGAGCTTTTTGGGGCGAAGGCTGTCCGATTAGAGGGACAACTGTGTACGGCAAAATCGGGACTTTCAGAGGGAATGGTATTAGAAATTATTCCTTTAAAAGAACGCATCGATCATAATCCAATAGAAATGCCCTTAACAATAGCCTATGAAGATGAAGATGTTCTTATCGTAGATAAACCATCGGGAATTACGATGAACTCAAAAGGGCAAGTATCCCTAGCGAATGGAGTAGCTCACTATTTTCAAATACGTAAAATCTATGGAAAAGTACGATTTTTAAATCGGTTAGATCGAGATACATCTGGATTAGTGGTAGTAGCAAAGCATGGCTTGGCACAACACTTTTACCAAATGCAGATGGATGATAATTGCTTGGAAAAATGGTACCGAGCAACGGTACAAGGACGACTAGCACAAGCGAAGGGAGTGCTAGAACTACCTATCCGTAAAAGCGGAGATGGAATCCGCCAAGAGGTGCACCCAGAGGGGGTGATGACCAAAACGGAATACGAAGTGCTATATTATGATGGGATAAAAGATACAACAGACGTGCGCATTCGCTTGTGGACGGGCAAGACCCATCAAATTCGAGTGACCATGGCATATATAGGACATCCCTTGGTATATGACTCCTTGTATGCTGATGAGGGGGTATTGGAATCCAAACAGAGTGCATGCAGGATAAAGGAGACACAATGTCATAAAGGCTTACAACAAGAGGTAACAAATATGGTAAGCGGACAGATAGAAGACATAGGCAAGACGTTTGTCCTTAGAGCGTATCGCTTAGTGTGCTACCATATGCGAACCGGGAAACAAATTATTGTAGAAGTATAATAGCTGTGTATTGTTATAGCTGTAGTTACTAACCTAATTCTTACCAATTCTATAAATGATATAAAAAACGCGAAAAAGCACGAAAACTAAAATTGTGTGCGAAATCGCGTTTTTTGTGTGCGAAAATTTTGGAATCGTGCTTTTTTGTTCCGTATTTAGTTTCTATGTGTGATATAAGAATCTATCGCTATTATGTTGCATGAGATAACCATAGTACTAACCACTATTTACGACATGTGATGCAGATCCAACCATTTTCAGAGGTAGTGGATATATTTACAAAACCAATAGTGGTAGAGGCGCTGATGAGTTCTTGTTCCTCTCCTGCTTGGATGCCACTCATGATGAAAACTCCATCAGGTTCTAGGCAACGATAGGCAT
Source organism: uncultured Veillonella sp. (assembly GCA_963518505.1). Lineage (GTDB taxonomy): Bacteria > Bacillota > Negativicutes > Veillonellales > Veillonellaceae > F0422. The sequence continues at coordinate 14,312 of CAUQIT010000019.1, read as the reverse complement.
CGTCTAGTAAACGTAGCAAGATAGGTGTAATAATATTCGCTACGATGAGGGAGGCTGTTTTTGTCACTCCTTCTAATAAATTATTTGTTTGTACTGTCACCACAGATTCCAATTGATTCATTGCCACATGGTTACGAGCATTGGCTGTGGCCGTTTCATCAAGGTCGAAAGCAGTGACAGAAGGAGCGCCGAGAGCGCCTGCAGATAAAGCGATAATGCCAGAGCCTGTCCCTACGTCAAAGACTGTACTGTCAGGAGTGAGATGCTGCGCCATCGTTTGGATGGCCAATCGTGTGGTGGGATGGTCCCCAGTGCCGAAGGCGATACCTGGTTCAATGCGAATGATGTGCTCTCCTTCACGAGGGCTATAATTGGACCAATCTGGGATAATGGTAAGATTGTCCATCATAGGAATAGGGGGATATTGTGTTTTCCAATCGTTCCAGCCCGATTCGTCCGCCATAGTAATAGATAGATTGAGAGGGCCAAACTCCATGGTGAAAGTACTTTGTAACTGCTGTATCTCGCTTTTTATGAGAGTTTCTAACTGGTCAACCTCATATAGGTCGGGATCTATATAGGCTTTCATAATGACGTCCGATGAATCGTAGAGCTCCTCACGGTCTGGTTTGATAATACCGAATCCATCATCGGTCAGTTGATCAAACTCATCAGGGTCCTCTGTATAAATACCTTCAGCGCCTAATGCGAGCAATGTATCTGTTATAAGTTCAGACGCTTGATGCGTCGTGGTCAATGTAATTTCTAGCCATGCCATTGTGGTACCTCGTAAATATAACATACATATAGTGTAAGATAACATACACATAACGTAATCATGAGTGGTTATATATTACTAGTATAGTATCACATCTGAAAGGGCTTAGCCAAATTGTGGAGGGATTATTATGCGTGTAAGTTTCTAGCTAGGTCTCTATGGGGGATTCCATAGATAGAGTCTAAGGTGGGCATGGATAATTGTTTCTTGTAGGAAGTCGAAAAATATAGTACTATGTAATACAAAGGTGGTTACTTTCATTTGCAAAAAATGCGATTTTTTCTACTGAAGAAAATTTCGTTTGCAAAAATGGTAGATATTTCTATTGAAAGTATAATAAATGGTGACTTGCTTTCAATGGAATGATTCCCATATAGTGTGTAAAATTGAGGCCCTTATGAAATATGAATCTCTGTATAAATTATATAGAAAATCTGAAGAAGATTGGAACGCGAGATACGAAGAGCGATTTAATAATGAATTTACCGTCCATTTACCAATTGAAATTAAAGAATATAATAGAAAGCAATCGTTTCCAGCATTTTTTTGCTATGCCCCTGAAATGATGAGTTTAGTATTACGCATTTACAAGGAAACAGCAGAGTTTGTAAAAGAACTCAAACCATTACCAACCGTATTATTGAGCCATCTTATGAATAGTTTTTTGGTAGATGAGATACAATCCAGTAATGATATCGAGGGAGTCCGCAGTAGTCGGCGTGAAATCAAGAAATCATTGGAAAAGTTTGATAGCAATCGACCTGTACGCTTTCACAGTATTATTGAAAAGTATAAGCAAGTATTGGATGTCACGAATGATGACGTATCTATAGATACCTGCGAAGAGTTGCGTACCTTTTATGATTCGTTTTTATGGTCGGAGATTGATGAAAAAGATCGGCCTGATGGACAGTTATTTCGAGCAGATAGTGTAGATATAAAGACTGGGACCGATAAGATTATTCATCAAGGATTGTTTCCAGAGGCGGCTATTATTGATACGATGACAGAAGCCCTTCGCATACTCAATGACAAGACGATTGAGGTACCAATTCGTGTCTCTATTTACCATTATTTGTTTGGATATATTCATCCTTTTTATGATGGGAATGGGCGCACATCTAGGATTATTTCCTCGCAGTATATTTCACGAGAATACCATCCACTGATAGGTCTAAGACTTTCTAAGGTAATAAAAGATAATCAGAAGAAATATTATGATGCGTTTATCATTACTAATTCAGAATATAATCGTGGAGATTTGACATATTTCATTATTGAATTTTTAACTCTTTTAGAAGCGACGGTAAAAAATGCAAAAGAGTTATTAGTAACGAGAGTGAAGCGTTTACGTGAAGCAGAAAAAAAGTTAGAAAGATTTATAGAAAAAAACAAAATTACAGATCAAGTGATACAAGATATTTATTTTGTAGCATTACAAGCGAGTATGTTTTCTCTCTTTTCAGGTGCTACGAAGGATGAAATTGTAGCAGCGATTGGTAAGAGTAAACGAACTCTAGATACTAAGTTAAAAGAAATACCATCTGATCATTTAGTAGTTACCAAGGTGGGAAAAGTGTTACATTTTAAATTAAATGTGGGTATACTCAAGTCCTGCTAAAGATTTATAAATTCATACTAGGATCAACATAATAAAAAGGATAGCCGAGTCAATCTCAGCTATCCTTTTTACGTTACATATTATTTTTTCTTAAGTTTGTACGCAATGTACAGAGCACCAATCCACACGGGAATGATGTAGATGGATGTGCGCATGGAATCCATTGTTAACATAACACCTACTGCCATAGCGATGAACGCAAAACAGAAGTAGTTGGTAAGAGGATATAAAATGGATTTGAATTTCAATTCATCTAAGCGACCTTCACGAGCAAATTGTTTACGGAATTTAAGGTGTGTCACTGGGATGATGAACCATGCAATGATCAACCCTGCTACGATGATAGCCAACAATTGCAAGAACACATCACTAGCACTTGGGAAGATATATGTTAAGAATACAACGATCAAGGCTAAGGAGGCACAGAATAAGGTGGAGATCAATGGTACTCCTGTAGCGGTTAAATTCTTGAAAATTTTAGGAGCATCACCAGATAATGCCATGCTGTGTAAAATACGGGAATTACTGTATAGTAAGCTATTGTACACAGATAAGGCAGCCACAACAACAACGAAGTTCAAGATATGCGCGGCCGCTGGAATACCAATGTTCGTAAAGATTTGAACAAATGGGCTTGCATGTGTACCTAATTCATTCCATGGAGATAGCGCCATGATGACAGTCATCGTACCTACATAGAAAATCAGGATACGAGCTAACAACTCGTTAATTGCTTTTGGCAAAGTTTTCTCAGGATTTTCAGCTTCCCCAGCAGTGATACCAATGAGTTCCACTCCACCAAAGGAGAACATCACCACAGCGATAGAGGCGATGAAACCATACGCACCATTCGGGAATAACCCGCCGTGAACCCAAAGGTTAGAGAAGTTTTGCGGGAATGTCCCCATATCTCCGAAGAAGAGGAGGAAGATACCGAAGCCGATCATAGCGATGATGGCAACCACTTTAATGAGCGATGCAAAGAACTCTACTTCCCCGTAGGCGCGCACATTAATCAGGTTAATGGCAGTCACTAATGTAATACAAACTAGGGTGGTGATCCAATGCGGAATGCCTGGTAACCAGAAATCGAGGTATACTGAAATGGCAGCCAGTTCTGCCATACTAGCAAGCATGTACACGATCCAATAGTTCCAGCCAGATAAATAGCCTGCAAAGGAAGACCAATATTTACTAGCAAAATAGGTAAAGGAGCCAGACACAGGTTCACGGACTGACATTTCTCCTAGCATACGCATTAAAAAGAAAATAAAGATGCCAGTTAATAAATAGGAGAAAATAACACCTGGTCCTACTAATTGGATTGTCGGGGCGGAACCGTAGAAGAGGCCTGTCCCCACAGAGGCACCTAAGGCAATCATTTGCATGTGACGACTTTTCAGTCCTCGTTGCAATGTGGTTTTAGAATTATTATCTTTCATACTATATAACTCCCTTCCCATGTATGTGCTGAAATGATATATCTAATAGAATACCATAAACTATAGAATTTACCTAGTAAAATTTTAGTTTAGTAGAGAAGTAACGGGATAGGCTTTAACATTTGAGAAAGTATTCGTAGCACTAGTTATTCTCATATATAGCCCTGTGCTATGCGCAATTTGCATATATAAAATTTAGTATATTCAAAGGAGTTTATAAAAGTATGTAGAATTACTTAATCAATAGACTGTTTTCGGCTGTAAAGGAGGACGATGTTCATGAAAGAATATACTAGTGATTTGATCAGAAACGTGGCGGTGGTCTCCCATGACGGGGCGGGTAAAACAGCATTAGTAGAGGCATTATTATTGTCTTGTGGTGCGGTAGACTTTGTTGGCAAAGGTCAAGATAATAAGCATATCATGGACTTTGAGCCAGAAGAAATCAAACGGAATGTTACTATCCAATTAGGCATGGCGCCTTGTGAATGGAAAGGTCATAAAATTAACTTCATCGATACTCCAGGTTACTCTGAGTTCCATGGGGAGGTACGGTCTGCTTTGCGCGCAGCAGACGGTATGCTTATGGTATTATCTGCTGGTACAGGCGTAGAAATCGATACCATTCGTGCTTGGGAATATGGCGTAGAATTGCAAATGCCTCGTATGGCTTTCATCAATAAAATGGACGTTGAAAAAGCAGACTTCTTTGGTACTTTGGAAAAAATGCGGGAATTATTTGGTAAAGCGATTATGCCATTGCAAATTCCAATCGGTGAAGGGCCTACTTTCAAAGGTGTCGTAGACGTAGCAAAACGAACTGCCTATGTTTATGAAAATGGTAAGATGACGGAAGTGGAAGTGCCAGCGGAGCTATCCGATAAAGTAGAAGAAATTCGTGAAATGACTGTGGAAGCGGCTGCAGAGGGTAATGATACATTATTAGAAAAATATTTAGATGGACAAGAATTGACCTTAGAAGAAATTCGTCAAGGTTTACGGGAAGGTATGTTGACAGGTCGTGTATGTCCTGTCATGTGTGGTACTGCTTTGAGCCGTATAGGTATGGACCAAGTCTTAGATCGTATGATTCGCTATATGCCAGATGCAACGAAAAAAGTGATGACCGCTATCGGTGTGGATTCCCAAGAGGAGCATATCGTGGTGGCAGATAAACCATTTACTGGCTTCGTATTTAAAACAATTCTTGACCCATTTGCAGGAAAACAAAGTTTTATCCGCGTGTTCTCTGGGGAATTGAAAGTAGGAGATAAACTCTATAATGTGACCCGTGATGTAGAAGAAAAATGGGGCAAAATGGTGACCTTAATTGGTAAACAACAAGTGCCAGTAGAGGTTGCAAAAGCCGGCGATATCGTGGTCATCCCTAAATTAGCAGAAACGAAAACAGGAGATACCTTTGGTACGGTGGAATTTAAAGTACAATATGCACCAATTCGATTCCCACAACCACTATATCGCGTGGCGATGGTACCTGAGAAAAAAGGGGAAGAAGAAAAATTAGCGAACGCTTTGGCACGTATTTCCGAAGAAGATCCAACTTGTGAAGTGGTGAAAGATGTGGAAGGTCGTCAAATGCAAGTGCGTTGTATGGGCGATGTCCATTTAGAACACATTTTACAAAAAATGGAACGTAAATATGGGGTTCGTGCAAAATTAGAAACTCCGTACATTCCATATCGAGAAACCATTCGTGGCACAGTGGAAGTAGAAGGTAAACATAAAAAACAAAGTGGTGGTCATGGTCAATATGGTCATGTGAAGCTTGGTATTGCGCCATTGTATGAAGGTGAGTTCGAGTTTATCGACAAAATCTTTGGCGGTGCTGTGCCACGTCAATACATTCCGGCTGTAGAAAAAGGTGTTCGTGAAACGTTGGAAAAAGGTCTTTTGGCAGGGTATCCAATGATTGGTATCCAAGTGACATTATTAGACGGCTCCTATCATACAGTGGACTCCTCGGAGTTGGCGTTCAAAATGGCAGCAGCTCAAGCCTTGAAAAAAGGTGTACCTGATGCGAAACCTATCTTGTTAGAACCAGTCTACAATGTGAATGTCATCGGACCAGAAGAATTTATGGGCGATATCATGGGTGATTTGAATAGCCGTCGTGGTCGCGTACTCGGTATGGACCAAGGTGTACGTGAAGGAATCACTGTGGTGAAAGCCCAAGTTCCATTGGTGGAAATGCTAGATTATGTAACAGTATTGCGCTCCATGACACAAGGACAAGGTGTGTTTAATATGGAGTTCAATGGATACGAAGAAGTGCCACATAAACAAGCAGAAACAATCATTGCGGGATTTGTGGGTCACGAAGAGTCGTAACTTGTTATGCTATGTAGCCTGTGGCGTTCTTAACTGAATAGAGCAAAGGGAAGCCCATGGCATACTCCTTCTCAAACGGTATTTCATAATGTATCGTCTCTTGTTAGGTTATACAGCCTATGGCGTTATTAACTGATACAGTGAAAGGCAAGACCGCAATACACCTCATCAGAAACGGTATTTCATAATGTTTCTTCGGAGGTATATTGCGGTCTTTTGTATTTGTGTGAGTTAGTCAGTAAGGAACGCCACAAGGCTACTACACCTAACGGCATCCCTTAGGGGTAGTTTTTTTGATAAGAATTAACGGTACGAGTAATTTTGTAGTATAATAGTAGTTGAAGAGTCAACGACGTGTTGTTGGGCTCATCTCTTCCTAATATGGGAGGAGGTGGTACTATGAAAAAGTTTAGAAAAATCTATAGATTGATTTTAATTCTAAAATTAATAGTACAACTCATTGATTTGTTTAAATAATTAATGAGAAAGCCTAACGTAAAACGTAAGTATTGGTAGTACTTACACACGTTAGGCCATCAAATTTGCTAATTTCGAGATGAGCCTAACGCCCCAAACACGTTGTTGGCTCTTCTTTTCTTGCTTTTAGTATAGCATAGTTTATAACAGAATAAAAGAGAGAATCAGAAATTGTGTTTGACCTTATATGGCTATGCTAGTATAGTAACAGTATATAGATACGATTCATGTGAGGGTGCTATGAGGATGCACGGTTCGCAGGATATAATAATAAAGGAGTAACCCATGATTTATCAAAATATTGCTATAGATTACAAACAGTTTCGCTATCCGCAGGCGGTGGAACGGGCTCTTGAGTTTTTGAAAGCTTATGATTTCATGACCTTTGCAGGTGGTAGATACCCCATTGAAGGTGATTTGATGTATGCCAATGTGGATATTGTCAATACACGGATCTATGAGGAGACGAAGATTGAAGGGCACAAGGATTACATGGATGTACAATTTCTAGTGTCTGGAGAAGAGCAAATGGAAATTCTCATTCATGAAACCTTTCCAGAGGTGGTTGAGGCGTATGATGACAAGGATTGTTACTTTTACGATCCTACACAGTGTGGTACGGTAAAAATTGATGTACGCCCAGGAGATTATTGTATTTTTTATCCAGGGGAATTGCATCGTACCTTGATTGCGCCGAATGAGATACAGGAAATTCGCAAGGTAGTTGTAAAGATTCATAAAAGTTTGTTAGCCGAGTAAGTATATGTGTTGATGATTTCGATTGGGTACGATTTATATACAGATATGTACAGAATAATCTAAGAGGTTATATACGGGGAGGAAGCATGAACGCATATGTAATGAAAGGTATGTTACTAATTGCATTAGGCGCCGTTCTATGGGGATTTTCTGGAATGTGCTCACAATTTGTGCAACAACAGCGGATGATGTCGGCAGAATGGGTAGTAGCTATGCGCCTTGTCATTGCTGGCGTAATTACGGTAGTAGCGGCCTTTTACCAAGGAAGAGACTCTATTTTTAAGGTCTTTTCTGACTGGAAAGATACATTGCGGTTGGTTATATTTGGGGTCCTTGGCATGTGGATGTGCCAATACACCTATTTTAAAGCGATTGCCTATGCAGGGGCAGGGATTGCGACGGTCTTGCAATATGTAGGTCCTGCATTGATTATTTTATACATCTCTATTACACGGTTAACGTTGCCAAGGGTGGCAGAAGTAGTCAGTGTAGTACTAGCTACGGTGGGGACGGCGATTATTGCTTTGCAAGGTGTGTGGGATATATCAGCGTTAGATAATACACTTCTGACCTGGGGGATGCTATCTGCTGTAGCAGTTGGTATTTATACGCTGCAACCAGTGCCACTATTGAAAAAGTATGGTACGGCACCTATCGTGGGCTTTGGCATGCTTATTGGAGGGGCCTTTGCGTGGATAGCTACACAACCGAGTTCCGAAGGAATTGTATGGGATTGGTGGACCTATGGTGGGTTTTGGAGCATCATTATTTTTGGCACAGTGGTCTCCTTTAATGCATACCTAGAAGGGGTGCGACGAGTAGGTGCCGTGACGGGGTCCATACTTTCATCCATAGAACCTATTTCGGCAGCGGTACTGGCATGGTTGTTGTTGGGCAATGAGTTTACACAGTGGGATATCATCGGCATGACCCTTATCATTGTTACAATATTTATCTTGGCATGGGATAAAGGGCGAGCTACAGAATCGTAATAAGCATATACCGTAGATATATAATAGAAAAACATGGCAATATTGTTGTATGGTATAATACAAGTAGAGCGAGCTTTACAACCTATTACGCAAGCTACTCTGACAAGACAATTGAGATCTATGGAAGAAGATGGGCTTATTGAACGTAAGGTCTATAGCCAGATTCCTCCTAAAGTAGAATATTATCTAACGCCCATAGGTGAGTCTTTTAGAACGGTTCTAGATGCCCTTGCATTATGGGGGAATGAGTATATAGAGTGGATGGATAAAAAGGAGAGGTAGCATGTTAGAAACAGCACAAAATATAGTGGATCAAGTGCTAGAAGAAGTACAAAATACGCCAGGTGTAGGGGTAGATAATCCCTCAGAAGTGGCAAATCAAGCATTGCAAGACACATTGGGAGCGAGTGTCATCCCTGAGGAGTATTGGCCTGAGATTGTATCTTGGGTATCCGAAACGGGTTTAGATACAGTCTATTTAGACAGTCGTGACCGTATAGGTGCATGGTGGGCGTCCAAAGAAGTGCGCTCCATGGGATATACCTTGAATTTTACGAAATGCAGTCAGGTACCTAGTGAATGGTTCCCCGAGGGAGAACATTGGAAAGAAGCTGAAGTGGAGGCACGGTATCGTCTAGTGGCTGCTTGGGAATCTTTAGTGGAGAACGGCGCATTAGAGAAAGTTGAATTAGAATGAAAGTAACAAAAAGCGTATCTTTATCTGTGGGGGCACTTAGTGTCCCTATCTTTATAGAATTATTTTTACAAATGTTATTGGGCAATGTGGACCAATTTATGCTCAGCCAGTATGCAGAAACGGCGGTGGCGGCCGTAGCCAATGCGAACCAGATTATTAATGTGATCTTGTTTTTGCTTATTGTGATGAGTACGGCGACCACCATTTTAATTGCTCAATATTTGGGAGCCAAGCGACCTGATAAAATTGATGAAGTATATACCATTAGCGTTGTCTTTCATACGCTGTTTAGCACCATCGCAGGGGCGGTAGTCATTATCTTTCATCAAACTCTCTGTGAATGGCTTGGTGTACCGCCGGAGATTATGGAAGAAACCACACTCTATTTGAATATTGTGGCGGCTAGTATTCCTATTACAGGCATCTACACAACCTATGTAGCTGTGTTTAGGGGGCACTCCATGCCTCGTATTGCCATGTGGATTGCCCTCGTCATGAACGTGGTTCATATTATCTTGAACTATGTACTCATCTACGGCTGGGGACCAATTCCAAGCCTGGGGGTATTAGGGGTATCCTTGTCGACGGTCATTAGTAAGGCTTTGGGACTAGGTATCATTATCTGGTGCCATCAGTCTTTGTTGACAGCCCGTATGAAAGTAGAGTATCTTCGCCCATTCCGTTGGGAAACGCTACGACAATTGCTGTTTATTTCCGTACCATCCGGAGGGGAAACCTTGTCATACCAATTGTCACAAACCGTCATCATGAAAATGGTGAATCTCATGGGACTCGTGGTGATTACAACAAAAGTGTATGTGTACATTATTGCTACTTTCTGCTATATGTACACCATTGCATTGGCCAATGCAGCGCAAATCGTGGTGGGATTCCTCATGGGAGCTAAACGAGAAGAAGAAGTGTCCCGCCGTGTGTGGCTCACAACGGCAGCAGGCGTTTCCATTGGTGTCGGATTGAGTACCTTCTTTTATTTTGCCTGTGAACCGGTGATGCGCCTTGTGACGGATAATCAGGAGATTATAGATCTGGCAAAAGCTGTGCTGTTTATAGAAATTTTCCTAGAAATTGGACGTGGCGCCAATATCGTGTTGGTGCAATGTTTGCAAGCAGCAGGAGATATTCGAATCCCTATGTTTGTCGGCGTCTTTGGCATGTGGGCATTCGCTGTAACCTTGTCCTACTACTTTGGCATCGTCCTTGGTTGGGGACTTGTAGGTGTGTGGATTGCCATGGCTATTGATGAGATTATACGAGCGATGATATTTGTGTGGCGGTGGCAGTCGAACAAATGGAGAGGTCGTTCGCTCATATCGGTTTAAATTCCTGTGGTTGTTAAAGCCAGCATATGTCGCATAAAAACTGCCCTACGCGAAAGTTTTTGACAGAACGCACGGGGGCTCCTTTGCGTTTATCGGACGAGGGTTCAATGGATCTAATCTATTAAGTTCTTTGAGGGGATGTGATAAACTTTAGCTATAGATTAATTAGGAGTCCTTGCATGTGTATTCGTGTGGGGGCTTTCTTTGTGTGGAGGTGTTTTTATGTTTAAAGATATTAATTATTGTGAGATAGTTAATGAAATACTATATGATTTAGAAGAAGCGTTGATGATAGATGAAGAACGGATTCTTGAGGCTAGACATGCACTACACCGAGAGCCGACATACGATCATGAAGTGGTCTGGGAAGAACTCGGAATCTAACCACTCCCTCCCGCTTATTTTCCCCGGTCGGTTTCAATTTTTATAGTTTCATCTATGCTATTGTATCGGAAGCCCACATGTATGCCGTCAAAACTTTCGCGTAGGGCAGTTTTTACGGCATACATGTGGGCGACTCTCCTCGTAATAAAATGAATATAAAAATTGAAACTGAGCAGAAAATACTTTATAATGAAATCAACTTGGCATAGTCTAGGGATATGCTTTTTATATTCTTATGATGGTATCATGCATAGGAGGAATTATGAGTTTATATGAAAGTACGTTGGCACGGATTGTGCCACGGGATAAAGAGATTGAACGAGTGATTGGGGAACGCTGGAGTGAAGGGACTCCGTACGGTTCTTATGGTAAGTTAGAAACGATGGTGGCCCATTATGGAGCGGCTACAAATCAGTTGTCTCCTGAGGCTCCTAAGCCATGCATGATTATCGCTTGTGGGGATCATGGGGTGGCGAAAATTGGTGTCAGTGCCTATCCTCAAGAGGTAACGGTGCATATGACCACGAACTACTTGATTCCGAAAGGGGCGGCAGCCAATGCGTTGGCAAATTATTGTGGAGCTCAAATTGAAGTCATTGATGTAGGGGTCGCTGCAGATATGTCAGCAGTTCCAGGCTTACACCATCGCAAGGTGATGCCAGGTGGTACGTATAATATGTTGGAAGAGCCTGCGATGCCTTTGGAAAAAGCAATAGAAGCGGTAGAGGTAGGTATTGCGTTTGTAGAAGAAAAAGTAAAAGAAGGCTTTAACACTTTCCTAGTAGGCGAAATGGGAATTGGTAATACTACGTCTAGTGCGATTATTACAGCAAAATTCTCTGGACTTTCAGCGGAACAAGCAACGGGACGAGGAACGAATATTTCAGACGAACGATTGAAAGTAAAACAAAAGGTGGTGTACGATGCGCTAGTGAAATACGCAGATATTCCTGCTACAGATGGACTGGGCATTTTATCTGCTGTAGGGGGATTGGAGTTCGCTTGCCTAGTAGGGGTTATCCTAGGGGCGGCGGCGAACCATGCGTTGGTGGTCATCGACGGATTTAATACCACAGCTTGTGCTATGATTGCACATGCTATGAATCCGCACACCATGGATTACGTGATGGCATCTCATTTGTCCGCTGAAAAAGCTCACAAAGATGCGTTGAAAACTTTGGGCTTAGAGGCTTATGTAGATCTTGGATTCTGCTTGGGCGAGGCTACTGGGGGATCCATGCAAATGCAAATGTTGAACTTAGCCGTGGACATGTTCCACGAAGTTGCAGGAGGTGAGCACCATGCGTAATTTTGTCATCGAACCATTGCACAAACCATCCATGGAGGAATGCCGTTTGCGCATCGACAACCTAACAAAACCATTGTATTCCTTGGCGCGTTTAGAGGGTATTACGGAGCGTATAGCAGGGATTCTGAAAGAAGAAAAACCTAACCACCTTCGTCATGCTGTTGTTATTGTAGGAGCCGACATCGCTGTCGATGGACCACAAAACCAAACATACGGCGTGGAAAGTTTGAAAGCTATGGAACGGCTAGCCTCTGGTCACTCGGTAACCCACGGAGCGGCGAAGAAAATCGGAGCCGAAGTATTCTTAGTGGATGCAGGATTAGAACTAGACACGAGCCATATCGAAGGAGTACGCCAGCATAAATTAGCGAAAGGGTCTAAGTTCTTCCGCATGCATGCAGCCTTGACTCCTGATATCGTAGAACAAGGCCTAGAAGTGGGCTTTGCCTTAGCTGATGAATTGAGTGAAAAAGGTTACCAGACTGTTGGTATCGGTACTGTTGGTGAACGAAGCTTACTTTCAGCATTAGCCGTGACAGCAGGAATCACGGGATATCCAATGGCAGAATTATTGGCAGAGAATAATTGCACTTTGAGCATTCAAGAAAAAGCAAAACAATTGACGGCAAGCTTAGCAGAACATCAATTACCGAGCCAGGATGGTGTCCATGTGTTAGCTACTGTGGGATCTCCAGACGTGGTGGTCTTAACAGGACTTATCTTGGGAGCGGCAAGCCATCGCATGGCAGTGGTCTTCGACACGGCAGAAACAGGAGCAGCCGTATTAGCTGCAAAATGTATCAACGGAGCTGTTATGGATTACGTGTTCCCATCTGTCCATATGGGAGAACCAGTGCAAAATGCGCAAATGAAATACTTAGGAATCAAACCACATCTATTCTATGGCTTTGAAATGGACGAAGCCTTAGGCTCTACTATGGGACTATCTGTCCTTGATGCGGGCATGCATATGTTGAACGATATGAAAACATTTGGTGAAGCCAGCGTAAACGTAGCCGTTGACGGACCGGGATCTGAACGCCAAGACGGACGGTAAAAGCTAGCGAGATATGATATAATGTAGAAAAGGAGGTATTGTTATGAAAACATTTGATGAGATTCGTAACTTAATTGCTCCAGTTCTAGAGCTATATCACGTAAAATCAGCCTACCTCTTTGGCTCTTATGCTCGAGGTGAAGCTACGGAAACAAGTGACGTAGATTTGTTTGTAGTTTTTGATGATGATGATATTAGTTTGTTTGAAGTGGGCGGTCTTTTAGAAACTTTAAAAGAAGCGTTGCAAATGAATGTAGACGTGCTTACTGATGGAAATAAATTAACTAAACGATTTCAAGAAAATTTATATAGAGATATGATTCATATATATGGTGATATCTATGGAGAACAAAGATATATTAGTTGATGTATTGGAGTTAATAGATAGACTAGATGCATCTGTAAAAAAGTATAAAATAAGAGACAAAGCAGATTTCTTATCTCGAGATGAATTAGAACAAGATGGCATAGCCTATAAAATTCAGGCGATTGCGGAATCATTAGGAAAAGTTTCGCAAGATTTTAAAGATAGCCATACCGAAATTCCTTGGAAAAATATTAAAGGAATGCGAAATCAGTTGTCTCATAATTATGGGCAAAATAACTATAGACTTATTTGGAGTACGTATAAAGAAAAGTTACCGGAGTTGAGAGAACAATTGATATCCATATTGAGCGAGGAATATGGTTTTGAAAGTGAAATATTTTAAAAAATAGAAAAAGTTGTAGCGAAATATACAGGCTATATGTCGCTACAACTTTTTTGTACGACAAAAATATTTTTAAAAATTTGTTGACAACTATCTAAAATTTTTGGTATTATAAATGAGCAGTCGCAACAAAGAAGAAACAAGGATTGCATACATGCGGAAATAGCTCAGCGGTAGAGCACCGCCTTGCCAAGGCGGGGGTCGCGAGTTCGAATCTCGTTTTCCGCTCCAGTTTGTTCATTCCTCGATAGCTCAGCAGGTAGAGCAATCGGCTGTTAACCGATCGGTCGTAGGTTCGAGTCCTACTCGAGGAGCCAACTTACTTTCGGTTAGTAGACTATCATGACCCACTAGCTCAGTTGGCAGAGCACCTGACTTTTAATCAGGGTGTCCCGCG
>CAUQIT010000018.1:0-42548 GCA_963518505.1 uncultured Veillonella sp. | reverse complement strand
CAGACTTAGAAGACAAAATCACTAAAGCAAAAGAAGCAGCGATTGCTGATGCAGATGGTAAATTAGCAACAGCGAAACAAGCTTTAGAAGCAAAAGATACAGAATTAACTAACAAAGTTACTGATCTAGAAACTAAATATAACTCTGCCACTGATGTTAAAGCTGCTAATGATCGTTTTGAGAAACTTGAAGCTGCAGATAGAGCACATGATAAATCTATTTCTGGTCTCAATAAAAGTATCTCAGATATAAATGAGGACATTAAGGATAATGCTGATGCTATTGATGCTAATACAAAGGCCATCGATAAAAACACTGATGCAGTTGACGAAGCTAATAAAAAATTAGCAGAGCATGAGAAAGTAATTAATGATAATACAAAAGCTATTAATGACAATGTAGATAGTATTAATACAAATGCTGAAAGCATTGCTAAAAACACAGGCTACATTAAAGAAATAGTAGAAAAAAATATAGAATTAGGTGAAGTTGTAAATAAAAATGCTGAAAAAATTAAAGCTGCAGGAGAAGGATTAAAAGCAGTTACAGAAGCCATTGGCGATTTAGACAAAAAAATCGATGAGGATACTAAAAAAGCCAAAGATGATGCAGTTACAGAAGCTGGTACAAAAGCAGATGAAAAAATCACTGCGGCAAAAACAGAATTAACAGGAAAAATCACAGAAGCTAAAGATGCAGCAGATGCAGCAGATGGTAAAGCAGTTGAAGCTAAAGCAGCAGCAAAAGCGGCAGATGATAAAGCAGTTGAAGCTAAAAAAGCAGCAGACGCAGCAGCTCAAGCCGCTACTGAAAAATCTGCAAAAGCAAAAACTGATGCTGTAACAGAAGCTGGCACAAAAGCTGAAGAAAAAATTAATGCAGCTAAAACAGAGTTAACAGGCAAAATCGATACAGCAAAAAATGAAGCTATTGCAACAGCTGGTACAAAAGCTGAAGAAAAAATTGCAGCAGCTAAACAAGCACTAGAAACAAAATTCCAAGGCTTAGACAATACCACTGTTAAGCTAGAAAAATACGATAAAGACATCGCAGCTCTTCAAGCTACTGAAAAAGCGCATGATGCACGTATTACTACAGTAGAAAAAGATGTGAAAGTAGTAGGTGCAAATGCAGCAGCGTTAGCAGCGTTGAAACCTCTACAATACAACCCTGGTCAAACTACTCAAGTAATGGCAGGTGTGGGTACATATCGCGGACAAAGTGCAGTTGCATTAGGGGCTGCTCATTATACTAGTGAAAACTTGATGTACCATGCAGGGGTAAGTTTCGGCAACGGTAGTGGCACAATGGCTAATGCTGGCATTACAATTGGATTCGGCAGCGGTGAAACTGCAAAAGCTGAGTCTCCTAAAGTAGCTCAATTACAAAGTGCTGTGGATCGTTTAACAGCTGAAAACGAACAAGTAAAAGCAGCATTGTACGATATCTACGCAAAATTACAAGCTAAATAAGAAATAACTTAGAGAACAGATAACTAGGGTATCTCCTAGTGTATAGACACTAAGATTATGACAGAAATACATGTTAGGTATACTCCATGGGGCATCCTAGCATGTATTTTTTGTTCTATAACCCTTTTACTACTAGTGATACAATTCGTTATACCTCTAAGAGCTCTACCTGTAATAGTTGCTAAAAACATTTTTCTTTTGCCGATGACATATTTTGTCATTCCTCTTCGATATACTAAAACCATCAATAGTTTTATAGTATGTTTAATTGACAGAAAGAGGTATGAATATAAATTGGAAAAACAAATGGAAAGATGCATGGAATGAATTAGGAGACATGAGTTTGCGAGAATTGTTTACTTTCACGAAGAAGGAAAAGTGGGGCAGTGCTATATGTATGATTGCCTTTGTGGTCGGCATGATAGTTAGTATGCGAGGCGTCGAAACAATCACAGCATCTCCGGGCTGGATTGTAGGGTATGTTCATGAGGGGGGATTGTCTGTTCCTGATTATGTGAGCTATACACCACAAAAGACCTTTGAGGACAAAGGGGATGTACAGGTGGTGACTGGTCATCATTTGCGAATGCGTCATCTCCTATGGTACTTTTGGTGGGTAGAAGAGAATAATGACTTTACTATTACCTTTGATAAGCGGGTGCCGAAGGCAGAGTACTATGATCATCGCACCGAGAAGACTTATACATTATCTTTTGATACGAACAAAGGCACTGAGTCTGAGGTGAATGAGAAATTGAATATTATCAACGATGCATCGGAGGAGTTTTTCAAGAAACCTTTCATCAAAGTGGACCGTATTCAACGTATGCGTGAGAACTATTTGTTTACGCCGCAATCGGAGGTATCTTTGACTACACCAGTAAAAGGTCCTTTGTTTGTACGAGGATCTGTTAAGAAAAGTGTATAATTAGGCTTACTAATCTTGAAGTTCTGTCAGCTGTTGAAGGGTGGGATAATTGTAATACAGCCAAATAGTAATCTCTCAGACTATTATGTAGCCTATACTATGTGATGCATGTGGTATAATTGTAATAAAGTATGATGTAGCAAGTTTTTTAGTACTTCCTAGCTATACGGGATAGGGGGTATAGAAAGGTTACGTTAGGAATAGTAACATGTAGATTGCTAGATATGTGCTTATATAGACCTAAGCTAACAACGTGGACTAACTTGCTATATAGAGCATAGATAGCAGTAGATACATTGCGAATGATGAGGAGTCATATGAAATATACTAAGGAGCCTTTACAATTAGACAATCCTTTGGAGTTTTGGCTAAACTTCGAGGGAGAGGAACGGGTCTTTTGGGTGGACCGCCAAAGCGATCGTGTGGTGGTAGGCGCCAAACGATTGGCGGTGGTAGAAGACGACCGTGACCGGGAACAATATGCGTACGTATTTTATGGGGGTACCTTCTTCCCTACTGTAAAAGATAAAAAATGGAGCAACATGGGCCATGAAATGGTGGCTTTCACCCATTACTATATCGTAGAAAATGGGGAGTCCTTTTACCTGCATTCAGGGGAGGGCGTGGATATACAGCGCCATAAGATTGAGCGCGTAGACCATACGTTTACAGAAACGAGTGATGATAAACAAGATTGGGACACCTTGATGGATGCCATTTTGACGAATATTCACGCTGGACGCATGACGAAGGTTGTTTCTTCTCGTGAGGTAGAGTTTACTAGCCCTACAAAGTTTGATGTGGTGAGCATATTAGACCGTTTGGTGGAGAACAACCCGAATTGCTTTATTTTTGGGTATGAGAAAGAGGGACGTACCTTTGTGGGGGCATCTCCTGAAATTCTCGTGCGCCATCGGGGCGATGAAATTTTGAGCTATGCTTTGGCAGGAACGGCGCCGAAGTTTGGTCCTAAGGCGTGGACGAAAGAGCGATTTCTAAATGACCATAAAAATCGGGTGGAGCACAATATCGTGCGAGATCGCATTGTGCATACGATGCGACAAGTGACAAATGATGTGACCGTAGGAGAGACGGGGATTATGGAACTTTCACGGTTATACCATTTGCGGACCATTATCACCGCTAAGGATAGCACGAAATCCCTCATCGAATGGGGGCAATTGTTACATCCTACACCAGCTCTAGGGGGCGAGCCACGAGAACTGGCGATGGATTTACTGGCGAAGTATGAAGCCCATGAGCGTGGCATGTATGCGGCACCCTTTGGATTTATGAAAGACATGGGGGATGGTATTCTAGTGGTTGCCATTCGGTCTGCTCTCATCATGGATAACCGACTCTATGCCTATGCAGGATGCGGTATTGTGAGCGAATCCAATAGTGATGAAGAGTATGAAGAAACCATCAACAAAATGGGTACCATATTGGATGCATTGTAGGATGATACATCTACATATAGATTCAATTAGGTGTGCAATATAGTAAGATGCGATGATGAATCCTCATATATTTATTGAACAGATAGAGGGAATGAAAAGGAATGTTGAGTAATCAGCATTCCTTTTTTGCGTTATGAACCCATGATTATGTATGTGAGTTAATTATGAATGAGGAGGTGGCGTATAGGTGTTAGATAGATGCCCGGTGCAACTCATATGGATACGTACAGAATCTAAAAACAATGGTATAATACATAGTAGATAGTCACTATTAGATATAGTACAATACCACAGATTGGTATGGGAGATACGATATGAATGAATATATAGCAAGTTTGGTGGATGAGTTATATCAATTAGGGGTGCGCCATGCGGTGTTCAGTCCTGGTTCACGGTCTACTACATTAGCCATGCTCTTTCAAAGTCATGGGGGCTTTCACACGTATATGAATATTGATGAGCGGTCTGCTGGGTTTATGGCGTTGGGCATTGCCAAAGCGCAAGGCGAACCAGCCGTATTGGTATGTACATCGGGGTCTGCGTTGACTCATTATGGACCTGCTGTGGTGGAAGCGAAGCACAGCGGTGTGCCTATGATTATTTTGTCCGCCGACCGTCCGTACACCTTGCAACAGGTGGGGGCACCGCAGACCATAGACCAACAAAAATATTTTGGCACTGCCGTGAACTATTATGAGGAATTGTCTGTGCCTAGTGAAAGTCACTATTACACATACCCTCGTCAAGTGGCGCGTCGTGCCTATTTGAAAACGAATGACCATAAACTAGGACCTGTACACATCAACGTGCCTTTGTTTGAACCCTTGGTGCCCAATCGAGAAGAAGAGTATTTTACACAGGGGCGCAGTGTGAAAGCATTCCGACTCGTGAAACATAAAGAAATCGCATCGTTGGCATCATTGCTAAATGGAAAACGAGTACTCATCTTGGGAGGTCCTAGCGTGACGAACCCCAAAGCAGTAGTAGATTTTGCAGATCGAATTGGCGCTGTTGTGATCGGCGATCCCTTGTCTAATTTGCGCCAATACGAAAAAGTGATTAGTACCTACGATGCATTCTTGGCTCATTATGAACGATGGGACGACTTGCGACCAGATGTGGTTATCCAGTTGGGGCAAATCCCTGTGTCGAAGCGGATTCAACAATGGATGGCGACCTTGACGGATATTGATTATATTGCCGTTAGCCCTACTGCAGATGTGGTGAATCCTAGTTTGACTACCACAATCCATGTGATGGAGGATATCGATGTATTTTTAGTGGAAATGTCCCTAGGTGTATCTGCTTACCATACTATAGCTAATACAGAGTATGTGAGAGTGTGGCAACAAATCGAATCCAACAGCCGTGAACAATTAGACAAAGTTCAAGAGGAACCGAATCTATTTGAAGGTCGTACGATTCACATGTTACAACACATCATGCCTGATGAGGGGCAACTTCTAGTGGCGAACAGCATGTCTATTCGTGATATGGACTATTTCTGGGCCACTGGACGATCGCAAGCCATGGTGTACGGCAATCGTGGCACCAATGGTATCGATGGGACCGTGTCTACTGCCTTAGGACTAAGCACGAATGGGAAACCTACCGTCATGGTTACAGGAGATTTAAGTTTCTTTCACGATTTGAATGGTCTAGCTATTGGAAAAACGCATGGGATGAACTTAACCATTGTGTTGCATAACAATGATGGCGGCGGTATTTTCCAATATTTGCCACAAAAAGGAACGGATGATTTCGATTACCTCTTTAATACGCCACAGGGCATTGATTACAGTGGGTTAGCCACCATGTATGGCTTAGATTATGTGAAAGTCACCACGAATGCAGAGTTAGAACGGGCGATGCAACAGTATATCGGTACAGAGGGTATTCATATTATTGAAGTGCCTACGTCCAAAGAGGGTAGTCGTGAACTGCATAAGGTGTATCGGGTGCAATAATATGAGATCAATGATTCAAGATATACGAACCTTAGATATACAACGCATGCAGATCAATATAGGGGACTACCACTATGGTGTGTCCATAGTAGGCGTGGGAAAGCCCTTAGTTTGTTTCCATGGATTTTCCGAATCCGGGTCTACCTGGGATGGCATTGAGGTCAGTGGGTATCGACTGATACGCATCGATAGTATGGGTCATGGTAGGTCGGCTCGACCTATGGAATTACAACCTTATACATTGCCTCAGATGCTCAGCGATTTGCATAAGGTTATCTATGCCGTAGCCGGTGAAAGATATGCTCTCATGGGGTATTCCATGGGGGCTAGGATGGCTTTATTATATGCATTAGAGTATCCAGAGGAAGTGATGCACTTAGTCTTGGAAAGTGGCTCTGTAGGGATAGAAGATAGAGTAGCACGACAAGAACGCTATGTAGCCGATCAAGGGCTGGCTGAACGGATTCGGGCACATGATATTACTTGGTTTAGCGAGACTTGGGCTAAGCTAGAGATTTTTAAGACACAACAATGTTTGCCTACAAAGGTGCAACAGCAGATTCAACGACGGCGCCTGCTCAATAGCCCCCATACATTGGCTTTCACATTGGAAGGAAGTGGACAGGGGAGTATGCCTTACGTAGGTCATCGTTTGTCGGAATTGACCATGCCTCTGTGTTATATTAGTGGGGAGTTAGATGCGAAATATACGGCCATTGGAGCTAGGTATTTTGGCGACGTTCATCGCATTGTACCGCAGGTGGGTCATAATGTGCATGTGGAAGCACCAGAAGCGTATCGGCAGATACTGGAACGCTTTTTCTATAGTAGGTATTAGGGGATGTGATGGTCATATATGCTAGAAGGATGTACGGATATGGAAATAGATGGTGTCAGGGATTCTATCTACGGGGCAGGACAACACTCGATAACATATCTAGTACAGCAATCGACCACATATCTACCACTTAATACAATGGGATCTACTATGTTATGGAACCAACTAGTTATATATAATTCTAGTGATATGATAGAAATGAGAGGTGTCCTATGATTACAAATATCACCCTGTACCATATGCAACTACCGATGAAGTTTACTTTTAAAACATCAAAGGGCGAAGTGGGTGTTAGGGATACTCTCATTGTTCGTTTGGAAGATGAAGCAGGCTATGTAGGCTACGGCGAATGCGTGGCCTTCGTAGACCCTTTTTATACAAAAGAAACGGTGGCATCTTGCTGGGATACCTTATGTACGAGGTATTTACCAAACCTATTGGGGCAAGAAACAACAACCACATTGCCACAACAATGGCTGATGGAAGGCATGCCTATGACTGTGGCATCTGTGGAAAATGCCTTGCTTCATCTACAATGTAATCGCTTAGGGGTCAATACAGTGGAATACGTACTACAGCAATCCTTATTACCGACCGTACCTACGGGCATTGTCATTGGGGACGTCCCTTTGGATACTTTGGTGGATGCGGTATCTGCTTATGTATCACAAGGGTGTCAGCGTATTAAACTGAAAGTATCCCCCAAGGATGGTTATGAACGAGTACAGCGAGTGCGTTCAGCCTATCCAGACCTTATGTTAGCGGTGGATGCGAATCAAAGTTACACCTATGAAGATGTAGATAAGGTGCGGGCCTTACATGCGTTTCATTTGGCCTGTATAGAAGAGCCCTTTCAAATACAAAATTTAAAAATGTACCATCAATATAAGTCAACTCATGAATGGGGGATTACGACTCCTATATGCTTAGATGAATCGATTTTGGGATATGACGATTTGGTCTATGCCCATACGCATAGCTTGTTGGATGTACTCAATGTAAAAGTGGGTCGTTTAGGTGGTCTTCGAGAAATGGCTAAGGTCATACAGTATTGTCGTGACCATGGCATTCAGTACTGGATTGGATCCATGGTAGAATCGAGTATTTCTAAATGGATGCATGTACAGCTAGCGGCTCTAGGAGATAGTTATATGCCAGGAGATTTGTCAGATTCGTTGCGCTATTTTGAGCGAGATTTGACTCGACCGCCTATTATTAGTACAATAAAAAACTATAGTACAGAGAGACTTTCACAGTTTGTGGAGGTGCCTAATGGTGCTGGATTGGGCGTAGATGTTGATATAGAGACATTAGAGGTCTATTGCATACATAAGAAATTATGGCACCTATAACTGATTTATATACTTGTATAGGTTGTGGATGTGGTATGATACAATATGCAAGTAGTTTATGAAACTATATGATATATACAGATATGATGCATTTCAAGTAGAGGTGGAAAGTATCGTTCTTATACATAGGTAAGTAGGAGGTTTGTATGAAAGAGTACATAGAGTTATTAAAACGGGAGGTCAAGCCCGCCTTTGGGTGTACAGAGCCTATTGCGTTAGCCTTTGCAGCGGCGAAAGCAGCAGAATTATTGGGCGTTCGACCGGATCACATTCATGGTCGGTTAAGTGGCAATATTATTAAGAATGCAAAAAGTGTGACCATTCCTAATTCAGAAGGTCGTACGGGCATTTATTATAGTCTTATTTTAGGTACCTTAGTAGGGACCGCGGCGAAAGAATTAGAAGTGTTGGAAGATCTTACCCATGAACAAGTGGTAGAAGCAGACCGTCTATTTGAAGCGGATTATTGTGATATCGAACTAGCAGAAGGAGTAGAGAACTTATTCATTGAGGTGACGGCTACTGCGGGAGAACATACGTCTAAGGTTATCGTTCAGAATACGCATACGACTATTTCTTATGCAGAAAAAGATGGAGAAGTAGTGATTGCTTTATCACCAGAAGAAGTGGCTAAACACTCTATGGAATTATGCTTTGACTCTTGCTATGAATTTGCTAGTACGGTAGATGCGAAAGAATTGGAAGACATTTTAGGACCACAATTAGATTTAAATATGGCTATTGCTGAAGAAGGTATGAAAAACAATTATGGTTCCAACATTGGTAAATTGATTATTTGCAATTCTTCTTCTATTGCTGATAAAGCAAGGGCCTATGCAGCAGCTGGATCTGATGCTCGTATGGATGGTTGTTCTATGCCGGTTATGATTAACTGTGGGAGTGGAAATCAAGGGATTACATTATCAGTACCTATCATGATGTACGCAAAGGAATATGGTATTGACCGGGCCCATACATTGCGATCCTTAGCATTGGCGAATGTATTAGCATTGTATATTAAACAGCACATAGGTCGGTTGAGTGCATACTGTGGTGTGGTAAGTGCAGCCTCTGCTACTGCAGCAGGAGTAGCTTTTTTAATGAGTGAGTCCAAAGAAGTAGTTTGGGAAACATTATCAAATGCATTGGCAGGTACATCCGGTGTGGTTTGCGATGGGGCAAAAGCATCGTGTGCTATGAAAATTGGTATGTCCCTTGGTAATTCTTTATTAGCCTATGCACAAGCAAAGACGGATAATAGCTTTAAAGCAGGCCAAGGTATTGTAAAAGAAGATATTGATCATACTGTGCGAACGGTAGCAACCATTGCTCGTGAAGGAATGAAGCAAACCGATGTTGTTATCCTAGAAACGATGTTAGAAAAATAATCTATGCATTATTTATATAGAGAATGAGAATAATTCTATATTGATTTTTTTTGTAATCTGGTGTATGATAAGAACATAGATTGAATTAGATAGTCACATGGTTATTACTATGTGCTATGTATGGGTTGTTGCGTTAAAGGAGATATTACAATGGCAATCATCGGTAAACAATTACCAGCTTTTGAATTAGATGCATTCCGTAAACCAGAAATCATCAAAGTAAGCAATAAAGATATCGAAGGTAAATGGAGCATGTTTGTATTCTATCCAGCAGACTTCACATTTGTGTGTCCAACAGAATTGGCAGACTTACAAGATCAATACGCAGAATTGAAAGATTTGGGCGTAGAAGTATTCTCCGTATCTGTTGACTCTGCATTCGTTCACAAAGCGTGGTCCGATGCATCCCCAACAATCAATAAAATTGAATACACTATGTTATCCGATATTAAACATGAATTAGCTGACTTCTTTGAAACATTCTCTGAAGAGTCTGGACAAGCCTATCGCGGTTCTTTCGTGGTAGACCCAGAAGGCATTGTTCGTGCCGCAGAAATCTGCGACATGGGTGTAGGTCGTTCTGCTGCTGAATTAGTACGTAAAGTACAAGCTTGTCAATTTGTTGCAAAACATGGCGAAGTATGCCCAGCAAAATGGACTCCAGGTGAAAAAACATTGAACCCAGCAGATCTTGGCCTAGTAGGCAAAATCTAATGTAAATAAACAGCTCCTGTAGTAGTTGTGGTTGAAGAATCCTCTCCCTCTCTCGAATCTTCAGCAATACATGATGTACTACTTGAGTATGTTGACTATATTTGTAAACTTTCCTAAGAACACATCTTAGATCTTTTACTTCCCATAAAAACGGCAAAGCATAGCTTTGCCGTTTTTATCTTTCTGAAAATATATAGTAGTATTACTAAAAAGCATCCTTTCTTCATTTAAAGTATTAGATTTAGTTTAAAAATTTGTATATAATAAGGAGGTAAGGTTACAAGTAGAATACATATAGGAGAATGAGAATGTTAGAAGTTACGTACGAACGTTTGGCGGCAATTTTTAAAGCCCTTAGTGATGAAACGAGATTGCACATTGTGGACATGTTATCTTGTAATGAACTATGTGCTTGTGATATTTTGGCTAGCTTTGAGTTATCTCAATCTACTCTTAGTTATCACATGAAAATTTTAATTGATGCAGGTATTGTGAATTCTGTGCGTAGCGGTTTGTGGACACGCTACTCTATTAATGAAGAAGCATTTGATGAATTTGTTAAATTCTTACCTGAATTATATAAAACAAAAGATGAGTGCATTTGTGCACAAATCAAATACTGCCGTATTGAGGATGCTCCACAAGCGATGGTAGAATAATATGAAACGTTGGATTATGCATGTAGACATGGACGCTTTCTTTGCGTCTGTAGAACAACATGATCGTCCAGAACTACGAGGTCACCCAGTTATCGTGGGTGGCCTTTCTTCACGTGGTGTGGTTGCTACGTGCAGTTATGAAGCACGGAAATTTGGTGTACGTTCTGCCATGCCTATTGGGAAGGCTAGAAAATTATGTCCAGATGGTATCTATCTATTGCCACGGATGGAACGATATCATGAAATTTCTGATCAAATTCATGAGGTATTACATCGGTTTAGTCCCTATTTAGAGCCCATTTCGTTAGATGAGGCTTTTTTAGATATTTCAGGATTAGGAAAACTCTATGAGTCTCCTATGGCGGTAGGCCGTGCTGTGAAAGAACAAATTAAGGATCTAACGGGCTTGGTCGCATCTGTGGGAATTGGGCCAAATAAGTTTTTAGCAAAATTAGCATCGGATTTACGAAAGCCAGATGGTTTATATATTATTCCCCATGGGCAAGAAGTAGCTCATATTAAACATTTACCGGTACGCAGATTGTGGGGTGTAGGGGCCCATATGGAACAAGCGTTACAACGAGGCGGCTTTCATCGGATTCAAGATATTGCGCAGTTAGATTCGTATCATGAGTTAGAACCCTATTGCGGCCACCAAAGCGAACGTGTGTATTTGCTGTCTAAAGGCATCGATAATCGTCCTATTGAGTGGAATCGTGAATTGCAATCTGTAGGCAATGAACTGACCTATGAAAGGGACTTAGTGGATCCCGAGGAAATCGACAACGAATGGCGATATTTTGCCCACCATGTAGCTAAGCGTTTGCGCCAGAAAGGGCTTAAAGGGCATACTATAGCCATCAAAGTACGGTTGCCAGATTTTATCACCAAAACAAGGCAAAAACGATTATCCTATCAGACAGATAGAGAAGATGTATTGTATGAGACGGCCTGTGTATTATATAATAAACTTAATGTACAGGGACCGTTCCGGTTATTGGGGATTACGGTCAGTGGCTTTCACCAAGAGGTGGAGCAAGAGTCGCTCTTTCAGAGTGAAGAAACAGAGCCAGATCGGTTAGCACAAGTGCTAGATACTTTGGAAGAACGATTTGGAGAAGATATTGTTACCACGGGAGCTCTGTGGAAACGAAAATGGAAGGATGACACGAGATCGTCCTAGGAGGATAGCATGCAACAATACATATTGGACCAGGAACAGATTGAAACATTGTTACAAGGCTTGCAGACAGCATATAGTCATTGCAAAGAAGTACAACAGCAATATGTGGCGAATTTAGAGACGCAACATATGGAGTCCCCTGAAATGGCTATGGAAGTGGTAGAAGACTTAGAAAACTTTGCTCATATGTTGGCGCTGCTAGGAAAACAATGGGAAGAACTACGTGGGCTTCAAAGAGTGGTAACAGAGCATTATCTGTATGAGATGATATCTTCCATAGAAGAGATATCAACATTAGAAGCTGCGGCTGATGAAGGTGTGGAAGGCTATGATGTAGGTGTGGCATTAGGCGTAGACTTTGTGATGGCTGACCGTTGGCAGGGAGAAGAGCCTGTTGAAGAAGTTGTGGAAACTGTTGAACTGAAGCCAGTGTCTAGTTCGTTTATGGATTTATTTAGCAGTGCTAGTGAAACAAAGCGTATTAATGAGTATGACTATGGTGACTGGGAGTTGGCAGAAGAAGACCGTGCGGATTCTAGTCAAGAGGAGACGGTGATAGACTTAACAAAACAAGCTAGTGCAGAGTCTAACTTGTATGATACCTTCGAGATGGGAAAACCAAAAAAAGAACATAAAAAACGTTGTAAACATTGCACAGAAGATTCTCCCATTCCAGAAGAACGAGAAAAGTGTTGTATTGTGAAACAAGAAAAAAAGAAACAGAAAGAAAAAAATAAAGATAAGTCGAAACATAAGAAAGAAGCACCTTCTGTAGATAAGTGGGCGAAAAAGTTGTCTAAGTGGGAACGCTATGCAGAAGAGCATGGTGATGCATGGACAGAAAAAGTCTTACAAAAGGTAGCCAAAAAGGCGGAGAAAAAAGCAGAAAAGCGCGGGATGAAAGCGCTCTTTAAGAAGCATAAGTTAGACCGATTTTCGAAGCTAACTAAGGAGGACTAAGGTATGGATGTAGTAAGTATATTAGGATTTATCTTGTTAGGTATTGCCGTAGCTACCTTGGGAACGATTATCGGTGCTGGTGGTGGTATTATCTTTGTGCCTGTATTTTTATATTTCTTTCCAGAGTGGACGCCAGCCATGGTGGTGGGTACATCCTTGTTTACAGTAACCTGTAATGCCATTTCTGGTACTATTGCCTATGTAAAACAGAAGAAAATTTTCTACAGTGCAGCAATTTTGTTCAGTATTGCTACCTTCCCAGGGTCCATCATTGGCGCCCATGTGGCAAACTATTTTGATGCTAGTGGATTCCGATTCTGGTTTGGCTCCTTCTTGCTCATCATGTCTGGCTTTATTGGCTACAAAAATATGAGAAAAGGGGAACGCAAAGAAGAGTCCTTACAATTAGAAGAGTTGACCTATAATAAAGTGGTAGGTGTCCTCGTTAGTGTAGTGGTAGGTTTCTTATCCAGTTTGTTTGGTATTGGTGGCGGATTAATCCATGTACCAGCATTGATTTATATGATGGGGTTCCCTACGCATATGGCAACAGCTACAAGCCATTTTATTTTAGCTACCTCCACGTCTGTTGGTACGCTGACTCACTTTTTGAGTGGGCATATCCATTTTGAAGTGGCGATCCCTTGCGGTATTGGTGCCTTACTAGGTGGTCAATTAGGAGCCTATATTGCAAAACGCTTGCGTGCAAAAACAATTTTGATTGGGTTATCTATTGGGGTTGGTATCTTAGCCTTGCGTTTGATTTACACATCCCACGTATTATTCTAAAAAATAGAGAATAGATTCATTGGAGAGGATACTATGGGAAAGGGAAAGAAACGAAAACAACACCAACCACAGCTACAACAGACGATTACGACAGCCCGTTTGACCACGATGATTAAATGGATGTTGTTTATTAATCATTTAGCCTTGTGCTGGTTCTTTAATGGCCGAGCTGATATGAGCTTACTAGCTGCTAATATGCTAGGTGGTTTAGCCCTTTGCGGGATTTACTGGATGCGTTTTAAGAAAGAAATGTTTACCGATGAAGATGTAGAGCGTGGCATGCGCTATGTATTGTCCTATATTCTGATGACGATGACAGCTTTCTTTTATACCTTGGCGATGTATCGTTCGGGGGAGTTAACGGATACTATGTATCTGATTATTACAGGAGCTAGTTTCTTTGTGTGGTTCTGTTTGTATAGCGCTACACAAGGATTTATCAAAAAAAGTGAATAATATATACTATAAGTTCTCATTACGTTATAGGTAATGGGAATTTTTTATATTCAAATATTTCGATAAACTATATGAAAAAGTATTGCATTTTACAATATACTATGCTAAGATATACACATAATAAATAATAGTTATTAATTACTAACTATAATTATTATAAATTTTAAACTAAAGAAAAGGAGATGTAATTATGAAAAACTTACAAGCAGTCAATCAGTATATTGCGAACTTAGCAATTTGGAACATTAAGCTTCACAATTTTCATTTTAACGTAGTAGGTCCTCAATTTGTACCGGCCCACAAATATTTGGAAGAAGTCTATGATGTGGCATTCGATTATTATGATGCGGTGGCAGAACATGTGAAAATGCAAGGCGAAGAACCTGTAGTGCATGTAGCAAAATATTTAGAAATTGCATCTTTAAAAGAAGAGCCAGGTAACAAATTCTCCGTAGAAGAAGTTTATAAATTTTTAGTAGGAGACTTTGAATTGTTGAATAAAGAAGCTCGTGCTATTCGTGAATCTGCTGATGAAGAAGGCAACTTTGGATTAGTAGCTGTCATGGAAGATCATATTGCTTACTATGAAAAACAATTATGGTTCTTACGTGCTACTTTAGGCTAACTCTTCCTGTAGGTAACATTGAACCAATCACATAACACTCCCTTATATGTGATAACATCCTGAATATGACTAACACTATATAACTATACAACTAACTATACAAGAGGACCCCTGCTTTGTGCAGGGGTTCTTTCAGTATATAGGATATACCTTTGAAAGGTAATAACTAACGATATATTGTAAAACTTCAGCGCTAGGTGATACAATACAAGTAATGCAAGAGAGATTGAGAAAGGGGCGATAGAGGATGAATCGATTTTTACGACGAGGCCGATTACAAACCATAGAACCGCAGAAGGATACATCCGTGGTAGAAGACATGGATACGCTGGTGAGTGAAGTGAGTTCGGATGAGTTCTTGGACATGGTGCAACAAGAGGGGACGTCAAAGGATTTGAACCGAGCTATGGATATGGTAGAGATGGAAGAGTCAGAAGAGTCAGAAACGTCAGAAGAAAATCGTGTACCTGTGGATCCTTATGAAGCAATGACGATTCGTGATTATAGTCATTCGGATGTATTGCCAGAGGGCTCTCATGAAGGGGATGGTTTTTCCAGTGCAAACGAAACAGAACAGGACCGATTTTTCCATAACAACTACAATGATATTATGGAAGATGAGTTAGAATATGATCAACAAGAGGCTGATAGTTCTTATGATCACGATTCTGGAGATAGTTTTGACTTCGACTTTGACGTTGATTTTGACTTGTTTGATGACTTTGATGATGACTAGTAAGGAATGAATGATGACGAAGCCCATACATACAAGGACATCAGTATGTCCCTATGATTGCCCAGATGCCTGTGGATTGGTCTTGACCATTGAGGGAGACCAGTTGCAACAGGTACAAGGTATGAAAACGCACAGTTTCACACGAGGAACACTGTGCCAAAAAATGCAACAGTATGAACGAACCGTTCACCATCCTGAACGATTAACAACGCCTTTACGCCGTACGGGGCCTAAGGGAAAAGGGCAGTTCAAGCCTATCACGTGGGATGAAGCGTTGCAAGAAATCGCAGAGCAATTTCAATATTGTATCAATACTTATGGTTCTGAAAGTATTATGCCCTATTCCTATGCAGGGACAATGGGTATTTTACAAAAAAGTGCAGGGGATCCATTGTTTGCCATACTTGGTGCGACCCGCCAAGATAAGGGGATTTGTTCCCCTGCCAAACGGTATGGTTGGGCTAGTCTTATGGGGAATACCCTAGGGAATCGTCCACAAGATATACAACACAGTGATTGTGTGGTGTTGTGGAGCCTCAATGCTGTGGCTACGGATGTACATGTTCTACATGATGTGACCATAGCTCGCCAGCGAGGTGCCAAGCTTTGGGTGATTGACACGTACTATACGGAGACAACGAAATTAGCAGATGAAGTGATTATCATACGACCAGGTACAGATGGAGCCTTTGCGTTGGGGGTGGCCCATGTGCTCGTGGAAGAAGGATTGGTGCATGAGGAGTTTATTCATCAGTATGTACAAGGCTATGAAGGATTCCGTGATTCTGTTATTTCTCAATATCCACCATCGAAAGTGGCTCGAATCACAGGCGTACCAGAGGGCCGGATTGTCCAGTTTGCTCGTGCTTATGGAGAGGCGGCAGCACCATTTATTCGCTTAGGCAGTGGACTATCTCGCTATGGAAATGGAGCAAATACGGTGCGATGTGTAGTAGCACTACCTGCCTTGGTGGGAGCCTACCTACACAAAGGTGGTGGTTTGTTATCAAGTGCCTCGGGTAGCCAATTTGTTGGCGGTAAGCGTGTCAGCTGGGAGCGCTTTCAGGCAAAAGAAACACGGTTGAACCCTATGATTCATTTGGGACCGATGTTAACAGAGGCCGACAACCCACCGATTAAAGCCCTCTATGTATACTCTAGTAATCCAGCGGTAACATCACCGGATCAAATGGTGGTGCGTAAAGGATTAGCGAGAGAGGAACTATTCACTGTTGTACATGAGCGATTTATGACGGATACCGCAAAGTATGCGGATATTGTACTACCTGCGACGACGTCCGTAGAGCATAATGATATCTATAATTCCTATGGACATTACACCATTGGTTGTGGCTATCAAGTCATAGCTCCTGTAGGTGAAAGTCGCTCTAACTGGGACACTATTTGTAGTATTGCCAGAGCTATGGGCATCGATGACCCTGTGTTTGCTATGTCAGAATTAGAGATGATTGAAGATATTGTGAGGCATGCTCCGATTCCAAGAGAAGTGCAAGATAGAATCTTGGCAGGTGATTTGGTGGAAATGGACCTATCCGGCACGTATAAGCTAGAGTATGGTACACCATCGGGTAAAATTGAATTATATAACCCATTAGAGGGTGAGCCATATCCTGTATATCGTGAGGCTCATGGAGATACAGCGGAGTTCTTCCTCATCAATGGGGCTGATCCACGTATACTAGACTCGTCCTTTTGTGAACTACAAGCGGATGTGCCACAGATGGTTGCTCGTATGCATCCGGATGATGCCCAGCGCAAGGGCGTATGGCGCAGTGAGTTTGTGCGCTTGTATAATGAGCGAGGTTCCTTGCGGATTACCTTAGTCATTGATGATGCGGTGCCAAAGGGGACTATTGTGAGTAGTGGTGTCTGGTGGCAAGCGCAGTCCCATGATTCAGAATATACAATGAATGTATTAACTGCCTCACGACCTACCGATTATGGTTGGGGTAGTACATTTTACGATGTAAAAGTGGATGTAGAACCATGCGATTAAAAGGATGGGTTATAGTTAATCAATGTAATTTATCTATCAATCATAGCTCGCCTGTATATGCATAATCAGTATAGATAAAGCCATTTCCGACGAGGGAAATGGCTTTTTATTTCGTCTATAATTAGATATAATAAGACAATGAGCATAAAAATTGTTTTTATACAGTGTATATTTGTTATTATCAGATGTATTTGAAAGGAGATATTATGTCAGATCATACTCAACTATCGGGGCGAGCCTATATTGCTATCGGCCTGATGCTGTTCGCTTTATTCTTTGGGGCAGGTAATTTAATCTTCCCTGCGACCTTAGGTCAACATGCAGGTATTAATGTGTGGTGGGCCATCTTAGGGTTTATCGTAACTGGTGTAGGTTTGCCATTGTTAGGGGTTATGGCCATGGGATACTCCGGTAGCCGCAACGTACAAAGTTTGGCAAGTCGTGTGCATCCAGTATTTGGGACCTTATTTACATTGGCATTATATTTATCCATTGGACCTGCCTTTGCTATTCCTCGTACGGGGACTGTATCCTATGAAATTGCAGTAAAACCATTCTTAGGTGGAGCGGCCTCAGATACAGCACAAACATTATTTCTCATAGTATTCTTTGTATTAACCTTGTGGCTATCTATTAATCCGCAAAAATTGGTTAATCGTATTGGTAAAGTGTTAACACCAGCCTTACTTCTGACAATTGTAGTACTAATTGTTAAATCTTTAATTACACCTTTAGGTAGCTATGGCACTCCAACAGAGGCATATGCCACTAGCGGTACGGCATTCCTACAAGGCTTTTTAGATGGATATAACACATTAGATGCCTTAGCATCCTTCGTGTTTGGTATTTTGGTTATCGAATTTGTCACACTTTCAGGGGCACAAACACGTGATGAAATTACACGTGCTACACTGAAAGCTGGCTTAATTGCCGTAGGCTGTTTGGGTATAGTATATATCTTTATTGCTAGCTTAGGAGCTACCAGCGTAGAGCAGTTAGGTATTTTAGAAACAGGGGCACCTGTATTGGCAGAATCTGCTCGTTTGTTATTCGGTGATTTAGGAGCCATGATTTTGGCGGTTATTGTACTGTTGGCATGCTTAACAACAAGTATTGGTCTTGTTACTTCTTGTGCGCAGTATTTTAGCACACAATTCGGTGGTCTATCTTATAAAGCTTATGCAGTATTGTTCGTATTAATCTCTATTGGCGTAGGCATGTTTGGATTGAAAACTATCATTACTGCAGCAATTCCTGTGTTGATGTTCCTCTATCCATTATCCATCGCATTGATTGTATTGGCTTTCTTACATCCGTTGTTCAACGGTCGCCAATGCGTATATGCTTGGACAGTAGGGGCCACCTTCATCACAGCTCTTGTATCTGGACTAGAAACAGCGCAAGTAGATTTAGGTAGCCTAGGACAATTTTTTGCTACACAAGTACCAATGCACGGCATCGGTATGGACTGGGTTGTATTTGGTGGTGTAGGATTCGTGATTGGATTGATCCATCGGGCGTTGGTGAAAGCTAATTAAAAGATTATTTTATATATGTTGGGACTACTCATATACGAGTGGTTCCAACATTTTTTGTATAAAAAAGCTACACAGTAGAATGTATCTACGTGTAGCTTTTATGTATATAACCTTATAGGCCTTCTTATTCTAAATCATCGAAGTCGAAAGCTGCTGCTTTTGTATAGTTTGTAACTTTTGCCTCGAAGAAGTCAGTTTTTGTGCTGTTCAAGTTAGAGAAACTTTCAATCCAAGCCATAGGATTTTCCTTGATGTCTGGATATAACGGTTGCAAGCCAATGGAATCAGCACGTTGGTTTGCTAAGTATTTGATATAGCGCTCGATCAATGTGTTGTTGATGCCAAGAATTTTGTCATCTGTAATGTATTGACCCCAAGCGATTTCATTTTCTGTACCTTCACGAAGCATTTGTGTTAATTCAGCTTCTAGTTCAGGAGTGAACAGTTCAGGGCGTTCGATGCGAAGCTCACGGATAATGTTTTGGAACAATACTAAGTGAGTCACTTCGTCACGATTGATGTATTTAAAGATTGTGGAAGTTGCGGTCATTTTACCTTGGCGTGCCAATGTGTAGAAGAAGCTAAATCCGGAGTAGAAATAGATACCTTCTAAAATATAGTTTGCCATGATCGTGCGAATCAAGTTGTGTTCTGATGGTTCATCGCTAAAACGTTGGTAAATGTCAGCGATGAAGCGGTTACGAGCCAATAAATGCTCATCAGTACGCCACTCATCATAAATGCGGTCACGAGTAATTGGATTCGTTACCGTATCCAAAATATAAGAATAGGATTGGGCGTGAATTTCCTCTTGGAAGGCTTGGATATTTAACAAAGAAGCTACCTCAGAAGCTGTAATATAACGGCTCAAGTTTGGCAAGTTCTCGCTTTGGATGGAATCCAAGAAATTCAAGAAAGAAATAATTTTGTCGAAGGCACGACGCTCGCTATCCGTTAAATAAGGGAATTGCTTAATATCTTCGTTCAAAGAAATCTCTTCAGGAATCCAGAAATTGTTCAGCATCGTGCGATACAATGTGTTCGCCCAATCGTACTTAATACGATTCCATTCCCGTAAATTCGTCGTATTACCGCCCACCATACTTTGCGTGCCACGGTCACCATGTTCATTAAAAATCAGTTTCTTTTCCATGAAAGTAACTCCTACCTTATCTATAATAACAATATATTTATAAATTATTATGAAAGCCTGGATAGAATACATGCTTTCATAGGTATATAGTTATAAACTACCTTTTATTATACTAAAAATGCATACTAAAAAGATAGGGGGAGAGATGATTAATAGGTAGAGTGTTGTGAGCTTTAATGCAGCAGTGTATAATGATATTAGATAAAAGTTAAAAACAATAGTGTATTAGTATTTAGTAGCGGTATTAGAAAAATAAAGCCATTAATGAAATGAAAAAGGATAGGTATATAAGTATGGGGAATATAGGTCGTGTGTCTAAAAATACACATGCGGTACCAAAAGAAAATAAACCGGATACATTAGTATCCTTAGCTAGTTTATCGAAGGAAGAATTAGATAAGGAATTGCAAAAAGGAATAGATTCGTTAAAGAATGATAAAACCTATAGTATAGATGAAGTAGATGCATTTTTTATGAAGAAATATGGTATATAAAAAGCACAGGGACGCGAGCCCTGTGCTTTTGTATACTTTATATTAGAATGTTGGGGCTATTCATTTAGTACAGTCTTATATCATCATTTCTGTACATTCTTATGATAGCATTTATACATTTATAAACTGTTTTCCAACAAGAAATCTATCACATGTTTATGAACAATTCCATCCTGGCTAAAGTCAACGGTATCCATGGAGAGAACAAACTTAGGGTAATTATCTTGTACATGCGCATAGACGCCAAACTCACGTTGTCGTGTAGCTTCTGTTTCCATGAGATAGGATACTTGATAGTATATTCGTTCTTTATCTTTAGTGGCGATAAAATCGATTTCCATATCTTTTACCTTCCCAATTTCTACGGTATATCCTCTAGATATCAGCTCAATATATATGATATTTTCCAGGGTTCTTTCAATATCTTTCGTATTAGAATACCCTTTGGCAGCTCGAAATCCATGATCCGTAAGGTAATATTTTTCATCGATTTTAAGATTTTTTTTGCCTACCGTATCGAATCTAAGCACTTTTTTCAGGATGAAAGCTTGCTGACAATAGTCTAAATAATTCAGTATAGTATCAATGGAAACATCCCGATGCTCACTTTTTAAATATTTTTTTATACTAGTTGCCGAAACGGGAGAGCCTATATTTTGGATGGTAAATGATAAGATTCGATTGAAAATATCTACATCTCGAATTTTATTATGTGTCAATACGTCTTTGATTAAAACCGTATGATACACATCATTTAGATATTTATAACTACTATTTTCTTCTAAGTTAAAATATTTTAAGGTAGGCATACCACCTAATTGGATGAACTTAGTGAATAGCTCTTCCTTACTAAGCTGGTTTTCTTGGAATACTTCTACAAACTCATCAAATGTAAATGGCTGTATTTCAAATTCTACATATCTGCCAGCAAGAAGTGTAGCAAGTTCGCCAGAGATTAAGGTGGAGTTGGAACCAGTAATATAGATGTCGCAATCTTTATCAACACGTAGACCGTTTACAACTTTTTCCCAATCTTCCACTAACTGTATCTCGTCAAAGAAATAGTAAAGCTTTCCATCTAAGTGTTTTGTTGTTTCTATGAGATATTTTGCCAATAATGTGGCATTGTTTATCTCTAAAAATTCTAAGGATTCAAAGTTAATATAAACTTTGCGTTCATTAGGCACTTCTTGTAAGATAGTATCTTTAATTATCGTTAATAAAGTAGACTTCCCAACACGGCGCATACCTGTGAGAATTTTAATTACAGGCTTATCAATGAATGGGTCTATTTGGGTTAAGTACTTAGGACGTTTAATATATTCCATAGCTAATACCTCACTTTCATTGATTCTATTATACTCGAAACAATTAAAGATTCCAACAATAATTTCGAGTATAGTCGAAAGCATTGCAAATTGTGCATACTAATTCGATTATACTCGGAAGAGTGAAAGGGAGTTTGGTTTTGATTATAAACGAAATATATATTAATCGCACGGCACACAATACTCTAAAATATCAACATATCGCAAATATTTGTGCTATAATAAAACCATAGAAGAGTCATCAACGTGAGTTGGGCTCATCTCTTCCTACTATGGGAGGAGGTGATACTATGACGAAATATGAAAAAATCAGCTTGATCATTTCTATTTTATCATTAGTAGTTAACATTATTGCTTTATATAAATAATGAAAACGCCTAACGTAAAGAGGTATCTCACCACCTCAACACGTTAGGCCATTTCATTTCACTACTTTTGAGATGAGCCTAACGCCACCACACGTTGAAGACTCTTCTTGTTTCTAAGTCAAGTATACCATAGTTACTTACAGAATACAAATCCGCCCCTCCCCGAAAAAACGACGTCGTTCCGACTAGATCTTTGGCGAGGGAGTTATATTATTCAGAACATACAAAAAGAGCACCACATGCTCTGGAACAAACCTACCGTAGGATCAGTTTGTGGAGGAGCGTGTGGTGCTCTTTCCCTATTCAAATATAAAACCGCCAAAGATTAGGAGGAACAGCTAGTGCATTCATCCATTTCTAAGGATTGGTTACGGATATAGTAAATTGTCTTAATGCCTTGTTTATACGCTTCCACATATAAATCAAGAATTTCTTTTGCTTTCATTTGTGGCGTAATGTACAAGTTGAAAGACTGTGCTTGGTCGATATGGCGTTGGCGGATACCGCAAGCCTTGATAGACCATTGTTGATCAATCGTGTGGGCCTCTTTGTAGAACCACATTGTTTCATTACTCAAATCAGGTGCTGTTTTTGGTGTAAAGCTACCTTTTTTCTCTTCAATGAAGAATTTTTTGAAGATAGGATCGATACCAGCTGTGGTGTTAGCAATGTTGGATGTACTACCTGTTGGAGCGATAGCCATTAAGTAACCGTTACGGATACCGTATTTTGCCACATCTGCTCGCAGTTGTTGCCATCTTTCAGAGGTGTAACCACGGCGCTCAAAATATTCTCCAGTTTCCCATTGAGAACCTTTGAAAGCAGGATACGCCCCTTTTTCTTTTGCTAATTCCATGGATGCCTTGATAGCAGCGTAGGCGATATTTTCAAATAACGTATCAGCGATCTCCAAGTGAGCGTCGCTTTCCCATTGCACTTTATGTTTCACCAAATAGTGGTGGTAACCGCTAGTGCCAAGGCCGATAGCACGGTATTTTTCACTAGTTACACGTGTTTCAGGCACCGGGAACTGGTTGATAGTAATAACATTGTCCAACATACGAACTTGTAAGGCGATATTTTCTTCCAATTCTTCGTCAGAGGTTTGACCCAGGTTAATGGAGTTCAAATTACACGTTACCATGTCTCCCGCTTTCGTACGAGTCACGATGGAACCATCGTCTTGGATAATTTCTTCATCTAAATCAGTGAAACCAACGTTTTGTGCGATTTCATGACACAAGTTGGACGCGTAAATCATGCCCGCATGCTTATTAGGGTTCGCACGGTTCGTCGTATCTCGGAAGAAGATGAACGGTGTACCTGTTTCTACAGCGGAACGCATGATTTTTTTCATCATGTCCAAAGCGCTGACTTCGATGCCGTGTAGATCTGGGCTAGCTTCACAAGCTAAATATTTTTCTGTGAACGCTTTATTCGTATCGTCATCGTAATAGTCTTCTAATTGGAAGCCCATCACACGAGATACTTCATGTGGATCGAATAAGGTGAAGTGCTCACGGTTGATAACACGTTCCATGAAAATATCTGGTACAGATAGAGCAGGGAAAATGTCGTGTGCCTTACGGCGATCGTCACCATTGTTCGTGCGAAGTTCAACAAATTCGTAGAAATCTTTGTGCCACACGTCAAGTGTTACCGTAGCGCCACCTTTACGTTTACCTAACTGGTCTACCGCAACGGCAGTATCGTTGTATAAACGAATCCAAGGGATGACACCGCCAGAAGAATTTTTATAGCCACGGATGTCGGAGTTCAAGGCACGTACTTTACCAAGATAAATACCAAGAGCGCCACCATGCTTAGACACACGGGAGAATTTTGCATTCACATCGTAAATGGACCATAGATTATCTTCTACACCAGAAATAAAGCAAGAGCTTAGTTGATGGAATGGTGTACCAGCATTCGCCAATGTTGGTGTAGCTGTAGTCATTTTTAATTCGCTCATCAAATCATAGAACTTTTTAGCGTAGTAGACTTTTTTGTCCCCTTCGATGACCGCTAAATGCATAGCGATGGACATGAAACGTTCTTGAGGAAGTTCAAAAATTTCTTTATTGAAGCCTTTCACTAAATAGCGGTCTGCTAATAGTTTAATACCTTCATAGTTAAACAAGTAGTCACGTTTTGGTTTGATATAGTCGCCAAGTTCTTCTAACTCAGCTTCTGTATATTGTGTTAAGAAAAAGTCTGCATAACGGCCAGCAGCGACTAAGGTTTTTACTAAATCAGTGAAGTTGCCATACCCAAAAGCTTTGTATTTACGGTTAATAGCAGCTTCTTTGTATAAATCGAATAAGTATAGACGAGCAGCCACGAATTGCCAATCTTGGTTCATGCGGTTTACCATGTTGCCAAAACCATCGTCTACTTTCTGGATGACTTTCTCGATGGCAGTTTGAACAAGAGTTTGTTGAATTTGTTTCGTAGTCATGCCGTCCACGAACTGCAATTTACAGTCCATTTCAAGCTCGATAGGGTCACAAGAGTCTAAGCCTAAACAAGCAAAGGCAACCATTTTCTTCGTTTTTTCTACCGACAATGGCTCATAATGGCCATCTCGTTTCTTGATCATAATGCTCATGAAAGTTCTCCCTTTTCTAAAAGTGTAGGATACTTGTATCCATTGTTAAGATTATCCACATATATTGAATATATGTGAAAGCATATCCGTTTAACATATGTATTAGGCCTTGACCATAAAAGGACTCCCATTTACGAATCGCAAATGAGAGTGCATAGATATGTTTTCACACGGACTCAATATCAATATGTTGTATAGAGATAAAGTGCTTTGGCACAACATCTTCTAAAATTATACTATACTAGTCGTTTTTTCACAACGCCCTCAGCATGTCAAAAATGCATACCATAATGAGGAAAAGATACTTTACAAAAGAGTGATGTTAGAAATGCGTTGATTTGAAAGCTGTGGAGAGAAATGATTAACTTAAC
The DNA here is from genome assembly GCA_963518505.1 of uncultured Veillonella sp. Taxonomy (GTDB): domain Bacteria; phylum Bacillota; class Negativicutes; order Veillonellales; family Veillonellaceae; genus F0422. The sequence goes on along the minus strand of CAUQIT010000018.1, from coordinate 17,144 downwards.
GCTTGTAGAAATTGAATTAGGGGAATGAGTATAACAGATGTAATGATAGGTTATGTTATACAGCGGGCAATCTATGAGAAAGAAGATAAAACTCTAATAGTAAAATAGAACAGATAATACTATAGACGATGGAAAATTCCGTCTTTTTTTGTGTTTTGAGCATCTTCCATTTGATACTTTCAGAAAAACAAAATAGAGAAAAATAGATATGACTTGTATATGAGGTGTGATAAAAATCAATATCTTGTATTATAAATTTAAGTCATATCATTAATGCTAAAAAAGTATAATAGAATATGAAAATAATTAATGAGAAAAAATATCATATAGAGAAAAATAAGCATTTTAAAAGTATTTAATCAATATACTTGTGAAATAAAATTTAATAATGACAAAAATTTATGTAACCTAAAAAATTGTGTAATAACAAGATAGTTGGGGCAAAAGATAAAAGTACACTGCATAAGTATAAATTGAATGAGAATCACCTTGAAAATAATATGTTGTTATATACTCAGTTCAAAGCTGTGAAAAACGTTATCAAAACCGCTTAATCCCTTGTAAAAAGAGGGTTTTTAAGGGCTGCTGTGACAATTGTAACACTTTGGAATACCGTATATAATAAGGCTATAGATTGATGCATATATCAGTCATATATGCAGTAAACATAGTTCCTTATTTTAAGAACAGTATGTAAGAGGTATAGTTCAAAATAAGACAAGTGTTTTTGAGGAGGTACGTATGGAACAATATGATGTTCTCGTAGTAGGTAGTGGTGGAGCAGGCCAACGAGCTGCTTTAGAAGCTGCACGACGCGATGGTTTGCGTGTAGCATTGATCACAAAAATTTTCCCAACACGTTCTGCCACAGCAATGGCACAAGGTGGTGTTAATGCGGCGTTAAATAACGTAGCAAAAGAAGACTCCACAGAAGTTCACACATTCGACACTGTAAAAGGTTCTGACTATCTTGGTGACCAAGATGCTATCGAGTTCTTCTGTCAACGTTGCCCAGAAGGCGTATTAGAAATGGATTTCATGGGAACTCCTTTCTCTCGTACAGACGAAGGCAAAATCGCACAACGTAACTTTGGTGGACAATCCTATCCACGTACATGCTACAGTGCGGATAAAACAGGTCATGTTATTCTTCATACAACATATGAACAATGTCTTAAAGAAGGCGTACATTTCTTACAGGAATGGTACCTATTAGATATCGTTGTAAAAGACGGTAAAGCTGGTGGTGCTATTATCTGGAATATGAAAAAAGGTAAAGTTGAAATTATCAAAGCTAAATCCATCGTGTTATCCACTGGTGGTGCTGGCCGTGTATTCTGGACTCGTACAACTAATCCATTCCTTTCCACTGGTGACGGTATGGCAGTAGCTTTCCGCGCTGGTGTCGGCTTAAAAGATATGGAAATGATCCAATTCCATCCAACTGGTCTTGGTAAAACTGGTATCTTGATGTCCGAAGCTGTTCGTGGTGAAGGTGGATACTTGTTAAATGTTGAGGGCGAACGGTTCATGAAACGCTATGCACCTAACAAAATGGAATTAGCATCTCGTGACGTAGTAGCAAAAGCAATTGAAGACGAAATCGCTGCAGGTCGTGGTTTCAATGGAACTGGACTTGATGCGTACGTAGTAGCTGACCTTCGTCATTTAGGACCAGAAGTTATCATTGAAAAGCTTCATGGTATCCGTGACTTGGCTCTTTGTTTTGAACATTGTGATCCATTAACAGATCCAGTACCAATTCGTCCTACTTGCCATTACATCATGGGCGGTATCGACGTAGTTGACTACAAAACTTGTGCTACAGAAGTTCCTGGTATCTTCGCATCTGGTGAAGCTTCTTGTATCTCTATCCATGGTGCTAACCGTTTAGGTGGTAACTCCTTAGCGGACGGCGTTGTATTTGGTAAAGTATCTGGTGCAGGTGCTGCTGATTATGCGCAAGCTAATACATTCGCAGATTGCGATGCTGAATTGAAAGCAAAAGCGGATGAGTGGGAAGCTAAATTCGTTGAAGTGACATCTCGTACATCTGGTCGTCCAGTAGCTGAAATTCGTGATGAATTGGCAGTATCTATGTGGAATAAAGTAGGTATCTTCCGTAACGAAGCAGGTATTACCGAAGCTCTTGAAGTAATCGATCGTTTAACTGAAGAGTATGAAACTTGCTATGTAGGTGACTCTAACCGTACTTACAACATGGCGTTCGTTAACTACGTAGAAATCAAATCCATGTTAACAGTGGCGAAAGCTATCGCTTTAGGCGCGTTATACCGTAAAGAATCTCGTGGTGCTCACGTTCGTGAAGAATTCCCTAAACGTGATGATTCCCAATACTTAAAACATGCTGTTTGGAAACTTGGTGAAAACGGCGAATACGTAATGTCCGAACGCGATGTAGTGTTCACTAAATATGAACCACAAGAAAGGAAGTACTAAGATGAGACAAATTACTTATCATATCCACCGCTTTAACGAAGGCCGCGCGTATGTACAGTCTTATACTTTCGATTATGAAGCAGACCGTACTATCCTTTGGGGCTTGCAAAAAATTAAAGATACATTAGATCCAACATTAACTTTCGTTGCAGCTTGCCGTTCTGCAGTTTGTGGTGCTTGTTCCGTGAAAGTTAACGGTCAAGCAATGCTTGGTTGCGAAGCTAAAATTGATGAAGTAACAGAACGTTTTGGTTCTGATGAAATTACAGTAGCACCTATTGGTAATTTCGATGTGATCCGTGACTTAGTAGTTGACTGGGAAGCAAAAGTTAGCCGCTTGAAAGAAGTAGCTCCTTGGATTTTCGTAAAACCAGAATTTACTACTAAAACTGGTACTCGTCAAACAGCTGCAGACTTCAAAAAATTTGTTATGAACACAGAATGTATCCTTTGTGGATGCTGTGCTTCCGAATGTAATAAATTGTCTGCTAATCGTGAAGACTTCTTGGATCCATATGTATATACAAAAGCGAATCGTTTTGTAATGGATTCCCGTGATGTGTCCCCAATGGCGCATACTACACCAGCTTTCAATCATGGCTTGTGGAAATGTGTACATTGCATGAACTGTATCACTCGTTGTCCAAAACATTTGAAACCAGAAAAAGATATTTCCAACCTTCGTCGTGTAGCAACACAAGCAGGCTTATCCAACAAAGGTACTCGTCATGCTATCGCGTTTAAACAAGACTTGTTAAAAACTGGTCGCCTAAACGAAGTAACAATGAGCTTGAAAACAGATGGATTATTGGATTCCGCAAAACAAGGTCTATACGCTCTTCGTTTATGGAAACATGGTAAAATCAATCCATTCGAATTGGTAGTTCCTCATAAACCAGTGAATGGTATTGAAGGTGTTCGTACAATCGGTCGTGCAGTAGAGGAGGCTGGAAAATAATGAAATACGGATTTTTCCCAGGTTGCGTATTAGAAGGCGCATCTAAAGAAGACTACTTAGCAACCGTTGCAGTAGCGAAAAAATTAGGTATCGAAATCCAGGAATTAGATGGATGGACTTGCTGCGGCGCATCCCACGTTCAAGATATCGATCCATTATTGGCTCTTTCCACTAACGCTCGTAACATCGCGTTAGCTGAAAAAGAAGGTTTAGATATCCTTACAGTTTGTAATACTTGTACCTTAATGCTTCGTGAAGCTAAAAAAGAACTTGATGATCATGAAGTAACTCGCCAAAAAGTTAATAACATTCTTGGCGAAGCTGGTATGAACTACAAAGGTACTAGTGAAGTGACACATTTCTTGTGGGTGCTTATCCGCGAATATGGTCTAGATAATTTGAAAGCAAAAGTGACTCATCCATTGACAGGTCTTAAGGTTGCTGAATATTATGGTTGTCATATCCTTCGTCCAGAAGAAGAAATGGGCTTCGAAGATATGCAAATCCCAACAAGCTTGGCAGATTTGATTACAGCATTAGGCGCTACTCCAATCGATTTCTCCCGTAAATTAGATTGCTGTGGTTTCCATGCAGTATACCCTGCACATGATTCTGTAATGCAAATGACTGGTTCTATCAATGCGGATGCACAAAAAGAAGGTGCTGATTGTGTCGTAACACCATGCCCACTTTGCCAAATGCAATTAGATATGTTCCAAAAAGAAGCAAAAGCAACTGTTCCAATGAATGGTGATATGCCTATCATCCACATGAGCCAATTAATTGGCCTTGCATTGGGTTGCACTCCAGCAGAAATGGGTATGACAGATCGTCACTTGGCAAGCACTGCTTCCTTGAACCGTTTCTTATAATCAGAAATACAATCGTATTACACAAACTTACAACAGGTTGTCCTTCGGGGCAGCCTGTTTTCTTTATCTAATTTCCGGCTCTTTGTCAAATGTGGGGGCTACTTATATAAAAAGCGGGTTATAGGAGGCTTATAGGACAAAATGAGTTGGTTATAATATTGGTGAGCCTAGTTAAATACTAGGCTCATTGAATGTTAAAGTTGTTTTAAAAACGTTGAGGTCGGATATAATGAGATGCATTTCCTAGTGGTAAATCAAGTCAAATATAGGGAGTATTGCGTAGTAATCTTTTTTTAATATAGTAAATTACTATACTGTTGTAGGGTTAATATATCGAACGTATATATTGAAAATATAGAACAAATATGCTACTATACTGGTATGGAGGAGGGATAGTATGGCAGTGTATATGTGCTTGGATTTGAAGAGTTTTTATGCGTCTGTGGAGTGTGCCGATTTGGGAGTGGATCCGTTTACAACTCCCTTGGTAGTGGCTGATGCATCACGTGGGTTAGGGGCGATTACACTAGCTATTTCTCCGGCATTAAAGCAATTAGGCGTCAAGAACCGATGTCGATTGTTTGAGATTCCCTCTACTATTGAGTATATGGCAGTAAAGCCTAGGATGCGACGATATATGGAAGTATCTGCCTCTATTTATAGCGTCTTATTGGACTATGTGGCGCCAGAAGATATTCATGTGTACTCTATTGATGAGTATTTTATTGATGTGACTCCCTATAGCCGATTGTATAAGAAAACATGGCGAGAACTAGCATTGCTCTTCAAATATAAGGTATTAGAACAGACTCATATTCATGCTACAGTTGGCTTAGGAAGCAATTTGTTTCTGGCTAAGGTGGCTCTCGATGTGTTAGCAAAGCATGCACCACAGGGCATTGGCGTTCTTAATGAAGAGCTATTTAAAGAAAAGATCTGGCATCATCAGCCCATCACTGATATTTGGCAAATCGGAAAGGGAATAGCAAGTCGGTTACATAAGTATGGGGTAGTGGATTTACATGGTATTACGACTGTGCCTGAGGACCGTTGGTATAAGGAGTTTGGAGTCAATGCAGAGCTTCTCATTGACCATGCTTGGGGACGTGAGACGTGCACAATGAAAGAGATTCATGCGTACCGACCAGCGAAACACTCTTTGTCGAGAGGGCAAATTTTATTGAGGAATTATTCCTACGAGGAGTGTTTTGTGCCTCTTAGGGAGATGGTGGAATCTTTAGTATTGGAACTGATTGCAGAAGAAGCTCTGACGAAATATATCTCCTTAGGGGTACGGTATGCAGATAGAACGGTGAAAGGTACCGGTGGATCGAGACAGTTATCGAAGTATACGTGCTCCTTAGAGGTACTTTCACAGGCAGTATTGGAACTGTATAAAGACACTACTCAACCTCATCAAGAGATTCGGCAGTTGTCGGTGGGGTTTGATGATTTAGTGAGTCGTGAGGCCGTACCTTGGGAAGATGATTTGTTTTCTACGTTTCAGGATAGGGAAGAAAAAGCATATCAAGTGGAACGAACCGTATTGTCGATTAAGGAAAAGTTTGGCGGTAATTCTATACTTCGTGCTAGCAGTTTGCAAGAAGAGGGGACCATGCAGTTTCGTAATACTTTGGTGGGAGGACATAATGCAACATAAACGACCCAAAATGACATTGTTACAGAGGGCTAAACAATTTATGCCCTTTGCAGCCTTGAAAGGATTTCAAGAATTGTTGGATGAAACAGCGAGATATAAAGAGAGTTGTAGAGAACTTTCAGAGGAGCAATTGGAAGTATTAGATATACAGTGTAAGGGACTGGTGGTAGGAAATTTAGTCAGTGTAGTCTATCACAATGGACGAGCTTATGACACTGTGCAAGGGCGATTACAACAGATTGATATAGTGTATCGAACGATGACGGTAGGAGACGTACTTGTACCTATGTCTCGTATTATGCGGGTTACCACCATCGGTTGAGTATTGACCATTTTTGTAAATCATGTAGAATGGTACATATACGCTATGTGCTGGATATAAGAGCCATGGTGAATACATGAGAATAGGATGGACATAATGAAACAGCGACGATATAGAGCCTATGGGTGGTGGGCTATAGGATTGAGTTTAATTTTAGGTTTATTAGGGTTAGGTTGGAATATATATGTGAAATATACAACACCAGTGATGAAATATGTGATAGAAGCAGGCGATTTTGAATTGCAAATTCCTAAGTTAGGTATAACTAGTACAACTATCTCTTTAGCTTGGAATCCAGTGAATGATGACAGAGTGGCGGGCTATGATATTTACGTTAATCAAGAAAAAGTGAAAGAAATTCGTCCTAGTGCAAAGGGCGTATCTATCATTCCTAGAATAGAGTTGAATGGATTAGAATCTGATACAGTATACTTAGTGCAAGTAAAAGCTGTGGATGATACGGGCTCTACATTGTCTGATTCGACCAAGGTGCCAGTCAAAACATTACCCCAAGAACCGCGTTTAGAGGCTACCGCCTATGGTGCTGTAGGAGATGGAACTACGGACAATACAGTAGCGTTACAAAAAGCGATACGAGATACCCCAGCCGGAGGCATCTTACATCTTAGTAAAGGTGTATATCGAACAGGGACGCTATTTTTGCACAGTTATATGACCTTAGAATTAGATGAGGATGCTGTGCTGATGGCGGTCAATGATAGTTCTGCATTTGTGAAACCTAATTATGTGGTAACAGGCGGAACACCATATTTAGGTCTTTTACAGTTAGAAGGGGATGATCAAGGTCCTATTGAACATGTTGTCATTCGTGGTGGTACCATTGATGGATATGGGTGGAAAGAAAACCTTTTACAAGAGGAGGGCGCACCCGAAGCGGATGTACTTGATCATAGTGGTTTGTTGAGTAAGTCGGAAGTGCAAGCTGCTATGCGTAGAGGGGCTAGTTATGAGAAAGGGAACACTACGAGGTCTTCTTTGATAGTCATCCATCATGGTAAAGAAATTTCTCTAGAAAATACAGTTTTGCGGAATGCTTCGGCTCATATGGTAGAAGCTACTCAGGTGGATCACATGGGAATCCAAAATGTACGTATGGAAGGTATGTACAGTGGTGATGGCTTACATTGGGATGGAATAAAATTGCTGATGCACAACCTTGTGATGGAACGTATGCAACAAGGGGTTGTGGTGCTAGCAGGACACCCTGTAGGATCTAGTGTAACGGAGCAATGGAATGCGTACAATTTACAGATTCGTCATAGTCGTGTAGGTATTGTCTTTGCTAATACAGGCAATACTTGGATTCAACATATGTACTTACAAGGGTTGACTATGGAAGATGTACTGCTTGCTATGCGCATTCGCGAGACCACAACTATAGGCGGAGGTATTCGTGATATTGTGATACGAGAGGCTCAATTACAAGGGATTATGCAACAAATCGATATAGGAAATAAACGGAATAGTCCTGTGGAATGGATTCGCAGTACTGTAGAGTTTCAAAGTGATAAAAAAATAGAGGAGCGTTGATGGTTCAACGCTCCTTTGTTGCCTATTCAGAATCTATATAGATTGGACTTATTTTTGTAATGGATTATGGAATAACCCCTGTGTTTTTTTTCGACGGTTGTTAGGTACGTAGACTTGTAAAAACTTAGGTAATACTTCTAAGTCCACTGGTGCATCGGGACCAATATCGCCATCCATATTGGTGGATGCCTCCATGGTGTCACACACTTCGATGCGAGCTTGTTTGACTTTTAGAATAGTTACGTATTTTGAGTTGTAAATAGAACCACTTAGAATAAGCGGCAAGATGAAGAATAGGTTCATGATGAAGTATTCTTTAAAAATAATAATGCGCATATATCCATCATCTACAGAAGCAGTAGGCATAAAATGTTCAAAGCTAGATACCACATTGGTCAGTAAGGCAATGACCAATGGGGACATAAACTCCTGGGTGCCTTCTTCAGTGGTAATGCGGAACTTATAATCCTTAGTTGTAAATAAGGCTTGTCCACCTTTGGCAAAGTATGCTAAGGGGCCTAGTAATTGTTTTTCTTTTGGAGTGACAGAGGCCACAACCTCGGGAATGACCCCAATGGCGATATTGTTGCAAAAGAACGAATCATTACAACGACCAACATCAACATGGCGGATAGTACTATTTTTTAAACCGTGAATTGCCTCTAATGGTTGTAGAGGAATTTCTAAAGCGCGACTCATATCGTTGACAGTGCCAAGAGGGATAAAACCGAACTTAGCACGACAGCCAGCTTTCACAATACCATTGACAGTTTCATTAATAGTACCATCACCGCCCATACAAAAGATGGCATCAAATCCTTCGTTAGAAGCTTCGATGGCAAAGCGGGTGGCATCACCGGATTGTCGGGTAAATTTCACTTCTAAGCGGTCAAAGAGGGCACTCAATTGCCATTGTAGTTCCATTACGTATCGGCGAGCCCGACCACCACCTGACACAGGATTTATAATAATTAGACAACGACTCATGCTTGATTCCTATTCTATACACAGATACATTAGTTATTACTATTATATCACAGGGGAATTGAATGTGGAAAAGAGGGATTGTTTATATTTCATTGATTTTTAGAGGTTATTTCACGTATAATGAAAGAAATGTATTGCGCCTGCCGAGATTAGGTGAAAGTATAGAACAGTAACATCCTGGAGGGAATAGATGGATAAGACGGAAGAGTATCGTTTACATAGTATTGACTCAATCGGGCGATTGCCGTTAAGTGAGCAAGTATATATGTCATTAAAGCAAGCTATTTTAACAGGTTCCTTGAAACCCAAAATGAAATTGAGTGAAGTGCGTATAGCAGAACAATTAAATGTGAGCGCTACACCGGTGCGTGAAGCATTTCGTAAACTGGCGAAAGATAATCTTGTAGTCATTAAGCCTTGGAAAGGTGTTACGGTGAAAGGTTATTCACCAGAAGAGATTGTAGCGATGTATCAATGTCGTGAAGTGATGGAAGGTTTAGGTGCCAGATTATGTGCAGAACGATGTACAGAGGAACAGTTAGCGGAACTTCAAGAGGTGTGTGATGCAGGCATTCATACGGAAGATCCAGAAGAACGTGTGGCCATTAATAGTCGCTTTCATACATTAATTGCAGAATTTTCTGACAATGATCGTGTGGCGGATTATTTGGCAGATTTTCGGGAAATGGTGAATCGTGATATGTATATCAGTACGTCAGATAAAACACGGACTATCTCTTGTGATTTAGAGCATCAACAAATTATGGAAGCTATTCATAAACGGGATGGAGACTTAGCAGAAGAACGTATGCGTGCTCATGTGCGGAATGCCTTTGTGTTTAAAAAAGCTCATGCAGAGTTATTGGCGAAGCAGAAAGAAAAGTAATAATTTTGACGGTGAAAGTATTCATAGGTTGTAATACTAATAGTTTCTAACGTTATATATAAAAAATATATAAAAATCCTAGGAATTTATAAAATTACATATTTACTTTTACACAATCCTTTGCTATAATAACTCAAGCAAAGGGTTCACACTACCTTTGCTAGATAAAGATCTCTCTCTTTATCTACCTAACTTACAATAGGGAGGGTTTATCTTATACCTTCCTAGGTAAAAGACCCTACTTTTACCGAAGGGGCGCCCCCCATTGCCCCAACAAAACATTTGAAGTTATTTCAAATGTTCTCTCTCTTTTTTCTCAAATACAAAAACCTCGGCTTATTCTCTTGGTCGAGGTTTTTGTATTTTATATGCAATTACACTCTAGTAGCAAAGGAGCGGGGATATATTTTTTGAAAATAAAGTAGAAATAGGAGAGAGAGATAGGAATGATGCTTTATAAATATAGGGAATATGATTGATGAAAAGCGGTAAAAATGCTATTATTAGAGGTGAACTTTGAGAGATTGAAGTGTATTGAAAACACTTACTATATACAGTCTTTCTGCGGTCCTATATTACAATCCTAAGGAGGGTGAATCTCTTGCAAAAACGTAAAGATTTTATCTGGAAAATGGGCGGTCAACAAGGTGAAGGTATTGAAAGTTGCGGCGAAATCCTAGCGACTATTCTTGCCAAAGAAGGATATTCCTTGTACAGCCAACGTTTGTTTGCATCTCGTATCAAAGGTGGTCACACAACATTTGCATTACGTATCGCATTAGAACAAATTATGACAGTCGGTGAGCATATCGATTTCTTGGTAGCGCTTGACCAAGAAACTGTGGATATGCATGGTAAAGAAGTACGTGAAGGTGGATTTATCATTTGTGATAGCAAAGTAAATCCTAATTTTGAAGCTTTCACAGGTACAGGAGTAACATGCCTATCCTTGCCGATTTCTGAAACAGCATTACAACAAGGTTCCTTGTTGATGCGTAATATTGTAGCATTGGGGATGTCTGTAGCTTTATTAGGCTTTGAAACAGAATTATTCTTAACAGCGATTAAAGCCCGCTTTGCAAAAAAATCGGAAGATATTATCAATAAAAACTTACAAGCATTCCAATTGGGTTACCAACTTGTGAAAGAACAATTGGGTGATGTAGAAGTAGATACATTGGATAAACCAACGCCAAAAGACCAAATGTTCTTGCTTGGTAATGAAGCCTTAGCATTAGGTGCGATTGCAGCGGGCTCCCGTTTCATGGCATCTTACCCTATTACTCCAGCTTCTGAAGTAATGGAATACATGATTAAGAAAATGGATAAAATTGGTGCTACGGTAGTACAAACAGAAGATGAAATTGCTGCATGTATGATGGCGATGGGTGGCGTATACGCAGGTGTTCGCGGCTTCACATGTACATCTGGCCCAGGTTTAAGCTTGATGGCTGAATCTTTATCCATGGCATCTATGGCTGAATTGCCAATGCTAATCATCGATGTGCAACGTTCTGGTCCATCTACAGGTATGGCTACAAAAGTGGAAACATCTGATATCGATGCAGCATGCTACAATGCACATGGTGACTATTCCAATATCGTTATCGCTCCAACAAGCATTGAAGAATGTTTCTATGAAATTCAACATGCTTTCAACTTGGCGGAACAATACCAATGTCCGGTTATTTTCATGCCTGATTTACAACAAGGTTTGAATAAACAATCTGTACCAACATTCGATTTGAACCGTGTTGGTATTGAACGTGGTAATTTGATGAAAGAAGAAGAATTACCAGCATTGGAAAATCCTAAATATTTCAAACGTTTTGAAATTACTGAAAGCGGTATTTCCCCTCGTACTATCCCAGGTATGAAAAATGGTCTATTCTTGTCTACAGGTCTAGAGCATAACGAAGAAGGTAAACCAGCAGAAGCACCTTCTATGCACATGGCACAAACAGACAAACGTTTCCGCAAATTATCTACAGTAGCGGATGTATATGAACCATTCTTGAACAATGCAAAACATGAGGAAGCAGATGTTCTTGTCATCGGTATTAACTCTAGCCGTGGTGCTATTGAAGAAGCTGTGGTGGAATTAGAGGCAGAAGGCCATAAAGTGAACCATTTACAACTTCGCTTGATTAAACCATTCCCGAAAGAACAATTGCTACCGTTCTATAACAGTGCTAAAAAGGTTGTGATCTGCGAGCAAAATGCGACAGGTCAATTAACTAACTTGTTCCGCATTAACATGCCGAATAAAGAAAAACTTTCTAGTTGCTTAAAATACGATGGTAATCCATTTACAACATCTTATGTAAAAGCGGCAATTAAGGAGGTTTTATAATGGCAACAGCAAATCAATATAGAAATGATATCCGCCCTAATTGGTGTCCAGGTTGTGGTCATTATGGGGTACAAGCAGCCATCGCTGATGCAGTAGCTGCTCTTGATATTGCGCCTGAAAAGTTGGCTGTTATCTCTGGTATCGGTTGTTCTAGCCGTATCGGTGGTTACTTCTATGCCTATGGTGCGCATACTACACATGGTCGTGCACTTCCGTATGCACAAGGTGTGAAATTAGCGAACGAAGATATGAATGTTGTGGTTTGCGGTGGTGACGGTGATGCCTTCGCTATCGGTATGGGTCATACAATCCATGCTTTCAAACGTAATGTAAATATTACCTATGTGGTTATGGATAACCATGTATATGGTTTAACTAAAGGTCAAACATCTCCACGTTCTGACGTGGGATTTGTGACAAAAACGTCTCCACATGGTTCTTTTGAAAGTCCATTGCCAATCTGTGAAACAGCCATCGCTTCTGGTGCTACTTTTGTAGCGCAAAGTTATATGGTAAACCGTGCACAATTAGTGGATTTAATCAAACAAGGTATGCAACATGAAGGATTCTCTTTCATCAACGTGTTCAGCCCTTGCGTAACGTACAATAAACAAAATGGCTATGATTACTTCAAAGATAATCTAGTAAACTTGCCAGAAGGTTACGATCCAACAAACCGTGCACAAGCATTCGCTACATTAGGTGAAACCAATGGTCTTGTAACAGGTTTGATTTATCAAGATACAACAAAACCATCTTTTGAACAAGCGTTATATGCTGCTAACGGTGGTCCACATGCTCGTGCATTAGTACATGACGTGGTGAAACCAGATGCAGAGATGTTTGCAGCTCTTTGCAACGAGTTTAAGTAGAAACGACATATCTCTAGGATATACGTAGTACAAAAATCCGCATTACTTCTAAAAACTGCCCTACGCGAAAGTTTTTAGTAAGCAATGCGGATTTTCTTTTGCATTATCGTATTGTGTGGCGAGAAATGTTGTTTCTACTGGGGGGAACTCAGGGGGGAGGGAAAAGCCGCAGTGCTTCTCAAAACTGGGCGAAAGTTTTCAGTAAGCACTACGGCTTTTCTTGAGGGGGATGTTGTTAGAGTCTATGATATGTTTGCCATATTTATTTTATAGTTTGTGAATTTTTTCTATACTGTAGATGTTACCTCCCCGATACTGGTGACAGGAAGGGGGTGTTTTGATGGAGTTAGCGCTCAACCTTATTATTTCTATCATGGCAGGTATTGTTAGCCACTATATCTGTAAATGGCTAGATAGAAAGTTTAGAGGTAATTAGCCTAGAGGTAGCTCTCTAAAAAAGCAGAAACCCCACAGTAGCCGCTGTGGGGTTTCTTTGTTTCGATGGAAACACTCAACCTTTTGATGTCTTTAGTGTATCATAAATAAAGAGAATTGTCATCTAAAAAAGTAGAACCCCACAGTAGAACTGTAGGGGGTGTTCCAATGGAACTTAATCAACTTGTATCTCTAGTATAGCATAAGTCAGGTGTGATGTCATAAAAATATTAAACTCTTACTTGGGGGGATTGACGAAATAGGCTCAGTTCATAGAATAGTATTGTTTGTAGGTTTCGCTTACTTTCAAAATTTCATTTATGTTGCTATAATGTGAGTACATTAGAAATGAGGAGTGATAATTAGATGAAATCTATTTTATATACTATGATGGTAGCGGCGTTTTTGAATCCGTTTGCATCGAGTTCTCTCACGATGTCTTTTCCAGATATGATGCAAGAGTTTGGGGCTACTACAAATGATATGGCATGGGTGGTGGAATCATTTTTACTGTGCTGTACTGTGGCGGTGATTCCTGCTGGTAAGCTAGCGGACATCTATGGAAAGCGCAAGTTGTTTTATATAGGTAGTATTGTATTTACGATGATATCTGGATTTATGTGCTTCGTTGGTTCCGTAGAGATGCTGACGGTGTATCGAGCCTTGCAAGGAATTGCCTTAGGGATTGTGTATACTACGTCTATGTCTATTTTGACTTTATCGGTACCATTAGAACGACGGGGATATGCGTTTGGTATGATTGGTGGAATGGTGTATTTGGGATTATCCTTGGGACCTGCGTTAGGCGGTTTTCTAAATTATTATTATGGTTGGCGTAGTATTTTTGTGTTTACTACCTTGCTAGGTATTGTGGCAAATGTGATGGCCTTTCGCTCGTTGCATAAGGAATGGGTGCATACACAAGATAGTAGTATTTCTACGAGAAGTTTACTTTTATACGCCTTGGGTATCAGTGCAGTGATGATTGGTATTACGGAATGGGTTCGCTTTTGGTGGAGTGTCTATGCTTTTGTAACAGGACTGGTGGCATTAAGTGTGTTAGGATATGTAGAATGGCATAGTAAGGATCCGCTCATTCCAGTTAAGATATTCATATCAAATTTAGGGTTTACTATGTCTAGTGTGGCAGCTATGATGAACTTTAGCGCCACTTTTGGCGTAGGATTTGTATTGTCCTTATTTTTGCAAATGATCATGGGCTTTGATTCTCGAATGACCGGATTGGTTTTGTGCATTCAAACTGGAATTATGGTGTTCTTGGCACCTCGCATGGGCGCACTATCTGATCGATATAATCCAGCAGTATTTGCTCGTTGGGGTATGGTACTCATCGGCGTAGGGTTGCTTAGCATGGCCTATGGTACTTTCACTGAAAGTATGGTCGTAATTATGATTAGTTTAGGTGTCGTGGGAGTAGGTGTTAGCTGCTTTGCACCGCCAAATAATAACATGATTATGAGTTCTGTACCGAAAGAGTACATCGGCTTTGCGTCATCTACTATTTCGACAGTACGTCTCTTGGGACAAACTATGAGCATGGCGCTCATAGGGGTTATTCTTGCGTATACAATAGAAGGAAGAACGGCGCTACAAATGATGGAATACAACAGTACCATCGCATTAGTTGTGTTTGGTATCATTTGCTTGGTAGGGACTATTCCGGCTGGTGTGTGCAATATACGAAACTGAACTGTTAACTGTTAGTTGACAGTTCGTCTTGATGCTATAAAAATTTTGTTGCCCAATTAATATATTTCCTTAGAATAGCCGTATTGCTTCTAAAAACTTTCACGTAGGTCAGTTTTTAGAAGTGACGTAGCGGTTCTTGTGATGCGCTAGTCTGATATAGTTAGAGAATTGAAAAGGCGGTTTCAGTTGCTGAGTGGTTGTCAACGATTAGCTGACAACCACTTTATAATTGTTGAACTGTCAACTAATAGCTGACAGTTGCTCCTGATTTTTGTATAATGATAAGGTAATATGGAATACCCTAAGAGGTATGACTTTCACAATGGATGGTCAAAGGATTTCCATGAGGAAACGGATTAGATAAAGGAGTTATAGTATGATTAATCGCTACACTCGTGAAGAGATGGGACATATTTGGAGCGAACGCAATGAGTTCGATACGATGTTATTAGTTGAAATTTTGGCATCGGAAGCGCAGGCGGAATTGGGGATTATCCCAAAAGAAGCGGCCGTAGCGATTCGTGAGAAAGGGGACTTTCAAGTAGAACGGATTCGTGAGATTGAACGAGAAACGAATCATGATATTATTTCCTTTGTCACTGCTGTAGGCGAATACGTAGGACCTGAGTTTGCGAAATACATTCATCTTGGCTTAACGTCCACAGATGTAAAGGATACAGCATTAGGATACATGATGAAACAAGCTTGCGACTTGTTGTTAAAAGGCTTGCGTAATTTCCGTGACGTCTTGGCTCGTCGTGCGGTAGAGTTCAAATATACGCCGATGATTGGCCGTACGCATGGTATTCATGGGGAACCTATTACATTTGGCGTGAAGCTAGTGAACTGGATGTCCGAAATTGATCGTGATATTGCTCGTTTAGAACAGGCTCGTCAATCTGTAGCAGTAGGCAAATTGTCTGGTGCTGTAGGAACATACTCTAATATCGATCCATTTGTGGAACAATATGTATGTGAAAAATTGGGTTTAGAACCAGTGAAAGTAGCTACACAGGTAGTATCTCGCGACCGTCATGCAGAATTGTTGTCTATGATTGCTGTTATCGGTGGTACCTTGGATCGCATTGCTTTGGAAATTCGTCATTTACAACGTACTGAAGTGCGTGAAGCGGAAGAATATTTTAGCCCGAAACAAAAAGGGTCCTCTGCGATGCCACATAAACGGAACCCAATTACTTGTGAAAGAATCTGTGGTCTAGCTCGTGTATTACGTGGTCATGCACAAGCAGCCTTTGAAGACCAAGCTTTATGGCATGAGCGCGATATTTCTCACAGCTCTGTAGAACGTGTGATTTTACCAGATGCAACGATTACGTTAGATTACATGATTCATCTAGCTACCCGTACGGTAGATAAATTATTGGTATATCCTGAAAATATGATGAAAAACTTGAACTTAACAGGTGGTCTTGTATTTAGCCAAACGATTTTAACGCATTTGGTGGATAAAGGTGCTGTTCGTGATGAAGCCTATCGGTGGGTGCAACGTCATGCTATGGCTCGTTGGTTAGAAGGCAAAGACTTCGCTACAGGATTAAAATCTGATCCAGAGATTGCAAAATACCTAAGCGCAGAAGAAATTGATGCCTGCTTTGATCCAACACCATTGTTACGTCATGTAGATACCATCATGGCGCGCTTTGGATTGTAATTGGGATGCCTTGTATTTTGAGCATGGATGGTATATAATAAGCTTAGTTACTAAGGATTGATAACTCGAGCATGTTGTCAAACAAAAAAAGGACGGTTGCCGCCGTCCTTTTTCTTTCTATTTTCTATTTTTATAGATATCGATTAAAATGTATGCTACTACATGTATTATGATACCTTGCAAAATAGGGGGAAGAAAGGATCCCAAGTTTAAGGATTGATATACCTCGAACATGTCATCACCTCCTTTCTTATTAAAGAGGCAATTAAAGTATAGCATACTTTTAAGATAAACGTAATGAGGATATTTATCAAAAATAAAAAATCCGTGCTAAGAGCGCGGATTTTTTTGGGCTCTTTGTCAAATGTGGGGGCTGCTCATATAAAAAATTCTTAGCACTAGCTGT
>CAUQIT010000017.1:0-52706 GCA_963518505.1 uncultured Veillonella sp. | reverse complement strand
AACACTTGAGGCAGATGGAACAGCTTATGCCATACGAGATAAAAAGGTTGAAACTACGGTGGCACCTACAGATGTTTCTAAATTAGTGACCCCAGTGTTGGAACCATCAAAACAACTCTACATGACGACGGATCCCCTTGCCGTAGCTAAGGTAGAAGATAACCCTTTATATACAGATAAAAAGCAATTTTTGTCTAGTGACTATATGGTCGCTAGATTACAGGCAGACCCAGAACGAGTGTACAATCGATTGCGCAATGGATACGAAGATCAAGAAATAGCGAAAGAAGAACTCCGTCAAAGTGGTCATACCTTTACGAAATATACAGGTCATGATCAGTCTTTACTTTCAGGGATTCCTAACAGCCTGTTACAACCTGGAGATTTGCGCAAAGATGGTAGTATCGTCTTAGGTAAAGATGTGCAGGTAATAAGCCAAAAAGTAGATAATACGGGCACTATACAAGCAAAGGATTCTTTGTCCATTGTAGGCGGTAATGTTAGAAACCTCAACGGGAGCATCAATGGTAATCTAGTTTCTATACGCACAGATATGTTACAAAATACTTCGGGTCGTATACATGGTAAAGATGGTGTTCACATAGAAGGAAAGGATATCCGTAATGAAACGCAGGTAACGACTAATAATTTATTGGGAAGTCAACAAGATACAGCACATGGCACAGCAAGTATCACTAGTGATGGCGGTATCCATATCCAAGGAGATACCATACACTCTGTAGGGGCTACTATACAAGGAAATAGTACGGTGAGTCTAGTAGGGAAAGATATACAAGTCTCTGCTCGTGCCTTACAAAATCGCTATATAGGTAGTGGAGTGGCCTTAGAGTTTACTAAGAACCTAGGAAGTACCGTACAAGGACATACGGTGCAAGTGCAAGGGGGAGAGATCACATTACAAGGTTCCCGTATCATCGGACACGCAGTGGACCTTAGCGGGAACGCTCTAACTCTTGAGAGTGTAACACATAAAACTTTGTCAGATGTAGCTGTGGGTGCTAGAGGTAGTGACTATTTCAACCGTAAGATGGTCATAGATGAACAGAATTTGGGAGCGACCATTGAAGGCGAGACTGGTGTTAAGGTGCGTATGGATAACAATGTATCCATGAAAGGAAGCACTATACATAGTAAAACTGGTTTTGTAGATGTACAAGCAGGTCGAGTATCTATTGCACATGGTACTGAGCGCCATGAAATAGTATCTGAGGTACATCAAAAAGATAGAGGGTTCTTGTCATCTACTACAAGGGATATCTATGACCATAGACGTACAGATACGGTAGTGGGCTCTACGATTTCCAGTGGTACTGTTAAGGTAGATGGTAAGCAAGACGTACTAGTTAAAGCCAGCCATATAGTAGGGGATGCAGATGTTACGGTTACGAGTGCAGGTAATTTGACCATTACATCAGCACAGGAAGAATCTGGTGCCACTCATCGTGAGGAAGTACGTAAATCTGGTATTTTTGGTAATGGCGGTCTTAGCCTTACCATTGGTACACAAAAACAAGCAGATACCTATGATGTTAAGAGCAGTGTAGCCAAAGGCAGTGTGATTGGAAGTCGCTTTGGTTCTGTCACCTTAGGTGCTACAGGTACTACACAAGTAGAAGCTAGTGATGTAGCATCTAAAGGGGATATTCAGGTTCAAGGCTCTGGCGTGACAATACGCAATGGTTATACCACATCCCATACAGGAGAAACACATAGATTTTCTAAAAGTGGGCTTACTCTCTCTTTGTCGAATCGCTTAGTAGATACTACAACCAATGCAGTGGGTACACTCACACGAGCAAACTCTGTAAAAGACGAACGATTGCAAGCTCTATGATGGAGGTTTATATAAGGTTATTGCTCACGGTATAGCGAGTGGATTTCTCAGCTCATTGAGCGGATATAATATGCTTCAAGGAGGATTTTATGGCTCTATAAATGAGTATAGTAAAAAGCTTCCATCAAATGTATCAAAGGGGCTTTATTCTATATCAAATTTTATAGCAGAAAAGTCGAAAAATCCTTATTACTCGTTAAAAACTTATGCAGATAAATTTAACTGGTTAACACATGAAGAGCAACAAGCATTTTTGAGACAACTTATGGAAGCAGAGAGTGAGAAAAGACGTGCTGAAATAATTGGAATGTATTTTGCTATTAGTAATTATAGGGTTCAACATGGTATTGGTACAGAAGATGAAAAAGATGAAATAATAGATGGTTCTGTAGCTGATAGTATATATACATGGACAAATCCTGAATATTTTAAAAAAGGTCTCAATTATACATTAGCGAAAATGACTGAGCGTAGCCCAGTAAGTGTGCAGTTTTCTAATGATGTTAGAAGGGATATTGAAGCAGGGATTCTATACTCGTCAAAAAATTCATATTTAAATGATGGCGATATTTATGCTGATAGAAGAAATCGAGTAGTAACATCATA
The DNA here is from genome assembly GCA_963518505.1 of uncultured Veillonella sp. Classification (GTDB taxonomy): domain Bacteria; phylum Bacillota; class Negativicutes; order Veillonellales; family Veillonellaceae; genus F0422. The sequence goes on along the minus strand of CAUQIT010000017.1, from coordinate 50,245 downwards.
CGACGGTAATAACTATGTATATATTAATGGAGAGTTTTGTTTACTAATAGAAATTCTGACTATACTTATAATCAATTTGGAGATTTTTTGGCTGATCATGGATGGAATGTTCAAAGAACGGAGTGGGATGGTGAAGAGGTCAACTATGTTACTTACAATGGAAGAACTTTTGCTGCTAATCGTCAACCTTCGAGTCCTATTTTAACCAAAACAATAGAAACTCTTGCAGGTTCAATAAAAGGATATGATGATGTTGTAGCCTATGGAGTAGGTCATGCTGTAGCTAAAAATGCACTTGGAATTAAACCAATTTCATCGAATAGTACAGAATACCAAGCTGGCAAAGTTATAGGAAATATAGTTGGAGGAGTACAAGGTGGATTTGAAGTAGCTAGTGGTTTATATAAATCTAGTGTAGGATCTATTGGTAATTTAAACTATGGAAGCGCAGTGTTAGGATTTAGTAGTGAAGGTATTGTTTCTACTACACACGGTTTACTTTCATTAAAGAAATTTTCTGGAGAGATAAATCATAATCTTAATACATTATTTATGAAACGGAGTACGAATAGTAAAAATGGTGGAATAGATTCATCACAACCTAGCGATTCAAGAGCTCAAGAGTTTGAAAAATCAATTTCTAAAATGCCAGTAAATGAAAGAATAGGAACAGTACTTACTAAGTTAAAAGGAATTGCTTCAGATTATGGATGGGAAAAAGTAGGAAGGTCATTAGATGGTAGAATAGTATATAAAGATAATAATGGATTTTATTATACAATAGATACAATGCACGGCAGATTTGAAAAGTTTGATAGAAATATGAAACATATTGATGAGGTAAATATCGATTTAATTCCACAAAACAAACAAAAGAAAAATCGGGTTTTAAAAATTCGATGAGGTATTATAATGAAAAATAAGGATTCCTTTAATCAATGCATTATAAGTAAGAAAGAAATAATGAATCAAACAGAAAATTATAAGTCGTTTGATTTTTTATATTCAGACTGTAAACTTAAAAATCATATAGTAAATAGTTTCGGTCCAGAACTACTTATACAATATGGGCGCCCAAAATTAACTCTTAATGATTGTGATACATTTGTGACAACTATGAAGGTTAAGGTTTATCCTAAGTCCCCATGTTATGAAATTTATTATGAATATGAGGTGATTTTAAGTAATCGTGAAAAGTATGGTATATTTTTTAATAGCCTTAGTTTATATGCAATAACTATGAAGGATGTTTTTTATGATTATTTAAAGGAAAGACAATATATTGAAGAATTATTGAAATTAAATGGCTATAGTAACATTTCTACTGTTGATATACATCAAAGGATTCCTTTAGTGCCCATGGATGAATCAAGGTCAGGTGAGGAATTTTTAGGATGCCAACACTATTTGGGATATATATTGTGTTACGGTGAGGAACTTGGTGATTCTAACGGTAAAATTGCAAAGGATATTGATCAATCTTTAACTAATATTGCAGAAGAAATCATACATTTAGTAAAACACAGTAAATTTATAGACGAGGAGTATGTTGTGGATGAATGTATTCCTAGATGTATGCATTCTCAAGCAATTGAAGAGTTAGATTCTCTATGTAAAAAATATGGAGGGAGTAGACTACCAGATAAAGAACAAAGTTGTGTATGCCATATAGGTACCTATTGTACTAATGAAGGAGATATTCAAGTTGTTTCAGCAACATATATATATGTATCGTTGTATATAAAAACGTTTTATATACAGGTACAACAAACAATAACTGTTAGGGACAATGAATTTAATATAATAACTATTAAAAGGAATGTTTTTGGTGACGATGCAGAGGTGTTATTTGATTTGACCACAAAGATGTATTATGAAGCTATAGGTATATTGGAGCGTCTAGGGTATGAAAGACAACAAGAAATAAATTATAAGGTATATATAGAAGTGGTTGGAGAAGAAATGAAAAAAGAGGTAGAGATAGGGGAATTGCTATTTGGTCTCCAACGCAATGAATATTCTTGTGTTGATACAATAATCAAGTCTAAGGGATAGGTATTGATTAAAAGATACTAATTTTACTAGTTTTATTACTGTAGAATTAAATAAACGTGTTATAAATCAGGAAAAAGAAGCTTTAATTCAATTTCAAAAAGAATCTAAAGCTACTCATCGTGAGGAAGTACGTAAATCTGGTGTTTTTGGTAATGGTGGTTTTAGCCTTACCATTGGTACACAAAAACAAGCAGATACCTATGATGTTAAGAGCAGTGTAGCCAAAGGCAGTGTGATTGGAAGTCGCTTTGGTTCTGTCACCTTAGGTGCTACAGGTACTACACAAGTAGAAGCTAGTGATGTAGCATCTAAAGGGGATATTCAGGTTCAAGGCTCTGGCGTGACAATACGCAATGGTTATACCACATCCCATACAGGAGAAACACATAGATTTTCTAAAAGTGGGCTTACTCTCTCTTTGTCGAATCGCTTAGTAGATACTACAACCAATGCAGTGGGTACACTCACACGAGCAAACTCTGTAAAAGACGAACGATTGCAAGCCCTATTAGCCTACAAAACCTATGACGATGCTAAGACATCTATAGAAAAATCTAAACTGAAAGACCAAGCCAAGAGTTTACACCTCAATCTATCTTTAGGCACAGAACGAAGCGAAGCTTCTACGAATGTAGATAGTAAGATAGCAAAAGGATCGACCATTGTATCCGATGGACATATTCGTGTTACCACTAAGAAGGATGATATCCACATAGAAGGAAGCGATGTACAAGGCAAGGACATTACCTTAGAGTCGGCGAACAGTATCTATGTGAAGGGCAAAGAAACGACTTCTGAGATGACCCAGAGTATGAAACAGAAACAAGGATCTCTTGGTATTTCCTATGATCTTTTGCAACATCGGTTCTCCGATATATCCCTCAATGCCAGTGGCAGTAAAGGTAGTATAGCCGGGACAGACATAGTGCATGATCCTACGAAGATAACAGCAACGAATACCCTTGGAGTGACTACAAAACAGGATTTATACATCAAAGATGGTGTTCTTAAAGGGGAGGCTATTGAGGCAAATATTGGTGGTAATTTAGAGATTCACTCTGTACAAGACACGCATGACTATACAGACCATACTACGTCTGGTGGCATGGGACTTAGCCTATCCAAGAAAGGTACATTCAAATCATTACAAAGTTCTTTACAACGGACAGATATAGATAGCAAATACACCTCTGTAATCCACCAGTCTGGACTCTATGCAGGAAGTTCAGGATTCAACATATCCGTAGGTAATACAACCACATTAGAAGGAGCTCTCTTAGCTAGTCGTACAGATACGAATACACTGAAAACAAAACACCTAGTTATGAAGGATATGGAAAATAGGGCGAAGTATACCTATGGGTCTAAGGGGGTGTCATATCTATCTGACGTACAATACAGGAAGTCTTTGGAGCACATGAAAGATAGAAAAAATGCTATACTCACAGATAAAAATCTTAGCATTCCAGCTAAGATACAACACTTACAAACGTTGAATCAAGATAAGGAGTATACAAGCCACCTCAAGTATGTCAATAGCTTGCATAATCAGGTAGGTCTATTACCTAATATGTTGCCAGGTGAAAGAAAAGAAGTACACAGTGTGACTAGATCTGCTATTGCACCTGGAACGATTGATGTAGAGAATCCTAAGGTGGATGTAAGTCAAATTAATAGAGACATTAATCACAGCCTTCAAGCATTAGATACTATTTTCAACAAGCAAGATATACTAGAACGACAAGAACTAGTGAAGTTATTTAATCGATATGCTAATGAAGCTATTCATCATATCTCTGATATGGCTGGTTGGAAAGAAGGCTCATCAGAAAAAGTGGCATTACATGCCATAGTAGGCAATATAAGTGCTAATATTGTGCATGGAAATACAGGTATAGGCACTGCAGCAGGGGGACTATCTGAACTCTTAGCACCAGCTATATTAGAAGCATCTAATGGCAATCCAGCAAAAGCACAATGGCTAGCGTATGCCTTGGGATATGCAACAGATAAGCTTGCTGGAGGAACGGGAAATCTAGGTGGAAGCATCAGTCACTATGGGGTTAAGTGGAATGCATTTAAAGATTATTATCATCAAGTGAAATCAGTAATTGTGACGAAGAAGAGTTGGATTGAACATGCGATAAGGGAAGCCTTAATTGAGAAAATAGGGACGCCTAATGAAATAATGGAAGTTAATTTAGGTGATGGTGATATCCTAAGGATATATGTTGGTCATGCGCTTAATAGATTGCATAAGAGTCAAGAACGAAAAGGATTACCTTCTTTTAAAGGTAATAATAGAGATGATATTTTAATAGCCGTTATAGGAGTTGCTCTAAATGTTATAGCGGGTGAGAGCCTATCTGTTGGTTCAAAAGATTATTTTCATACAGATATGTTTCTTTTAGATAAATATGGTAAATTTCAGCATGTGAAAGTTCAAGTTTCAGTATACAGAAAAGAGGAAAAAAATTACGTAATTTCTAATTTTTATCCTATTGAATTTATTAAGTAGAGGTAATTATATGCATAAAAGATATAAAATATTGCTATACCTGTTTACAAGTATTCTAAACGGGAGATGTATTTCAAGTTGCCTTTTTTACCAATATTGGGATAAAAGAACAATATACTCTTTAACAAAAAATGAGTTTATGCAAAAGTATTGTGATAAAAAAATATCTAGAATCTATCAAATTTTATATAATTTAATTACTAATGTTCATTTTGATGCTCAATTATATGACTTATTAAAAATGGTAATTCAGTCACATGAGCTTATAGATCAACCATATTTTTTGGCAGTAGAACTATATAAAAAGATGCTTTCATATAATCCAAACAAAGAAAATTGCGTACATTTTTATAGATACTTAATTATCAATGCATGGGAATTTGAAGGCACTATTGTAAAAGGTTTATTATTTGAGAAAAAGTATGAAGAAATAAAAGAGTTTGCTATACAGCATACATTTGCAACTGTAGATAATTCATTTTTCATGGAATCTAGTATATGGCGTAATGTTGATTATGAAGATTACTTAGAGACACGAAATATAGACTGGAGAGTTGAGCCTACATTTGAAGATAGTTTCCGATTATTTCCGTAAATTTAGTGGAAAAATTCTTAAAATATAAATGATATAGCTATCCCTCAAATATTCCTTTTTATATAGTTAGCAGGTGATGAAAGTGCGAAAGGTATATGCTTGGATTTTAATAATTATAGCTATAATAGCTCCACTGTATCTATATATCAATATTCACCGGTATATGACTACAAAAACTTTTTTCCGATATGAAATAAATTATTTTTTTGAATTTAGGGATTATTTTAACGATATTACTATAGAAAATGAGATGTTTAGATATATTGTAAAAGATGACTATATATACACTTATGGATTATCGGGATATACAAAGACAAAATTGGGATTAGGCATTCATATCATTAAAGTTTTAAATATGGAATATGATAAAAACTATATTAATGAGATAGAAAGAAGAAAATCTTATTCTAGTTTGGAAGAAATAAAAAATAAGTATATGGGTGATGATGTTACTTTTACTGTAAGCTTTGTAACAATGGATGATGAAGATATAAATACTTTTTATTCTTTGTATAAGAGAAAAAAAGATATTGAAGAAGATTTATCTATTATAGAAAAATCTCGTTTTTCCTATAAAGATGGAAAAAAGGTAGCACAAGGTCTCCGAGAATTAAATAATTCTTTAATTAAAGAATATATGAAGAGAAATGGAGAAATAAACAATACTTCTAAATAATAGAAACATCTAGATATTATGTATAAATCTATGAATATCTCCTAAACAATCTACTACTGAAACGGCAAGTCCTACTACTAACGCAACAAGCTTAGCTGATAGTCCAGATATTTATCGGAATGGTGAGCAATATAAACCAGGAGTGGGAACTAGACAATTAAAAGAAAACATTATATATGAGAGTAAAGGGTATTATTACCAAACCGATGAATTAGGACGTATAAAAGCAGCCCAAGGAGACTTACGTTTAGAAGCTGGTAAGAGAAATAACCGAGATCAATTAAAAGCAGGCGGTGATGACCGATTGCCAGGTGACGAAGGGGGGCATCTGATAGCTAAAATCTTTGGAGGCTCAGGAGAATTAGATAATTTAGTTGCTATGGAAAAGATTGTAAATAGAAGTGATTATAGAATAATGGAAAATCAATGGAAGAATGCGTTACAAGAGGGGAAGGAGGTAAAGGTAACGATAGATATAGTATATGATGGAGTGAATAAACGACCGATGGGATTTAATGTTATATACAAAGTGGATGATAATCCTGAGGTTACTAAGTTTCTTACTAATGGAGAATGAATAGATGTTTGTAAAAGAAATGAAAGATGAAGTAGCAATTAAGTTGATTGACTTATTAAAATCTAGATTAGAGCTTTTATTACAAGATAGTTGGGAAACTTTAGTTTTTTTTGGAGAGTGTTGGGAATCAAGTATAACACCAAGATACATAATCACTTTTGCTGATGGAACATATATTACGGAAGGTGAAATATTTTGTTTTTCGGCTGAGCGTAGTAGCGATAATTCATTTTTTAATATGTTAGTGCATAATTTTCTCAAAGTATATAAGTTTAAGAATAAAGATAATGTGCATACTCTTAATATGTTAAATATTGAGATTAAGAAGAATGGAGATTCTAGATATATATATAGTGAAGATTTGTATGGTAACTATGAATACCCACATACTCCATATATTTTATGGGCATATGTGGAGGTAGGAAATAAAAAAGGATTTATAAGGGACGAGGAAGTAGAAGTAGAAAAGTATATTGCTAAGTATAGTTTGCAACCTAAAAGGACATTACAACGTAGAATACACACTCTTAAAATATCTAGTTTACTAGAGAACTTACTGTATAAACAAATTATGTATATTAATAAGCATTTACCTAGTAAAACTAGAAAAGTATACTTTCATTTAGATAGGTTAGATAAAAAATGGAAGATTAACCTTTACGTTAATACTACAGATAATAAATGGATAAGGCTAAGAAATATACAATCTACTGATAAGAGGTGTACATATCAAGAGTTAATTATCTCAGTAAAAGGGTGGATTGATGAAATTGATGAGTTACATCGTATTTGTAGTAAAATATATACATCTTTAGACTACATCTACGATATTTCCACCAATGAACTTTCATATGTGTATGACAATATTACAGAAGATAATTTTACTGACGAATTGGCCTTAGTAAATGCCTGGGAAGAGAGATATTTCTCACCAGATGGGGAACCACTGCTTACGCATGCAGTAGCACCACATGAAGGATGTATCACAGGGACTATGCACATAGATATGTCTCAGTTTATTGAAGAGGAGGAAGAAGTGGTTAGTGTAGATCCAGCTATAGAATTTACAGGGGAAGATATTCATGATTTGATTCCACAATATCTTCAAAATAGTTACGATATTTTGTATTCTATCTTACCAGGTACATATCATCGGGTATATCTATATGTAGAGAATGATGGAACGGTATGTCGTCAACTAGGGTATATCATTGTCGACGGTGAATACCTTACTTTTGAGGAGATGGTAGACCGTAAAGTGGTTTCCAAGGCGACTTATGATACTACGATGGAACAACTAGCGCTGTGGTCGAATTACATGCGAAATGCATTTATTGCTTGCCATCTTGAACCGTGGACGGTGTTCTCCTATATGTTAGATGAAGAAATGCATATTTCCAATAACTTTGGTTACGATGTATTAGCAGAACAAGCGTATGAGAATGAACTCTTTGACCTTTGGTCTTATGAAAAATTAGGAATTAAGAGTCCTAACTTGTCTGAAGAGAAAATAGCATCTATTGTTCCAGAAAATGAATATGCCAAATTTTAATATGAAGGAGTCTAGGATTGACAAATCATAAAATAGTTGCAGGCCTTGCTTGTTTGTGTATAGGGGCGCTTTCTCATATTGTTCATGCCAATACTATAGATGAGCAAGGTAAACTGCTAGATCAGATGGAGCGTTCTATATCTCATGTGGAACAAAAGGAAACACCAGCTTTCACAGTTCTTACAGAGGGGATAGTACCTCAAAAGATAGATCAACTATCGAATGATGAACCAGAATTTTTAATTCATCATATTGAGCTATCACAGGTTCCGCCAGAACTTAGTTTTCTGCAAACGATGGTGGCTAAGAAAGAACATCAATCGTATGGGATAGAAACAATTAATAACTTGTTGCAAGAACTTAATACCGCCTTACTAGATAGAGGGTACGTCACATCTAAGGTCTATATGGAACCTCAAAATATAGGAAGTGGTACACTTCGGTTATCCTTGTTAGTAGGAACCGTGGAGGAGATACAATTTAAGGGTGTGGCAGGTAATTATACAAACGCATTAGCCTTTCATAAGGGGCATATCTTAAACATACGGAAGATAGAACAAACTGTAGATAATTTAAATGCAGTGCCCCATCAGAAGGCTAAGGTACAGTTACAACCGGGAAGTAAGTTAGGTACATCTATAGTGGTATTTCAGATAGAAAATAAGTCCAAAGTAGAAATCAACACCGGATTCGATAATTTCGGTAATGAAGGAACAGGGCGCTTGCAAGGGAATGTGTCCATCACAGTAGGCAGACCATTGGATCGTAGTGATACTTTGTACTATAGCTTAACTAAAACTAGACACTCAGATAGTATCAATACAAGTAAATCAAATTATGTATCATATCAAATACCTATTGGACATGATAGCATTACTCTTAGCCATTCTAATTCAGAGTATCAACAACGAGTTAGCTATGCCATTAAACCATTTATTTCTAGCGGTAACTTTACTAGCGATGAATTACGATGGAAACATGTATTGCACAGGAATAGCCAACAAATTACGGAATTAGTGCAAGGTCTTACGCATAAGACAAGGCATTCTTTTATCAATGGTAGTGAAATTGATGTGCAACGGAGAAATACTACCTCTTGGTCGATAGGAATACATCAAAAACGATATGGCAAGAATGGGAGTTTAGATTGGTTGGTGCAATATGAAAGAGGTGTTCCTTGGTGGGCTAGTCCTGGACCTACCGATTATTTAGGAGAAGCTACCACACAATATCATATATATACTGGGAAAGTGAACTATCAGCGTGCAATGACTCTTTGGAATCGGAAAGCAACCTATACAATGGAAGCGAAAGGACAGTATACGAATAGTAATCTTTACAGTAGTGAGTTCTTTACCATTGGTGGATGGTATACAGTGCGTGGGTTTACTGGCGATAGAAATTTATCAGCAGAACAAGGATTTTATGTACGGAACACATTAGATGTATCATTAAATCAGAATCATACAGTGTATGTAGGGTTAGATTATGGTAAAGTGTACGGCAAATCTACAGAAGATATATTGGGTACAGAGCTATGGGGTGGAGCCATTGGCATGAAAGGACACTATGGAAGTGCTAACTACAATATATTTCTATCCACACCATTAAGAATACAAAATGGATTTAGAGTGCCACATCGGATCCTAGGGATACAGATGAGTGCTGCCTTCTAAGCACGGTTGGGTGATTCAGTAATTTGCCTTGCAAAAGACTGTGATTATTACTATAATAAAGGGTGATTAAAATGTTTCTTTCACAGGAGGTTACCATGAGCTATGTAAAACAGCAAGACCCTAAAGTTCAAGAAATGATTGAATTAGAGTTGGGTCGTCAACGCAACAAATTAGAAATGATTGCATCGGAAAACTTTGTGTCTCAAGCTGTGATGGAAGCACAAGGTAGCGTATTGACAAACAAATACGCGGAAGGATATCCACATAAACGTTACTATGGTGGATGTGAATATGTTGATATGGTAGAAGAGTTGGCTATTGAAAGAGCAAAACAACTGTTCGGCGCAGAACATGTAAATGTACAACCACATTCTGGTTCCCAAGCGAACTTTGGAGTGTACTTTGCGTTATTAGAGCCAGGCGATACTATTATGGGAATGAATTTATCCCATGGTGGACATTTAACACATGGATCTCCAGTGAATGTATCTGGTAAGTATTTTAATATTATTCCTTACGGCGTAGATGCAGAAACAGGTCGCATTGATTATGATGAAATGCGTAAAATTGCTCAAGAGCATAAACCTAAAATGATTATCGGTGGTGGCAGTGCCTACTCCCGCCAAATCGACTTCAAAACAATGGCGGAGATTGCCCATGAAGTAGGAGCTATTTTCATGGTAGATATGGCACATTTTGCTGGATTAGTGGCAGCAGGATTGCATCCAAACCCTGTTGAGTATGCTGATATTGTAACTACTACTACACATAAAACATTGCGTGGACCACGTGGTGGCATGATTATGTGTAAAGAGGAATATGCGAAAGCGATTGATAAATCTATTTTCCCTGGTATTCAAGGTGGTCCATTGATGCATGTCATCGCTGCTAAAGCAGTAGCCTTTGGTGAAGCTTTGCAACCAGAATTTAAAGAGTATGCAAAACAAGTGATTGTGAATGCCCAAACATTGGCAGAAGCTTTACAACAAGAAGGTTTTACCATCGTATCTGGTGGTACTGATACACATGTATTATTAGTAGATTTACGTACTGTTGGTTTAACTGGTAAAGTAGCTGAACATGTACTAGATGAAGTGGGTATTACATGTAACAAAAATACAATTCCATTTGACCCAGAAAGTCCATTTGTTACATCTGGTATCCGCCTAGGCACTCCAGCGTTAACAACTAGAGGTTTACATGTAGAAGATATGAAAGAAATTGCAAGCATCATTTCTTTAGTATTAAAACAGCCAGAAGATACTGCTGTATTGACAGAGGCTAAACAACGTGTAGCAGCACTTTGTGAAAAATATCCAATGTATGCTTAATTAATAAAAAGGAAGTAAGTAAGATGAACGTAAATGTAATGACACATCCTTTGATTCAACATAAAGTAACGTTGATTCGCTCCGTAGATACTGGCACAAAAGATTTTCGTCAATTATTAGAAGAAATCGCTTTGTTAATGGGCTATGAAATCACACGCGATTTACCATTAGAAGATGTAGAAGTACAAACTCCACTGGTAAAAGCGATTGGTAAACAAATTGCAGGTAAAAAATTGGGTATTGTTCCTATCCTTCGTGCTGGCTTAGGTATGGTGAATGGTTTGTTAGAATTAATGCCAATGGCAAAAGTAGGTCATGTAGGTATGTATCGTGATCCAGAAACATTACAACCAGTAGAGTACTATTGTAAATTACCATCTGACTTGGCTGATCGTCGCATTATCGTAACAGATCCAATGTTGGCGACAGGTGGTAGTGCAGCAGCAGCTATATCTTTGTTGAAAGAAAAAGGTGCTAAAGAAATTCAACTAATGTGTTTAGTAGCAGCCCCAGAAGGTGTAGAAGTTGTGAATAAAGCGCATCCTGACGTACGCATCTATGTAGCTGCATTAGATGAAAAATTAAACGACCACGGATATATTTTACCTGGTCTTGGTGATGCGGGAGATCGTATTTTCGGTACGAAATAAACGGTGTTGCCCGAAGAGTAGTGCGCGTTTCTTTTCAGTGACGCGCATTATTTTTATAAGAAAGGGTATATATGGCTAAAAAGAAAACAGTTTTTTTCTGCTCAGAGTGTGGAAATGAATCATCAAAATGGTTTGGTCGTTGTACTGCTTGTGGTGCTTGGAATACGGCAGTGGAAGAAGAACTGCAACCGGAAGTTAAAACAAAACATGTGGCATCGTATCGACCAGTACAAGATGAAGATAATAAACCGAAAGCTTTGACAGAGATTGAAGTAGGAGCCATTGCTCGAATTACTTCTGGATATGGAGAAATTGACCGTGTTCTAGGTGGTGGTATCGTACCAGGTGCGTTGATTTTGCTAGGTGGGGATCCGGGTATTGGTAAGTCTACCTTACTGTTACAAGTGTCTGGTCGTATTGCAGAAGAGTCAGGTAAAGTCTTATATGCATCTGGAGAAGAATCAGATATGCAGTTAAAGCTGAGAGCGCATCGACTAGGCATCAATTCTTCCAATCTCTTAGTGCAGGCAGAAACTAATTTAGATACCATATTGAATGAGGCGAAACGAAGTCAACCAATGTTACTTGTGATTGACTCTATCCAAACTATGTATGTAGGTTCTGTAGAATCTGCACCGGGAAGTGTCAGTCAAGTTCGTGAATGTACAGCTAGATTGTTACGCTTTGCAAAAGATCAAGACATTCCTGTGATCATTATTGGTCATGTAACAAAAGATGGTACTATTGCAGGTCCTCGTATGCTAGAGCATATGGTGGACGTAGTATTGTATTTTGAAGGAGAACGGTCCTATCAATTCCGTATTTTACGAGGAATTAAAAATCGATTTGGATCTACTTCGGAATCAGGATTATTTACCATGGAAGAAGAAGGTCTAGGTGAACTCCTCAATCCATCAGCGACTCTATTAGCAGAGCGGTCAGAAGAAGAAACAGGATCTGCCATCATGGCTTACCTAGAAGGAGTACGACCTATCTTGGTAGAAGTACAGAGCTTAGTGGTATCCACTGCCTTTGGTATGCCACGGAGAACAGCTATTGGGTATGATTTAAATAAGCTGATTTTGCTCCTAGCTGTATTAGAAAAACGATGTGGATTTACCTTAGGTAATAAAGATGTGTATGTCACTATCATTGGCGGCTTAAAAGTCAATGAACCGGCTTGTGATTTAGCTATGGCAGTAGCTATCATTTCTAACTTAAAGAATAAACCAGTACCTCCAGATATGGTGATATTAGGCGAAGTAGGCTTGACAGGTAATATTCGTAGTATTCCAAGAATAGAACAACGAATTGCAGAAGCCAAGAAGTTAGGGTTTAAACAATTTGTGATTCCTGCTGGTAATGTAAAACAATTAAAAGGAATACAAGAAGGAATCTCCATACAAGGGGTGACTAGTATTCAAGAAGTGATGAAAAGTATTTTCTAGCCCTATGTGCAGAGTCTTTACGATGAAGTATTCATTAGAATCACATGTAGGGATAGTATACTGTATAAAAAAGGAGGTGACCTTATGATCTATAATTTATTACGCTATGCTATTGCTATCTTATTTGGTAGTATGGGGTACGTCGGAGCAGACGCATTATCAACGCTTATGGTACCTATATGGGATGAAAAGATGCTGCAAATGGGTGTATTTGGAATCTCTGTGGTGATGATATTGTACTATACCCTAAGTATCTTACTAGCCGCTTTTATCGGTTATTTAGTGTCCCAGTATATTTTACGTATAGGTTTAAGCGTAGCAAAACAAATTGAACGTATTTTAAGTCGAGTTCCTAGTCAACAACTAGTAGCTGGCACGATAGGATTATTATTTGGACTCATTATTGCTAATTTAATTGGTATGGCTTTTGAACGTGTTCCAATTATTGGCTCATACTTACCTATTGTGCTCAGTGCTGTATTGGGATATATTGGGATTCGTTTGGGCATGGATAAAGGGCCAGACTTATATAAAGCCATGGTATCGTATACGTTTAGAGGGCTACGCAGTAAAGGTAGAACGATGAATGAATCAAAAGATAAAAAAGCCCTACCTCAAACTTGTTCTGCTAAGGTCTTAGATACATCGGTTGTCATTGATGGTCGAATTTTAGATATTGTGAATACAGGATTTTTGGAAGGTCCTTTCATAGTACCTGTATTTGTACTAGAAGAATTACAAAAATTGTCTGATTCTGCGGATACTTTGAAACGTAATAAAGGCAGACGAGGGTTAGACTTACTACAGACAATGCGTGAAAAATTAACAAATTCCATGGAAATCATTGATGTTGACTATGAAGACTTATCAGAAGTAGACTTGAAATTGATTCGCCTTAGTATGGATAAACATTGGAAACTGATAACTAATGATTTTAATCTTAATAAAATAGCTACCTTGCAAGGTGTTGAGGTGTTGAATCTAAATGATTTGGCAAATGCGATTAAGCCAAAAATGATGAGTGGTGAAACCTTACTAGTACGTATTATGAAAGCTGGTAAAGAACCACATCAAGGAGTTGCCTATTTAGATGATGGTACTATGATTGTTGTAGAAAATGGTGTAGATTATGTGGATCAAACAGTGAATGTAGTAGTTACCTCTGTATTACAAACTAGTGCGGGACGAATGATTTTTGCCCGTGTAGAGGAACAAAATTCCTAGAAAGGGAGTACCATGATTAGTTGTATCTTATTAGCGGCAGGTGCAGGGCGCCGAATGGGTTATACAGAGAATAAAGTATGTATGCCATTGGGACAGTATACAGTGTTACAATGGAATTTACATCACATGAAGCAATGGGAAGGCTTAGAAGAAGTCATTGTGGTTGTATCGGAACAAGATCAATTTTCTATTCAAGAGCAAGTGGAAGCTATGCAGGTACCATGGATGGTGCAATATGTGATTGGTGGACCGGAACGACAAGACTCTGTAGCAGCAGGACTTTCACAGGTAGCCAATGAAGCAGAAATCATACTTGTTCATGACGGAGCAAGACCATTGGCGAAGAAAGAGTTGGCTCATCGAGTAGTTGAGGGAGCTAAAGCATATGGCGCTGCGGTGCCAGCCATCCCCGTAGTAGATACGATAAAACGAGTAAATACAGAAGGATATGTAGAAGAAACGTTATTACGTTCTGAATTATATGGAATGCAAACACCACAAGGGTTTCAAACTGCTGTTTTGTTAGATGCTTATGTCTATGCGGAAGAACACAGATATAAAGGAACCGATGATGTATCCTTAGTAGAGTTTCAAGGAAAGGCAGTGCACATTGTGGAAGGGGATAGAAAAAATATTAAATTAACGGTCCCTGAAGATGTAGCGATTGCTAAGAAATATTTAGGAGTGGAACCGATGATGCGAATTGGTTATGGTTATGATATCCACCGTTTCAAAGAGGGACGACCTTGTGTATTAGGAGGAGTATCAATCGATAGCCCTATTGGTCCTGATGGGCATTCTGATGCGGATGTGTTGATTCATGCTCTTATGGATGCAATGCTAGGTGCTGCAGGTATGCGAGACATTGGGTATTATTTTCCTCCAGAAGATGATGCTTTCAAAGGGATTTCTAGTAGGCTATTATTAGAAAAAGTGGTACAATTATTAAAGGACTCAAATTTTGGAATCTACAATGCAGATATCATGGTCATTGCAGAAGCTCCTAAATTGAAGCCTCATATCGAAAAAATGAAAGAAAATCTAAGTGCTGATTTAGGTATCCCGCTTAGTAGAATTAGTATTAAAGCAACGACAAATGAAGGGTTAGGTGCCTTGGGAAGAACAGAAGGTATAGCCGCACAAGCTGTTGTTTCAATGTATGAAAGAGAGGAGTTATAACTCATGAAAGTTCGTTTTGCACCGAGTCCAACCGGTCCATTTCATATCGGTGGAGCTCGCTCCGCATTATTTAACTATTTATTAGCTCGCAAGGAGCAAGGTACATTCTTATTGCGCGTGGAAGATACTGACCAAGCCCGTTCCACTCGTGAAAGTGAAGAAAATATCAAAGCTGCTCTTAAATGGCTTGGTATGGACTGGGATGAAGGTGTTGACGTAGGGGGCGAACATGGTCCATATCGTCAAACAGAACGTTTAGATATTTACGACCAAGTAACACAACAATTATTAGAATCTGGTCATGCTTACGAATGCTATTGTTCTCAAGAAGAATTAGATTCTGTGCGAGAAGAGCAACTAGGTCGTGGTGAAACCCCAAAATATAATGGTCATTGCCATCATTTAACGGAAGAACAAAAAGCTGCCTACAAAGCAGAAGGACGTAAACCAACTATCCGATTACGTGTTCCATTGCATGAAATAGTAGCTTTTGACGATATGGTTCGTGGACATGTATCCTTTGAATCTAATGGTATTGGTGATTTCGTTATCGTTAAATCTGATGGAATCCCTGTGTATAACTATGCCGTAGTAGTGGACGATCACACAATGGGTATTTCTCATGTTATTCGTGCAGAAGAACATTTATCGAATACACCACGTCAAATCGTGATCTATAAAGCTTTAGGCTGGGATGTACCAACATTTGGTCATATTTCTTTGATTATGGGCAAAGATGGCAAAAAAATGAGTAAACGCCATGGTGCAACTTCTGTTGAACAATATCGTGAGTTGGGATACTTGCCGGAAGCGATTGTGAACTTCTTGGCTCTACTTGGCTGGGCTCCTGAAGGTGAAGAAGAATTGTTTACGAAGGAAGAGTTATGTCAAAAATTCTCTATGGATCGCGTAGCGAAAAACCCTGCTGTTTTTGACATTGATAAATTGAATTATATTAACTTCAATTACATGAAACAATTGACACCAGAAGCATTGTATGAATTATGCTTGCCTCATTTGGTGAAAGCTGGCTACGCTAGTGAAAGCCCATCTGCAGAGGAACAAGCATGGCTCACAATGCTTTGTACTTGTGTGAAAGACCATATTAGTTATGGTGCTCAAATCGTAGATGAAGTAGGTATGTTCTTCCAAGATGATATCCTAGAAGATGCAGAACATGCAGAAGAGATTGCAGCTGTGAAAGCTGAAGAATCGTATCCAACAGTAATTGGGGCTTTCAAAGAAAAAATTGAAGCCATGGATGAGATTACCCCAGATGCAGTCAAAGCAGCAATCAAAGCGATTATGAAAGAAACTGGTTTAAAAGGTAAATTTGTATTTATGCCAATTCGTATCGCTACCACAGGTCAAATGCATGGTCCTGATTTGAATTATATTATTACTTTATTTGGCAAAGAAAAAGTACTTCGCCGTTTAGGCTAAGTGCATACAAGGAGGCTATTTCTAATGAGAGAACTGACAGTTTTCAACACGATGACTCGTGAAAAATCAGTATTCCAACCTGTGAAAGAAGGGGAAGTTAGCATCTATGTATGCGGAGTAACACCATATAATCATCCTCATATTGGTAATGCACGTCCTTTCGTAACTTGGGACACCATCCGTCGTTATTTGAGCCATGTGGGCTATAAAGTAACATATATCCAAAACTTTACAGATGTGGATGATAAAATCATTAATACGTCTAATGGTGAAGGGGTAGCATGGAATGTAATCTCTGATCGCTATATTGATGCTTACTATGATGTAATGGATGCATTACATGTGCGTCGTGCCGATGTATATCCTCGTGTGTCTACGCATATGGAAGAAATTATATCCATGATTACTACATTAATCGACAATGGCTATGCCTATGCAGTAGATGGTGATGTGTACTATCGTGTAGAAAAATTTGAACATTATGGCAAACTATCTGGTCGTACGTTAGACGATATGGAAGCTGGTGCTCGTGTAGATGTAGATGACCGTAAGGAAAACCCAATGGACTTTGCTTTATGGAAAGCGGCAAAACCGGGTGAACCATTTTGGGAAAGCCCATGGGGACAAGGCCGTCCAGGCTGGCACATTGAATGTTCTGCCATGAGTCAAAAATATTTGGGCGAAGAGTTTGACTTCCACGGTGGAGGATCTGACTTAATCTTCCCTCATCATGAAAATGAAATTGCTCAATCCGAAGGATGCTCTGAACATCATCCAGCTGTACGTTATTGGGTGCACAATGGTTTCATTACGATAAACCAAGAAAAAATGAGTAAATCCTTGAACAATTTCTTCTTGGTGAAAGATATTCTAGAACAATATAGTGCAGATGCATTGCGTTTCTTCTTGTTGAGCACACATTATCGTAGTCCATTGGACTTCAGTGATGAACGCTTAGATGAAGCGACTAAGGCTATTGAACGATTCCAAACCGTGATTGACAACTTACTGTACTTAGAAGATCGTCCAGAAGGATTGTGTGAACTAGAAGCAGCAGAATTGTTGAAAAATGCTCGCAACTATAAAGAAGAGTTCGAAGCAGCTATGAGCGATGATTTCAATACAGCGTTAGCAACAGCACCAATCTATGGTTTGGCAAAAGAAATTAACATCTATTACCAATCTGTTCAAAGCTGTGATGGCACTGTATGCCATAGTACAATTGGAGAAGTTAAAGAGATCTTTAAAATGATGTTAGATATTCTAGGTTTATTAGAAAAGGGCTGGAAAGGTCAAGAAACTAGTAACGAAGAATATAATCAATTAATGGAAGTTATCTTGAATATTCGTCAATGTGCTCGTGATCAAAAACAATGGGGCATTGCAGACTCCATTCGTGATGAATTGGCAAATATTGGCATCGTCATCGAAGATTCCCCACAAGGGGCACGGTGGAAAAAACGTGAACTTTAATCGATACAAACAGCTACGATCTATGGCGATTGATAAATTAAAATCTTCAGTGAAAGTTGAAGCAAATGGAGAGGGTCCTTTAGAGGACTCTCTTATGCTTGCTTATATTGGAGATGGTGTATATACCTTATTTATCAGAAATCGTATAGTAGAAACGGGCATTACAAAAACACAAATACTTCATGATGTAGTGACGTCATTTATCAATGCAAAAGCACAGGCGAAAGTATTACAGGCATTAGAGCCAACTCTGACAGAGGAAGAGTTATTAGTGGCAAAACGGGCTCGCAATAGTAATGTGCATGTACCGAAAAGTGCCAGTGTACAGGAATACCGCATGAGTACGGCCTTTGAGGCGTTGTTGGGGTATATCTATCGCAAGGGGGATGAAGAGAGGCTTACTACTCTCATGGAATTCGCTTTTGCTGAAACGTTATCACGTATGTAGCATGAATATAAATACGCCATAGGCTTCTATCAAATACTTTGCATTGAAGTCTGTGGCGTTTTTTTAATCTTTGGAATGGAAGAGCACGGCATATTCCTTCAGAAACGGTATTTCATAATGTTTCTTCAGGAACACGCCGTGCTCTTCTAGGTATTCGGCTAATCATCAAAAAGCCACAGACTTCTTATAGCAGATACAAATATATCTTCATTGAAGTCTATAGCGTATTTCTCTAAAAGTATATAAGGTGATAATGTTTCAGCGGGTGGTGCTCAGGCGGAAAGGGAAGAGCACGGTATACCCCTCTCAAACGGTATTTCATAATGTTTGTTCGGGGGCATACCGTGCTCTTCTTGTGTTTTCTGAATTAACGACAGTTGAACGTGACATGGCATAGAATATGCCTTTTTTTCGTTGTGCTAGTGGGTGTGACAACGTTTCAGGGGGGGGCGCTCATGTGTTATGTTGGGAGTTGTCTTGTTTTAGTGGTATAATAGAGTAATGGCTAGTTTTTATAGATTCTAATGATATGACATAGATACTATGTAATAGTTTAACTAATATAGGTAGTATTACTGTTGGGAAGGTTTGAGGTTTTCATGGATACGTTTATTGTAGGTCGTAATGCTGTGCGTGAAGCGCTGAAGTCGGGTCGTGGGATTCATCGTATTTTAGTGGCAGAGGGTAAGCAAGGTGGCTCTCTTTCAGAGATATTGGGTTTGGCAAAGTCTAAGGGTATCGAGGTTCGTCGCGTGAAGGAACGGGATTTACAGAAGTATCCTAGTGATGTGCCGAATCAAGGTGTGGTAGCCTTGGTGAATGCGGTGAAGTTCCAAGAGTTACAAGATGTGTTGCTAAAATGTACAGAAGAGCATCCATTATTGATTTTAACAGATGGTGTGGAAGATCCTCATAATATGGGGGCCATTATTCGTACGGCTGAATGTGTAGGAGCTACGGCTGTATTGATTCCAAAGCGCCATAATGCGCCTATTAATGCAACGGTTAGTAAAACCTCTGCAGGGGCTGTGGAATCGATTCCATTGGTACAAATTGGCAATGTAGCACAAACCATTGAGCAATTGAAAGCACAAGGCTTCTGGGTGATGGGTGCTCATATGGATGGAACTGTTATGTATGATGTCAATATGACTGGCCCGATTGTATTGGTCATTGGTAATGAGGGAAAAGGTCTAAGTCGGTTGACCAAGGAATTGTGTGATGTGTTGGTAACAATTCCCATGTTTGGAACCATTAACTCATTAAATGCATCGGTAGCAGCAGCGGTTCTTTTATATGAAGCGAGACGCCAACGATAATAGGTACACTATGAAAAAAGATATTTTAATTGTAGATGGGTATAATGTTATTTTTGATTGGGCTGACTTGAAATCACTCAGTAAAGAGTCTTTAGAACATGCCCGATTAGAATTACGTCATAGATTACTCAATTATGGGACCTATAAGGGATATAAAATTATTCTTGTATTTGATGGTAAGCACGCACCTTTTACAGCAGATGAACATCGTATATCTTCAGATTTTATTGAGGTCTTTACGGGTACCCATGAGACGGCAGATGCCTATATTGAGCGTGAAGTATTTAGTAAAAAGGGTCAATATAAGACAATCTACGTGGTAACAAGTGATGGGGAAGAACAAAGCCAAATTTTAGGATTTGGAGGATTACGCATATCAGCACGTGAATTACGTCATCAAATTGACTTAGCTAAACAAGAAGAACGTAAACGATATACCGGTTATCATCAACGTGATGCTATGACATTACAACGTAATGAATTAGGTGCACATATTGATGGAGATGTGGCGGAAAAGCTTGAACGAATACGACGAGGGGAGCTATGAAAGTAGCTCCTTTTGTTATAATTGCCTTGATAACTCATTTAGGCAATACTAGCAAAAGTAGATATATGTATACTAGTGTCTTACAATGTAGCTAGAATATAGGGGATGACATATAAAAAAGAGGGTTAACTAAGAGAAATGGTATTTCTCCTTGTTAACCCTCTTTTAGAGTTCATTATAGAGCATTTACTTTAGCTGCTAAATTGGATTTTTTGCGAGCTGCAGTATTTTTATGAAGAACGCCTTTGGAGGCTGCTTTATCAATTACGCTTGTAGCATGAACTAGTGCTTTTTTAGCTTCTTCTACAGCGCCTGCTTGAGCAGCTTCTACAGTCTTACGAGTAGCTGTACGAATTTGAGATTTTACAGCAGAGTTTTTCGCACGACGTTCAGCATCCGTTTTTACGCTTCTAATACTGGATTTAATATTTGGCAATTGAGTCACCTCCTTGTGATTTACTGTATTATTACTAAAGTAGTATATCATAGGGCGTACAGTTTTGCAACTATTTTTATATTTACTCTAAGGAATATTGGCTTATATAGCAAGGGTTCATACAGGAATAACCTCTATTTTCATCACTCATGAGAGCAGGAAATATGATATAATTAAGGGTGCATAAATTTATTAATAGGAGATGCTTATATGAAAAAATTAATGGTTATAGATGGCAGTAGTTTATTATATCGTGCATTTTTTGCGCTTCCACCACTACAAAATGCTCTAGGGGTTCCTACCAATGCGGTGTATGGATTCTTAACAATGCTTACAAAACTGTATGAGGAAATCAATCCTGATTATATCGCAGTTGCCTTTGATAAAGGTAAACAAACATTCCGTATGGACATTTACGAAGACTATAAAGGTACACGTCAAAGTGCACCAGATGAGTTACGCCCACAATTTGGCTTAATCCGTGAAGTCTTAGAATCCTTAGGTATCATTGTCATTGAAGAAGAAGGATTTGAAGGCGATGATATCATTGGCTCGTTGAGCAAAAAATGGGGATCGTCAGACCTTGCTGTTCATATCATTACTGGTGATAGAGACAACCTACAACTAGTCGATGAGTATACCAGTGTGTTTTTAACGAAAAAGGGCATCACTGATATGCTTCATGTGACTATGGCTAATATGGAAGAACTGTATGGGTATGGTCCTCAAATGGTCATTGAAATGAAGTCTCTCATGGGGGACTCTTCAGATAATATCCCTGGTGTGCCTGGTGTTGGTGAAAAAACAGCACTTAAACTATTGACTCAATATGGTACGTTAGAGGGTGTGTATGAGCATATTGAAGAGCAAAAGGGCAAGTTGAAAGAACGCTTAGTAGAGAACAAGGATTTAGCGTTCATTTCTCATCAACTAGCTACCATTAAAACAGACATGGATATGCCTTATGAACTAGAGCAATTTGTTCCTGTTGTACATCGTGGCGAAGTGACACCTTTATTTGAAAAGTTAGGCTTTCATGCAGTAACACCAAGACTATTAAAGGCTATGGGTGTGGCAGAAGAAGGGACTTTATTCGATCAATTCTTAGCTCCACCAGCAGAAGAAATTGAATTAACTCATGTTACAGAAGTGCCACGAGAGTTTTATGAAGATAAAGTGATTAGCCTTGTTTTGAAAGAAGCTGGAACACATCCATTTAGGACGATAGAAGCGTTATATCTATATAATGGAGATACCCAATTAGTTGTGAATGGATTTGTAGATGTAGAGCATTTAGAAACAGTCTTTCAAGGAGCCAAGGAACTGGTTACAGATAATGCGAAATTGTTATTTGAAGTGTTAGGTGCTGAAACAACAGGTCGTATTTCAATTTTGAAAGAAGAAACTGTTCATATCAAAGATCTCACATTAATGGCGTACTTACTCGATCCTACACGAGCAAACTATGGTATGACCTATTTATGCGAACGTTTTGGACAGCCTTCCATTCCTGCTACGGAAAATGAAACAGAGTGGGCTTTACAAGCACAAGCTTTATACCATATGCACGAGAAGGCTACGGAAGAGATGAAGACTGCTGGTGTATGGGGCCTATATAGAGATATTGAATTGCCATTATTACGTACTCTATGTGTACTGGAAAAAAATGGCATTTACATGGATGTAGACCAATTACACACTACATTGGAATGCTTCAAAGTAGAGGTTAGTGAACTACAAGACAAGATATTTACATTGGCTGGAGAAACTTTCAACATTAATTCGCCAAAACAATTGGGTGTTATCTTGTTTGAAAAATTACAATTGCCAGTGATTAAGAAAACAAAAACTGGTTATTCTACGGATGCTGAAGTCCTAGACATGCTCAGAAATGACCATGAAATTGTAGAACAAATTTTGGCCTATCGTTCAGTGGTAAAATTGGTATCTACCTACCTAGAAGGGTTTGAAGGACTTGTGAATCCTTATACTAACCGGATTCATACTTCTTTTAATCAAATGGTAACAGCGACTGGTCGTTTAAGTAGTTCTGAGCCAAATTTGCAAAATATTCCTGTACGCAGTGAAAAAGGCCGAGAAATTCGAGCTTTATTTAAACCTCATGATGGATATGATATGTTCGTCAGTGCCGATTATTCTCAGATAGAATTACGTATTTTGGCGCACTTGTCAGAAGATCCTGCCTTAATTCAAGCATTCCAAAATGGTGAAGATATTCACCGTTTTACAGCAGCAGAAGTATTAGGTAAATCCTTAGAAGAAGTAACGCCACTAGAACGTTCCCATGCAAAAGCTATCAACTTCGGTATTATTTATGGTATTAGTGACTTTGGCTTGTCTCGTGACTTGGGTATTACAAGAGCAGAAGCAAAAGAATATATTGAGTTATATTTCAGTCGTTATCCACAAATTAAAGGGTATATGGATCGTATGGTGCAAGAAGCCCATGAAACTGGAACTGTACGCACTATGTTTGGTCGTGTTCGCCCATTACCTGATATTAATAGCCGTAACTTTAACCGTCGATCCTTTGCGGAGCGCACAGCTATGAATACGCCAATTCAAGGGACAGCGGCAGACATTATTAAGTTAGCCATGAACCAAGTAGAACAAGCACTGGAAGAGAAAGGCTTGCAATCTCGTATTTTATTACAGGTGCATGATGAACTAGTGCTAGAAGTAGTAGAATCGGAACAAGAGCAAGTAGAAACTCTGTTGCGTAATTGTATGGAACAAGTAGTGACATTACGTGTACCATTACAGGTAGATGTGCACAGTGCACAGAACTGGGCAGATGTAAAATAGTAGGCTTTCATAATTTCGATGCTATCGTTTGTGTATAAAATAGTTAAGTATGAGTAGAATCAAATGTGGGGTGTAAATATGTATAAAATCGGACTCACAGGAGGCATTGCCTCTGGTAAAAGTACAGTGTTACGATGGTTACAAAAAAAAGGTGTTCCCTATATTGATGCAGATGTAGTGGCTAGAGAAGTTGTTGAGCCAGGAACGCCAGGTTTGCAAGAATTGGTACAGGCCTTTGGACCTAATACAGTCCTAGAAGACGGTACCTTACATCGTGCTTATATTGGTAGTCTTGTATTTTCAGATTCCAAAGCTTTAGAAACTATTAATTCTATTTTGCAACCCCATATTAGACATCGTATACAAGAATTGACAGAAGAATGGGAAGCAAAGGGAAAACAGGCTGTTATCTATGATATACCACTGATGTTTGAAACAGATTGGTATACACAGATGGATGAGATTTGGCTTGTGTACGTAAATCCTGTGACACAACTGAAACGTTTGATGAAACGAAATTCTTATTCTGAACAAGAGGCACTCGATCGTATCCATAGTCAAATGAGTTTAGATGACAAATGTAATTTAAGTACAGTGGTCATAGATAATTCTGGGACTATGAAACAATTAGAAAAACAATTACGTACATTGTGGAAAACAGCGAAAATTCACTTTCAGAAGGAGGAACTATGAGGGTATCCACAGCATTTGCTTGGCTAATCGTTGTTCTTACAGCCTATTATGTGCAATATGGACAACCCTATTTAGCTAGACAGTATGCGTATCCATTAGTATATGAAAGCGCGGTAATGAAAAATGCAGCTACCTATCATGTAAGACCATCTATGGTTGCTGCTGTGATCTATACGGAAAGTAAATTTGATACGAATGCAAAATCCTTGCCTGGTGCTATAGGCTTAATGCAGTTGATGCCGGATACGGCGCACTGGATTGGAGAACAATTAAACCAGTCTAGCCTGTCTGACCAAGATATTAAAGAACCGAACACGAATATACAATTAGGGACTTGGTATTTATCATATTTATTAGAAGAGTTTAAAGGTAATGAAATTTTAGCCTTAGCAGCTTACAATGCAGGACGTGGTCATGTGGAGGAATGGATGCAGACCTATGGTTGGGATGATAATTTTGATGATGTAGACAAAATACCATTTCCAGAAACAAAAGATTACGTGAAACGCGTGATGACGCATGAATCACAGTATCAATTATTATATAGTCAACTACGATAAGGAACGAATCCATGGATGCAATCATAAAAGAGTGTGAAAATCTCGATTTATCATGGTTAGAACCCACCATTGGAGACTTTCACTTAGTGGTGGAACAACAAGCCATATCATCTACTGTATATAGTCTCTTTTATTATACAAATGATAAAAATTGGCGTTGGTCAGTCCTCTATGATACGGAAGTAGGGGATTATATGGTGCGTATCACAGTGCCTTTAGTAGAGTTTGTAGATATTGCTTTCATACGAGAGTCTTTAACACCATTTATGGAGAACTTGAAAGCCAATTATAAAGCATCTATGATAGCACGATTCATGGAGCCTAAAAAGGGATTTGTGTATGAATACAAGAAAAAAGGTATACCCCAGTGGAATTATACAGAGGTATTGCCACCAACAATCGCAGGATATCAGTTAGATGTGACGCCGCATACAGCATTAGATATGATTAATGGTTCTTATATTATTGGTACCTATATCAAAGATAATGAGGAAACAGGAGTCGTCTTATTTTATAATACATTCCGAGATGAATTTTTTGGTGAAACTAGACAACAAGGCTATCCAGGAATTACACATGACTTGGATGCAACCACGATAGATAAATTTGAGCAAGCTTTGACGAATCATTTGCAAGAAGTATTACTTAGTTTATAAACTATTTATGCTATTTACTAAGATAAATGGTACATTTTTTAGATACTATGTAATGGTAATACTTTTGTATAGTGAACAGACATAGGATAGGGGAAGTATTTTGGAACAGATCCGAATAGAAAAACTAGGGAAATCCTTTGGGGTACGAGAAATTTTTTCTAATGTATCTTTTACCATACGACAAGGAGAGCGTCTTGCCTTAGTTGGCCCGAATGGGGCTGGTAAATCGACGTTGATGAAATGCATACTAGGCATAGAAGAACATGATGCGGGGATCATTGTGAAAGACAGTAGTATCACTATAGGTTATTTGCAACAAGATGTAAATTTAGGTGATGCTAGTTTAGAAGAAGAAATTCAAACGGCTTGGGCTGATGTACAGCACTTAGAATCCCAGTTACAATCGTTAACGACAGAATTAGAAAATCGAGATGCCACAGAACAGGACTTGCGTCGTTTATCCTATTTACAAGAGCGATTAGAATGGCTTGGTGGGTATGATTATGAAAAACAAAGCCAACGTATTGCTTATGGGTTAGGATTTAGTGACGAAGATTTAAAGAAGAAAGCTAGTGAATTTTCTGGGGGACAAAAAACGCGTATTAACTTGGCGAAAGCCTTGGTGCGTCGTCCTGATTTTTTATTTCTTGATGAGCCTACTAACCATCTAGATATGCCAATGTTAGAGTGGTTAGAGGGATATTTAAAATCCTACAAAGGTGGCATTGTTATCATCAGCCATGACCGATATTTCTTAGATCAAGTGGCGACAGAAGTGGTAGAATTATCTCATCATAAAGTGCATACCTATAAAGGTAATTATAGCCAGTTCTTGAAACAACGAGAGCAGCAACGAGTGGCGTATCAACGTGCGTATGAAAAGCAACAGGAACACATTCGTAAAACGGAAGAATATATTGACAAATATCGAGCAGGCATAAAATCTAAAATGGCTCGTGGTCGTCAATCACAGTTAGATAGACTAGAAAGATTAGAGGCACCAGACCAAGATAGAGAGTTTGCTTTTACCTTTCCTAAGGCAGAAATGAGTGCAGACCGAGTGTTGATGGTGGAAGATGTATCTATTGGATATGATGTAGAACATCCAGTGGCTACACATATTACAACGACCTTACGTCGAGGAGATGTGGTAGGCTTAATTGGTGCGAATGGAGCTGGAAAATCGACTCTTGTAAAAACAATTATGGGGGAACTTAATACACTGGATGGATCGATTACCACAGGCAATCGTGTGCAGACAGGCTATTTCTCGCAAGAACATGAAGAGTTACATCCTACTTGGTCTGTGTTACAAGAGATCATGGCGCCTTATGATATGTCAGAAGAAGCTGCTCGCAGCGTATTAGGAGCCTTTCAATTTAGAGGGGATGATGTATTCAAGTTAATAGGAGATTTATCAGGTGGTGAACGGGCAAGGGTAGCCTTATTACAGTTATTTTTAGAAGACCGTAACTTCTTAATCCTTGATGAACCGACAAATCATTTAGACATCCCTACACGAGAAACAGTGGAGAAAGCCTTACAACAGTTTGAGGGCACATTGCTCATTATTTCTCATGACAGATATTTGTTGGATGCTGTGGCAAAACGCATTGTGGTCTTAGATAATGGTGGCATCGAAGAGTTCCATGGAAACTATTCGTATTACAAAGAAAAAATGCTGGAACGTTCTGTGTTAGCAGCACAACGATTAGAAGCGGAGCAGACGAACCGCAACAATATGTCCAGCAATACAGCAGGAAAGGCTAACAATGCTGGAGATACAGCAGTGAGTACTGATTCTAATGCTGAGATACATACAGGTACATCAGAGGTTGCTATAACAGATAAACAAGATACTAGCTATTCAGAAGCAGTGACAGTACCTAAAAAGAAAACGAATTCTTTTATGCTGGAAAAAGAATTAGCCAAAGTAGAGTCGGATATTGCACGGTATGAGGCGACTGTTAAAATGTATACTGTACAGCTACAGGACCCATCTATCCAAGGAGATATATCAGAATATGAACGATTATCTCAAGAGTTAGCCAATACAACATCACAGTTAGAGGCCCTCTATGAGCGGTGGGAACATCTTAGTGAAGAGGCTTAGGAGGTTTCTATGAAAGGTCGTTTTGCACCCAGCCCTACAGGACATATGCATGTAGGAAATCTGTGGGTAGCATTTTTGTCCTATTGGTCTGCACGACGTCAGAATGGTGAATATATAGTGCGCATAGAAGATGTAGATACACAACGGTCTAAACCAATTTATGCAGATCATATATTAGAAGATTTATCTTGGCTTGGTTTTACTTGGGACGAAGTACCTACGTATCAATCCCAACGTTTGGATATATACGAGAGATATTTACAAGAATTACGTAGCCAAAAACGGTTATATCCATGTTATTGTAATCGAGCTCGTTTACAGGAAATCAGTAGCGCTCCTCATCAAGGTGAAACCCATCATGTGTACGATGGATATTGTTTAACCCATGAGCCGCCCATAGGTGAAAGACCACCCTCCTGGCGATTTCATATGGAGAATACAAAAGGATCCTTTCAAGACATATATCGAGGCACGGTAGATTATGAAATCCAATCTTGTAGTGATGATATCGTATTAAAGCGATGGGATGGAATGATTGCCTATCATTTGGCGGTGGTCATTGATGATTATGAAATGGGTGTGACAGAAGTCATTCGAGGCAATGATTTGCTGCCTGTGACGGGTCATCAAATTGCGCTGGCCCAAGCCTTGAGGCTTCCTGCTTTGCAATATGGTCATGTCCCTATGCTAGTGGATGCAGAAGGGTATCGACTGTCTAAACGTCAACAAAGTATCACCATACGTGATCTGCAGAACCAAGGGGCTACACCAGAGAGACTGTGGGCATGGTTTGCATTGGAAACGGGGCTACTCACAATAGGAGACCTACCGGTTTTCAAGAAAATTACACTTTCAGAGTTACTAGTAATTGACATTCCGGAAAATCGATTAGAACAAGATATAATTAAATTGACAAATTTCGATATTGTGGTATGATAGTACAGTAATGAGGTGATACGTATGTCAATGGAAACAGCGATCCAAGAAAAAACGTGGGCCGTTTTAGGTGCCACAACAAGAACCGATAAGTTCGGATATAAGATTTTCAAACATCTTGTCAATAAAGGATATACAGTGTATCCAGTGAATCCTAATATTACATCTATCGATGGCGTGCAATGTTATCCAAGCTTGCATGAGTTGCCAGTAGTACCTACTGTAGTCGACTTTGTTGTGCCAGAAAAAGTTGGTTTAGAAGCTCTAGATAGTTGTAAAGAGTTAGGGGTTAAGACCGTTTGGCTACAACCAGGTGCGGATAAACCGGCAGTAGTGAAAAAGGCAACTGAATTAGGTCTTGAAGTGATTCAAGATTGTGTATTGATTCAAATTTAATAGGAGGCTTACATGAGCGCAATTATTGATGTAACATCTGCAAATTTTAAAGAAGTAGTAGCAACAAATGATAAAGTAACTGTTGTAGATTTCTGGGCACCATGGTGTGGATACTGTGTTCGCATGATGCCAGTATATGATGAATTAGCTGCTGCATTGGGTGATAAAGTGACATTGACAAAAGTAAACACTGATGAACAACCTGAATTGGCACAATTCTTCAAAATTGAAATTCTTCCTACATTTGCTATCTTCAAAAATGGTGAAATCGTAGATCGTAAAATCGGTTTCATTCCATTAGAAGAATTAAAAGCAGCTGTAGAAGCTCATCTATAATACATACTAAGGACTGATGCATTCAGTCCTTTTTGTTTGCCTTAATGAGGTTATAGTTCTAGCATATTAATACGTCTGCATTAGGTAACAACATGTATTCTTAAACATAGTATGCACATTATTAATTGTGGGTTATAGAAAAAGCATGTATCTCAATGACAATGCGTCAAAAGATACATGCTTTTCTTATGTATACCGTTTATCTAATAAACTTTCTAGTTTTTTCTCTTTTCTAGCATCTAATATTTTACCAGCTAGAATAGAAGGAATAGCAACGCCTACACCGATGGATATGATGATTAGGATGGCAGTGACTCCACTTTGAATGGCTTCGACTAAGGTTGCAGATGTGAGAGAATTAATATGTAACATGGCATATAAAAATCGATAGATAAATACGCCAGGTACAAGAGGAATCGCTGATGGAATCGCTAATACCTTAGAGGATGTATGGGAATAATGAGCTGCTTTCAGAGAAAATAAACTGACCATAGCAGCAGCGATAAAAGTAGCGCCAAACACAGAAAATCCTAAGTATAATATGAGCGTATTTTTTACTAAAATAGCAATGAGGCCACCAATACCTATGAGTGGGAGTAGACGCTTTGGAGTATAAAACATCACGGCATAGCCCGCAGCACCCACAACGGCAGCACCTAGTAAAACAATGGAAATGCTGTCTGGAACAATACTTAAATGGGTGAAATCATAAGAATGATTGAAGTATTGAGCCATGCTAATCCCTACAGTCATACTGCCCACAATGAGTAAAGTATGTACAGCTCGAGATATTCCTGCCAAAATGTAGTTGTTTAGCAAATCATCGACTGTATTAATGAGAGGAATGCCAGGAACCATAAACAATGTGCAAGCAATCATAGCATAGATGACATCGGCAGAGTCAAAAATACATCCGGATAGAAAGGCTAATCCAGAAGATACCGTAGCAGCACAGGCGATACTGATATAGCGATTAATTTGAAAACGTTTTAATATCAATTGTATAATAAATCCAAGGAGAGCGCAGAATGTTGTAATCCATGCAGAGATAATAGTACCCCCAAATAAGATAGGAAAAGCACCACAGGCAAATCCTGCAAAGATGGCAGATGTGGCATTCGAATGAGGAGGATCTTTTTTAGCAATCTCTTCGAGTTTTTGGGAAAATTCATCAAGAGTATACTCATTACGTAATGCAGTCCAAGTTAAGACACTAATGGAGGAAATAATATCCATATTAGCTCCTAAATATTGGACATTTCTAAAGGATGTAAAGCAATCTTCTGGACTATGAATATTAATTAAAATATTAGAGTAGGCAATATGGATATGAAGATGATCTGCTGGAATTCCCATATATGCGGCTGCGCGACGCATATCTCGAACAATTTGGTTCGCATTGGCTCCATTTTCAGATAATAAACAGCCCATACGAAGTAGAATTTTTACCTTTTTTCTGATTTCCACAAAGGGTTCTTCTAAAATGCGCAAATCCTTTTCTGTGTATTGAGACATATTAATGCTTCTTCCGTAAGTATTTTGTGTCTAAATCTACATCCACTTCCACAGTATCTGCTTCAGGTTCAGCATCTACAAACTCAATAGATTCCAGATGTTGTACTACTTGGGCACGGATAAAACCTAAATACACTTCATATAAATCTTTCTTTTCTGCTAATTCTTCTTCTGTTAAGGCTTGACCAGATTTCTTTTTCGCTGCCAATGCATTAATGCGTGTTAAGGCTTGTTCCATAGTCATATCTTTTTTTTCTTGTTCAGTCATAGATAATCTCCTTATTTATTAGCGCACACCCTTTGTGGTATGATACACTATATATTAGTGTTAGATGAAAGTATCTAACCTATAGTATTGTTTGTAGATTTATATTATAACACAATTTATATAGTTTTTTCATCTTAGAGGAGAAGGCTCCGATGCGAATTACAAAAGCCATCAAGGCAGAGCAAATACGAATATTGGGAGAAGTCTACCATGATGCAAAACCGGCACTAGAGTTTACTACGCCTTTTGAATTACTAGTAGCGGTAGCATTATCTGCACAATGTACTGACGAACGAGTTAATATTGTAACAAAACGACTTTTTCCAAAATATAGTGACCCTAAAGATATGTATGAATTAGGGATTCCAGGATTAGAGGCATTAATTAAAGATTGTGGCCTATACCGTTCCAAGGCAAAACATATTCACGAAACATGCAAAATTTTAGTGGAACAATACAATAGTGAAGTGCCCCGAGATTTTGATACCTTAGTCACATTGCCAGGGGTAGGGCGTAAGACTGCTAATGTATTAGTGTCCATTCTATTTGATACGCCAGCCATTGCTGTAGATACTCATGTGTTCCGAGTGTCCAATCGGTTAGGTTTAGCCAAGGGTAAAACACCAGACGAAGTAGAAAAGAAACTGAAAAAAGCAATTCCTATGGAACACTGGAGTGCCGCACATCATTGGCTGATCTGGCATGGCCGAAAGATTTGCAAAGCACGAAAACCATTATGTGATGAATGCCCTTTATATGATGTATGCCAATCGGCGGGGAAGGTATAATATGAGAGAACAAATGAGACGTCTCATTGAGACTTTTACAAAAGTAGGTATTACAGGACCAGCTATCGTACAAGAAATAGCAAGATTTAGAGTATTAGATCAAATCATTTCCCAAAGTGGTGAAGTCCGTGAGTGGGGCATTACACCGAAAGAATTATTTGAGCTTGCTCAAACATCTACAGTAGATATGTTTGGCCCCTTGCCCTATGATGAAGCAGGGTTTAAGGACATTTACGGCATTTCCTTTAGTGTAGAATTGATGGACTTCATCAGTGCTACTGGCTATTATGAAGGCGTGTCTGCCGGTCGCCAGTGGTCTATACCGATGCAAGAAGTGATTGACTTCCATAAGAATACAGAGGGAATCATTCTCTTTGCTTATTTTGAGGAATACGCAGCTATCGCAGAAGAAGTTATGCAAATACTTCCAACAGATCGTTTGCTCTTCTATACAGCTTCTGAAAGTTGCTATGATTTATTCCGCAGTTTATACCCACTAGCGCCTGTTATCAATGAATGGCCAGAAGATGTCATCTTTGACCACATTGTAGCAGCTACATCTGGCATGTTCACAGCACCAGTAACGACGATGGAAGAAATGGCGGCTCGTGTGAATAATGTAAGCGAAAAAGGCACTGTACGTTACTTCATTCCAGTGTCTGCTGTACAAGATCAATTGAATATGAATCGAGTAGCCTTACAGTTCATGATTCTTCAAAATCATTTAGAAGTCGTTCGAGAATGGGCCCCATTGCAAACCTATGAATTCCGCTATGGCTTAGGACCTGTGAAAAAAGTAGATTTGTCTATTTGTGAAATCGTTGAAGATGGGTATAAGCAAACCAACTTCATTCCATTGCCTCACGAAGTTTTGGCGTCTATGGAAACATTTAGTTTGGCTCATTATGGACTTTCACTATATGGTGTACAAGTAAGCATGAATCCGAAACATCCAACCATGGGTGAAGATGGATATATGCATGGAGATTATCGAATTCCAACATACATGCAACGCATGTTTGAAGCCTTAGAAGGATATTATTTACAAGTATCTATGAAAGGCATCGATGTGTCTGTTACATTGGAACGAAAGGGTGGTATTCCCTTGGGAGCATCTCCAGAGGATGAAGCCGTACAAAATGCGATGGAACAATCTGTATTACAAGATGATACGGTAAAATATCGTTGGTATTTTAACCATCCAAGTGCACCATTCTTATGGTATACGTATTTCAATAGTGAAGAAGGAAAACAAGTAGTACGTACCTTAGCATCCATGGTAACTACCACACCAGCCTTATTACAATTAATGGGTAGTTGCCGTCGTCAAGTGGTGAAAGAAGAGGCGTTGACTGCATTTACTGCGAGCTTTACCGCTTCATTACAACAATATGAAATAGAAAAAGCACAAGCTGAAACAAACTGGGCCAATGCATTAGCTACATTAGCGACTGAGATTGTACCAGTACCAACAGAAGTGAAACCAGAAGTAGAGGAGGGCTAATCATGGCTGTGGTTAATTATTCAATTTATAAAGTACTAGGTACACTTTCAGAAAATAAAGATGGCATGAAAAAACAATTAACATGCACAAGTTGGGGACGTTACAACCCTAAATTCGATATCCGCGCTTGGGATGAAGATTACTCACAAATGACAAAAGGTGTAACCTTAACATTAGAAGAAATTTTAGAATTAAAAGAAATCTTAAACTCTGTAGATTTAGAAGAAACTCTAGAAGAAGCAAAACAAGAACGAGCAGAGGCTAAACAGTTAGAAGCAGAAAAATCTGAATAAGTCATACCTATATTGTGAATCGTATATGATATAGCATATGAGACATACATAAAGCCTATGGCTCCAAGTATATGGAGCATAGGCTTTATTTTGTATACATGTCTATTAGATATTCCAAAAATTCTTTTATGTATGATATAATGTATATATATTTAAAGTTAGGCATATATTTACGCACCTTAGAACGAGAGATTGGGGAGATACAATGAAAAAAGAAAGAAAAGAACTCTTAACGTTATGGATTACCTTGTCTTTGCAGTTAGGAACCTATGCGGCACAGGGAATTGTCAGTCATGAGGTAATGGTGGACAATAGTCAGGCTGTTCCCGTTATACAGATTACCAATCCAGTACATGGTGTATCCCATAATCGATATGAGTCCTTTTCTACAGATACGGGGGCTATCTTTAACAATGCTACTACACCTACAGTCAGCACTCAGATTGGTCCTGTAAATGCAAACCCTAACTTACGAGAGTCTGCGAGCCTTATTGTCAACGAAGTAGTAGGGACTTCTACATCACAGTTAGCAGGAACTTTTGAAGTAGCAGGACAGCCGGCAGATGTGGTCATTGCTAATCCGAACGGGATTTCTATTAAAGAAGTTCATTTTATTAACACCCCAAAAGCCACATTTACCACTGGTGTCCCACACATGGTGGATGGTCGGTTAGAAAAGTTTGCCATTGAAAAAGGCAATATTGATATAACAGGAGCTATCAATGCACCTACAGAACAAAGTGGAGCTAACTCATATACCCCTATTTCAAAGGTAGATTTATTGGCAAAGACGATACGTATCAATGCAGATGTGGTGGCACAAGATTCTATTCGAGCTATCACAGGGCGTAATACAGTGAACTATGCGGATGGAACTGTAACAGCCATGAAATCTGGTGAAAGTACACCTACGGGGGTTGCCTTAGATGTAGGGGCTCTTGGTGGCATGTATGGAAATACTATTTCTTTAATCGGTACAGAATCTGGATTAGGTGTTAATATCAGCGGCTCTATCGATGCCATAGCGGGCACCCTACATATTGACACAGCAGGAAATCTCACCATCGAACAAGGTGGTTCACAGCAAGAGCCTACTAGCATTCACAGTGCTAAAGAATTGGAAATTCGTAGCCAAGACTTTTATAATCGTGGCACCCTTGTGGGTGATGAAACTGTGACAATACAAAGCGGTACACTTACCAACGATGGGAACCTACAAGGAAAACAGATTGAGGCGAATACGACCAATCTTCGTGGACAGGGAGTGATTTCCAGTACGGAGAATATAACAATCCAAGGTACTGACTCTATTGTGTATCAAGGCGGCATACGCTCTCAGTCTGGGGAGATCACTGTACGTGGGAAACAAGTAGAAGTAGATCGAAACCATATACAAGTAGTATCTAAAGATAAGCTGCATATAGAATCGCAAACACCTATCCCTGAAAAATCTGTAGATACTTCAAAGCCAGTCTTGGAGAACCCTTTACATACGCCTACTATACAACCTATTCCTCACATACTTAGCAAGGTTGTCGTAGAGGATACACAAGAAGAGTTACCTATTGTTGTAGATACGAATAGCCCCAAGAATCGCCAACCGATTCTAGATACGACGAGGAATGGCATAGATATCCTACACATTGCCGGTGTTGATGGAAACGGTGTTTCTCACAATGCATATACACAGTTTAATGTGAAAGAGAGAGGTCTTATTCTCAATAATGCCACGAAATACACAAAGACTCAATTAGCTGGTTATATAGATAAAAATATGTTTCTAGCTGGGAATGGTGCTAAGACAATCATCAATGAGGTCACTTCTACGAGTCCATCTATTTTGAAGGGATATATAGAGGTGGCAGGAAATCCAGCAGATGTAGTCATTGTGAATCCTAATGGTATGACCGTCAATGGATTAGGCGTGATCAATGGCACTCATATGACCTTGCAAGGAAAATCTTATATAGACATCGTAGGCAAAGGCTATGGGGGACAGCAGGTAGATAGTACTTTCATCAGTGACAATTTACGTAACCGCCGCAGCGAACTATGGGGTCGTCATCTTCGTATTGACACAGACACCTTAGAGAATACAGGAAATATAGCAGCAGAGACTATGCATATATCTGCCAAAACTATGCACAATGCAGGTTTTGTGGAAAGTAAAAATACTCTCCAATTTGCTGGAAATGAGCTTGTACAAGATAAGGGCATTATGAAGGCGAATCAGAATGTACATATCTCAGCAAACCATATTCGCAATAGCAACTCCTCTGTATTAGAAGCTGGTAATAGTGTGCATGTCACGGGAGATACGTTAGAGAACGATGCGTCCCATGTGGTCAGTCATGGTGTGATGCAATGCAATGTAGAAAACACAAACACAGGGGCCATCATTGCAGAAGATACCCTACAGATACAAGGGAATACCTTTGCCAATACGAAAGGCATTCTCTTTGCAAAAAACGATACAGAGATAGATATGAAAGAGAATGTGACGAACACCAGTGGATTGTGGCATACACTAGGGAATTTGAACGTGCAAGGGAGCCATATTCGGAATATCAACAGCAAAGGTTCTTACTTTGGTTCAGATATCTATGTAAAAGGTAATGCCTATGTATTGGGAAAAGAGAGCTTTGAAAATAGGTCATCAGATGTCATTGTCAAAGGTGATCTCACTATCACAGCCCCTAAGATACAAAACTATAAGGATGTGTTTAAGACTGGGTGGACCATTTCAGAAGAAGATAAGTATGAGGGCATACCGCATCTAGACCAGCCTAACTATTATGAGGCAGATAGAAAATACCATAGAACGATTCATACAGGAACCATAGAAGAGGAAACCGCCACATCTAGAATACTGAGCGATGGTACCATCCATATTACGGGGCAAGATGTGCAAAATACATATAGCCAGATTATGGCGAAGGATGGCTTACAAGTTACGGCAGACTCCATTACCAACACAGGCTATCAAGGGACAGTTCACTATGATGATATAGGCCGAGATAGACATTATTGGAAGTATAAACAGAAAAAACGTTGGTGGAAACGTAAAAAGTGGGTTTATGGACATACAGATATTCCCTATGAACATCACGACATCTTTGATGCTGAAAGTAGTCCATCTAGTGAACGTATTGCTGTATTAGGCAGTCATGGAACTACGAGCATCCAGTCTAATGCATTTACCAATACAACACTTGAGGCAGATGGAACAACTTATGCAATACGAGATAAAAAAGTTGAAACTACGGTGGCACCTACAGATGTTTCCAAATTAGTGACCCCAGTGTTGGAAGCATCAAAACAACTCTACATGATGACGGATCCCCTTGCCGTAGCTAAAGTAGAAGAGAACCCTTTATATACAGATAAAAAGCAATTTTTGTCTAGTGACTATATGGTCACTAGATTACAAGCAGACCCAGAACGAGTGTATACTCGATTACGCAATGGATACGAAAACCAAGAAATAGCGAAAGAAGAACTCCGTCAAAGTGGTCATACCTTTACGAAATATACAGGTCATGATCAGTCTTTACTTTCAGGGATACCTAACAGTATGTTACAACCTGGAGATTTGCGCAAAGATGGTAGTATCGTTTTGGGTAAAAACGTTCAGATAACAAGCAAAAAAGTAGATAATACGGGTAGCATACATGCAAAGGACTCTCTGTCCATTACAGGAAATCATGTCCAAAACCTCAGTGGGTCTATGAATGGCAATCTGGTGTCTATACACACGGATATGTTAGAAAATACTTCGGGTCGTATACATGGTAAAGACCATGTTTACATAGAAGGAAAGGATATCCGTAATGAAACGCAGGTAACGACTAATAGTTCATTGGGATATCAACAAGATACAGCGCATGGAAATACTAGTATTACTAGTGACGGCGGTATCCATATCCAAGGGGATTCCATACGCTCTGTAGGCGCTACTATACAGGGAAATAGTACGGTCAGCCTAGCAGGAAAAGATATACAGATCTCTGCTCGTACCTTACAAAATCGCTACATAGGTAGTGGAGTGACCTTAGACTCTACTAAGAACCTAGGCAGTACCGTACAAGGACATACGGTGCAAGTGCAAGGGGGAGAGATCACATTACAAGGTTCCCGTATCATCGGACACGCAGTGGACCTTAGCGGGAACGCTCTAACTCTTGAGAGTGTAACACATAAAACTTTGTCAGATGTAGCTGTGGGTGCTAGAGGTAGTGACTATTTCAACCGTAAGATGGTCATAGATGAACAGAATTTGGGAGCGACCATTGAAGGCGAGACTGGTGTTAAGGTGCGTATGGATAACAATGTATCCATGAAAGGAAGCACTATACATAGTAAAACTGGTTTTGTAGATGTACAAGCAGGTCGAGTATCTATTGCACATGGTACTGAGCGCCATGAAATAGTATCTGAGGTACATCAAAAAGATAGAGGGTTCTTGTCATCTACTACAAGGGATATCTATGACCATAGACGTACAGATACGGTAGTGGGCTCTACGATTTCCAGTGGTACTGTTAAGGTAGATGGTAAGCAAGACGTACTAGTTAAAGCCAGCCATATAGTAGGGGATGCAGATGTTACGGTTACGAGTGCAGGTAATTTGACCATTACATCAGCACAGGAAGAATCTGGTGCCACTCATCGTGAGGAAGTACGTAAATCTGGTATTTTTGGTAATGGCGGTCTTAGCCTTACCATTGGTACACAAAAACAAGCAGATACCTATGATGTTAAGAGCAGTGTAGCCAAAGGCAGTGTGATTGGAAGTCGCTTTGGTTCTGTCACCTTAGGTGCTACAGGTACTACACAAGTAGAAGCTAGTGATGTAGCATCTAAAGGGGATATTCAGGTTCAAGGCTCTGGCGTGACAATACGCAATGGTTATACCACATCCCATACAGGAGAAACACATAGATTTTCTAAAAGTGGGCTTACTCTCTCTTTGTCGAATCGCTTAGTAGATACTACAACCAATGCAGTGGGTACACTCACACGAGCAAACTCTGTAAAAGACGAACGATTGCAAGCCCTATTAGCCTACAAAACCTATGACGATGCTAAGACATCTATAGAAAAATCTAAACTGAAAGACCAAGCCAAGAGTTTACACCTCAATCTATCTTTAGGCACAGAACGAAGCGAAGCTTCTACGAATGTAGATAGTAAGATAGCAAAAGGATCGACCATTGTATCCGATGGACATATTCGTGTTACCACTAAGAAGGATGATATCCACATAGAAGGAAGCGATGTACAAGGCAAGGACATTACCTTAGAGTCGGCGAACAGTATCTATGTGAAGGGCAAAGAAACGACTTCTGAGATGACCCAGAGTATGAAACAGAAACAAGGATCTCTTGGTATTTCCTATGATCTTTTGCAACATCGGTTCTCCGATATATCCCTCAATGCCAGTGGCAGTAAAGGTAGTATAGCCGGGACAGACATAGTGCATGATCCTACGAAGATAACAGCAACGAATACCCTTGGAGTGACTACAAAACAGGATTTATACATCAAAGATGGTGTTCTTAAAGGGGAGGCTATTGAGGCAAATATTGGTGGTAATTTAGAGATTCACTCTGTACAAGACACGCATGACTATACAGACCATACTACGTCTGGTGGCATGGGACTTAGCCTATCCAAGAAAGGTACATTCAAATCATTACAAAGTTCTTTACAACGGACAGATATAGATAGCAAATACAACTCTGTGATCCACCAATCTGGACTCTATGCAGGAAGTACAGGATTCAACATATCCGTAGGCAATACAACCACATTAGAAGGAGCCTTACTAGCTAGTTGTACAGATAGGAATACACTGAAAACAAAATATCTAGTTATGAAGGATAAGGAGAATAGGGCGAAGTATACCTATGGGTCTAAGGGGGTGTCGTATTTAGCGGACGTACAATATCGAAAGTCTTTGGAGTACATTAGAGATAGAAAGAATACTATACTCACAGATTCAACTCTTAGCGTTCCAGCTAAGATACAACATTTACAACAATTGAATCAAGATAAGGAGTATACAAGCCACCTCAAGTATGTCAATAGCTTACATAATCAAGTAGGCCTATTACCAAATATGTTACCTGATGAAAGAAAAGAAGCTTACAGTGTGACAAAATCTGCTATTGCACCTGGAACGATTGATGTAGAGAATCCTAAGGTGGATGTAAGTCAAATTAATAGAGACATTAATCACAGCCTTCAAGCATTAGATACTATTTTCAACAAACAAGACATACAAGAACGACAAGAACTAACCAAGTTATTTAATCAGTATGCTAATGAAGCTATTCATCATATTTCTGATATGGCAGGTTGGAAGGAAGGATCATCAGAAAAAGTGGCGTTACATGCCATAGTAGGCAATATAAGTGCTAATATAGTGAATGGAAATACAAATGTAGGCACTGCAGCAGGTGGACTATCTGAACTTCTGGCACAAGCTATATTAGAGGCATCTAATCATGATCCAGCAAAAGCACAATGGCTAGCATATGCCTTGGGATATGCAACAGATAAACTTGTTGGAGGAACTGGAGAACTAGGTGGGAGTATTAGTCATTATGGAGTTAAGTGGAATGGATTGTCAAATTATCAACAAAGTTATTATGAAGATGCAATTTATAGGTATCTTGTAGATAATAATAGAAGATACCATAAAGATGGTATTATCAAAGTACTTGAATCTGCAATTATTATTAGTAATAACAATAAATACCTATCAGATGCAGCTGAACCTCAAATGATTGATGAACTAGAAGAATCAGCTCGTATATTAGGGTTAAATTATAGCTATAATTATGAGAATGGTTTAACTGGAGAGATGATTCGAATTTTAGAAGAATATGCAGATAAGTTACCTAAAAGAGATATGGTTTGGGTAAATGGTGGCATAGGTGTTGGTCTAGGAATAAATGGAAAAATAGGGCCTGTGAGAGGGAATGTAGGCGCCTCATCGCATCTTGATTATGATACAAGTCGCAAAGGGTTAGCAATTATTTCTAAAATAGGGGCTGGTGCAGGAGTAACTGAAAATTATTCTTTAGGAGCAAATGTAGTTAATGTGGCAAATGCGCGTAACATTAGAGATAATGAAACGACAGTTAATATTTATCTATCAAGATCATTTAATAAAGTAAGCGGTGCTTCATTATATACTGGGCTTGATGATACGATCTTTGATATAGGTGGAGGTGCATATGTAGGATCTGGAGGCGAAGGGTATATAAATTTTAACACTACAGCAATGAAAGATAGATTTTATGGTGAAAAAAAGGGGAAAGAGTTATTAGAAGATGAAGTAAGTGAATTAAAGGAGGAATATAATAGATGATCATGAAGAGAATAAAAGATAACTTTAATCCATATACATCACTTTCACTAAAGGGTTATAATAAAAGTCTTGGATGGATAATGTTATGGTCATGGCTACTAGGGATTTCTGCACTTATTTTAGAAAAAAATGGAGCAGAGGTTGATATTATTGCTTTATTATTCGCCATCATTGTATGTGGCTCTCATTATATGCTGTTTATATTCACTATAAAACGGTTCAGAGCAATGAATATTCCAATCATTTGGGCAACAACTATTTTTATTATACCTCTTCATCTATTATGTTTTATAGTAGCGGAGTCAAATGATGGCTTTATCATTAAGATGAGAAAAAAGTTAGGTTATTTACTGAAAGAGGATACCAATGCATGAAATTATTAAAACTACACTTCGTACGCTAGAAAGCTATGGCGCTAATGACGAGGATATGCTATTTTTGTTTTATAATTGCATTGGATTGATTCCATTATGTATATATTGGTTTAAACACAATAACAAAAGATATAATGTGTTAACCAATATAGGGATTCATATTTTACGAGTATTAATATTCTCTGTCTCTTTTGGTACATTAATTCGATTTGGATTTATAGATGTTTGGATTAAATGGAACTCCTTATTATTAATAACTTACACTATTATAGGTTACTACTATTGGGTACATGAGGAATTGTTATCATCCCTCACCAATAGAGTGCGTTATATTTTGAAATATATCTTTTATGGTTCTGTTTGTATTGAAAGTATATATATCTTGTGCAGGTTGTCGGAAATTTAAACTTTCAAAAGTATAGATGAAATCAATATTTGTTCTGATGAATTGGCATGGAAGTTGATATTATAAGATGTTATATGAGTGCTATAGACATGATTGGATATATTAAGAAATATGGTGTAGAGATTATTTTAATACTTGCTTATATAGGCATTATGTC
Source organism: uncultured Veillonella sp. (assembly GCA_963518505.1). Classification (GTDB taxonomy): domain Bacteria; phylum Bacillota; class Negativicutes; order Veillonellales; family Veillonellaceae; genus F0422. The sequence goes on along the minus strand of CAUQIT010000017.1, from coordinate 7,899 downwards.
ATTAGTGGCAATAGTAATGTATACACCAGATAACCCTCCATCCTTAAATGTTAAAAAAAATACGATAACTGGAAAATATGTAGCTGTCATGGAATCTGGGAATTATTCAAGAGTGATAGATCCTTATGTGAAGGCACAGTATTTTACTAGAAGTTTTCAATATACGTACGGATCAATTGGATTTATGAGTCAATTCGTATTTAATGGTGATACTATTGTGGTATTAAATAAAAATATGACAGATGAGGAAAAAGAGAAGTTCATTCAATTCATAAAGGATATACGGAAGGATAAAGAGTTAGGTCATCCCAGAATTTCTATTATTGAAGAAAAAGATTTGGATGAACGTAAGTATGAAATTATGAAGAAATTAGAAATTCAGGCACGAGAGAAGTCATTAGAAGATCGTTCCGAGAGATATAACAGATTGTGGTAAAGGAGTCTAGGATTGACAAATCATAAAATAGTTGCAGGCCTTGCTTGTTTATGTATAGGGGTGCTTTCTCATATTGTTCATGCTAATACTATAGACGAGCAAGGTAAACTGCTAGACCAGATGGAGCGTTCTATATCTCATGTGGAACAAAAGGAAGCACCGGCTTTCACAGTTCTTACAGAGGGGATAGTACCTCAAAAGGTGAATCAACTGTCAAGTGATGATCCAGAGTTTTTAATTCATTATATCGAGCTATCACGGGTTCCGCTAGAACTTAGTTTTCTGCAAACGATGGTAGCTAAGAAAGAACATCAATTGTATGGGGTAAGATCAATTAACGCTGTGTTGGATGAACTGAACACAGCCTTACTAGATAGAGGGTATGTCACCTCTAAGGTCTATATGGAGCCTCAAAATATAGGGAGTGGTACACTTCGCTTATCCTTGTTGGTAGGAACTGTGGAAGAAATACAATTTAAGGGTGTGGCAGGTAATTATACAAACGCATTAGCCTTTCATAAGGGGCATATCTTAAACATACGGAAGATAGAACAAACTGTAGATAATTTAAATGCAGTGCCCCATCAGAAGGCTAAGGTACAGTTACAACCGGGAAGTAAGTTAGGTACATCTATAGTGGTATTTCAGATAGAAAATAAGTCCAAAGTAGAAATCAACACCGGATTCGATAATTTCGGTAATGAAGGAACAGGGCGCTTGCAAGGGAATGTGTCCATCACAGTAGGCAGACCATTGGATCGTAGTGATACTTTGTACTATAGCTTAACTAAAACTAGACACTCAGATAGTATCAATACAAGTAAATCAAATTATGTATCATATCAAATACCTATTGGACATGATAGCATTACTCTTAGCCATTCTAATTCAGAGTATCAACAACGAGTTAGCTATGCCATTAAACCATTTATTTCTAGCGGTAACTTTACTAGCGATGAGCTAAGGTGGAAGCATGTATTACATAGGAATAGCCAACAAATTACAGAATTAGTGCAAGGTCTTACACATAAGACAAGGCATTCTTTTATCAATGGTAGTGAAATTGATGTGCAGCGGAGAAATACCACATCTTGGTCCATAGGAATACATCAAAAACGATATAGCAAGAATGGAAGTTTAGATTGGTTAGTGCAATATGAAAGAGGCGTTCCTTGGTGGGCTAGCCCTGGTCCTACCGACCATTTAGGAGAAGCCACCACACAGTATCATATATATACGGGGAAAGTGAACTATCAGCGTACATTGACGCTTTGGAATCGGAAAGCTACCTATACAATGGAAGCAAAAGGACAGTATACGAATAGTGAGCTCTATAGTAGTGAGTTCTTTAATATCGGTGGATGGTATGCTGTGCGTGGGTTTACTGGTGATAGAAATCTAGCCGCAGAACAAGGGTTTTATGTACGAAACACCTTAGATATATCACTGAATCAGAATCATACACTGTATTTAGGTTTAGATTATGGTAAAGTGTACGGCAAATCTACAGAAGATATATTGGGTACAGAGCTATGGGGCGGAGCTATTGGTATGAAAGGGTACTATGGAAGTGCTAACTATAATATGTTTCTATCCACACCATTAAGAATACCAAATGGATTTAAAGTGCCACATCGAGTCCTAGGAATACAGCTGAGTGTAGCATTATAAATATCTGAATAACTCATAGTCCCTAGTATTGCATAGAGTATAGCATTCGTGATATAATCTATAAGAAAAGTTTAGACGTTGAAAAGAGGTGTATATACATGAAAGAAGGAATTCATCCTAATTATGCGGAAGCAACTGTAACTTGCGGTTGTGGAAACACATTCAAAACTGGTTCTGTTAAAGGTGATCTTCGCGTGGACGTTTGCTCCAACTGCCATCCATTCTTCACAGGCCAACAACGTGCGGCTAAAGCTCGCGGTCGTATCGAACAATTTAACAAACGTTACGGCAAATAATTACGTAAATAACCTATACAAATTAATTGGCAGAGCTAAGGCTCTGCCTATATTTGTTTTACAGGAGACCCTATGACTCAGGAACGAGTAAAAAAATATGTAGGTGGACAAGCCGTCATTGAAGGGGTTATGATGCGTGGTCCTAAGATTATGGCCACAGCTTGTCGAAAACCAGATGGAACCATCACGGTTAAAGAAGAACCTACGAAATCTATCCAAGACAAGTATCCCATATTAAAGTTGCCATTTCTGCGTGGAGTAGTAGCTTTATTTGAATCCTTAGTGATTGGTATGAAAGCCTTATCCTTTTCGGCACAGGCCTCTGGAGAAGAAGAGGAAGAGGTATCCAACAAAGAAATTGCCATCACTATGGCTGTATCTGTACTCATTGCAGCAGCATTATTTATCGCCTTACCGACATGGTTGGCAAAATTTATGCCAGGTGCAGGCACAGATCATATGATATTGAATTTATATGAAGGAATTATTCGTTTAATCCTTTTTTTATTATATATTTTTGCTATTGGACTCACTCCAGATATTAAGCGTGTCTTTCAGTATCATGGAGCAGAGCATAAAACGATACACACCTATGAAAATGATATGGAATTAACCGTGGAAAATGTGCGAAATCATTCTAGATTACATGCACGCTGCGGTACTAATTTCTTATTATTCGTCATGGTAGTGAGTATTATTGTATTCGCATTTCTAGGTTGGCCTAATTTAGTGGAACGTATAGTATCTAGATTAGCCTTGATGCCAGTGGTGGCTGGAATTTCTTATGAATTGATTCGCCTAGCTGGACGGACACAGCATCCACTCATGAAAGCCATCATTGCTCCTGGTTTGGCCCTGCAATATATGACTACGAGAGAGCCAGAGGATGACCAAATTGAAGTGGCTATTCGTGCCTTACAATCTGTGCGACCTAGTGAAGAAGATGCTTACGAAGAAGATTAGAAAGGAGTCACCGTGTTAGTAGATAAACTGCAAGTGATTGAAGATAAATTTTTAGACTTGGAACAGCGCATTTCTGACCCAGATGTGATTGCTCGCCAAGAAGAATGGCGTAAACTGACTCGCCAACATGCGTCATTAACGGATACAGTGAACACATTCCGTCAATATAAACAAGTCTTAGCCGGCATTGAAGAAGCGTTAGAAGTATTAGGTGATAAAAGCCTAGATGAAGACTTCCGTGCTATGGCACAAGAAGAATTGAACGAATTAAAAGTTCGTCGAGATGAATTAGAGGCAGAATTACATATTTTGCTATTACCAAAAGATCCGAACGATGATAAAAATATTATCGTCGAAATTCGTGGTGGTGCCGGTGGTGATGAAGCAGCTTTGTTCGCAGGAGATTTATTCCGCATGTTTACAAAGTACGCAGAAACACAAGGCTGGAGATGTACCATCATCGATGCGAACGAGCCTGAATTAGGGGGCTTCAAAGAGGTCGTATTCTCCATCGAAGGCGACAGTGTATATTCTAAGTTAAAATTTGAAAGTGGCGTACACCGTGTGCAACGTGTGCCAGATACAGAATCTTCTGGACGTATCCATACGTCTACTGTGACGGTAGCGGTATTACCAGAAGCAGAAGATATCGACATCGAAATCAATGAAAAAGATTTGGAAATCGATACATACCGTGCATCTGGTGCAGGTGGACAGCACATTAATAAAACGGAGTCAGCTGTCCGTATTACACACAAACCATCTGGTATTGTGGTAGCTTGTCAGGATGAGCGTTCTCAGCTCAAAAACCGTGAAAAAGCAATGCGCGTATTGCGTGCTAAATTACAAGATAAAGCAGAGCAAGAAGCGACGTCCGCTATGGCAGCAGACCGTAAAAGCCAAGTGGGTACAGGGGATCGCTCCGAGCGTATTCGTACGTACAACTATCCACAAGGTCGTGTGACAGACCATCGCATTAACTTAACTTTATACAAATTAAATGCTGTATTAAATGGGGATATGGATGAATTAATCCAAGCTTTAATCACAGCAGAACAAGCCGCTAAAATGCAAGAGGCAAATCAACATGGATAATGAGTTATGGACAATTAGTTGCATGCTCCAATGGACAGAGCAGTATTTTCGCTCCAAAGGCATAGAATCAAGCCGCTTGGATGGGGAAGTACTGCTTTCTCATAGTTTGGGCTGTGACCGTATGTATTTATATGTCAACTTTGACCGACCTTTGGACAAAGCTGAATTAGATGCCTATCGACCTCTAGTGGTACAGCGTGCGAAGGGGTATAGCGTAGCCACTATTACAGGGCATAAAGAATTTATGGGGTTAGACTTTCATGTGAACGAGCATGTATTGATTCCCCGTCCTGATACGGAAACATTAATTGAGGATATACTAGATCTCTATGATGTAGATGCATCGCCACGCATTTTAGACTTATGTACAGGTCCTGGTACTATTTTATTAAGTCTATTACATTATTTACCTAATGCCACTGGTATAGGAGTAGATATTTCCGATAAAGCTTTGGCAGTGGCTGAAGAGAATCGTATATCTTTAGAATTAGCTGATATTTCAAGGTTCTATAAAAGTGATATAAAAGAACTATTGGAACAGCTGAAAGTAGGCAAAGGTACTGAATATAGTGCGGTATTGGATGCTTGTATGTCTCTATTTGGTGAGCAACAAACATCCTTAGAAGGTATATTTGATGTGCTTGTGTCAAACCCACCATATATTACCACCGCAGAGATGAACACATTATCTCAAGAAGTATTACATGAACCTCATATTGCCCTTCATGGAGGAACTACAGGATTAGAGTTTTATATTCCTATCATTCGTGAAGGTTGGCGTCTAGTAAAAGACGGTGGATACCTTGCCATCGAAATTGGACAAGGTCAAGAGGAGGCCGTATCAAAGCTAGCCGCAGAAACAGGATGCTATGGAGAACCAGTGTATCAACAAGATATAGCTGGTATTATTCGTGAAGTGCGTTGGGAAGTACGACGCTCTTCTATATAAAATTTTGTTCTATACATGTGATGGTGGAGATAGAGCGCCATATACTTCTCCACAAATTTACGTTTCACTGAGATTTGCTCCGAAGTATATGGCACTCTATCTGTAGTAATCAACAATATCCTGTACAAACAAAAGTTTATATACGGCTCGCTTTGTGGAGGAAGGATGAGAATTGAAAATTACTGTCTCATATAGTTTAAAATAAGTTTGTTATAAATGATATAATAGTAAATAGGAAACAGTACATAGGAAAGGAGGTACGATATGGAAGTAGTAGATCATATTGAGACACAGTTATTAACTACAAATGATATTGAGTTAGCGGGTACATTGCTTCGTGTAGGCGATTTAGTAGCTATACCTACGGAGACGGTCTACGGCTTAGGAGCTAATGGACTGGCAGCAGATGCGATGGATCGCATTTATGCAGCCAAGGGGCGACCTTCTGACAATCCATTAATCTTACATGTATGTGACCAGTCTATGGTACATCGTTTAGTGAAACATATCTCTCCTTTAGAACAAAGATTAATGGATACCTTTTGGCCAGGTCCATTGACGATTACCTTTGAAAAGTCTGCGCTAGTGCCAGAGCGTGCGACTGGTGGACTTTCACGGGTGGCATTACGATGCCCAGACCATGAGGTGTGTCGTGAGATGATACGTATTGCGGGTGTGCCTATTGCAGCGCCTAGTGCCAACCGTTCAGGTCGGCCAAGTCCGACTACGGCAGAAGCAGTCTTACACGATATGAAAGGACGTATTCATGCAATAGTGGATGCAGGTCCCTGTGAAATAGGTGTAGAATCTACAGTAGTACAAGTCGAAGATGATACTGTGATTATTTTGCGTCCCGGTGGAGTTACAAAAGAGATGCTAGAAATGGTGGCGGACCATGTGGTATATGACATGGCTTTGCACGACCCTACAGAGGCGCCGAAAGCGCCAGGTATGAAATATCGCCATTATGCCCCAGATATGCCGGTACAAGTACTAGTGGGACAGTCATTAACAGTAGCGGAACACATGAAAGACATCATAGATAAGATGGTTCAGCAAGAACCTGTTTTACAAGAAGATTGTAAGGGAAAACCGAGAATTGGGTTATTACTGTCAGAGGAAACTTTGGAAAATCTAAATGCGGTGCTTCCTAATTTTACACTTTCGGTAGATATCATTGTATATGGTGAACAAGCAGAGCCTATGGCATTGGCCAACCGTTTATATGATAGTTTATTACAGTTCAATGACATTGGTGTGGATACATTACTTGTAGAAGGCTGTGCACCGGTAGGACTTGGTGTGGCTGTTATGAATCGTTTAGAGAAGGCCAGTGGTGGTCATGTACAATATATCTAAGGATGTTTGAAACGCTTGATGAGATGAGTGCAGTAGTTGTGAATATTGGTGTATTGATATATATCAGATATGGTTTTTTATTAATTGTTTTGTAAAAGTGTTGGCTAGACTATATTAAATAGTGTAAATAGCTTTAAAGTATAGTAGAGGTACTTATGAATTTATTATTTGTTTGCACAGGGAATACCTGTCGTAGTCCAATGGCAGAAGGAATTGCCCGTGCTGTAGGGCGTGAACTTGGTGTCGAGGTAGTGACCTTATCCACAGGGTTATTTTGTGTTCCTGGAGCTAAGGTGAGCGACGAAGCTGCGGCGGCAGTTCGTGAATTAGTGGGCGAAGATATTAGTGAACACAGCTCTCGCCCATTAAAAGTAGATTTTGTGAAAGCCGCAGATTATGTATTGGCAATGACAGAAGATCATAAAAAAATATTACTTCGTCAATTTCCTTTTGATAGCAAAAAAATTATGACTCTTGCTGAATTTGGTGGCGAAGTTGGGGATGTGGAAGACCCATTTGGACAATCTCAAGACATATATACTAAAACAGCGGAACAGATTGTACGGCATATACGAAAAGGGATTGAATTACATAGTAATTAAAAGGTGAACGACGTATTAAATAAAGGAGGACGACATGAAAGTAGCAGTTGGTTGTGATCATGGTGGATTTCATTTGAAAGAGGCTATTAAAGGCTTACTAGAAAAACAAGGTATTGAATACAAAGATTTTGGTACGTATTCCACAGATTCAATGGATTATCCAGATGTGGCAAAACCACTGGCAGAAGCAGTAGCAGCTGGTGAATTTGATCGTGGTATTTTGACATGTGGTACAGGTATCGGTATCGGTATTGCAGCGAATAAAGTAAAAGGGGTTCGTGCGGCATTATGTCATGATACATTCTCTGCTCATGCTAGTCGTGAGCATAACAATGCTAATGTACTCACTATGGGTGAACGTGTTATTGGTCAAGGTTTGGCATTAGAAATCGTGGACATTTGGTTGCACACTGAATTTGAAGGCGGTCGCCATGCAAAACGTGTGGATAAAATCTCCGCTATTGAAGAATAATAGGTTCTATACTAAATGTTGGGGCTACTCATATAAGAGTAGTCACCAACATTTTT
>CAUQIT010000016.1:0-53363 GCA_963518505.1 uncultured Veillonella sp. | reverse complement strand
AAAAATGTTGGTGACTACTCTTATATGAGTAGCCCCAACATTTAGTATAGAACCAGAAAAAATACTACTTGTTTCACTATGATAGACCGTGTTAACCAGCTCTAGGTGTTGGCGAGTACGTAATGTATGGATAGATTCATTGTTGTCGGATAGTACATGTAGCTTAACGATCGTTTCTGTCAAGTAGCTGTCTATCTGCATCCCAAATTCTTCAGGTGATTCTAAATCTGTGAAAGAATGCTTTTCTACTAACTCTATTATGATATCGCTTTTTTGTTTAATAAATTCGTAGAGTTGGTCATCTAACTTAGAGAAAAACCCTTCTAACATCATAATGGCAATACCATTCATCAAACTTTCTCTTTATCTTTCCAAAATAGTAAGGCTCCCATGGCATTGACTATGTAGAATATGTATTTCCCAACGTTGGCAAAATTGCCTTGGGTGAAAGCTTTCAATAACTGTACGATATTATAGATCATCCAGAATGGCCATTGTGTGTCTAATTTTAGAGCGTTAAACAGGTTCGTAATGAGTGAGAAGGCAAATACGATGGTAGTTAGGATAGATAAAAAGTTCATATGACCGCTAAAGCCTATATAATTGGCAACGCCTGAAATTGTGAAAGCAATAATGGTGATGATACCAGCCACTAATCGTTTTTGTGAAGGATTCATTGTATTAGGAATACCTTCGTGGGATGCTTCCCATTTTTTGATAGCAAAGGTATAGATAATGAAAGTAACAGGATAGGTAATGATAGCTGCTTTATTTCCTAAAATAAAATCGATAGCACCGGATAGAATAGTATTCACAATGCCAAGGTAATTCCCCCATTTGTTGAGCTGCCCTGTAAATCGTGTAGACAACATAGAAATGCCAACGTTGATGACAGAAATAAGTCCAAAGGGAACGAGAGCCGTCCAAGGCCCCCAATCTACAAATTTTTCAAGACGTGAGTTAAGGTAACCAGCGGAAATGGCAATTCCTACGACAAGTACGACGCCGATGATATCAAACCATTTGGAAGTAGCAAATTGTTTTAAATACTGTTTCATAAAGATATCCTTTCTATGAGAATATAATCTTTTACAAATACGTTCTGCCTAGATAGATTAGGTATCAGTAGTAAATTAAATTGTTTTAGTAAAAAAGATTATTTACTTACATGATAAATATGATTTCTACTATATGTTTAATCATAACACAGTTAGTAGAAATATATCAAATAAAGGTGGGGACTGCTTGTAAGCTAGTGAAAGTCTCATGAAATCGGTCACGAAAAGAATTGTCTCTTATTTCTCTATGAAAGCCTGTGGCGGTTTTAACTGAATAGGATAAAGGAAAGAGCACGGTATACCCCTCACAAACGGTATTTCATAATGTTTGTGAGGGGTATACCGTGCTCTTCTTGTATTTTTCTGATTTAATCAGTAAAAGATCGCCACAAGGCTGCTACACCTAACTGCGTTCCTCAAGTTTTTGTTAGTTATTATCAACGTATTGTGTGATGTATGCTATAATAAAATTAAGGAGTCATTGACGTGTTGTTGGGCTCATCTCTTCCTATAGCAGGAGGAGGTGATAGTATGTCTAAATTCGAAAAGATGTATCTAATCATTCTAATTTTAGAACTACTAATTGATTTCGCTAATTTATTAAAATAGATTAATGAAGATGCCTAACGATAAGAGGTTCTGCAGACCTCAATACGTTAGGCATAATCACTTTTACTAGATTTGAGATGAGCCTAACGCCGTTCACACGTTGGTGGCTCTTCTTTTTACACTTATATTCTAGCATACTTCAAGAAAAAATACTACTTGTTTCTACGCATCACTGCCTTCCTTCCGGAAGCGTAGTAGTGACCCAAGCTACATACAAAGTCTAGCTCTTCATGGTATAATACGATATGATACAAGGAGGGCCTATGACGATACGAGATAGGATTATTGCCTACTGGAAAGGACGCAGTGCTGATTTTGGGGCACTACGTAAAAAGGAACTGACTTCTGATTTGGCACCACGTTGGTTACGTGAGATTACACCGCATATTAAAGATCATCATCAACGAATTTTAGATTTGGGAACAGGCACAGGCTTTTTTGCATTTTTGTTAGCACAAAAAGGATACTCTGTGACAGGGATTGATCTAACGGAAGATATGATTGCAGTGGCAAAGGCACAGGCGACAGAACTAGCGGGTTCGTTATCAGGTACGGTGGACTTTCACTGTATGGATGCGATGCAACTGGACTTTCCGGATCAATCCTTTGATGTGATTTTGGCTCGGAATCTGACTTGGACCTTACCAGATGTGGAATCAGCCTATAAGGAATGGTACCGTGTACTTGCGCCGAAAGGTGTGCTCATCAATATCGATGGCGATTATGGAGTAGAACTTAAAGTGCCAGTGGTGGCACAGCACCATATTCATGAGACAGTATCGAATGAGACTATGCAAGAATGCATTGCCATTACAGAGGAACTATCGATCAGTCGTATGGATCGTCCTCATTGGGATGCACATATGATGCGTAAAGCAGGCTTTTCCAGAGTGTATTTAGATATGGCGGTGAGTAGCCGTATTTATAATGAAGAAGATGAATTATATAATCCAGTGCCACTCTTTTCCATTGTGGCAAGGAAATAAGGAGTAAGTATGCAAACATTTGAAACTTTCAACGTAACAGAGAAAAATAAATTCGCTATGGCTTCTGCGCTAGCGATAACTGATTTTACTAAGTGTTTTGAGCCTGTGCTGCTTGTATTTGGACAGTCTGGTGTGGGTAAAACGCATCTATTGAAAGCCATGGAACAAGAGGCGGTAAAGGGAAATCCTAACATCCGTGTACGTTATGTGACAGGGGCGCAATTTATAAAAGAATATAACGATAGCGTGACCTATGGCGAAGTAGCAGATTATATGGAAGAGTACTGTAAATTACACTTGTTACTAGTGGATGATGTACAAGACATTGTATATAGCGATGATGAAGGGGCGAAGAAGATGTTTATGCGCCTTGTGACAGGAATGAAAGCGAAAGCGCGTCGCATGGCGGTGACGTTTGATGATTCATTTGACTCTGAAGATCGTTCTAATGAGTTGCAAAATGAATTGACAGACCATGTGGTAGCTTGTATCGAATAAGATAGAAATCAGTTATTACATTGTATAAAAAAGTCGTATAACCTGTGGAAAAAGGCGGATTTCAATCTATAGAAATCAGATTTAATATCTGTTATACTTGAAAGGAAGAGTTTTCTATTGAGCGAGTGCTCAGAGAGGAGAAAGTATAATGGCTATTTCAGAAGAAGTACGACAACGGTTTGCTGGAGAGTTTGAAAAGTTTCAAAAGGGAATTGAAGGATTCTTTTCCAAAGAAATTGCGCCTAAAGATTTCAAAGGCATTGGTGGAGGTTTTGGCAGTTATGCAGAACGAGGCTTTGAAAGCGCGATGTTACGGTTACGTTTTTTTGGGTCTCGTATTCTTCCATACCAAATGAAGTTTTTAGTAAATGCAGTTAAAAAATATGATTTAAAATATGTACATTTCACAACAGGTCAATGTATTCAATTCCATAAATTACAAGGTGAGCAAATCTTAGAATTGTACAAAGAATGTTTTGAACATGATATCTATAACCGTGGTACTGGGGGAGATAATTTACGAAATGTAACAGCTAGCCCATTGCATGGGGTACATCCAGATGAACCATTTGCTGTGACTCCCTATTTACAAGCAGTCAGTGAATATGCTGTATCTTTGATTGGTACATTAGCATTGCCACGTAAATATAAAATTGGTTTTTCCGTGGTTGATAATGAAGGCCATGCGAACTACAAAGACTTAGGTTTTTTGGCAAAAGAAAATGGCAAATTTGATGTCTACGCTGGTGGCGGTATCGGTGGCGGATCTGCCTTCGGATTCTTAGTGGATGAAGATATTAACCCTAATGAAGTATTACACCACGTGGAAGGTATGTTACATTTGTATCATGAGCTAGGTGACTTTAAGAATCGTGGTAAAGCACGTTCGCGTTTTATTGCGCAACGTTTAGGAGAAGAAGAGTTCCGTAAAGCGTATCATGAATATTTGGCAAAATCTAAAGCAGCGCATGATTTAACATTGTCTGTTGAGCCATATACGGTGAATAAAGTAGGCACTACTAAGCCGACAACAGTGTTAGCAGAACCTCAAAAGAAAGAAGGGTTGTATTATATTCAATATAAACCATTAGTAGGTACACCACCGATAGAAGTGTTTGTAAAGCTATTTGATTATGTAGGTGGCTTAGAAGAAACGGAAATCCGTATTTGCGGTGATGAATCTGTATATATCATAAATCTAACAGGCGAAGAGGCAGATGCAGTAGCAGCTATTATCAGCGATACACATGCGAAAAATAAATTTGAACATACTGTATCTTGTGTAGGTGCTACGATTTGCCAAATTGGTTTCCAAGACTCCTCTGGGTTAGTAAAGGTTATCAAGGATACTCTGGAATCTGAGGGTTTATCTACAGATAGATTGCCACAATTGCATGTATCTGGGTGTCCATCTTCTTGTGGTACGCATCAGGTAGGCACATTAGGTTTCCATGGATTTACAAAGCTAGTAGATAAACAACCTCAACCAGCTTTCAAAGTGTTCATCAATGGTAATGGTGAAGTGCAAGGTCAACGAATGTCAGATGAAATAGGTGTGTTGACGGTAGAAGACATTCCTAAGTTCTTTATCGATCTTGTAAAAGAGCTTGAAAGAGTAGGTCAAGATTTTGATGTATGGAAAGATCAGCAACCTGAAGCGTTCCATGCAATAATTGGTAAATATTTATAAGATATATAAAACGTTCTTACTAAGGTAGGAACGTTTTTAATTGTCTATACAGAGCAATGTATACAATCATGATGCAAAATGGCTAGGCATATGAGAGTTTAAGTATAGCGAGGCCACTCTATAGGGGGGAGTCTCAAAATATGACTGTTGTATATGTGAATTAATTGCAAGGAGACCACGCGTTACCTCCTGTGTATGTACTATATTGAAGAATTAAGATAGATACGGTATAATGAAAGAGATATCTCAAGAATGAGAATGCAAGCTTCATGTAGTATAGGCATGCAAGTTTTGTTTATAAAGTTGTATAAATAGGAGAGTTTATGAAAAAAAGTACATTAGCTTTAGTAGGCGCTATGGCATTTGCTACAACCTTTGCAGTGGCACCGCAAGCACATGCTGAAATCAATGAATATTCTAATTTGAATGATAAAACAGTAGTGGTACGCCAACCTGGTCAATCCATGGTATTGTCTATGCGCGAAGTAGCAGGTATCTTTGTAGGTCGCTATGTAAAAGCCGCAGTTAGCTCTATTACACTAGATCCATCTAAAGGTAATTATCAATACGTGGTAGTAGGTTATACACCAAAACAAAAAATTACAATTGATGTGGATGTTATTACTGGTAAGGTTGTGCGTGAATTCCGCTCAAGTAAAGCAAAAGATGTAGCTTCTAAGGTATTTAATCCATTAAAAGTAATTTCTCCTAAAGAAGCAGAATCAGCAGCTCGTGGGTTAGTGGGAGAAGGCGCTTTCACTAGAGGATGGGAAATCAAAGCAGAAAATAATGAAGTGATTTACATTGTACGGACACAAGATACTGAGGAAAAAGAATATAGTGTAAAGGTAGATGCCATTACAGGGAAAGCTCTTGAAAAAGGAGCTCCTATTGACTGGGCTAAGATTAAAGCAGATCGTTTACGCAATGATGGTGTAGGCAAACCGTTTACGTTGCAAGAAGAACCTCAAGATGAAGGGGTAGATCCTACGAAAACGTTGTAATAGGTGAAGTATGACATATAATAATATTTTATTTACAGTAGAGAACAATATTGCTACGATTACATTTAATCGCCCAGAAGTACAAAACGGTTTTAATGTGCCGATGTGTCAAGAAATTCTAGAAGCTATTAAAGTAGTAGAAGAAACTGACGAGGCCCGTGTATTGGTATTCAAAGCTGAAGGAAAGGTATTCTCTGTAGGTGGTGATTTAACAGAAATGAAACGTGCTGTCGAAGAAGACGACACGGAGTCACTTTTTGAAATTACTCACTTGGTAATGCAAATCTCCTTAGCGATGAAACATTTGCCAAAACCTGTTGTGATGTGTACAGATGGTGCTGTAGCAGGAGCAGCTTTCAATATGGTGTTGGCGGCAGATATGTGTGTAGCTTCTACTAATAGTCGCTTTATTCAAGCTTTTGTGAATGTTGGTTTGGCACCTGATGCAGGTGGTATGTACTTGTTAAGTCGGGCAGTAGGTATCAATCGTGCCATGCAATTGGCTATGACGGGTGAAGCGGTAACGGCTGAAAAGGGTAAGGAATATGGCTTTGTCTATAAAGTATGCGAACCTGAGATCCTGGAACGGACTACGAATCGTTTGGTGCAACGTTTGGCGAAAGGACCTGTTCATTCCTTCCGTGCTATGAAACAGATGATGTGGGCTAGCTTCTTTACAAATTTTGAGGAATATGCGGAATTAGAAGTAAAAATCCAAAATTCCTTAGGAGCAACGGAAGATTTCCGAGAAGGTGTGCGTGCCTTTGCAGAGGGAAGACGACCTAAATTTAAATAATAAGAATATGTTGAGGATACCAAAAGCAGGGGTCCTCAACATTTTTGTTTTATTACAGGTGCAGTATCTTTGCCGTAAGAGACTAGATGTAGTAAATAAAGTTAAGCACAAGAATCTAGGAAAAGAAAAATAGGTGTAGCTGCTTTGAGGATGCAAATGAGGACATTTCAAAAGAAATGTCCTCACTGTATAGTCTTATGTATTGCATAGTTTTATATGTAATTAACGGTCGCCGTTAAAGATAGAGTTTTTAACGATGACGTAGTCAACTTTTTTAATAGCTTGTAGTGTTGTACCACCAGCATATGAAATAGAAGATTGTAAATCTTGTTCCATTTCAGTCAATGTATCGAAAATACTACCTTTAGATTGGATAGTAATTTTTTTGCCTTCTACGTTTTTACGCTCTCCTTTTTGGTGTTCAGAAGCGCTTCCAAAGTATTCTTTGTATGCAATGCCATCGATAGTTACTTCTTTACCTGGAGATTCAATATGACCAGCAAATAAGGAACCAATCATAACGAAGGAAGCGCCGAATCGAATGGATTTAGCAATATCACCATGGTCGCGAATACCGCCATCAGCAATGATAGGTTTTGTAGCCGCTTTTGCACACCAGCGAACAGCGGATAATTGCCAACCACCAGTGCCGAAACCAGTTTTTAATTTTGTAATACATACTTTACCAGGTCCAATACCTACTTTAGTAGCGTCAGCGCCGGCGTTTTCTAGTTCGCGAACTGCTTCAGGAGTGCCTACATTACCAGCAATAACAAAGCTTTCAGGAAGTTCACGTTTAATGTGTTGAATCATTTCAATAACGCTGTTGGAATGACCGTGAGCGATATCGATAGTAATATATTCTGGGCATAAATTTGCATCTTTCAATTCTTTTACGAATGCAAACTCTTCTGGTTTTACACCGATGGAGATGGATGCAAATAAACCTGCCTCATGCATTTCTTTTACAAAAGCCAAACGTTTTTCTGGTTGGAATCGGTGCATGATATAGAAGTAGTTTTTAGTAGCTAATTCTTTGGCTAACTTTTCATCGATAATAGTTTGCATGTTAGCTGGCACGATTGGTAAACGGAATGTACGATTACCAAGCTTTACAGTTGTGTCACATTCACTACGGCTAGATACGATACATTTATTAGGTATCAGTTGCACGTCTTCATAATCGAAAATGTTTGTAGTATTGATCATTATTTGTTGCCCCCTAAATAGACATAATAAGGATTACAAGATAATCCTTATCTATTATACATAAGAGCAGTCGTCTTGGCAACATGATTAGCTATGTAATTGGGGACTTATAGCATGCTAATTCGTACTAGAGAATGGTAATTTTTGTGAAAAAATATATAGATAAAAATAGATTAAAAGTGATACAATAAAAGGAATATAAAGAAGGAGTTTGATACGATTTCTAATATATCAACATGAGCGCGTGAAAGGAGATATATATGAGTTATACAAGTTCAACAAAAACAAAAATGCTAGTAGAAGGTGGTTTAGTGATTGCTATGGCACAAATTCTAAGCATGTATGTCATTTACCAAATGCCACAAGGAGGGGCCGTGAAGGCAGCTAATTTAGTGCCACTATTAATTTACGCCTATCGTTGGGGTGGTCGGGCAGGTATCTTAACGGGTATTGCTTATGGACTTGTTCATTTCTTATTGGGCTTTAAATTTTCTATTCATTATATGAGTATTGTTTTGGATTATATTTTGGCCTATGGAGCAATTGGTATTGCTGGATTTTTTGGCGGTTCGGGGACTGTAAAAGCATTCTTTGGAGCGGTGTATGCAATCTTAACACGCTTTGCTTTGTCAGCAATCAGTGGTGTGGTTGTGTTTGGTTCCTATGCTCCAGAAGGAACAAGCCCTTGGATTTACTCCTTGACATACAATGCAACATATATGTTGCCAGATATGGTGATCAATTTGGTGGTATTGGCATTGTTATATGTGCCAGTCATGCGTGGATTAGGGCGTGTGACACCAACCCATAAATAAAAGAACAACTAGAATAGGAGATATCTATGATTTCTGAATTAGGAATTATTGTATTAGCGGGTGGTCTTAGCACTCGTATGGGATCAGATAAAACGAGGCTGCCTTGGGGAAGCACAACATTGTTAGGAGAAATGCTTCGCAAGGCGGTACTTACAGAGTGTGGAGAAATTTTAGTTTCCATTAACCGAGAGTTAGAAGAGTCAGAGGCGCATATTGTTGAAGAGGCGCGATCTTTTGGTAGAGACATTCAATTAGTGGCTGATTCGATTTCGATGAAAGGACCTTTGAGTGGATTACATGCAGCACTTTCAGTGGGGAATAAAGCAGCATATATTGTGGTATCAGCAGATATGCCATGGTTTTCCTTTCACTGGTTACCATCTTGGGAAGTACATATTGATACATTTTTACAAGGTGAGTTAATGGCTATGGTTCCCTATGTAGGATTGCAAGAGTATGAACCATTGGCAGCTATCTATAAGCGGGCAGTATTAGATACGATTGAAGAAATGCTAACCGGTGAAGATGTATCTATGCATGGTTTGTTAGATGCAATTCCTTATATGGAAATGGATATGATTGAAGAAGCTGAGTTATACAGCAATGTAAACACTAGATTATCTTATAAATTGGCGAAAGCGAAATCTCTTAACAGGGAGCGTTCTGTTCCCATTGTAACAATTAGTGCTAGCCAATCTAAATCAGGAAAAACGACTTTGGCTACTTCTTTGATTGAAAGACTTTCACAACGAGGTATCGTAGTGGGAATGGTAAAAAGTGATGGACATGGATTTACTATGGATATGGAAGGTACTGATACATGGAAGGCTAGCCAAGCGGGTGCGAAAGCAGTAGCTATAGCGGGCCCCAATGGATATGCGATGGTGGTGCATGGTGAAAGTATGCAACGACAACATCAGCTGATTCAATTGGCGAATGAAATGCCTGTCGATTTGGTGTTCTTAGAGAGTCGTAGCCATGGTGTAGCCCCTATCATAGAAGTGGTGCGTGCTAATCATACAGACACACGTTTGCCGCAATTAGAGGATATTGTGGCGGTGGTTACCGATATAGAGGATACATTAGAAGGAAATACAATCTGCGAACAATTTAGTTTCAGCGATGAAGATATAGAGCGTTTAGCAGATTGGATAGTGAAGGAGTTATTATAATGCAAGTAGTAACAGTGGAAGAAGGCTTGCAACTACTGAAGTCTCCTTTTATAAATAGGATGTATATAAGAGATACAGAAATGATTCCCCTTGGAGAAGCCTATGGCAGGGTGTTAGGAGCTACGGCTTTAGCAAAAATGAATTACCCTCCTTTTAGACGATCGGCTATGGATGGAATTGCTATTCGATACAATCCGGGATCAAGGAATTATCGCATTGTAGCAACTATTGGAGCCGGTGAAGCCTTTCAAGGACAACTGGAGCCTGGCGAGGGAATACGTATCATGACAGGGGCGATGGTACCAGAATCTGCAGATACGGTAGTCGTGAAAGAAGCCTTATCATGGGCAACTGATACGGAGGTTACAGTTCCTAGTCGTGTAGAAGTAGGACAACACATCATTCATGAAGGCGAAGATATACAGATTGGACAAAAGCTACTACCAAAGGGGATTGTACTAGGGGCTGAACAAATAGGTACATTAGCTGGACAGGGCTATGGTCATGTCAACGTATGCCGTAAACCCAGAGTGATTATTTTAACTACAGGGCGTGAAGTACAAGAACCAACAGAACCATTGCGTGCAGGTCACATTTTTAATTCTAACCGCTATTTATTGGAAGGAACCTTGTTATCTGTAGGGGTTGAAGTGGTGGGGATTGCTCACCTTTCAGATGCACCGGATCAGTTAGAAGGACATATTGCTCACTTGGAGCAAATGTTAGAGGCATTGGCTCCTGTAGATATGATTGTTAGCACAGGTGGTGTTTCTGTAGGGGATTACGATACGATGCCAGAGTTATTTGAACGGTTAGGAGCCAAGTCTTTGTATAGGCGATTACATATGAGACCAGGAGCTGCATCTTTTGGGGGTATCATTGAAAGAGATAGTCACAGCACATGGTGCTTAGGTTTGTCGGGGAATCCAACAGCGGCTATGAATCAATTTCATTTGTTGGCAGCACCTATCTTGAGACTTCTGTCGGGTGAGGAATCTCCGGATCCATGGATATCTTGTTATTTGGGTGAAATCGTAGATAGAAAGCATCCACTTGATCGCTATTATCAAGGAAATATTGTGTATAAAGATGGTGCTTGTTGGGCGTATCCTAACTTAGGTATGACATCTGGAGGGTTAAAAGCGTTAACTGTGGCGAATGGACTGATAAAAGTTCCTGGCAATACGGACCGTATGGAGATAGGAACGTTAGTACAAGTATTACAATGTAAATGATAAGAAGAATAAAGTCACAAAATTATGAATAAATACCCTATTTTATGAGAAGTAATCTTGTAAAAGTAGAAAATATCTGATATAATAATTCTATAGAATTTTGTAAGTAAGGTCTGTAAAAGAGACACACTGTACTTGTACTCTGTGCCTCTTTTTGTATAGGCTTTAAGGGTGGTATTATGAAAAAGGAGATTCTATGGCAGCACTAAAAAAACTGGGCTTATCTGGTTGGATTGTTGTAGGCTTGTTAGCAGGTGTGCTAGTAGGCGTTGTAGCACCAGATTTTGCTAAACAATTGAAACCATTAGGTGATGTATTTATCCGCATGATTAAAATGATTGTGGTACCATTGATCTTTAGTTCCCTTGTTATGGGGATTGCTGGTACTGGCGACTTTAAAAAATTAGGTCGTTTAGGGGGCAAAGCAATTTTATGGTTTGAAGTTGCTACAACATTGGCATTATTTGTTGGTTTATTCGTAGTAAACGTATTCGAACCTGGTGTAGGTGTGAATCTAACAGCTAGTGGGAATGCAGTAGATCTTGCTAACAAAGCTGCAGCAAAAGGGGAAATGGACCATATCCAAATGTTGGTTAATATCATTCCTACGAATATCGTAGATGCGATGGCTCGTGGTGATATGTTGCAAATTATCTTCTTTAGCTGTATGTTTGCTATTGCAGCAGCAAGTATTGGTAAAGAAGGAAAGCAAATCGTTGAACTATCTAAAGATTTAGCACATATCATGTTCAAAGTAACACATTATGTTATGTACGTATCCCCTATCGGTATCTTCGGCGCTATTGCATATACAGTAGGTACATTTGGTCTAGGTATGTTAGTACCATTGATGAAATTAGTATTTACTCTATATGGTGGATTAGCATTCTTCTTAATTTTAGTCATTGCCATTGGTTCTTTCTTTACAAAAGTGAATTTATTCAAACTTGGTAAAGTGTTGAAAGAGCCAATCGTGTTGGCATTCTCTACAGCAGCTTCTGAAGCAGCATTGCCAATTGCCATGGAAAAATTAAAAAAAGTTGGTATTCCTAACCAAGTTGTAAGTTTTGTATTACCATTAGGTTACACATTCAACTTAGATGGTTCTACATTATATTCTTCCTTAGCGGTTGTATTTATTGCTCAAGTGTATGGTGTACCATTCCCGATTGAACAACAATTATTGATGGTATTAACTTTAATGCTATCCACTAAAGGGATTGCCGCAGTACCAGGTGCATCTTTGATTGTTATTGCCGGAACAGCAGCAGCCTTTGGCTTGCCAGTGGAAGGATTAGCATTGATCCTTGGTGTGGACCGTATCTTAGATATGGCTCGTACTGTATGTAACTTGTCTGGTAACTGCTTAGCAGCAGCAATTGTAGGACGCTGGGAAAATGAAGTATCTGCAGAACGATTAACAGAGTTAATTGAAAATCCATTAACAGATGAAGAAGTGGATGCTTTAGAGCAAGCAAGCTTTGAACATGTAGGTGCAGAAAAAGCTTAATATTTCTACATGAATAAAAATTATAGAGAAGAGACTGTTTGGATGCTTGTGCATCTGAACAGTCTCTTTTTGTATAGCATAGTAGTAGCCGAGCAAGAAGGTAAGACATTTATGTAGGCATAAAAAAATACCATGTGCATCAAAAGATGGACATGGTATTTATTGATAGAGTTCTTTAGGCCATCTGTAGGGAAGAGTAGAGGAGAAGACCTAAAGATATGAATGAAGGATGTCTATCTATAAGCGACATACCATTGAGGTAGCATGGTAGAGGTAGCTGATTATGTCGCATACATATATTATGAGGCCCTATTAAAGGAGTTGAGGAGTTTATAATATACGTACATCACTTCACAAGAAAGAGAGTATCATAGTTTTGCTACTCTTTATCTGTAGTATAAATGATAAGCGTCCAAAAACTGTCAAATATATATGTCAAAATCTGATTATTTTATGGAATTGAAGAAAAATAGTATTTTGTATACAAAAGGTGTACTTATTGTATCTACAATTACGATTTGTTATAATATGGTCTATAGAATTTTAGGATAGGTTTTGAAAGAGACATTCTGTACTTGTACACCATCGCCTCTTTTTATATGACCTTAACAAGGATTGGTATGTAAAAAGGAGATTCTATGCTAAAGAAAATTGGTTTATCTGGATGGATTGGCATTGGCCTTTTGGCTGGTGTTCTAGTGGGTGCAGTAGCACCAGATGTGGCGAAACAACTAAAACCCTTAGGTGATGTATTTATTCGCATGATTAAGATGATTGTAGTACCCTTAATATTCAGTTCCCTTGTGATGGGGATTGCGGGGACAGGTGATTTTAAAAAACTAGGTCGCCTTGGGGGAAAAGCGATTCTATGGTTTGAGCTAGCTACTACTTTGGCATTGTTTATTGCTCTCTTCGCAGTCAATGTGGTAGAGCCTGGAGTAGGTGTCAATTTGACGGCTAGTGGCGGAGCTACGGATATTGTCAATAAAGCTGCATCTAAAGGGCAAATGGATCATGTACAAATGTTGGTGAACATTATTCCTACGAATATCATAGATGCTATGGCACGAGGAGATATGTTGCAGATTATCTTCTTTAGCTGTATGTTTGCTATTGCAGCGGCAAGCCTTGGTAAAGAAGGAAAACAAATTGTAGACTTATCCAAAAGCGTTGCTCACATTATGTTTAAAGTGACCCATTATGTGATGTATATTTCACCTCTTGGTATTTTTGGTGCCATTGCGTATACAGTAGGTGCATTTGGACTTGAAATGTTAATCCCATTGTTAAAGCTAGTATTCACCTTATATGCAGGATTAATTGTGTTCCTTACCATTGTGCTTGGTATTGCATCGGTTTTAACAAAAGTAAATTTATTTAAACTATTCTTCGCCTTGAAAGAGCCGACTATCTTAGCGTTTACTACGGCGGCATCTGAGGCAGCATTACCGATAGCAATGGAAAAGTTGAAAAAAATGGGGATTCCGAATCATATTGTAAGTTTCGTGCTTCCTTTGGGATATACATTTAACCTAGATGGTTCGACTTTGTACTCTGCGTTAGCCGTCGTTTTTATTGCACAAGTATACGGTGTCCCATTTCCTATTGATCAACAAATCTTAATGATGATTACTTTGATGTTATCTACGAAAGGGATTGCAGGTGTACCAGGTGGTTCCTTGATTGTAGTAGCAGCTACAAGTGTGGCATTTGGTCTACCAGTGGAAGGGTTAGCCTTAATTTTAGGAATAGACCGTGTGTTAGATATGGGACGTACTGTATGTAACTTGTTGGGTAACTGTATTGCAGCAGCTATTGTAGGTCGTTGGGAGAAGGAAGTATCAGCAGAAGACTTAACAAGATATATCGATCAACCACTTACAGATGAAGAAGTGTCAGCTTTAGAGCAAAAGCATTTGGAAGCTATGACCAACACACATGCATAATATAGAGTAGCATAAGAAACACCATATATCTATCTTTCATAGATATATGGTGTTTTTTTATAACCTGTTATAGGAAAGTAAAGTACTTTTGTGCAATTATTAATAGACGAGATAAGGTAAATCATTGTATGATGTTCATAATAGACTGTTTCTTTACCATGTTACTAATGAAAAGCTTGGAAGGATTTAGGTAAGGAAGAGTTTTAATAGTATGTTAGTGTCATGCAAGTGTATGACTATTGATAGGAGGGGGAAAGTATGTTAACTGATATTGAAATTGCCCAACAGGCGCAAATGGAGCCTATTGTGGAGATAGCTAAACGATGCAATCTAACAGAAGATGAATTAGAGTTATATGGAAAATATAAAGCAAAAGTGTCTTTTGACGCAATGGAACGCTTACAAGATAAACCGAATGGTAAGTTGGTACTAGTTACAGCAATCACACCTACACCAGCAGGAGAAGGGAAGTCTACTACAACGATTGGGTTGACCCAAGCTTTGCAGCAAATTGGTGTAAACAGTATTGCTGTGTTGCGGGAACCATCCTTAGGACCTGTATTTGGTGTCAAAGGTGGTGCTGCCGGTGGTGGTTATGCACAGGTAGTGCCGATGGAAGATATTAATCTTCATTTTACAGGGGATATGCATGCCATAACGGCAGCTAACAACTTGTTATCAGCAATGATTGATAATCATATTTTCCAAGGTAATGCACTACAAATCGATGTGCGTCGTATTAGTTGGAAACGCGTATTAGATATGAATGATCGTGCTTTGCGCAATGTGGTCATTGGCATGGGTGGTCCTATGAGTGGTGTACCACGGGAAGATCATTTCATGATTACTGTAGCCTCTGAAATTATGGCTATTTTATGCTTGGCTCGTGATTTAGAAGATTTAAAAGCACGATTTGGTCGTATTGTAATTGGTACAAACCTATCTGGAGATCCTGTATTTGTTCATCAATTAGGTTGTGAAGGAGCCATGGCACTACTTATGAAAGATGCTATCAAACCGAACTTAGTACAAACCTTAGAACATACGCCGGTATTGATTCATGGTGGTCCATTTGCGAATATTGCCCATGGATGTAACTCTATCATTGCTACCAAACTAGGATTAAAATTAGGCGATGTAGTCATTACAGAAGCAGGATTTGGGGCGGATTTAGGAGCAGAGAAATTCTTACATATTAAGTGTCATTATGGAGACATCTTCCCTGATGCAGTGGTCATCGTAGCTACGATCCGTGCCTTAAAAATGCATGGAGGAGTGCCAAAATCAGAGTTGACCAAAGAAAATGTAAAAGCACTAGAACGGGGCTTTGTGAATTTAGGGAAACAAATTGCCAATATGAGAGCCTTTGGGTTACCAGTATTAGTGAGCATTAATAAATTTGCTACGGATACGCCTGCTGAAATTGATGCATTGCTACAACTATGCGACCATTATGGTGTAGATGTAAGCCTTAACGAATGTTGGGAAAAAGGTGGTGCCGGTGGTATTGATATGGCAAAACAAGTGATGGGTATGCTGGAAGGAACAGATATCAAGCCAACTGCTTTATACGATGTGAAAGATAGTATTCCTAATAAGTTAACGGCTATTGTAAAAGAAATTTATGGTGGCAATGGTGTAGAATTTACCAGTGCAGCGAAAAAGGAAATTGCTCAATTGGAAGCATGGGGATTGGCAGACTTACCGGTATGTGTGGCAAAAACACAATATTCCTTAAGTGATAATCCGGAGTTACTAGGAGCTCCTACAGACTTTACGATTACTGTGCAAGATGTACGAATTGCCAATGGGGCTGGATTTATTGTGTGTCAAACAAGCAATATTATGGTCATGCCAGGGTTACCGAAACAACCAGCCGCTCTTGGTATGGATGTAACAGCAGAAGGGACTATTAAAGGATTATTTTAGGAGGAATGATGGAATTACATAACGCATCTGTATTAGAGTTTATTCATGACCTTGGTTCTAGTGCACCAGCCCCAGGAGGTGGCAGTGTGGCGGCGATGAATGGCGCTATGGCGGCCGCTTTAATTGAAATGGTAGCGAATTTAACAATTGGGAATGGAAAATACGAAGCGGTCCATGAGGAGATGAAGGCTATTCAAAAAGTAGTAAGCCAAGTCAAAGAAGACTTTGTTCACTATATTAATAAAGATAGTGCTGCTTTTATGGAGTTAATGGGAGCTTTCAAATTACCAAAAGAAACAGATGAAGAAAAAGTATTTCGTAAAGCTGAAATACAACGTACGACGAGACAAGCAGCCTTAGTGCCTTATGAAATTGGTAAATTAGCATATACTTTATTACCCTTGACGGAAACAGTCATTGTAAAAGGAAATACCAATGCCATTACGGATGGGATGATTGCTGTGATTAATGCAAGAGCTGCTGTAAAGAGCGCCTTTTTAAATGTGAAAATCAATTTAGGGTCTATACAGGATACGGAGTTTGTAAAACAATTGTCTTCCAGCATGGAAGAGATAGAAGTGGTGTTAGATGCAGAAGAACAACGATTGTTAGGTCTTGCTAAGTTATAAGATGCATCGTAATGAAATGAAGGAAATCATATGGGGATAGAAATTCATTTATTAGGGACACCACGGATACAAGTAGATGGGAAAGATATCTTTTTTACCTATGGAAAAGTACAAGCGCTCATTTATTATATGGTGGTGAAAGGAGTAGCCCTCCGGGATGAAATTAGCGGTTTATTATGGCCGGAAAAATCGGAGGTCAATGCCAGAAAAAACTTAAGAAATGCCATTTATGAGGCAAAAAAGCTATTGGGGGCAGATGTATTTGTGTCGCCGAGGAACGCTGTATTACAATGGAATCCCACGACACATATCTATGTGGATATACATCAATTTCAAAGGAACCCTAAACAATATATAGATATTTATAAAGGTGAATTTTTACAAGGATTTTATGTAAAAGATGCAGTGGCTTATGAAGATTGGTATTTAGGGGAACGAAGTCGTCTTAAATCTATGTACATGGAGGCGGTCTATGATTTAGTAGATGCAGGGATTGAGGAAAAAAATATCGCTTGTATCGAAAGATACATTCCGGTGTTGTTATCTTATGATCCCTATAACGAAGAGCGGTTTAGTGCGATTTTGGAACTGATTATGAGCCAAGGTTTCACGACCATGGGGAAGCAGTTATACCATCAACTACAATGTATTTACGCAGATGATTTAGATGAAAGTGTACCTAACTCTCTTCGAGAAGCTATGCATTTATCAAAAGTGCAAAAGCAAGAGGCAGTATCCTTTGTAGAACATACGATGTTGAAGGGCCGTGATGCAGAAGCAGGAGAGGTGCAGAAGTATTTGCACTTTTTTGAAGATACTCCCTTAGCTTTGCGTATCACAGGAGACACTGGAAGCGGTAAAACGAGCCTCGTAGAATATATACGAGATAAAGTAGAGACCTACCGATGTGTGTTAGATAGCCAATGTTATGAAGAGGAACAAGGCTTACTATTGCATGCGTGGATTCCTATTGTAGGAAAGATACTTGAAGAAATCGAATTACAAGGTCTGGAAAACATCGAATTACGGCGTATTTATGAAATCTTTCCACAGTTAGATCGCCGTATGGCTCGAGACTTGGGCTTTTTAGAAGTAACGGAAGCATTACCTTTTGATGTAGTGTACCAAGCAGTATCAAATTTGCTAGAACAGGTGTCGGAAGAAATTCCTTTTACATTGATTTTTGAAGATGTGCAATGGATGGACTCTTTAAGTTTTTCTTTATTGAGCTTATTGCTGTTACATCATAGGTCTGAACGTCTTATGATCATTGTTACTGATGTAGAGGAAGTAAAAGGCATGCATCAACGAACCTTGCAAAGTTTAGAACAGCAGAAAGCATTGCAAAGTATTTCCTTGTTGCCTTTACCAGATGAACGGATGCGAGCTTTTATCTTAGATCGAGAACCTACGTTACAGGACACAGATATAGTGGATCAATTAGTGGAAGTCAGTCGAGGCAATCTGTTAGTGTTGATAGAGAGTATGCAACTATGGAAAGAATATGGTTCCATTTATGGTTTGACTAAAGATATGGAACTGCTCTATAGCAAGAAATGCGATACTTTATCTGAAGAAGAACGTAAATTGGCGGAGTTTATCAGTTTATTCTATAATGAAGCACCATTAGGGATGATTGAACAATATATGGGCTTGGATAAACTACGTCTGTTGCAAACTTTAGAGGAGTTGGAAAGAAAAGGATTCATTGATTACCGTACACAACATGGTGAAGTGCAATATAATTTAAAACAATTCAAGTGCAAAGAGTATTTACGAGATCAAATGGCTATCGATCGCCGTCAAATTTTGCATGCCTATTTGGGAGAAGCCTGGGAAAAACGGTTAACACACTCCAAGGAAGATATGATTCGCTATAAACAACTAGAATTTCATTTCCGTGAAGCAGGACAATACCAAAAAGCGTTAATGTATAAATTAAAATCTTTTATGCATTATTTAAACTTTAATAAAGATGCCTCTCCAGAACTTGGGGTAGGGGAATTATCCTCTGTCTATGCAGGGTATTTTATGGGAGAAGTAACGGGTAAAGCCTTGCAGGAAATAGAAGATGAGTTAGCTCATGTGTACACATTGTATGGAGATGTGCCAGAGGTGCGGGCCTTAGAATTGCCTTACCTATACGGAGCAGGTAAATATTACATGAGTATCGGTGATAAGGAGCGAGGTTTAGGATACTTTCAAGAATTATTAGAGGAAAGTACGGAACAAGAAGCATCGAATTATAAGTTGAAAGCCTATAAAGAGATGATTTATTATCACTTGCAAATGCGTCATGTTCTAGAGATACATCAATATACCACGAAGGCTCTTGCGTTGGCAGAGCAGTACCATTTCAAAAAGGAGATTGGGGTTATATTAAGACTGAAAGCGTTGGCTTTCATTATGGAAGGTCAGCCAGAACAGGCAATTCCCCTCTTAGAGGAATCCATACGATTATTCTCGGTAACTCAAACTGTGGCCCGCAGATATGCTATTAATATCGCAGCTGCTTACAACTACTTGGGAGATATTGAAAAAAGTCAGTCTCATCTAGAGAAAGCATTAGAGATGTATCAAAAAGCACTGGACTATTGCGATAAAGCAGAGCTATATAGTTCATGGATTGTATTTGCCACCAATGCAGGTATGACTGCCTTTGCATTGCAACAGTATGAAGTAGCGGCTACGTATTTTCAACAGTCCCATGAATTATGCTTGCAATATACTATAAGTCGACGGAGGCCGACTATTGAAGCATACCTTGGTTTGTTAGCCCGAATTAAAGGAGATACAAATACAGCTGTGTCCTATTTGGAATCTGCCCGATCTCATGGTGTGGTGGAGCAACATGGGCAGGAAGTTGGTCGTGTGCATTGGGCTATTTGTTTCCTCAAAACTGAGTATCCTAGTACAGAGGTGAATCAAGCTTTTTCTGAAAGTTTGGACACCTATGGTACAATAGCATTGCAACAATTAGATGGCTATGGAGATGTGTGGGAACGGACGTACCTAGAACAGTTGCTTCAAGCCGAGTAAGTACAAAAGAAGGAGATCCTAAATGGATATAGTGTTAAACCCCATAGTGTTATCAGTCATCGCCATGTCAATTCTGTGTTTGCTGCGATTTAACGTGTTATTATCGGTTATCGTAGCTTCCTTAGTAGCAGGCTTGGCAGGTGGCATGACGGTAACCACTACCATCGAATCCTTAATCGGTGGTATGGGTGGCAACTCAGAGACTGCATTTAGTTATATTTTATTGGGTGCCTTAGCCATTGTCATTGGTCGATCTGGGCTAGCTACAGTAGTCACTAAAAAGATTACGAATATTGTAGGTACAAAAAAAGTGGCATTTACATTGCTCATCGCCTTTGTATCCTGCTTTTCACAAAACTTAATTCCTGTGCACATTGCCTTCATTCCTATTTTGATTCCACCCTTGTTAGTGGTGATGAATCGTATGAAAATAGACCGTAGAGCGGTGGCGTGTGCCTTAACATTTGGTCTGAAAGCACCGTATGTATCATTGCCAGTTGGCTTTGGTTTGCTATTCATGACCATTATCAAAGATCAAATGGTAGCGAACGGTGTGAATGTATCGATTTCGGACATAGCTTCTGTTATGTGGATTGGTGGCATATCCATGGTGGTAGGGTTATTACTTGCCATTGTGTACTATAGTCGAAATCGTGACTATGAAGATATTGCGGTGGAGCAAGAAGAATCTACAGAGTATACAACTCGTATGACGGCGGATTGTTGGAAAGGATTAGCAGGAGCAGCAGTGGCTTTTGTGGCACAGCTGTATTTTAAATCTTTACCAATTGGTGCGTTGGCAGGTCTAGCTGTATTCTTTGCAACGGGCCTCATCAAATGGTCTAAAATGGATGAAGATGTGGATGGTGGTATTCGCATGATGGGGACCATAGCCTTTGTCATGTTGATAGCCGCAGGCTATGCAAATGTACTACGAGAAACAAACTCTGTAGAGCATTTAGTGACAGCCACAGTATCTATTATTGATTCCAAACTAGTGGGGGCTATCGTGATGCTTATCGTTGGCTTGCTCATTACTATGGGAATCGGCACTTCCTTTGGTACTATTCCGGTCATTGCATCCATTTATATTCCTATGGGATTACATTTAGGCTTTTCTGTACCGGCTATCATCTTATTAATCGGTATCGCAGCAGCCTTAGGAGATGCGGGATCCCCTGCGTCAGATTCTACATTGGGACCTACATCAGGACTCAATGCAGATGGACAACACAATCATATATGGGATACTTGCGTGCCAACATTTATATTCTATGACATTACCTTGTTAGTAGGTGGTGTTGTAGGGGCATTGCTGTTATAAAGTAAAAGGACTGTCACAGCATGTAGAAATACATGTTACGGCAGTCCTTTATTGTATAGAATTAGTATAAGAATGATTGTATTTCTGTTACAGATTGAGTGGAGCAAAGAATAGGACGATGTACATAATAAATTAGTTAAATAAAGCGAGCAAGAAACATCCCAGTACGATGAGTACAATAATAAACAGAATTAAGGAAAAAAACAATATACCAATAGATTTGAATAACATAAATACGGCATTGATGAAATAGATAAGGGTAGATAGAAAAAATTTAAACATGGGGTTACTCCGTGGACTACGTGCATTTTTTAATTAATCAAGTAAGCTGGGGTCAAAGTGGGGGCAAAATGGGGTCAACTTGAAAAAGTTACATCAATCAATTATGGTGTTATATAACAAAAGAACCGCACAGCTGTGCGGTTCTAACTATGGTGGAACACCAGGGGTTCGAACCCTGGACCCTCTGATTAAGAGTCAGATGCTCTGCCAGCTGAGCTAGTGTTCCATAAGACGAGTTAAATTATGTTTCTATTATAGACCTATCATTCAAATTTGTAAACGAAAAATTTATAATTTACATAGGTAA
This sequence comes from uncultured Veillonella sp., assembly GCA_963518505.1. Taxonomy (GTDB): domain Bacteria; phylum Bacillota; class Negativicutes; order Veillonellales; family Veillonellaceae; genus F0422. The sequence continues at coordinate 31,325 of CAUQIT010000016.1, read as the reverse complement.
CTGCTTGCTATTTACGAGGTTCTATGTAATAATAGAGGAGTCAGGAATTGCCTGGCTTTTTTAGATTGCATTTGACATAGGCTTCCACTTGTGGTAGTCTATATTAGTATGTTTATGAAGTAATAGCCGTCTAGGCACTTTAAAGAGAGGTGTAAACTGATGCGTAACGCAGTAACTATGGCTTGTACTGAATGCAAGCAACGTAACTATCAGACAAACAAAAACAAAAAAAATAACCCAGATCGTATTGAAATGAATAAATTCTGTAAATTCTGTGGTAAACACACGTTACACCGTGAAACAAAATAATTGTTAATTATTTGTTGACGTGAGGAATGTGATATCATGGCAGGAACTAATTCAAAAGCTCAAGCACAACAAAATGGTAACGGTAAATTCGTTCGTGAAGTGCGCTCTGAGCTCAAGAAAGTAGTCTGGCCTACAAAAAAAGAGCTTGTGAACTATACGATTGCCGTATTTGTAGCAGTAATTTTAATTTCTGTTATTATTGGTATCGTTGACACAGTATTTGCAGAACTTTTTAAATTGTTAAAGAGTGCTGTAAGGTAGGAGGCTTTTTTAATGGGAACAGATAAAAAGTGGTATGTCTTACATACTTACTCAGGCTACGAAAATAAAGTAAAAACCACTTTGGAGTTGAAAGTTCAAGCTATGGGAATGGAAGATGTGATTTCACGCATCTTAATCCCAATGGAAGATGAAATCGACGAAAAAGATGGCGTAAAAAAAGTAGTAAAACGCAAAGTCTTTCCAGGCTATGTGCTGGTAGAAATGGAAGTGAATGACGAATCTTGGTATGTGGTGCGTAATACACCGGGTGTTACAGGATTTGTCGGTTCTGTAACAAAACCAGTGCCACTATCTGATTCTGAAGTAACCTATATCTTGAAGTCTCAAGGTTTAGACCAAGAACCAGTACAAACTCTTGATGTTGAAGTAGGAGAAACTGTCCGAATTACATCCGGTGCCTTTGAAGATAGAACAGGCGTTATTACTGAAATCAATCACGACCATGCAAAACTACGTTTGAATGTAGAGATGTTTAATCGTGAAACCCCAGTAGAGGTAGAATATTCTCAAGTTGAGAAGATTCTTTAATATATTATATAACTCTAACCTTTTTAGGCAGCCGGGAGGTTGCCAGTGGGAGGGGCAATTTCGCTCCGTTACCACCACATTTTGACGCAAGGAGGTGTAATCACCATGGCTAAAAAAGTTAGTAAAGTTGTGAAATTACAGTGCGAGGCTGGTAAAGCGAGTCCAGCGCCACCGATTGGTCCAGCTTTGGGTCAAGCAGGTGTTAACATCATGGGCTTCGTTAAAGAATTTAACGAAAGAACAGCTCAACAAGCTGGTCTTATCATCCCAGTTGTTATTACTGTATACGAAGATAGAAGCTTCACTTTCATCACAAAAACTCCACCAGCTGCAGTTTTATTGAAAAAAGCAGCAGGCATCCCAAAAGGATCTGGAGTACCTAACCGTGATAAAGTAGCTAAAGTTGGTCGCGATAAAGTTCGTGAAATCGCTGAACTTAAAATGCCTGACCTAAATGCTAACACTGTTGAGCAAGCTATGCGTATGGTAGAAGGTACTGCACGCAGCATGGGCATTGAAATCGTTGATTAATTAGCGTACGGTATGTGACTCACATATCGGTGGGAGGGACATCCCGTTACACCACATAAGGAGGAATAAAAATGGCAAAAGTAGGTAAGAAATATGCTGAAGCAGTAAAACTTATCGAAGCAGATAAATTCTACGAACCAGTAGAAGGTATTGAATTAGTTAAGAAAACTGCCACTGCAAAATTCGACGAAACAATTGAAATCGCTTTCAATTTGAACGTCGATCCTAAATACGCTGATCAACAAGTTCGTGGTGCCGTTGTATTACCACATGGTACAGGTAAAACTCAACGCGTACTCGTATTTGCGAAAGGCGACAAAATTAAAGAAGCTGAGGATGCTGGCGCAGATATCGTTGGATCCGAAGAATTAGTAGCAAAAGTACAAGGTGGTTTCAGCGACTTCGACGTTGTTGTAGCTACTCCTGACATGATGGGCCAAGTTGGTCGTTTAGGTAAAGTTTTAGGTCCTAAAGGCTTGATGCCAAATCCTAAAGTTGGTACTGTAACACCTGACGTAGCTCGTGCTGTTAATGAAATTAAAGCAGGTAAAATCGAATACCGTACAGACAAAGCTGGTATTATTGCTTGTCCTATCGGCAAAGCATCTTTTGACGATGCAAAATTACTTGACAATTTCCGTACAATCGTTGATACTATTGTTAAAGCTAAACCTGCAGCAGCTAAAGGTCAATACATTAAAACTGTGACACTTAGCTCCACTATGGGTCCTGGCGTTCCTATGAACGTGTTTAAATTAACAAGCACTAACAAGGAACAATAATTATATATGTTCTCTTAGCTGTAGACGGCTGGCATCATCTGATTTAATGAGGAAACTCACCCGCTGAGGCTGAATCCAATCTATTATGGAATGGTTCTCGACCTCAACGTCTTCGTTGAGGTCGTTTTTACGCTAAGATAGTACATAGAAAATCACCAAAAATCTACAAGGAGGTATTCTAATGGCTGTCACTCAACAAAAACAAGCAGTTGTAGCTCAAATGAAAGAAACTCTTTCTGAAGCGAAAGGTGCTGTATTAGTTGGTTATAGCGGTTTGACTGTTGCTCAAGTAACAGATCTTCGTCGTAAATTCTTGGCTGAAGGTGTAGAATACAAAGTAATCAAAAATACTTTGACTCGCATCGCTGCTAACGAATTAGGTTACGAAGCTTTCTCTGAGCATTTAGAAGGTCCTACTGCATTAGCAACTTCTAGCACAGACGCTGTAGCTCCAGCTCGTATTCTTGAAAACTTCATTAAAGACACAAAAACTGAAGCTTTAACTATTAAAGCTGGTATTGTGGAAGGTGAAGTTCTTGACGCTGCAAAAGTACAAGAAATTGCAAACTTGCCGAACCGCGAAGGTATGCTTTCCATGCTTCTTTCCGTGCTTCAAGCTCCAGTTCGCAATGTAGCGTACGCAGTAAAAGCTGTTGCGGAAGCAAAAGACGAAACTGTTGCATAATAGCAACACAATTAACTAAGATAACATATATCAAAAATGGAGGATATCAATCATGGCATTGAACATCGAAAACATCGTTGCTGAATTAGAAACTGCAACTATTTTAGAACTTAATGATCTTGTAAAAGCAATCGAAGACAAATTCGGCGTAACTGCTGCTGCTCCTGTAGCTGTAGCTGCTGCTGGTGCTGCTGCTGGTGGCGCTGAAGCTAAATCCGAATTCGACGTAATTCTTAAAGACGCTGGTGCTTCCAAAATCAACGTAATCAAAGTTGTACGTGAAGCTACTGGTTTAGGCTTAAAAGAAGCTAAAGCTATTGTTGACGGCGCTCCTGCTGCTGTTAAAGAAGGCGTAGCTGCTGCTGACGCTGAAGCTTTAAAAGCTAAATTAGAAGAAGCTGGCGCAACAATCGAATTGAAATAATTGATTTGCTAGTCAAAAACCCCTTGAACACTTGTGTTTAAGGGGTTTTGTTATAATATAGTTGTTGGTAGTAATTATAATTATATGGGAAAATTTAAAGGGAGGCAACTATATGATTATATTATTAAATATAGTGTGGTTCATTGTTGCTTTCATATTTAATGGATTTATACTAGATCCTTTTTATCAAGGAACATATCAAGTTAATAATTTTTCTGAATACTTGGCCATAGAGATATTTAAATGCGTAATGCTGCTTCTTCCGGCCAATATTGCTCATAGAAAAGGTAGATCGTTTAGTTTATTTGCTATTTATGGAATATTGCTATGGATAGCTGCTATTATGCATTCTGTTATGATGTCTTCTAATAAAGTTAAAGCAGATCCAAAAAATTATAAAGCTTGCCCGTACTGTGGTGTAGCTGTACTTAAAGTAGCAAAAAAATGTAAACATTGTCATGAAATGCTTGAGCCTGAAGTACAGGAGGCTAACTTAAAAGCGTAAGATGATTTAGATGATGTTAAGCGCATATTAAATGGTAAATAGTATTAAAATGACGGGTATTATGCCCGTCATTTTATATTAATAACTTTCGATGTATGATATAATACATAGATAGAGTTTAGATATAAATAGAATAGAGGAAATTATGAAACTAATTTTATCCCCTAGTAAAACAAAAGATATAAAAGGCACGCCTAGTGCACCGCAGTTTGCACCGCATATGACGGAGCAAATTGTACAACATATGCAAAGTCTACCAAAGGAAACAATCGGTAAGGCCTTGAAAATAAAGGATGCTGTATTAGATACAGTACACGCATTCTTCCAACATTATGATAAAGAAGTAGAAGGGATGGCAGCGCTCAGCTATGATGGCTTATCTTTCAAAAACTTTAATTATGAAGGTTTATCTGACGCAGGCAAGACATTTGCTAATGCTTATGTTTGGATTGGTTCTGCCTTGTATGGCTTAGTAGCCCCTAATAGTGGTATCAAAGGGTATCGGCTGGATTTAATTGATCCTGTATTGAAAGAGGAAAAAACAAATCTCTATGCTTGGTGGCAACCCTTAGTGGATACCGCTGTAGGTGAGGAAGATTGGATAATTAATTTGGCATCTAAGGAATATTCTAAATGGATTAACCATCCTAAGATGGTGACCTTAGAATTTTTAGAGCATCGTAATGGTGTGTGGAAGCAGCTAAGTACGTCATCAAAACAGATGCGTGGTTCTTTGGCACATTATATATGCGAAAATCAAGTTAGAGAACTTTCAGAGTTACCAAAGGAATTAAAAGGATTTGTATTGGATCCATTGCCTACCGTTATAGATGGGTCAATTACCATTGCCTATCGTAAGGAATTATAGTATTACATGTGTTCTAATAGAGGAATTATGACAGTAGATAGCATTTTACAAAAAGACCTTGTCGGAGACGAGTGGTTAACGGAAGAGGAGTTACGATTTCTTATGACCATTACGGATGAGGGAGAATTACAAAAAATATATAAAAAAGCCTATGAAGTAAAAGCTGCTTATGTGGATAAAGTTGCGTATTATCGTGGACTCATTGAGTTTTCCAATCGTTGTATCAAAAACTGTTTATATTGTGGTATCCGCCATGAGAACAGCAAGACAGAACGATTTGATATGTCTCGTGATGATGTATTAAAAATGGCACAATGGGCCTACGACCATGAATATGGCTCTTTAACATTACAGTCCGGAGAACGTACGGATGATGCCTTTATAGATTATGTGGTGGATTTAATTCGAGATATTAAACAGTTAAGCAACAATGAGCTAGGTATCACCATGTGTGTAGGGGAGCAATCGGAAGAGGCATACCGACGCATGCGTGAAGCAGGCGCGGACCGCTATCTGCTCCGTATTGAGACGACAAATAAAGACTTATTTGAGATGATCCACCCAAAGGATACCTTACATTCCTTTGAGACACGTGTGAATTGCTTGAAATCTTTGCGCAAGGTAGGATTTCAAGTCGGTACAGGCGTTATGATTGGATTACCAGGGCAAACGTTAGACGACTTGGTGAATGATATCTTATTCTATCGTGATATGGACATTGATATGATTGGTATGGGGCCCTATGTGGTACATCATGATACACCATTAGGACAGCGCGCGTTAGAATTGGGTATTGATTCGCAAGAGGGTAAATTAGAGCGAGTGCAGTTAGGCTTAAAAATGATAGCTTTAACACGTTTATTCTTGAAAGATGTAAATATTGCGGCTACAACAGCGCTACAAGCCTTAGATAAATTAGGCCGTGAAAAAGGTTTGGCGGCGGGAGCCAATATCTTGATGCCGATCATTACTGTGCCAGAGCACCGTGCGAAATATTTGTTGTACGATAATAAGCCATGTGTGGATGATAATGCAGACCAATGTAAAGAATGTTTAACTCGTCGAGTTATGTCTATTGGTGATCGTGTAGGCTGGAAACAACAAGGTAATTCACAACATTATAAAAAACGGATTCGATAATTTCATATGAGGTGACTGATGAATTTATTAAATGAAATATTACGACATAATCGAGAATTTTTGGATAGTACCACCCAAGAACATGGAGATGAGCCTCCAACAGTGAGCAAGGTGCCAACCCGTGAAATTGCAATATTAACTTGTATGGATACGCGCTTGGTAAATTTTATGGAGCAAGCCCTCGGTATTGAACGGGGCCATGCAAAGGTGATTAAATCGGCGGGTAACTCCATTTCAGGTATGTTTGATAGTGTGGTACGTAGTTTGTTAGTTTGTATTTATGAATTAGGAGTATCCGAAATTTTTGTGATTGGTCATTATGAGTGTGGCATGGCAAAAACGACTTCTGAAAGTTTAACTACAGCTATGTTATCTAGAGGTGTTTCTCCAGATGCCATTCAAATGGTGCGTCACGAATTAGAGCATTGGGCAGATGGTTTCTCGCATCCTGTAGATAATGTACAAGAAACGGTGAGCATGCTTCGTATGAACCCGTTGATTCCTAAGGATGTAGCAGTTCATGGATTGATGATGCATCCAAACTCTGGAGAAGTAGAAGTTGTAGAAGTTGGCTATGAATTATAAAAAGTGATTGACAAACAGAATCAATTTATGGTATTCTTAATGGGTATCATGGAGGATTACTCAAGAGGCTGAAGAGGACGGTTTGCTAAATCGTTAGGTCGGGTTACCGGCGCTAGGGTTCGAATCCCTAATCCTCCGCCACAATTAAGAGTATATATGCTTAGCATATGTACTCTTTTGTTTTTTTGAAATCGTCTAAGAAACGTTAAAAAATATATATGAAAATGACGAATGGTAGTATTATTAGGTATTTAATAAAAATACTATAAAAAGTGTTTATAAAAATTAGTTAAGGAAATAATAACTACTTGTTATTTCACAAAACAAATAGAGTGCTGTATACTACAAGCATGCAAAGTGAGCACGCTTAAGGTTAATGTAGAGGAAGCGTGTCAACAGAAGAAAGGAAGTAATGACTATGAGCTTATTACAAGCGTGGATAGAGAATTTGAAAGAGCATCGTTTAGAAGCTTGTGAACCAAGTCAATGTAAAGATAATAGCATTAAAGGATGGCCACATCCTTGGACTTCTGAATTGCATGACGAAGAAGTTGTAGAAGTATTCGTAGCAGAATGCTGCGAACAGTAATCAGCGTACTTTCCCTTTATATAGAGGACTCCAACAAGAAGCACAAAAAACCACGGTGAAGGAAGACACCGTGGTTTTTTGTTTCTTATATTAGAAACTGCAGTTCCTTTATTAAAAGGTTCGAGCTAGAAACTTTTATTTGATGATTACCAGTTGCGTATATGTGAGATGTTAATCTTGCTCTTCAGATATTTCTGTAGTATATGGCAGTTCTACCATGCGAACTTCTTGCAATTGCCAAGTTAGATTACCCCCAGTTAGGTTGGTCAAATCTGTTTCTAAGGAAGTCACAGCTTCTGGTTCTACGTAGATTTCAATAGATACTAGATCCGTAAAAGATGCTGTATAGTGAAGCTCTAGAGTTTGTAGTTGGCGCTCTATGGCTCCAAAGTTAGAATAATCTATGGAGATGGTTACAATTTGACGTGGTGCAATGAGTAGTTTAGGCCCTTCTTGGACCGCCTTGGCTGCACTATGAGAGTAGGCACGAATGAGTCCCCCTGCACCTAATTTAATGCCACCAAAATAGCGAGTCACTACGACAGCCACATTGGTGATCCCCGTCTTTTTTAACACTTCTAACATTGGCTTTCCGGCTGTACCAGATGGCTCGCCGTTGTCAGAGGAACGCTGTTGTTCTTGGCGGGGGCCAATGGCATAAGCTGTACAGTTGTGAGTAGCATCCCAAAATTCTTTGGATATACGTTGGATGAAAGCTTGTGCCTCAGCCTCGGTAGTAACAGGAGCAATAGTAGAAATGAAACGTGACTTTTCTATAATATATTCAGTTCTAAATTCATTGGCTATGGTGATATAAGATTGTGGAATGTCTGACATAGGAACTCCTGGATAAGAATAATAAAAATGAGTTTACATTCGTTGAATACTTATAGTATAACATAAGTTAGTGGAACACTGTTGCTATATGAAATATAGAGTGTTAGGTCTGTATAATTGGATAGCGTAACATAGACAGGATACAATAGTTTGTGTAAACACGGTGGGTTAGACAATTGATAGCTATCAAATCGGTGTAAGCCATATACTGCTAGATTTGTATAAGCCATGTACTATGAAATAGGTTGGATATATGTTAATATATTCATATCGAGGGATTTAAATATCTTTCATATAGAACCATGTATCATTAGGAGGAATCATGCGTAAAGAAGAATTTTCTATTATTGGCATGCACTGCGCAGCTTGCGTAGGGCGTGTAGAAAAAGTAGTTAGCAAATTAGATGGTGTAGAAGATGTAAAAGTCAACTTGCTGACCAATAAAGGTACGGTAACATACATAGAAGATAGTACAATAGGAGCTGCCGAGGTGATTGCTGCCATTGAAAAAATTGGCTTTGAAGCACATATTGCTACTGATGCGGATATGAAGGTAGAAAAACCATCTCATAAAGGGCAATATATTCGCTTAGGCGTGGCAGCGCTCATGGCGATCCCTATGATGGTATCCATGGTGGGTCACTATTTATGGCATTGGCCGATGTTATCTCATGAAATTGAATTGGTTTTAGCTACCATTGCTCAATTTGGAGCGGGCTGGATTTTCTATACTAGCGCCTTTGCAGCCATTCGCAGTGGTACACTTACCATGGATGTATTAGTAGCATTAGGAACTTCTGTAGCCTATGGATTCAGTATCTATCAAATGGCAGTAGGCAACCATGATGTCTATTTTGAAACTTCTGCGTGGCTCATTACTTTTATTTTACTAGGCAAATTATTAGAGGATATCGCTAAAGGTCGTACGTCCGAGGCCATCCAAAAATTAGTGGCATTGCAACCGAGTGTAGCTCATGTGGAACGCGATGGAGAGTGGATGGACATTCCTACGAAGGAGATTGTCCTAGGTGATAAAATCCAGGTGCGTGCCGGTGAAAAAGTGCCAGTAGATGGCATTATTTTAGAAGGTCATTCTACAGTGGATGAGGCTATGCTGACTGGTGAAAGCGTGCCTGTAGAAAAAGGTCGTTCTAGCCAAGTGATGGGTGCTACAGTCAACGTATCTGGTACATTTATTATGAAAGCCACTGCTATAGGGGAAGAAACCATGTTATCCCAAATCATCAAAGTGGTGGAACAAGCACAAGCGTCTAAAGCTAGTATTCAGCGTATTGCTGATGTAGTGGCATCTTATTTTGTGCCAGTGGTTATTGGCATTGCTATCTTGACTATGGGAATTTGGTATTTTGGATTAGGATCTTCCGTAGGAGATGCATTGTTACATGGTACAGCAGTACTTGTCATTGCTTGTCCATGTGCCTTAGGCTTGGCAACACCTACATCTATCATGGTAGGCTCAGGCTTAGGGGCAGAACATGGGGTGCTCATTAAAAGTGCAGAATTTTTAGAAAAAGCAGGCCATATCAATGCGATCATTATGGATAAAACAGGGACGTTAACAAAAGGAGAACTATCTGTTACAAAAGTGATATGCACAGCAGGGGATGAAATGTATAATTTGGCTTTCACAGTAAATCTTGAAAAAGGTTCTACTCACCCTATTGCACAAGCCATTGCTAAATACGGTGCTAGCAAAGGGGTGCCGCAGATGATTGTGAAAGATTTCCAAGACATTCCAGGCAAAGGGTTAGAAGGACGCATAGCAAGCAAACATGTTACAGTCGGTCATACTCGCTGGATGCAAGAGTTAGGTATTGACATAACGCCGTGGCAAGCAGAGATTCACAGCTTGGAAGAACAAGGTAATTCCGTATCTATCTTAGTAGTCGATAGTGTAGTGCATGGCATTTGGGCTGTAGCGGATACATTGCGACCAGAAACGCCAGAAGTGGTGAAAGCCCTACAAGACCAAGGTATTGAGGTGTGGATGGTAACCGGGGACAATGCGCGCACAGCGAACTATGTAGCTGCGCAGGCAGGGATTACTCATGTGGTTGCGGAAGTACTGCCACAAGATAAAGCAAATACCATCGCCACATTACAAAGCCAAGGAAAATCCGTTGGCATGGTGGGAGATGGTATTAATGATGCGCCAGCCTTAGCGCTGGCAGATATTGGATTTGGTATCGGCCATGGCACAGACGTAGCCATTGAAGCCGCAGATATTGTACTGGTACGAAATGACTTGCGTACCCTAGTAAAAGCCGTAGCTATTAGTCGCAAAACGATGACAAATATTAAACAAAATTTATTTTGGGCATTAATCTTTAACTGCATTGGCATTCCATTGGCAGCTATGGGATATTTAAGTCCTATCATTGCGGGTGCGGCCATGGCATTTAGTTCTGTTACTGTGGTAAGTAATGCATTGCGGTTAAAACGTGCAAAAGTGTAATCATCGGTCTATATGATGATCCGGAGATGTTCATCATGGTGTTGGAATAGCTATGTAATAGGACTTACATGAATATTCATCGTATGATATACGATAGAAAAGGACTATAACAAATACGAGCTAGCTACGATTTGCTATAGTCCTTTTTATGATTGTTATACAAAATACTGGAATTATGTATATAAGAGTGGTCAGTAATAGTTTTTAACACAAAAATAGAACCCCAACTCAAGGGAAGAGGAGTTGGGGTTTTGTTTCGGACATCGTCCTATCTATTTCACTCAAAGGTTGGGGTATATTCTAATAGTATGGGCGTACGTATTTGAATCAACCTTTTTTGTGCTTACATTTACCAGCTGTGTTGCCGCTCATAATGCGGTTGAACATAGCGTGGATTTCCTCGGAAGATTGACCTTCTTCACGAGCTGCTTCAATATGACGCATTGCCATATCGTAGCGTGCTAATTTTTCTGGATCGTTCGCGTAAAATTCGCGACCTTTGTGTCCACATGCCATAGGAATAGCCTCCTTTTACAATATAGTTTATACTTATTAACTTGCTCATTGAGAACTCCTGTACGTCTAGTACCTGTCCTCTGTTGTTATAATAAAGTATATGGTTGTGGTGGAGTCAACAAATAAAAAGAATTGTTTTTAAAATTTTTCATATCTGTTATTAACCATTGATAGTATAAGGTTTATAGAACTTGAAGGGCTCTGGACTAGTCTTTTTTATGAGAATTAATTTAATAATATAAAAAAATACATGAATGAAAGTTAATATGTTAAAAAGCCCATAGTTATGCTATAGTATAGGTATAGTTAAAACTATATACTTATAGTTTAGTTTTAACAAAAAACTTATATATTACACGAAATGAAAGAATAGAAGTATTATAAAGATTACAGATAATACAGATATGGCAAATCTTGTAAATGTATTATAAGGAACATGAGTATAAAAGGCATTACAGGCATTACAGGTGTTAGAGGTGTTACATGTAGTAAACCGGTTAGAAAACTTAAAGACCTGTCGGAAATACAGTAGAAAGGATAGTATAGATGCGAAATATTTATATGACGATTGGAGATGTGTCAAAGATTTATGGCATATCAAAACAAACGATCTTATATTATGAAAAATTAGGATTGTTTCCTCCTGCAAAAATAGAAGAGAATGGATACCGCTATTATACATTAGAAGAATGCTATCGATTAGAGATTATTCTGACCCTAAAAAAACTAAATCTATCCTTGAAAGATATTCAAGATTATGTGGAACATCGAGGTCCACATATGTTGAAAACCTTATTAGAAGATGCACGCTATGGCTTTGATCGGGAGATTAACGATTTATATACGAATAAAATGAATTTAGAGAGAACCTTATTTAACTTAGAGCGATACTTAAAAATACCTCAAAATCGATTGTTCTTTGGTATGAAAGAAGAATCTTTCTATGCACTAACCCCGTATGATGCAACAGAAACAGGGAAGAAAAAGTTATTTACTTTGTTAGAACATCAAGCTAGGCTTATAGAGGAAGTGCCTTTTAAAGCTATTCAAATTGGTATGGCTATCGATGGAGAAGACTATGAACAGGGAGATATCATCAAGTACAGCCATTATTGTACAGATGTAGGGTTTGATTATGAAGGAGACATGGAGATTGTTACTCGTCCTAGAGGGATGTATCTAGAAATGTTTTATACGGGTCTTTATGAAGAACAGGCGCAGTGGATGTACGATAAAGTAAGTAGTTATTTATCTTATGAGGGATTACAAATTGCTGGTTCCGTATATATAGAACCAGTACGGAATTATTGGACGGAAACTGATCGAAGTACGTATTTATCTAAAATCACCATATCTGTAGAAGCGATATAATGAATAGTATTGATGAGGTATTAGTAGTAACATAATAAAAACTGCAACAAATTAAATATTGCTTAATGAGATATTTATAGCTTAGAGTTAATGGAGCATAGAGCCGGTATGCTATAGAATATGTAGTGCACCTTTATAGTATAATTGAGGTTTTATGTGTAAAGTTAATATACTTTACAGGTGTTGACAAGTCCTGTGAAAATTGGTAATATAGGGTGTAAATATTTTTTGCTTGACAGATAATGCTTTCAAAAACGCTTAGAAGGAGGGACCATGGAAGAACGAATGACAATTAGTTTGTTGTTAGATTTTTATGGATCTTTGTTGACGGAGCGACAACGAGAGTGTTATGCCTTGCATCATGAAGATGATATGTCACTAGGTGAAATTGCAGAAGAAATGCATATCTCAAGACAAGCCGTTCATGATAATATTGAACGTGCAAAAGCTAGTATGGAAGGATATGAACAAAAGCTACACCTCATTGAACAATATTTACTACGGCGAAAGATTGTGAAACAGATTAAAGATGAATTAGCATCTGTTGCCATTCCATCTGAATCGATTCAATCATTATTAACACAATTGGAGGGCTAGTATGGCTTTTGAAAATTTAACGCATAAATTACAAGAAGCCTTTGCATCCTTAAAAGGAAAAGGTAAAATTTCTGAAGAAGATGTTAACCTAGCGTTGCGACAAGTTCGTTTTGCTTTGTTAGAAGCTGACGTAAATTTTGGAGTAGCGAAAGATTTCATTGCCCGTATCAAGGATAAAGCCTTGGGTGAAGAAGTGTTTGGTTCTTTGAACCCAGCGCAAACGGTCATTAAAATTGTGAATGACGAGTTGACCGAGTTATTAGGTGGCACGGAAAGTCGCATTATGATTTCTCCGAAAGCACCGACTATCATTATGTTGGTAGGCTTGCAAGGGGCAGGTAAAACGACTACGGCTGGTAAGCTGTCTGTACATCTTCGTAAACAAGGTAAGAATCCGATGCTAGTAGCAGCCGATGTGTATCGTCCAGCAGCGATTAAACAATTACAAGTAGTGGGAGCTCAAATCGATGTTCCTGTATTTGCGAATGAAACGCCGGGTGCAAATCCAGTTGAGATTGCTAAAGCTGGTATTGAAGAGGCAAAACGCTTGTTCAAAGATATTGTCATCATCGATACAGCAGGCCGCTTAGCCATTGATGAAACATTGATGGATGAACTCGCTAATATCAAGGCTGAAGTAAAACCTCATGAAATCTTGCTGGTGGTAGATGCTATGATTGGTCAAGATGCAGTAGGCACAGCAGAAGCATTTAATAATTACTTAGGCCTAGATGGTGTTATCTTAACAAAGATGGATGGCGATGCTCGTGGTGGTGCAGCTCTTTCTATTAAAGCAGTGACAGGAACACCAATTAAGTTTACTGGTACTAGCGAAAAGATGGACGGATTAGAAGTCTTCCATCCAGATCGTATGGCATCTCGTATTCTTGATTTAGGCGATTTCAAAACGTTGATTGAAAATGTGCAAAGTTCTATCGATGAAGAAGAAGCGAAAAAAATGGCAGAGAAAATGGCCAAAAATAGCTTTACTTTAGATGATTTCTTAGCGCAAATGAACCAAATACGTAAATTGGGGCCCTTGCAAAATATCTTAGGTATGTTACCAGGTATGGGGAAATTGAAGGACCAATTAGCAGGTTTTGATTTAGGTAATAAAGAAGTGCGTCAAATTGAAGCTATCATCAAATCTATGACGATGGCAGAACGTACGAATCCTAATATATTGAATGGATCTCGTCGCAAACGAATTGCGGCAGGATCTGGCACTACAGTGCAGCGAGTAAATCAACTGATTAAACAGTTCGAGGATGCTCGTAAGTTTATGAAGCAGATGCAGTCTATGAGCAAAGGTAAGAAGGGGATGTTCCCTAAATTACCGTTCATGGGATAATATTCTATTTAAGGAGGTGAAAGAAGAATGTTAAAAATCCGTTTAACTCGTTTAGGTGCTAAAAAAGCTCCTTTCTATCGTATCGTTGTTGCTGACTCCCGCGCTCCACGCGAAGGTCGTCCAGTTGATACAGTAGGTCAATACGATGCTACTAAAAACCCAGCAATCGTTAATATTGACGAAGAGAAAGCATTAGAATGGTTGGGTAAAGGTGCACAACCTACTGATACTGTTCGCTCCTTGTTCAAAAAACATGGTGTTATGCAAAAATTTGCTGACGCTAAAAAATAATTAATAGAGAGGCGTACTGTGATGCAAGAATTAATTACATTAATTGTTCAATCATTAGTTAAGCAACCTGAAGCCGTTTCTGTTACTATGGAAGTTCGCGATCAAGTGGAAGTCTATGAAATCCGTGTCGCTCCTGATGATATGGGTAAAGTAATCGGAAAGCAGGGTAAGATTGCGAAAGCGATTCGCGCTGTGGCTAAAGCAGCGGCTATTAAAGAGAACAAGAAGATATCCGTTGATATTGTCTAAAAGGGTGGTAACATGGAAGAAATGACATTACGCGTACCCGTGGCAATTAAGTCTAAGGTTACGGACACTTTAAAAAACAAAATCATTGCTGATTTACAACAACAAATGGACATGGTGGAGCAAGATTTGCAACAAATCGAATTCCAAGCTAAACGTTTGTTAAGTGAGCAAGCAAAAATTGATGCACAAGGTTTAATCCAGTTGCGTCAACAAATCGAGGAAGAAAAGCAACAACGCGTAGCTTTCAAAGCTCAAGTAGCAGAGCGCTTGAAAGAAGCGGAGAAGCTTGAAATTGGTTCTGAAATTGCCCAAGGCCAAATGGAGCAAACAATTACTGTGAAAATCGGTGATAATTTAGACGCTCTTATGGGGTCTGAAATTTTGCTAGAAGATGGCAAAGTTGTGGCATTCCGTAAATAATGGATACCCAAGAACTGATTACCATCGGTGTGATCGTCGCTCCGCACGGTGTGCGGGGCGATGTTCGTATATTGCCGAGAACAGATTTCCCAGAACGGTTTATGAAGATGGATGTGTGCTACATCAATGGTCAACCATACCACATTACATCTGCAAAGTTTCATAAGCAATTTATATTGGCTACTTTCAAAGAGCTGCCTGACCGCACAGCTGTAGAGCGTTTAGGTAAGCAAGAAATAAAAGTGCCAAGACAAGATTTGATGGAATTGCCTGAAGATAGATATTATATCTTTGAAATCGAAGGCCTTGCCGTAGAAGATACAGAAGGCAATGATTTAGGCATCGTCAAAGAAGTATTACAGCCTGGTGCAAACGATGTGTACGTAGTCGCTAAAGAGGGCGAGCCCGATCTATTATTACCAGCTTTGAAAACAGTGGTGTTAACCATTGATATTGAAGGCGGTAAGATGATCGTAGATCCTCCAGAATGGCTGTAATAAAAAAGTCCCTTGTACTGAGTGGAATGATGCATTCAGTACAGGGGGCTTTTTGTGTTCTATGATATGGTTCTATAATGTATTTTTTGGGGGACAGCAAAAGCCATCGCCCGAGGCATATGTTTATTCATAAAAAGGAGTGTCATTCTGTTTACTTTACAACCTTGCTAGGAATATATATGAAACGTTACATGTAGACTATATTTGACTTTGTACATACATAGGACTGGTGGTGTAATCATAATGACTATCACGATAGCGAGGATTGTCTACGGTGAGTCTCCATAGCCGACTTGCTAGTTGATCTTGCTCGCACAGTAGTTTAGTAACATCAGTTGCTTGCTGACAGAAAGGAGCCCACTTTTGCACAATTGGAATGGAGGCATGTTTTTCTTTTAAGTATTGACGACCTCGGTCGTTGAAAGCTAGCAGTCGTCCATAGGTGGGTCCTTGTTGGTGGCATTTTTGGGACATCTCTTTAGTGCGGCGGAAGAAGCTGTAGGTAGCAATGCGATCGAGACGTGCATAGGTGTAACGCTTTGATTTTAAACTTTCACGGGCTTGTGCCCAAGAAGAGAGGGTGCTCGCAGTGAGCCAGGCATCTTCTAACCCATCGCTCATATCTTGCAGAGTTTGCAAATCTTCTTTGCTTGATACACGGCTAGCGAAATGAATCATGTCATAATAGCGCTCTAAGCTAGCGTAATAGTTGGCCTCTACAATATCCATAGCGAGAGGGGCTGCCATAGGGGGCAAGTAGTGATGCCAATTGAAAGTGTCTTCTTCTAAAGAGGCGGCGTCGATTCCTAATTCACCTAACGAGATAGATGCATCGTCTTCTAATGAGGCATAAGGTGGGTAAGAGGTATCAGGCATTTGTTGCGTGCCCTGGAAAGCAGATGCTTGTTTGGATGCATAAATAGCATTTCGCAACGCTGTGCCAGATGGAAATGAATCATCTAAGGTTGGATTGTGATGAGAACTAGTCCGTTTCACAGGAATGATGTCTAACCCGATATGATAGCGATGTAAGGCACGTATGTATTCAATGCCTAAAATGGTGTTAGGGTCAGTATTTAACATACTCATGTGATTTGACTTTTCTAATGAATTGTTCTCTGATGAGGGCTGTTTTGTTGCTGAAAATATGTTGTCCTCTGAGTTTTGCCCAAAGGAATTATCAGTATTCAATGAGGTATTTGTTGAATGGTAAAGCTGAATTGCTTTACGAAGAGCTGTGCCATAAGAGTATCCTTGAGTCAAGAAGGTGCGCAACGATTCTTGCGTACTAGGGTGATCGAGAGCTTTAGCGATGGATACAAGGTCCTCTACTTGTGTATAGCTAGCTCCAAAGGAAATGGTGTCACATCCCAAAGCATGTATTAAGCGAACCCCACCAGCTGCAAAATATTCTGCAGAGCTAACAGCAAACATAGAAGGTAACTCAAATACAATATCGGCACCACCCATGACAGCCCATTGGGCGCGATCAAATTTAGAAAATATGGCAGGTGTTCCTCGTTGTACAAAGTCGCCACTCATCACAACGAGCAAAGTTGATTCTGGATACTTTTGTCGTAACGCTTCTAGTTGGTGTGCGTGCCCTTTGTGAAAGGGATTATATTCTGCAATAATTCCGATGGTGTTCATAATCTAGTACCTCCTATTATGTATATTAGTATATCATGAGATAAAACTTTCATAAACGCTACCCATAGGGTAACTAGTTGGGTAGGAAGGTGATATACTATAGATATAGAAAGGAATGAAGTAAAATGAATGTTAAAGAGCTTACACAATTGCTTGTGGAGAATCATATTCCTAAGAATACTTATAATATAGATGATGATGGAACACCGCTTACACCAGTGACAATAGCATTAGAATATACTCCTAGAGGTATATCCGTGTACTATACTGAACGTAATGAGATTTATGGAAAATGCTACTTTGATAATGAAGGCCAAGCGGTGAAATATTTTGCATATCTATTAAGAGATACTTCGATGGCATTTAAACAATTTTACAAGGAACACCAAGATATATTTTTATAGAGGCGCTGTATGAGGATGAAAATTGATGACCTAAGAAGGATTTTGGAGAATCTTAAAATAGATGAATATGAGTATTTTATTTTAGATTATGGAAAAGGACCATGGGCAGAAGTATATGTTTCTCTAGAGTTTAAAGAAAAGCAATTTTATGTGTCTATTGTTGAACGTGGTCATCCTATTAAATTTTGTAAATTCAAATGCGAAGAAGATGCATGTAACAAATTTTTGGAGTTTATGCGATATAACAAAAAAGTAGAGTTATATGTATCATCATTATAATAATGTATTCAATCAGGCATTAGAGAGTATGGTAATTGAATATTGTGTACTGGTAATAATGCTATAATGCATGAAAGAAGTCACAAAAAAGGGTAGAAAAAAACCTTAAATTAGTGTTATAATTGACTGTAGAAATTGTGTCTATTAGAGGTAAGTATATGAAACAATATATCATAGCCCTTGGTTTAGGGATGGTGTTGTTCTTGGGTGGCTGTGGTAGTCAACAAGCCATTGATACCTATAGTTTTGGTCAGAAAGTCATCAATGTAGGTCAATCTGAAGTGATTGTAGATTCTCCGTTTGACTTCGGTCAGCTGGATAGAATTACAGCTAATGAAAAGGGACAACCTTTGACCATCTATGCAGGACTAGATAAAAATTATGGTGTCTATGTAAGCGCTACACAAGCTTCTACAGGTGCACCATTGCCAACATTAGAAGAGGGCACAAAATTAGCGCAACAGGAATTGGCTAAAGAATTAGGTCAAGCTGGTGCTAAAGCACAATGGACTCAAGAAGCTGTGCAAGTAGACGGTGTGAATGCCGTTAAATCTAGTATGACAGCGGGTTCCAATGGGCAAATAATTCGGTTCACTCAGTATACTTTCATCAACAAAGGTGTACTGTGGAATATACGCTATTCATACAGTGATCAATCTCCGCAAGGAGAAGATATCAATCAACGTGTGAATGGGCACATTCAAGTTACTAAGAAAGAGGGATAAGTAATGAACGTTTTAGTCGTAAACTGCGGTAGCTCCTCCTTGAAGTATCAATTAATTGATATGGAGCATGAAGTTGTATTGGCGAAAGGTCAATTCGAAAAAATCGGTTCCGATGATGCAATTTTCACTCATCGTCGTCCAGATGCAGACAAATTAGAACGCATTGAACCAGTAGCTGACCACAAAGTGGCGTTACAAGTCTTATTGGATATTTTGGTAGATCCAGAGCATGGCGTGATTAGTTCCATGGATGAAATCGACGCTGTAGGTCATCGTGTAGTACATGGTGCTGAAAAATTCGCTGATTCTGTATTAATCACTCCAGCAGTGATGGAAGCATTGGAAGAATGCGCGAAAATCGCTCCACTTCACAATCCTCCAAATATCCAAGGTATCGAAGCATGCCAAAAAATTATGCCAAATGTACCACAAGTTGGTGTATTTGATACAGCATTCCATCAAACAATGCCTGCTGAGGCGTTCTTATACGGTCTTCCATACGAAGCATACACTGATTTAGGTGTTCGTCGTTATGGTTTTCATGGTACTTCCCACAAATATGTGGCACAACGTGTGGCTGAATTGATGGGTAAACACATGTCCGATCTTCGTATCGTATCCTGTCACTTAGGTAATGGTTCTTCCGTTACAGCTATCAAAGGTGGCCGTTCTATCGATACTTCCATGGGGTTCACTCCATTGTCTGGTTTGATCATGGGTACTCGTTGTGGTGATATTGACCCAGCTATCGTACCTTACTTGATGGAAAAATGGGATATGACATACCATGAAATCGATGCTATCATGAATAAAAAATCTGGTGTATTCGGTATTTCTGGCGTTTCTAATGACTTCCGCGTTATCGAAGAAGCTGCTGAAGAAGGCAATAAACGTGCGCAATTAGCATTGGATATGTTCCACTACAAAGTACGTGCTACAATCGGTGCTTACGTAGCTGTTATGGGCGGCGTTGACGCTATCGTATTCACAGCTGGTATTGGTGAAAATGGTATTGGTAATCGTGATGCAATCTGCAATGGTTTAGAATACTTAGGTACTCGTATTGACCCTGAACGCAACAATGTTCGTGGTAAAGAAGCTGAAATTAGTGCAGAAGGTTCCAAAGTTAAAATCTTTGCAATCCCTACAAATGAAGAAATCATGATCGCTCGTGATACAAAACGTATTACTAGCCCATTAGTGATGAAAAACTGGTAATCTCTGATTATCTGTGAAAGAGTCTCCTCTATGAGGGGGCTCTTTTTGTTGTTGACAAATACTTTCATCGGTTGCTATTCTAACAGTAGGATGGTGTTACTGTTGATGAAAGGATGAGGTCATGTCTATACAATATCAAGAGCAATCGAAACGCTCCAAAGCTGGCATTGCATTAGTTACTGTATTTATTGCGATAGTATTGGGAGCATTGGCATATAGTGTATGGCGATATGTGGAGTTAGGTAGTGTAGCCTTAGCGGAAATATTAATAGAAGGAATGATTCTATTTGTCCTTGTGTCACAGGCAGTGGGAACCTATACATTTAGGTTGACCGAATCGGATCTCATCATTGATGAGGTAGGTTTATTAGGAAAGAAACGAATGGTCATTCCGTATACAATGATCAACGGGGTCTACAAATTTAAACAATCCATGATGCCCCCATTGAAATTCCGCTATAAATATCGTAAACTATCGTCCACTGATGATCGCCCTGTATGGGCCTTAGCCTACTCAGTGATAGAAGGGAAAAAGTTAAAACATGGTCGTGTGTTATTGAAAGCAGAACAAGAGTTGTTTGATGCTTTAACGCAGTATGTACCGAATTTGATACAGGTGAAAGAAGACCAAGTTGTCTTTCATGCGTACCTAAGAGAAGATGCTTTCAAACATGGAGAAGATTTTGTGACCTATGCAGCCAATGTATATGGGCAAGGTCAAGTGGATGCAGAGGATGTGAAAGAATAAGCTTTTCTTAGTATAGGTTAGAAAGGGAGTTTACCCTAAGCAGATTGGTATCATTAGACCTCGACTGAGGTGGAATCTGTGAGAGAACTTGGATAAAGTTTGAAGAAAATAAAAGGACTTTTCAAATCTATAGCGAATACAATAGTAAAGAAAGATATATGAGTGCCCACGATGGGTACATAGTGATGCGTCACACTCTTTGGAGTGTGGCGTGTTGTCGTTTATAGGGCTAAAGGACGTACTTTCAAATATTGGAGGAATTATGTTGGATTTACAATCGTATCAAATGCCACGCGAAAAATTTATTGCCTTAGGAGCTGAAGCGTTAGAGTTGGAAGAATTATTAGCCATTTTATTGCGTACAGGGTGCAAAGGTTCCACCGTCTTAGAAGTAGCTCATGAAGTGGTGAAACGCATGGAAGGATTGGTAGGAGGCTTGAACAATGTTACCGTAGATGCTTTGCGAGAAATTGATGGCATTGGGCAAGACAAGGCGGTGACTATTTGTGCGGCTATCGAACTGGGCAGACGTCTAGGACAGATGAAAGTGAAACGAGATTGGGAAGATTTTAGCACTCCGGAGGCGGCAGCTAATTACATGATGGAACGTCTTCGTCATAAAACAGAAGAACACTTTTATGTCTTATTATTGACGGTAAAAAATAAATTGATTAAGCCTGTTCTGATTTCTAAAGGAGGATTGACTAGTAGTACTGCGGAGCAACGAGCAGTATTCCGTCAAGCTATCGATGCCAATGCGGCGGCTATTATTTTGATGCATAACCATCCATCAGGAGATCCTACCGAGAGTAGTGATGATGTACGGGTGACTAAAATTTTTGCTAGAGCTGGAGAAGTGATGGGTATCCCTGTGTTGGATCATATTATTATTGGTGATGGCATCTATGTAAGCTTATTAGAAAAAGGGATACTATAGGTGCAGATGTTCTATAAATTTGCTATAATTAAATGATTGGAACAATGAAAAGAAATCAGAGGTTATAGCGTGCGAATTATTGGAATAGATCCGGGCTATGCGATTTGTGGTTATGGTATCATCGATGTCATAGGAAGCTCTTTAAAACCTGTTACCTATGGAGTGATAACCACAGAGGCAAAAATGCCAGAAGCAAGCCGGTTAGAAATTATATTTAATGAGTTAAGCGATATTTTAGAAGAGTTTCGCCCTCAAAAATTTGGTATAGAAAAATTATACTTTGCCCGTAATGTAACGACGGGTATTGGCGTAGCACAAGCGAGAGGTGTTACCTTATTGGCGGCGAGTCAACAAGACTTACCAATTTACGAATATACACCATTACAGGTAAAACAATCTGTGGTGGGCTATGGGAAAGCTACAAAAGAGCAGGTAACGTATATGACGATGAACTTATTGGGGATTCGTGAAAAAATTAAGCCTGATGATGCAGCGGATGCTTTGGCGATTGCTATCTGTACAGCCCATAGTTCCCATACGGATACATTAAAGCAAATTTTACAGTTGTGAGGAATTTATGATTGCATATATAAAAGGGATTGTTACCCATCGATTACTGGAAGCGGTGTACGTCAATGTTCATGATGTAGGATATCGTGTGTACGTGCCTAGTTCAGTGCAAAGTCAATTACAAGTAGGCGAGGAAACGTGTTTATTTACGTATACTAATGTTCGTGAAGATGCCATTCAGCTATATGGTTTTTTGACCATGGAAGATTATGAGTTATTTTTACTGCTCATCTCCGTATCCGGAGTGGGACCTAAATTGGGCCTTGGTATTTTATCGGCCATAAGTCCAGAACATTTTGTAGGACTCATCATTAGTGGTGATACAAAAGGGCTTCAAAAATTGCCGGGTATTGGTAAAAAATCAGCAGAGCGATTGGTGCTAGAGTTAAAAGATAAAATTGAAAGCCTCGGTATTGCAGGAACTTTCACACCAACGGGAAAACTTTCACCAGTAGAACAAGTGCCTGTAGGTACTACCGAAGAAGTGCTAGAAGCACTTATGGCATTAGGATACAGCGCACAAGAAGTGCAGCCAGTAATCCAAGAAGTTTACGATGGCACACAAGAAGTACCAGTCTTATTAAAACAAGTGTTAGCGGCATTGGGTAAAGGGCGATAAGAATGGATCAAGAAAATCGAATTGTAACCATGCAAGAACGGGAGGAAGACAATTGGCAATTTAGTCTTCGTCCTCGCTATTTAAAAGAATATATTGGACAAACACAGGCAAAGGAGAATCTTCATATTTTTATTGAAGCGGCCAAGCTACGAGGAGATACCTTGGACCATGTTTTACTCTATGGACCTCCAGGGTTAGGGAAAACCACCTTGGCAGGAATCGTTGCTAATGAAATGGGCGTAAACTTCCGAGTTACCTCTGGACCAGCCATAGAACGAGCTGGCGATTTAGCAGCTTTATTGAGCAATTTGCAACCGGGAGATGTATTGTTTATCGACGAAATCCATCGTTTATCTCGCTCTGTAGAAGAAGTGCTATATTCTGCTATGGAAGATTATGCTTTAGATATCATTATTGGTAAAGGGCCGAGTGCTAGATCGGTGCGTATTGAATTGCCTAAATTTACGCTAATTGGTGCCACAACACGAGCAGGATCTTTGGCGGCACCGCTGCGTGATCGCTTTGGTGTGATTAGCCGTTTAGAATATTACAAGCAAAATGAGCTAGAGTTTATTGTGAGTCGTTCTGCTGATATTTTAGATATTCATATGGATCCAGAAGGGGCTAGTGAAATAGCTCGTCGTTCTAGAGGAACCCCTCGTATTGCCAATCGTTTGTTGAAACGTGTTCGTGATGTAGCGCAAGTATTGGGTGATGGTGTGATTACAAAAGAAATTGCAGATCAGGCATTACAGCGTTTAGATATTGATAAGCTAGGTTTAGATCGTATAGACCGACGTATTTTAAGTACTATTATTGAAAAATTTGATGGTGGCCCTGTAGGGGTAGACACGATTGCAGCCTCAGTGAGTGAGGAGCGTGAAAGTGTTGAAGATGTGTATGAACCGTATTTGATGCAACTTGGCTTATTAGCACGAACAAATCGCGGTCGTATCGTCACTCCTGCTGCCTATGACCACTTGGGGATCCCTAGGAAGGTGGATACATGAAAAAGGTAGGATATCGCTATGTGGCGATAGCAGTGATGGCCGCTCTATTGGGAAGTACGCCATTTATAGGGATGGCTGCACCGCAAAAGGAAGTGCCGAAACGTACATTGGTGAAATCAACCTTTGTGAAACCGAATGAAAGAAAAACTCCAACAGTACCAAAACGAGTGATTCAAAAACCTACGGTGAAGGCATCGAATGCTGGAAAACAGACCGTGTCGGAGTCTAATCGGAAAGATAAAAAAGATGCCGCAAAAGTAGAAGCTGCTTCAATACGAGAATCAGGTTCTAGTGGAGAACCGGTGATACGAGTGTTGCTAGGGCATCGATCACAATCTTTTTCCATTAGTAGCGCTATGCCTATGGTTGTTCTAGATAGTCGTGGATATCAAGTACAAACTATCAAAGAAAATCAGACTGTGACAGTTTCGAGTGGAGGCGGTTCAGTACAGATAAATGGACATAGTATTGATACGTCTATTACCGTTCAAAATGTACAAGGTAGATATGGATCTGAATTACAAACGTTAGGTAAAACCTATCGAGGAGCCATTACTGTGCATGGTAATGCATCCGGAACGATGAGTGTACTCAATGTATTGGGCTTAGAACAATATGTGCAAGGGGTAGTCCCAGAAGAAGTGGTACCTAGTTGGTCTGCGGCAGCTCTGGAAGCGCAAGCAGTGGCGGCTAGAACCTATGCCTTACACTCTATGAAGAATAAACAAAACAATCTGTATGATATTGGAACTACTACGGCTGGCCAAGTATATGGAGGAAAAAGTAGCGAGTTTGCCAGCACAAATGCAGCGGTAAAGCGTACTCATGGCATGGTGATTACCTACCAGGGACAACCTATTAATGCCCTTTTTCACTCTGATGGCGGTGGCTATACAGAAGATAGTGTCAATGTATGGGGTAATGATGTACCCTATCTAAAAGGGGTAGTAGATTATTCTGATCATGAAGGGACCACGGTATGGAATGTTATCACTAGCCGTCAAAGTATAGAGCAGAAATTAGCGGCTGCTAGTAAATCGGTAGGGTACTTACAGAAAATTGAATTATCTCCATTGGTAGATCGACCTATGAAAGTACAAGATCGAGGGGTTTCAGGACGTGTAAAAACAATGAAATTTATCGGTGAAAAGGGCTCTGTATCGCTTACAGGAGAACAGGTACAAGGGATATTTGGATTGAAGTCCACCTTGTTTGATTTTTATGTAGGTCAGACGCCGCCGAGTCGGATTCAGGGGTCTTCTGTAAAAGCTAACCATATCTTTAGTAAAGCGAATCAGACTGTGACAATTCATGGATATGGTTGGGGACATGGTTTGGGACTTTCACAGTGGGGAGCGGCGGACATGGCTAGTCGAAAAGAGGCAAGTCAGCCTGATTATTATAAAGTGATTTTACAACATTATTACCAAGGTACGGCACTGACGAAACTGTACAATTGATGAGGAATAGTATGAAAGTATCTGATTTTAATTATGATTTACCTGAGGAACTCATTGCACAACATCCGGTAGAGCCACGGGATACGTCACGATTGATGACCTTGGACAAGGTAAGTGGAGAAATATGCCATAAAGCATCCTTTCACTCTATAGTAGATGAACTATGTGAAGGGGATGTGTTAATTTTTAATAATACCAAGGTCATCCCTGCTCGATTGTATGGAGAACGAAAAGGGACAGGTGGTAAAGTTGAAGGACTACTGTTGACGCCCAAAGGAGAACATCTTTGGGAGTGCCTAGTAAAGCCAGGGAAAAAATGTCTAAAGGGACAACTCTTATCCTTTGGTCCTAATTTAGAAGCGGAGGTCATAGACCATACAGATTTTGGCGGTCGGTTGATTCAATTTAAGCCAAACGGTAATTTTGATGAAATCATCAATGATATTGGTGAAATGCCATTGCCTCCGTATATTCATGAAAAGCTAGAAGACAAAGATAGATACCAAACGGTATATGCCAAAGAAAAAGGATCTGCAGCAGCACCTACTGCAGGATTGCATTTCACCCCAGAATTATTGGATGAAATTCAGCGTAAAGGGGTACAAGTTGGATTTGTTACATTGCATGTAGGGTTAGGTACATTCCGCCCTGTGTCGGCAGAATCCATTGAAGACCATGATATGCATAAAGAGTTTTATAACGTGTCGGAAGAAACTGCAGAATTGGTGAATCGTGCTAAAGCAGAAGGACGAAGAGTGATTGCTGTAGGAACCACGTCAGTGCGTACATTAGAATCAGCAGCGACCGAGGTAGGTCATATAAGGAGTAGATCCGATTGGACTCAAATCTTTATTTATCCTGGGTATGAGTACAAGGTGGTAGATGCATTGATTACCAACTTTCATCTGCCACAGTCTACCTTACTCATGCTTATTAGTGCCCTCGCTGGTAGAGAGCATTGTTTGACTGCCTATGAAGAGGCAGTCCGAGAAAAGTATAGATTTTTCAGCTTCGGTGACGCAATGTTCATTCGATAAGTTGAAAGTTGTGTTATAATACAGAAGTAATAAAGGAGTGTGTATATGGCGATTAGATATGAATTGCAAAAACAATGTCCCCACACAGGTGCACGGGCAGGGTTATTGCATACTCCTCATGGAACCTATGAAACACCGATGTTTATGCCCGTAGGGACACAGGCAACGGTAAAAACATTGGCCCCAGAGGAGCTGAAAGCGATGGGCTCTCAAGTTATCTTGAGTAATACCTATCATTTATTCTTGCGTCCAGGCGCTGACCTAGTGGAAGAAGCGGGCGGATTGCATAAGTTCATGAACTGGGACCAAGCCATCTTAACCGATAGTGGCGGGTTCCAAGTGTTCAGTTTAGGAAAGCTGCGCAAGATTACCGAAGAAGGAGTGAATTTCCGATCTCATTTAGATGGGTCGAAAAAGTTTCTATCTCCAGAAGTGGCAACGAAAGTACAAGAACAATTAGGTTCTGATATTATGATGGCATTCGATGAGTGTATTCCATACCCTGCGGATCATCGATATGCAGATGCATCGACAGCACGGACCACACGTTGGGCGGAACGTTGCCAAGAGGCACGTCGTTCTAAGAATCAAGGCATGTTCGGTATTGTCCAAGGTGGCATGTACAAAGACCTTCGTGAAAGAAGCGCCAAAGAGTTAGTGGCTATGGACTTTGAAGGGTATAGCATTGGTGGCCTTTCTGTAGGGGAACCGCATGATTTGATGTATGAAGTACTAGAATATACAACACCATTGTTGCCTACCAATAAAGCTCGTTATTTGATGGGTGTTGGTACTGCTGACTGTTTAGTGGAAGGGGTAGCTCGTGGTGTCGATATGTTTGACTGTGTCTATCCAACACGTGTGGCACGAAATGGTATGGCCATGACATGGAAAGGACGATTGAATTTACGTAACGCCTCTTTCATGCGTGACTGGGGTCCTATTGAAGAAGGTTGTGGCTGTTATGCATGCCAAAACTATTCAAGAGCTTATATTCGACATCTATATAAGGCAGAAGAAATTTTGGCTTTCCGATTGGTGTCGTATCATAATTTATATTTCTTACTAGAATTTATGCGTCAAATGCGTAAAGCTATCCTAGAGGATCGCTTTGTAGCATTCCGCGAAGAGTTCTGGCAATATTTTACTAAATAGGAGGACTTATGGATTTCTTAGAATTTTTCCAAGGACAAACAGGGCAAGCAATTTTACCACTATTGATTATGGTCGTGATTTTTTATTTCTTGTTATATCGTCCACAAAAGAAACAACAAAAACAACGCCAAGTGTTATTGAACAGTCTGAAAAAAGGCCAAAAAGTATTGACTGTTGGCGGTATTTATGGTGAAATTGTTTCCTTAACAGAAGATACATTAGTATTACAAGTATCTGAAAAAGTGGAAATGAAATTTGCTCGTACAGCCATAGCTCAAGTTCTTGGAAAGGAACAGAAGTAATGGATAAAACGGCATTGCGTAAGAAGTTTTTAGAACGTCGTCGCAATGTACCAGTCCAAGAGGTTCCTACGTGGTCGGCACAATTGGCGGATCGACTGTGGGCTATGCCTACAGTGGTTGATGCAGAGCATATCATGGCGTACTTGGCTATGCCCAAGGAAGCCAATCTTGATGCTTTCATCATAAAAGCCTTGGAGCAGGGGAAGTACGTTTATGTGCCTGTGTGCGTGACCAAAACTGAGATGGTAGGTGTTCGGATTACTGATTTAGAGTCCCTCGCAAGGGGAACATTGGGAATCCGTATTCCAAATGAACCCTATGACATCGTAGAACCAACACAATTGGATTGTATTCTCGTTCCCGGTCTTGCCTTTGATCATAGAGGCGGTCGCATGGGAATGGGGGCTGGATATTATGACCGATACTTACAACAGATTGCTGTAGAAAAACGAATCGGTATAGCCTGGGATAACCAACTTTCAGAAGGAATGTTACCTATGGCACCTCATGATGAGTGGATGCACACCATTGTGACACCATCAGAGAGTATCCATTGTTATAAAGAATAGGAGGGAATCCATTGAACACAAAAGCAGCTTTACGCTTTTTCGGCGTAGTAGCAGTGATTTTAGGCCTATTTATTTGGCTCATTGGACCACTTGCTAACTCCATTAAACAAGGGTTGGATTTACAAGGTGGTACTCACATTGTATTAGAAGCACAAGATTCTGGCCCTAACGTGGTTACAGATGATGCAGTAGAACGGGTTATTCAAATTTTAGGCCGTCGTATTAATGAAATGGGCTTAACAGAGCCTATCATTCAACGAGAAGGTAAAAAACGTATTATTATCGAATTACCTGGTGAAAAAGATCCACAAAAAGCCATCGAAACAGTTGGTAAAACGGCGGTTCTTGAGTTCCGTGATGAAAATGGCAAAGTCCATTTAGATGGTAATGACTTAAAAGATGCAAAAGAACAATTAGAAGGTAAACAAGCATCCGTTAATATCCAATTAACAGATGAAGGTGCGAAAAAATTCGGCGCCTTAACAACAGCTAATATTGGTCGTCACATCGGCATTTATTTGGATGGTGAGCAATTGACAAATCCAGTGGTCAACGAACCAATTACTGGTGGTAGTGCTCGTATAACTGGTAGCCGTGACTTGGAAGAAGCGAAAAGCTTAGCTATTTTACTACGTTCTGGTGCATTGCCTGTAAAAGTAGAAGTTATGGAAGTACGTACAGTTGGTCCTACTTTGGGTCAAGACTCCAAAGATAAATCTGTCGTAGCCTTTGGTGTTGGTATTGCTTTAATCATTGCATTTATGCTTGTGTTATACAGATTATCTGGATTTGTGGCAACTATCGCTTTGTTAGTGTTTGTGTTAATTTTGGTAGCGATTCTAGGACCGCATGCCTTGAATGCGACCATGACCTTGCCAGGTGTAGCTGGTATTATCCTCAGTATGGGGGTTGCCGTGGATGCGAACATCCTAATCTTTGAACGGTTCAAAGAAGAAGTGGTGGAAGGTAAAACATTGCGCATGTCCATGGAATCTGGTTTCCGTCGTGCTTTTGATACGATCTTTGATGCGAATACATCCGTTATGATTACGGCAGTGATTCTAATTGTCCTTGGCAGTGGCCCTGTAAAAGGTTTCGCTATCAACTTGGCATTAGGTGTTATTGTATCCATGTTTACAGCGGTATCCATGAGCCGTACCTTAATGCATATGCTTATTGCAGCGCAAATTACGAACCGTCCATTCTGGTATGGTTCTAATGTATCTCCATCTGTTACCATTGAAGCATTTAAGAAAGGAGATAAGAAAAAATGACATTTGATGTAATAAAACGTCATCGTTGGTGGTTTAGTATCTCCTCCATTGCGGTTATTCTAAGTATTATTTCCATGTTTATGTATGGATTTAACTTTGGTATCGATTTTACAGGTGGTACCATTGTAGAAGTGGAATTTAGCAAACCAGTACAGGTGTCTGCTGTACGGGAAAATTTGAAAGCCTTTGAATTAGAAAATGCAGTGATCCAATTATCTGGTGCAGATGCTACTGAATCAGAAGGTAAAACGGTAATGATTCGTACTCGAAACCTTGAGGCTAATGAAAGTCAAGCTGTGGTAGCAGCGTTGAATAAAAATCTAGCAGAAGGTACGGTGAAACGTATTGAATCGGTAGGCGCTGTTATCGGTTCCGAAGTAACAGAACATGCATTGACAAATTTATTAATTGCTTTCGTCGCATTAGCGTTATATATTACGTATCGATTTGAGTATCGAGTAGCTTTGTCTTGTTTATCAGCCATCTTCCATGACCTTATCATGGTATTAGGGATATTCTCTTTCTTCCATTTAGAAATTGATTCCTCCTTCTTGGCAGCGATTTTGACAGTTATCGGTTACTCTATGAATGAATCTGTCGTAATCTTTGACCGAATTCGTGAAAATACACATACTCATAAACGTACAGATACATTTGCAGATCTTGCCAATGCAAGTATCCATCAAAGTATCCATCGTTCTTGTTACACATTGTCTACAGTATTGTTCGCATGTTGCTCCTTATACTTCTTTGGTGGGGATACAACAAAGAACTTTGCTCTATGTATGATTGTTGGTTTCGTAAGTGGTGCGTACTCCTCCATTTGCGTTGCTACATCTTTGTGGGCAATTTGGAAGTCGAAAAATAAAAAAGACGCACGAAATCGTCTCTAATAAAGCTATTCTGTTTTGCTAGAATGCTTGATTGGTGAAAGGGAAACGAGCAACATATTTCTTCTCAAGCTATACGGTGGTTATGCTTGTTCAGGAACATGTTGCTCGTTTCTGCATTTCGGCATTTAGGTAATAAGGATATAGCAAAACGTTCTACGCAAAGATGGCGTTCCTTGGTGGTGTCATTGGAAACGAGTAACATATTCCTTCCCGAACTGATACAGTGGTTAGGTTTGCTCTGGAGCATGTTGCTCGTTTCTGCGCTTCGGCATTTAGGTAATAAGGATATAGTAAAACGTTCTACGCAAAGATGGCATTCCTTGGTGGTGTCATTAGAAACGAGCAATATATTTCTTCTCAAGCTATACGGTGGTTATGCTTGTTTAAAAAATATTGGGAAAGGGGTTGCAAAATGTTTAAAAATATCATATAATACATTCAGTGCTTGAGACACAAGCACTTTTAATTTTCCTAAAATCATAGATGAAGGAAATTAAAAAAGATTAAAAATAACTGTTGACACGAAATTGTGAATCTGTTATTATAATCTGGTCGCCACAACACAGTGTTGTGAATGACAAAGTTGCTCTTTGAAAACTGAACAATGTAAGGTAATTACTTCGAAAGAAGTAAACATAAGCC
>CAUQIT010000015.1:0-56245 GCA_963518505.1 uncultured Veillonella sp. | reverse complement strand
GATCAACATGAGCTTTAGGCACTTTTTCACCAGCATTGAAAGTACGCTCTACTACTGCACCTGTTTGTAGGTTTTTTAATTTAGCACGTACGAAAGCCGCACCTTTACCTGGTTTAACATGTTGAAAGTCAACTACTTGCCATACATTACCGTCAAGTTCGACAGTTACGCCTGGACGAAAATCATTACTGGAAATCATTGTAAATCCCTCCATTACACATCTAGTTCTATTAAATCTTTAGGAGTTTTTGTGAGTATTTCACAGCCCTCCTTAGTAACTATAACTGTATCTTCAATACGCAATCCCATATGACCTGCTATATATATACCAGGTTCTACAGTAACTACCATATTCTCAGTTAATACATCTTTTGATTTGGGCGATGCCACTGGCAATTCATGGATATCTAAACCAACACCATGCCCTGTACCATGACCAAAATTAGATCCATAACCTTGTTCTTTAATATAATTTCTACATACTGCATCCACTTCAGCGCCGGTTACGCCTTCTTTAATAAAAGCAACGCCTCGAGTTTGTGCTTCTAGTACGATAGAATAGAGTTTCTTTTGTTCATCATTAGCTTTACCTAACACAATGGTTCGTGTCATATCAGAGTGATATCCGCTATACATAGCACCAAAGTCAAAGGTAACAAAATCGCCTCGTTCCATCACTTTATCACTAGCTACCCCATGAGGCATACTAGAACGATAGCCCGATGCTACAATAGTTGTAAAAGATGGCTCTCTAGAACCACGTTGTAACATTTCAGTTTCTAAAATGATGCGAGCCTCATTTTCAGTCATCCCCACCTTTAATTGTGGCAACATAGCTGCAAATGATTCATCAGCAATTCGAAATGCTTGACGCAAACATTGTAGTTCATCTTCGCGTTTTACAATACGAAGACTAGCAAAGTCAAAGGATAAAAATTCTGTTTCGTTTAATGTATCACAAACTTCTTGAAATACATCAACACTCATATAATTTCCTTCAAAGCAACATGTGGATAACCTAATCTTGGAGGAAGCTAGTATACTCTTGATAGTATCATACACATCCCCCGTATACTGGATGACCTCATACCCTTCACATTGTTCTTTAGCCTGTTCTGTATAACGACTGTCCGTTATCATATAGGCTTTGTCAGGGGTTACAAATGCCACTCCAGTGGTCCCTGTAAATCCGGCAAAGTAATGTAAGTTGATAGGACTAATGAGGATGGCTCCTTCATATGTTTCTTCTGTTAGGAATGCTTGCAAAGCGACTAATCCATTCATCGTCTCGCCTCCTTAAAAAGCATCAACTAATGATACCATATAATGCATAGTTATGACAAATTGAATAGATTCGATTAAACAATTTCTTTTTCTTCGGCTGTTAAATCTGTAAAAGCTCCCACTTCTTCAATAGAATCAAGTGTAATGCTATCAATAGCAATGCGTTGTAAATACGTTACTGTTCCACCACAGGCACCAATCATACGTTTCACTTGATGATATTTTCCTTCGTAAATCGTCAACTCACAGGAGTGAATAAGTTCACCAGACTCATTCATCACACTTTCATCGTTGTGTAAAGTTAATTGTGCTGGTTTACATTCTGTACCATCCCCTAACACCATACCTTCTTGGATGCGACGAATACCTTCCTCGGACAATGTGCCACTATATTCAACATAGTAAGTTTTACCAATATTTTTTTTGCCATGAATAATTTTATGAGCCCAAGGCCCATCATTGGTTAATAATAATAACCCTTCTGTATCTTTATCAAGCCGTCCTACAGGAAATACTTTCAAAGTTTGAAACTCTTCAGGGAGTAACTCCATAATAGTAGGATCTGTAGAATCTTCTACAGCTGTTACATATCCAGCTGGTTTATGAAATTTAATATAATACTCTAATTGTGCTTGTACAACTTGATCTTGAACCGTAACCACATCTACATCAGGATTGATATGCATGTCTTTTTTCTTAACAATACTATCATTTACCTTTACAAGACCCTGTTTAATTAAATCATGTACTTCTTTTCTTGTACCAAAAGCCTTATGGGCTAAAAATTTATCAATCCTCACCGTAACCACCTTCTCTCACATGAGTATGCGATGTATCATTTAATATACAAATACGATTATAAGGAGAT
This sequence comes from uncultured Veillonella sp., assembly GCA_963518505.1. GTDB lineage: Bacteria > Bacillota > Negativicutes > Veillonellales > Veillonellaceae > F0422. The sequence continues at coordinate 54,093 of CAUQIT010000015.1, read as the reverse complement.
TGGTCAGCCCAGAAATCCACCACACTAACGGCTGTATTCCCCTGTGCTAACCTCCATAAACAGTTTAATGGAATACCAGTTAATGCACATAACAATGTGCGTATGGTTCCTCCGTGACAAACTACCAATAACCGTTCTCCATCTTCCATACGGACTAGCTCTTCTAATAAACGAGTATAGGCACGCTCCTGCACCATTTCTACAGTCTCCCCATTCGGAATTGATTTCTGTGATGGATCTTCATAAATGGCTTCAATTTGGCCAGGCCAACGTTCATTAATTTCAGAATATGTTAAGCTTTCCCAGTCTCCAAAGTTAATTTCTCGTAATCCTTCTGTAAAAGTGGTAGGAATATATCGACCTTTTAGAATTTCTTCAGCCGTAACCCTAGCTCGTACTAGGTCGGAAACGAGAGCTCTATCAAAATGAACATCTCGTAAGGCATCACCCACATCCACAGCTTGGGCCATACCTTTTTCATTTAAAGGTATATCGCTGAACCCTTGGTGCTTCCCAAGATGGTTCCAATCCGTTTCACCATGGCGAACAAAGTATATTTGTATCATAGTATCTCCTATTGTAATATAAAATATGCTCGTAAAGCTTGTAATAATTGTTCATTTTGCTCTCTTGTTTTGACAGCCATACGAAACCAATTGGGGCCTAGCCCAGTATAGTGAGAGCAGTCTCTAATTAATATAGATTGATGATACAAGTGCTGAATCATATTTTCTAAATAATACTGATCATCTAGATGACAAAGAATATAATTCACAGATGGTTCAATGCACAGTAACGGTTCTATCTTTGTAAGTTCATTGTATAACCATTCTTTTTCTGTTTTTAGTACTTTACGAGTCTTTTGTACATAATCTATATCTTGTAGAGCCTCTTCGCTGTATATTTGAGCTATATGGTTTACAGACCAAGCAGGAATATGATCTTTGATAAATTGTATAATCATAGGGTTTGCCATCATCGCCCCAATCCGTAAACCAGGAACTGCGTAAAACTTAGTTAAAGAATGTACAACAATCACATTGTCATACTCTTTTACATAGTTTCGCATAGAATAGTCATTCCCTAAAAAATCAATAAATGACTCATCAAACACTAGATAGTGACCATTTTTCTTGCAGACTTCAAATAGTTCGCGACTTCGATGTTTCCATAAAGTTCCACAAGGATTATTGGGGTTACCAATAAACACCAAATAATTTTGGGTCTGACTTAAATCATATAGCATTTGTTCCAACGGATACGAAAAAGAGAATACGTCCGCATCAAATTGTAATGCATATTCTATGACTGGTAGGCCACACGAATGAGCACCATGGCTATACTCTGAAAATCCAGGAGCTGGCACATACACAGCTTCTATTTCGGGCAATCGACATATGGCATAGATTAATTCAGCTGCACCATTACCGAAAGCAATGCGTTCTTTTGGCATATCCCACAATTCGGATGTGATAGCAAAAAGGTTCGTCATGTCTGGATCTGGATAATGTATCACATGTTGAAATGCCTCATTCATAGCATCCATCCCCTTGGCACTCATTCCCAAGGGGTTAATATTGGCACTAAAATCTAAAATCTGATCTAAGGAAGTATGTAATAGTCGACTTGCTTTATGCACATTGCCACCATGTACATTCGTTGTTTTTACCATGATAACCTCCTTTATCGTTCCATGAAAGTAATTCCCTCATTCGTAGTTTCCACTATATCCATGAAGGTAAGATTTGGCAATTCCTGTTTTACTCGTTGCAAGCAGTGTACAACGCTTGGTGAATCTGGAGGAAATAGCAAACCCAGTACAGTTCCACTATGAGCAATAATCGTTCCGATGGCATTACACTCTATACCAATTTGATGCAAAGCATATAAATTTGGCTTCTGCAAAATACGTTGATTACCAAAAGAACTAATGGTAGAGGCTTCACCGATAAGTTTCACATTATGCTTATGTATACCTTCTTTAAATTTTGCTAAAGCTTCTACCATCAACTCTTCTTTTTCATCAATTAACAAATCTAAATTTTTTTGATGATTAAATTGAACTGTATCAATGGTACCTCCTTCATCAAACATGACGATACGGATCGGTGGACATGTGCCTAATAATTCACAACAGGTACCATTTAGATAATCAAATTGAACAATTCCAGGGTAAAAAGGTGCATCTGTAGGTTCGATTGATAAGCAGATTGAGGCCAATTGCTCCATAGAAAGATCGTAGCCATGACTTTTTGCTGTAGCCATAGCTACTACACTAATATCTGCACTACTAGAAGCCAATCCTTTGCCTTGTAAAATATCGGAATGTAAATATACGGGCTTCGCCGTAGATCGATCGATTCCTAATGTATCCAGTACCGTGATGTACGCTTGATAGGCCTTTGACTGTAAAGAAATCGATGAAAGAGGAAGTGGATATTGTACATCACCAATGGCATAGGAATAGCGATTAATAGGACAGGTTACTAGAAATCGTTGTCCTTTTATGGAGCCTTGAATAAATTCTCCACAAGTGCCTGGCGTTCTTACATAAAATGCCAACTCTACTTCCTCCTTTCATTTATATAACACTTACAATAATTGCGCCTAAAATGATAAAAATTTCTGATAATTCACATACAAATCCATACGTGTCCCCTGTAGTCCCTCCTAAATGTTTTGTCACATAGGAGTTAAGGATAAGGTTAACTAAGAGGGCAATAGCAAATAAGTATACATATAACCACTCATAATACAATATAGGTAATAATGCTAATAGGGTCGCTACTGGTAAAGCATACTTAGGAACATTGTCTGCAAAAAATTTACCGATTCCTTCTGGTCTTGCATAAGGAAATTTTTGAATACTAATCACCATAGTATATCGACTTAACAGAGGCATACTGACCAAGACTAAAGGGACTACATAGATTGGTAAATTAACTAATAGTTGCCATTTTAAAAGGGTTAAAAATACAAAGCCTACTACTCCATTACTCCCTACTCGGCTATCTTTCATAATCTCTAATTTACGTTCCCGATCTCGTCCTGAAAATAAGCCATCACAGGTATCCATAAATCCATCTGCATGAAGTCCACCAGTAAATAGAAATTCAAAGATAACTAACATAAGCATCAGTAAGGATATCGGAATATACGAATTTGCTAAGGCATAAAATGCCCACATAAAGGCGCCAATGACAAGTCCTACTAAAGGAAAATAGGTAACGGATGCGCCAAAGTCTTCTACTTTCCACTCTGTTTGGTTTATAATTTTTAAACGTGTTAAAAATTGAAGTCCAACAAAAAATCCTTTCATGTTCCACCTACCATTGATTAATTACATATGTACTGACCATTGTTAACGCAACACCCAAGATAGAAACAGTATACATCAAATATATAGTTTGATAAATGTGTTTCCCTACCATAGATGTTATAGGGTCTCCCATATAGGCCCGAAAGGTGACTTTGTCATGATACACATTTTGTCCACCTAACCGAATATGTAAAGCCCCTGCTACGGGAGCCTCGGCATAGCCTCCATTAGGACTAGGATGTTTATGCGCATCACGAGTGGCTATACGAATGGCATGTTTCCAATCTTTGCCACAGAGAAAAGAAGCTATCACAAATAAAACACAAGTAATACGTGCAGGAATATAATTAACTACATCATCTAAGCGGGCTGCAAAACGACCAAAGTATAAATAGCGGTCATTTTTATAGCCTAACATAGAGTCCATCGTATTAATAGCTCGGTATCCAATAGCTCCCCATGGACCTAATAAGACAAACCAAAATAGTGGGGAAATAATGCCATCCACTGTATTTTCCGCTACTGTTTCTATGGTGGCCCGAGTAATTTCACTTTCATCAAGTTCGCTAGTTTTACGACCTACAATCCATCCCACTTTACGACGTGCTTCAGATATATCTTGTTTTCTCAACAAATTAGCAATTTCTATGCCTGCCTCTGCCAAACACCGAGGGCTAATGGCAATGTATAGGCACAATAAGGAGACTATGAAATATCCGATTGGATGTATGGTCCCTCCTATAAATAGGAGTCCTGTAACAATAAGCATCACAGTCATTAAGACTAGTAATACAGTAGATATCCCTAATAGTATTTGATTCTTTGCGATAGTATTCTTTTTATACAATAGATGTTCATAGAAAGAAATACAATTACCAATTAAAACAACAGGATGGTATTTACTTCTAGGGTCACCCACTAAAGTATCTAACAAAAGTGCCCCTAAAGGAATAAAATATTGAAGATGGTGCAAAAACCATTCCATTAGTCTTGCTCCCATAATGATTGGATATATTCCATATCTAAATGTTCTTCTACAATCTTAGCTAATCGATTATAGGCAGCTTCTTTATGTTCAAAGTATCGGAATACAATATCTAATGGCTCTAATCCTTTTTTTGTACGCAATGCATTCAAGATTGAGCGACGTAATCCATCATTATCTAAAATGCCGTGAATATATGTGCCCATCACTTGACCATTACTAGTGACAAAACCATCGATTACATCTACCTTAGCATCACTACGCTTTTGAATATGGAAACAACGTTCTCCCGGTCCTACTGGCTGTGTATCTCCCATATGGATTTCATAGCCTACAAGATTTTCACCACTATAGTTAGTACCTAAGAAAGATAAATCCTTTACATCAAAACAAACTTGATGTGTTAATTTTTCAGTTTTCATAGTCGTAGCGGTTGGAAGCAAACCTAAGCCTTTTAATTCAGGAATATCCCCTTCAATCCCTTCTGGATCATAAAGCATTTCTCCCAGCATTTGGTTACCACCGCAAATACCCAATACAGGCACCCCAGCATTTGCTAAGTCGTGGATATCTTTATCATAGCCATGCTCCTGCAAGTACGATAAGTCAGCTAATGTATTTTTAGAGCCTGGTAAAATTACCATATCTGGATGTCCAATTGGCTCCCCTTGTTTCACAAAACGGACTGATACATCTGGTTCATAGGCAAGAGCATCAAAGTCTGTAAAGTTGGAAATTTTAGGAGTTTGCATGACCGCAATCGTAATCTCCTTAGATACGCCTCGATATTTACTTTCTAATGCTACAGAATCTTCTTCATCAATATCAAGGTTTTCTATCGCCGGTACTACACCTACTACTTTTTTACCTGTTTTTTCTTCAATAAAATCCAATGCGGGTTGTAATAATGTGACATCACCTCTGAATTTATTAATGATAATCCCTTTTACTAGATCTCTTTCATCTGGCTCCAATAACTGTAATGTGCCTACAACAGAGGCAATAGCACCACCACGATCAATATCTGCAATAAGCATAACAGGGGCATTAGCTAATTTTGCCACTCGCATATTCACAATATCATTAGCTTTTAAATTAACTTCAGCTGGACTACCGGCGCCTTCAATGACAATCATATCAAAATTATTATCAAGATATTGTAAACTTTCTTTTACTTTATCTAAGGCTGTTAAGGAGTATTTTGTATGGTATTCTCTAGCACTATACACACCTACCGGTTTGCCCATTAACACAACTTGAGAGGACTGATTGCCTGTAGGTTTTAATAGAACGGGATTCATTTGTACAATAGGCTCTAGACCTGCTGCTTCCGCTTGCGCTACTTGGGCTCGCCCAATTTCATCCCCTGCTTTGGTAACATAGGAATTTAACGCCATATTTTGTGCTTTAAAAGGTACTGTTTTATATCCCTTATTATGTAAAATGCGACACATTGCTGTAGCTAAAATACTTTTACCTACATTAGAACTGGTACCTTGAAACATAATTTTTTTAGCCATGGTTGCTTACCTCCAATACTTTTATATCTATTGTCATACCACTGATTGTTATATACGCTTCATCAGCCTCTGCTGCTACCATTCGATTGACACGTCCCATAATATCTCTAAAAATACGAGCTAATTTATTCTCTGGTACAATCCCTAAGCCAATTTCATTGGTCACAAAAATAACCGTCTTTTCGTTGTCTCCCTTGTAGGATCGAATCACATCAAGTACAGCTTGTGCTTCTGAAAGTATAGCTCTTTCACGGCAATTTATATCTTCCTGAGATGTAAATTCACCATCTTCTAATAATAGATTAGTAGTCCACATCGTTAAGCAATCTACTAATACCACAGAACATTCATCTAATATTTTTTGAATCTCTTTACTTATGGCACAAGGGATTTCATAATTGTTCCAAACCATTTTCCGTCGTTCTTGATGTAAATGAATACGATGTTTCATCTCTTCGTCATAAGCTTGCCCTGTAGCAATATATCCTTTTTGTCCCTCTTTAGATAAAGCTAGTGTTTCTGCAAACTCACTTTTGCCACTACGAGCGCCACCTGTACAAAATATGATACGATTTTTCATAGTATACCTATACAAAGTTGCCCTTTATCAGTTATCATATGTACTATACGTTCATTATAAAGGAGACAACTATGGAATTATTAAATTTAGACATTCAATTAATGGCCACTCTATGGGAAAATACCTATCGTGCAGCCATTAAAGATCAAAATGGAAATTATGTAGCCTCTGTACGCATTATCGTAAATGTTCCACTTTCACCAGATCGTTTACCACCCAATGCACCAAAAGCAGATCCACAATTATTTGTATTGGTAGAAGACGCTGTGATGGAATCGGAAGATATCATTCAGTTTGAAACCTTATTATCCGTACACATCCGAGAAAAATTTAAAAACGAAATCGATCAGATTTATTTCTTCTATCCAAGCCCTGAAGATGTGCTAAACAAAACTGTAGATGTACAAGAGGTACAACATTAATCACAGTAGCTACATATATAGTATTATAGCACATCCAAGAAGATTTGATAGAAATAATCTAAGAGATACTAAAAGGAGGTACCCAACATGGAGTACCTCCTTTTATATCGTATACTATTTCACTTCATCTTCTACGCGAGCTAAGATAAATAGCAAGTCGGATAAACGATTCAAATAGCGAAGATTCGACATATGAATCTCTTCTGTTTCTCCTAACTTCCATAGGTCTCGTTCTGCACGGCGAACGATGGTACGACCTAAGTGCAAGAAACTGGATGTTTTGCTATCACCAGGTAAAATAAATTTAGATAATGGCTCTAATTGTTCATCAAATTTGTCGATGATCTGTTCTAAATTAGTCACATGCTCATCTGTAATAGTAGCTTCTTGTCCTAAACTAGAGATATCAGCCATAATCATCCATAGTTCTTTCTCAAGTTGCAATAATGTGTCTTGTACTACCTTTTTGTCAGAGTACGCTCGAGCTACTCCAAGAAAGGCTTGTGCCTCGTCAATTGTTCCATACGTACAAACACGTTGAGATGCTTTACTTACACGTTCACCAGTATATAACCCAGTAGAACCTGCATCGCCTGTTTTCGTGTACACTTTTGCCATAGTATACCTCCTTAACAACTAGAAACCTTACGATCTCTGTAACATAAGATGTGCATTGCTCCCTTTATATACGACTCGCTATGTCACGCAAACGTTGAATACGACTTTCTGTAGATGGATGCGTACTAAATAATTGAGTCATAGTGGAAGAAATTCCACTTAAAGGATTAATGATAAACATGTGTGCTGTAGATGATACGCGGCTTTCGCTTTGACCAGGAAGCACACCAAATTTAGCATAATGTTCAATTTTGGCTAATGCGGATGCTAAGGATAATGGCTTTCTACTCATCATTGCCCCTTCTTCATCTGCTAAATATTCACGAGAACGTGAAATAGCCATTTGAATTAAGCTAGCTGCCAATGGGGCTAAAATAATAGTGCCAAGTAATGCTAAAGGATTAGAATTCTCCTCATCATCACGGCCTCCAAAAATAGCTGCCCATTGTAACATATTCGCCACCATAGCAATAAATCCTGCCATACTGGCTGCAATAGTACTAATTAATGTATCTCTATGTTTCACATGAGAGAGTTCATGAGCCAGTACACCTTCAATTTCATCATCTGTTAATAAGTTCATAATACCTGTTGTCACAGCCACTGCTGCATGTTCTGGGTTGCGACCTGTAGCAAATGCATTAGGTACTTCCGATTCAATAATATACACCTTTGGCATCGGTAACCCTGCATTATGAACTAGTTTTTTTACAATATTAAAGATGGTAGGATTATTTTGCTCGTTAATTTCTTTTGCATCATACGCACGTAGTACCATAGATGCACTATTCCAATAGGTATAGAAGTTGATACCTAAAGAAATAATAAACATCAGTATCATTCCTGAGTGACCTCCGACCATTTGACCGATCACCATTAATAATCCTGATAATAATGCCAACAAGGCTGCTGTTTTTATGTTGTTCATGTATTCCTCCTACTTAGTTTTTTATAGAATGTATATACTTAGTATAGCATACAAAATGTAAAAGAATCATGAAGTGTTCTACTCATATTTAATTTTCACAACTTTAGCACCTTCACGGTCTGCATGAAGCACAAAGCGACGGCAGTCAATGTCGTGATTCATAAAGACAGAACTCATAGCATCTGCCACTGTCACTGCATGTTCCGGAGAACAATAGGCAATTAAGGTAGAACCTGAACCACTAATAGTAGACCCATAGGCCCCATGATTCTTAGCTGCAGTAAATACATCATCACAATAAGGAATCAAGGTTTTACGATACGGTACATGTAGATAATCCTGTAATGCTACAGACAAATTATCCATCCTATTTTGTATCATGGATCCTACAAATAATGTGGCAAATCCTACATTGGCAACAGCTTCTTTATAGCTTAACTCCGTTGGCAATACGCTTCGTGCATACGATGTTTCTACAATCACTTCTGGTACCACTACAGCAAAGGTTAAATTACTTGGTACATCGATATGGGAATGGAATACTGTATCATTCCCACCAACAGCACAGACTAAATTTCCCATAATAGCTGGTGCTACATTATCAGGATGCCCTTCCATATCATTGGCAATGAGCAATAATTGATCTTTATTTAAAGGTTCTTGTAAATAGGCATTGGCTAATAGCAACCCACCCACAATGGCAGTAGAACTACTGCCAAGACCCCTTGATGGTGGAATTTGTGTATTCGAATGAATACGACCATAAACAGGTGCAGCATTCACTTCTTTAAATACCCTTTCCATGGCAATACCCACTAGATTTTGGCTATGGTCTTCTTGTTCCAATAAGTCCGCCCCAAACCCTTCAAAGGTATATGTATGAGATGTGGCCTCTTTATCCGGTTCAAAAGTAAATACATTATACAAATTTAATGCTACTCCAAGACAATCAAATCCTGGACCGCAATTGGCACTCGTAGCCGGTACTTGTACCGTAATAGATTTCATGAAAACTCCTTTATTCAACCATGATGCGGATCACACTACCCACTTCTCTAACGACCCGTAAATGGTTGAAAGAATCGATTAAATTTTGAATGTATGCGTGTGGGCATTTAGACGTAATAATCGCTAATGTGGCAGTATCGTTATCTGCTTTGCGCTGGATCACAGAATGAGCCGAAATGCGTTGCTCCGCTAGCTTTGTGGCTACTTTCGCCAATACACCTGTAGAATTATCCACTGTCATACGAATATAGTAAGCAGATTCAATTTTGCTAGAACTATACATTGTTTTTTGCGAATAATAGAACTGCTTCATTTCCCCTGTTTTACCTTGCACAATATTACGAGCTACTTCCATGACGTCACTCACGATAGAACTACCTGTTGGTAAACTACCGGCTCCACGACCGTAGAACATAGCCTCATCAAAACCGTTGCCACGTAAGAACACAGCGTTAAAAGAACCCCGTACAGAGGCTAATGGATGTGTATTGGCAATAAAGGCTGGATGTACATTTAAAGACAAACCTTTTTTCGTTTCTCTTGCAATGCCTAATAACTTAATAGTATAGCCAAACTCTTTACCAAATTGGATATCACTAGCATCAATTTGCGTAATCCCTTCACAACTTACATCTTCAAAGAAGATGCGTTTATTAAATGCGATAGACCCTAAGATAGCTAATTTACGTGCAGCATCATAGCCTTCCACATCCGATGTTGGATCTGCTTCTGCATAGCCAAGATCTTGTGCTTCTTTTAGAACTTCTTCATAGCCTAATCCATCTTCACTCATCTTAGACAAAATAAAGTTAGTAGTTCCATTTAAAATGCCCATAATTTCAGTAATTTGGTTACTTCCGAAGGAATCATATAAGGCGCGGATGATTGGAATCGCCCCTGCCACACTCGCTTCAAAGCGCAAATCAACATGATGCTTTGTAGCTAGCTCCATTAAATAAGGACCAGCCTCAGCTAATAAATCTTTATTGGCAGTCACCACATGTTTTCCAGCAATAATGGCTTCTTCAATACAGGTACGGGCAAAGGTGGTACCACCCATTACTTCTACTACAATATCTACAGATGAATCCTGTAGAATTTCTTTATAATCTGTTACAAACGTAGCTGTTGCAGGTAGTGCAACATGACTATATTTATCTGGATTTCTCACATAAATTTTATCTACAGTCACAGGTACACTAATACGATTTTGTATGACATCTAAATTTTTAGTCAATAGTTCAACTGTACCCTGTCCAACTGTACCAAAACCCAAGAGGGCAATCTTTACGCCTTGCTTCATTCTAAATCTCCTTAGGCACTAGGCTTGACCAATTAGTTCCACCTTAATAACTCCCTCTAATTGTCGTACTTCGTGCAAAACATCTTCTACTGGTAATGTCAATTCCTTCGTTTCAAAGGAAATATTCACATGTGCTACACCTTGTAGCGGTAAATTCTGATTAATTGTTAACACACTGCCATTATAATCTGCAATAATCCGTAAAATATTAGATAACATACCAGACTCATTAGAAATCAGTGCGTTAATTGATACAATTTTACCTTGTGAAAGTTCATAAAATGGAAATACATAATCTTTATATTTATAATAGGCAGAACGACTTAAATCCATTTTTTCAACAGCTTCATTAATTGTTTTAGCCTCTCCTAGTTGTAAAATAGATTTTACTTTAATTGTTTTTTTAATCGCTTCTGGTAAGATTACTTCATTCACTAAATAAAATTTGTCTTTTTTGCCTTTCACAGCCATAACTACACCTCTTCACTACTAGTGGAAACGGAACTTGCCATGTGTTGTCCATATAGAGTAAATACGGAATACATACCGATAAAAAATGGAACATATTCTGCAACAATCCGCCATGCCACTGCAACTAGCCCCACTGTTCCAATTGGTACAAAGGAGGCGAATAAATACACAAATAATCCTTCAGCAACTCCTGTTCCACCTGGTGTGGGTGCAAAATATAAAATTAAATTTAATAAAATCATGCGATTTAAAATTTCAACAATGCTAATATCTGAAGTAAACGCATACATCAAAGCTGGCGCTATCGCATATAAGAATAATAAGCTCAATGCAGACTCAATAAAAACGATAAAAGATTGCATAGGGTTTGCATATAATAAACTAAGTCCCCTATTAAATTCATCTAACTTGATGAGCCAACCTTTCGGATTTCCTTTCTTCATCATCTTACATATCCAAGTTACCAAGCGTTTCATGAGTCGCGTTTGTAGTAAATACATTCCCATAAATGTTGAAATCACAACAAAAATCGATATACCTAATAATTGTGTGTTAGTTATATATGGTACTTCGATTGGTTCCGTTACCAAAATGATCGGTAACATAACAATTAGAAATAATATGGAAAATACGGTTCGCACTAATACGATCGGAGCGGCAGTGCCAATAGGTACATGATAGGACCGTAAAATTAAAGCCTGTGCCACCGCACCACCACTAGCACCAGGTGTGAGCATGGCCATAAAATAATTACCAAAAATAACTCGTAGAATGGCAATCAAGGATAAATTATATCCACCCATACGTACTAATCGTTGCAGGCGCAATCCATCAAAGTACATACCTAAAGCAAGTGCTACCATTGCCAACAATAAAGATGTAAGATTAAATGTACCTAGCGTAGCCAATGAATCTAAATCAATTGTAAAATAAATCGTTATCCCTGACACAATCAAGAGCAACAATCCAATTAATATTCCTCGCTTTACCATGGTGCTCATGAAGGGTCTCCTTCAGTCCATTGTCCATAATGGATGAGACTAATATTATGAGCACCAATATATTCTTTTACTCTAGCCGATGTCATTGCAAATCGTTCTTCATCCCAATGATACCCCCAATCATATAAGGATCGGAGTGTCCTATTATCTTTACCAGGATGTGTCATAATTTCATGGACTCCTTGTTTACTAGCAACCTTTCTTAAAATTGCTAATAAAGCTTCTTCTTTCAGTTGACCACCATTCATCATTCCCCAAAAATATAGGGGCGATGAAAATCCAAAATCACGAGATCTAGTATAGGCTTGTTGTGTAATCACAGTTAGTCCTACTTTACCAATCCAACGACCTAGTGAAGACACACCATTCAATAAAAATGGTGTTTCATCGGGCATTCGAATCTTAGTTAATCCATACCGTTTCATTTGTTCTGCCACTATAGGCAATACTTGTGGTAGTACATGCATATGTTGATGTCCATCTACATGTGTAATAGGTAATCCTGTATACATTACTTTTTGAAATTGTGCTTCAATTTCTTTTCGCAATTCAGAACCTTTTACTTGTCCTTTGAAAAGGCGTTTTATAAATTCCGTGTGTGTCATAGGAAATTTACCATCTATCAGTAGACTTGGAATTTCTTTAGGATCACAAACAGGTGAAAGACCACCGACTAAGCAAACATGCAATCCCACGCCGAGTGTGGGCATTGTCTTAGCTAATGATAAGGCATCTTGAAAATAGTCTCCAGATGCCAATAAAGACGTACTTGTTACTATTCCTTGTTGATGACTTTCTAAGATTCCTTCATTAATAAGAGGATGTAAACCAAAGTCATCTGCATTCACAATTAGACGTTTCATAGTTACCTTCCTGTACGCACTAAATGGATAATTGTATTCTTATTCTACCAAAATTATTGCTATTTGGATAGACAAAGTTTTCTTTCTTGTACTTTATACATGCACAAAGCTCCAGCTATGGCAACATTCAGAGATTCCATGGGACCATACATGGGGATAGAAATTCGCTGTGTAGCCAACTGTAATATATCCTCTGTAATACCATTTGCTTCATTTCCTAAAGCAATCATTGTGGACCCTTCATAGGTTGGTTGTCCATAATCTACGCTTTCTTCTAATACGGTTCCATACAGTGTAATTCCTTGCTCTTTTATAAGCTTTACTACCTCATTTTTTGTGACATTTGTATAAATCGGTAATTTACACAATCCGCTCATAGTACTACGTACTGTTTTTTCATTGTATATATCTACCGTATTAGACGTTAAGAACATAGCTTCTACACCAGCACCAACAGCAGTTCGTATTAAAGTTCCTAAATTGCCTGGATCTTGTACTCCATCAATAAGTACATATAAACCATTCTCTTTTACACGAAAATCTTCTAATCGTCGTACTTTTTGACATACTACAGCAATGACACCTTGCCCATGAACTGTTGTTTCAATCCCTTTCCATAGGGTATCTGAAATGGAAAATGCCTGAACATCATAGGTGTCACATAAAGATAGCAATAGATTTAACTGTTCCTGTTTTATGGATTCTATGTTGACAATGACATACCGTATTGTACCAGTAGGCAATATATCCATTACAGTACGATATCCTTCAGCTACAAATTCCTGATGCGTAGTACGATATTTTCGTTTATATAATTGTACAATGTGCTTAATTTTTTTATTATCTCGTGAAGTAATTTCTTCCATATTACCCTTTCTTTATGCATTCCATAATTGATAGAACAAACCTTGTTTATCTAACACTTCCTCCAAGGTACCTTGTTCTACAATTTCACCATCAGATATGACAATAATTTTTGTAGCATCACGTAAGGTTGATAACCGGTGTGCTATGGCAATCATCGTCTTTTCACCTTTCATATCTGCAATCGATTGTTGTAATAATTCTTCTGTATGACTATCTATATTGGAAGTAGCCTCATCGAATACTAATAATGATTTATTCTGTACCAAGGTTCTAGCTAAGGACAATAATTGACGTTGTCCCTGTGAAAGTAAGGAGCCTAAATAACCCACAGGTGTTTGATATCCCTCTTCCAAACGCTGTACGGAACTATCCAAGTGAGCCCGTTTAGCAGCTTCTTTTACCATGTCTTCTGTAATAGAACTATCAAATAAGGAAATATTTTCTTCAATAGAACCTTTAAACAAATGGGAGTCTTGGAATACATAACCCATAGATTGGCGTATAATTCTTGGGTCCAACGTACTCAAATCGTGTCCATTAATACGAATACATCCTTTCGTAGGCTGTTCAAAACCAAGTAATAATTGCATCATAGTGGACTTACCCCCACCGGATGGACCTGCTATTCCTAAGAATTCTCCCTCCTGTAAGGACCAATTAATATCTTTTAATACGTAATTTTCTGTTCCATCATAAGAAAAATAGACATGATCAAACTCGATAGAATGAATCGCAGAAAATTCTTTTGGTATCACAATATTCTTTTGTACCTGCTTAGTTTCACTTTCCAACATAGGTAAAATGCGTTCTGCTCCTGCTAAGGCAGACTGTAAGTTACCATATTTTTCAGCAATTTCTTTAATAGGTTCAAAAATCCGATTAATATATTGTAAAAATGCAAATACAGTGCCTGCCTCCGTAATAGAATCAAAATATCCAGTTACAGTAAAAATAGCAATCAGAGCTACAAAAAATAATCCATCTACAATTGGCCTAAAAATAGCAAATGTTTTTACCTCAAATAGACCTGCCTCCAGAAACTCTCGACTTACCTTATCGTAGCTTTTTTCCATGATAATTTCACCTACATAGGTTTTAATCATCAAAATCGCATTCAACATTTCTTGTACGGATGCGTTGGATGCTGCTACCTTACTACGAACACCTCTGAAAGCTTTTCTAGCATACTTACGATAGATAAAGATAACGCCTGTAAATACAGGCACTAATAGTAACACTATGGTAGCCAATGTAGTATCTATAAGAAACATAAACACTAAAATGCCAATAATCTGAAAGATACTACTACTTATTTTTACGAGAACCTCTGTGTATAAGGTGCGAATCGACTCTGTATCATTGGTAACTCTTGTCACTAAATTTCCTACAGGATATGCCGTAAACTCTCTAGGACTCATAGTTAATATATTTTCAAAAATTTTATTTCTAATATCATAGATGATACGTTGTCCAAAACTTTGCAAAGCATAGTTTTCAACACCTAATGCAATCATTCCAAACAATATTAATCCAATATAGGCCACTGCATAATTCGTTATGAGCCCCATATCTTTAGTTGCCACACCAACATCGATAAATTCTTTCATAATAACTGGTCGTACTAGTTGTACACCGAGCACTAACAGCAACATACAAACGCCAATACACATATAAGCCATATAGGGTTTGATAAATGTGCACAAATGCAGTAGCACATGGTAATCTGTTTTTTGTTTAGTTCTCATGGCTATCTCCTCGCTTTTGCAACATCACCAACTGATGATACATACCCTTTTGTTGTAATAATTCTGAATGCGTACCGGATTCAACGATATGACCTTCGTGGAACACATAAATACAATCTGCATCTTCTAAGGCCTCTAGACGCTGTGAAATGCATATAATAGTTTGTTCTGTATTAGATCGCAATGTATCTAAGATATGACATAAACTATGAGCATCTAAAGCAGAGAAAGCATCATCTAAAAGCAAGTAGGGAGCATCTTTAAAGAATGCACGAGCCAAAGAAATTCGTTGTCGTTGTCCTCCAGATACATCAGTACCACCTTCTTCTAGGTTATCAAACTTACGATTCCCTTCAATACGTTCCTCTAAATCTCTAAACAAACCCGCCCGTTGAGCAGCTTCTTCAATAGTCATTGACAAATCTTTTCCATTTGTATAACCAAATTGAATATTATCTCGAATGGATACACTTAGTAAAGAAGGCGTGGATGATGCATAGGCAATACTATTCCGTAATGTACTAAGCGGAATATCTTGAATGTCCGTAGCACCAAAATGGATACTGTCTTTAGGGGCATGCTGAATATCCAATAATAACTTAAATAAAGTAGACTTTCCAGACCCCGGGCCACCAACAATACCAATATACGATCCTTTTGGAATATGCATAGATACATCTTTTAAAATTGGTTCCTTACTAGTAGCATAGGCAAAATGTAACCCTTGAATATGTATATCTTCTAATGGTAAACGCCCTACTTGTTCTTGAGTTTCTTCCTGTGGGAGTTCAAAGAACTCTTCCATTCGTTCCAAGGAGGCCAAGCCTTTTTGCAATACAGATGTTAAAGAGCCAATTGCCATGATAGGTCCTATAACAAGCATGACATAGCCGTTAAGCGCCACAAATTCGCCTACTGTTAGTTCTCCATTGATGATAGCTTGACCACATACATACATATTAAGTGCATAACAAACAAAGGGTGCCATATATGTTAATGGAGTCAATAAGGAATCAATCCGCACCACATCTAGATTATTTTCATAGTTGGTTGCATTTACTTTGGTAAAACGTTTCCAGCTTGTATATTCTTTATTGAATGCGCGAATGACTGCCATCCCTAAGAATAACTCTTGGGCATATTCTGTTACATCACTGTAGGAACTTTGTGCTTTCTTTTGACGACTTCGTAAATGTTTTGAAAGCTTCAACATGCCATACACAATAAATGGCATCGGCAATATAGTCACCACTGCTAACCATAAGGACATTTTTTGAACGAGGATACAAAATGCAATGACCCCAAAGAATAAGGCATCTACAAATAACATAACCCCTAATCCCAGAGACACACGTAAAGAGGTTACATCATTTGTCATCAAAGCCATAACTTTTCCTGGACCATGTTCATCATAATACGAAGTAGGAATTCGTAACGCATGACGAAACAACTCACGACGTAAATAGAACTCGAAATTGCGTATAGATCCTAAGAGCATGTGACGTGAAATAAATTTCAACACAGTAATCACAATGGCTAGCAGTACAAACAAACCAACGTAATGCCAAATTCCATCTTTTCCCACATATAATGTATTGATGGCTTCCCCCATCCAAGTAGGCACTAACAAGAATAATCCATTAATTGTTAGAAGTAGAATGATACCAATGATATATTTATAGGAATGTTCTTTAAAAAAGTATCGGAATAAGTGAAAACCTTTCATACGTACCCCCATTCTATGATAATTTCGATTTTTTTCGATAAAGTTTATTTACTAATTTTATTGTACCATGTTATAATATCAATATACAAAAGATATTATTCCGTATTTTAAGGAGGAACATACAATGGAAAAACGCACAGGTGTAGTAACATTTGCTGGTAACCCAATCGCTTTATTGGGCAAAGAAGTTAAAGTAGGCGACAAAGCTCCTGCTTTCACATTATTAGACAATGGTTTAGGTGAAAAAACATTGGCAGATTATGCTGGTAAAGTAAAAGTTATTTCCGTAGTACCATCTTTGGATACTGGCGTATGTGATGCGCAAACTCGTTGGTTCAACCAAAACGTTTCTAAATTAGGTGAAAACGTTGTTGTATTGACTGTATCCGTAGATTTACCGTTTGCTCAAAAACGTTGGTGCGGAGCTGCTGGTATCGATCAAGTGGAAACATTATCTGACCATCGTGATCTTTCTTTCGGTGAAAACTATGGATTCATTCTTGAAGGCTTACGCTTATTATCTCGTGGTATCGTTGTCATCGACAAAGACGACGTAGTTCGTTATGTAGAATATGTACCAGAGGTAACTTCTGCTGTTAACTTTGAGGCAGCTGAGGCAGCTACTAAAGCGTTGGTATAATCGTTACTTACAAAGTATATAAGGGTGCAGTGATTCGTCACTCCACCCTTTTTTATTGGAAAGGTCCTTATGAATTATTTTTTGCAACAAGTGTCTACATTTTTTCAGTGGGTTCTAAACTTCACTTTATTTTCTATTGGTATCGTATTAACCGTAGCTGTGTTGAATACAGCGTTTTATATTGTGACGCTCATACCAGGTTTATTTACAACTGATGTAGCATATACTACATTTTTAGAAGAAATTATTAACTTCTTCCTCTTTTTTGAATTCTTATCCTTAGTAGTGAAATATTTTAAAAACAACTTCCACTTCCCTCTTCGCTACTTTATCTACATCGGCATTACTGCCATCATTCGACTGATCATTGTATCCCATGAGTCATCACTGGATCTATTCTTATGGTCTGCTGCTATTTTAGCATTAGTCATTAGTTTGGTCTTAGTTGTAAGATATGGTAAGGAGCCAAATAGCAACGAGCATTTATAAAAATGAATCGCTTGTATAACGTCTTGACTTCTCTATATTAAACTTGTATCGTTTGCAAACTATTCATAGTAACTCAATACTACATAAAAAAGGACTGTTCACGATTTCGTGTTCAGTCCTTTTTATTTGAGCTTTTAGTTATATTGCAAATCAAACTGTATGGTATGCTAGTTTCCATAAAAATATACCTTGGGGGCTATTGTTGCCCCCCAAATATATATTAGAACTCTTATTATATGCTGTACCAATAGAATAGACCTATGTAAAAACACTGCGTAAAAATCTATTATAAAATATTACGAGTATATTCTACATACAATGCTTCTAATTCAACTACTTTTTCGTTCATTTCTACTTGTAATGCAGACGCTGTATCATAGTCGCCTTTCGCCAATGCATCGGTGATTCGTGTGAATAAAGATTTGCTGTTTGCACTGTCTTTTGCTAGATATAAGCGCAAGGTATTCACTTTATTCCAGTTCGCACTATCAAAAGCATCTGCTGCATCATGGATGGCTTGTAAGGAACGTACTAATTGGATATTAGCTGGAACAATACGGTTCGCTAACTCTAATTTCCAACGATTGATTACACCAGCCATGAAAGAATCCATCAAATCTTTTTCGAAAGCACCACCCAAAGTTAAGGAGGCTACTTTTTCTGGATTGTTTGTATAGCCTTGGATATTTTCCCATACAGTGGCAGGTGCTTTACCAAATTTACGATCACGCTCTTCTGCTGTGAAATCATCAAATACGTCAACTTCTGATCGATATTCACGGGATGCTTCTAAATAATCAGCTGCCTCCCCTTCTTTTTTGGACAATTCCGCCAAAATTTCTTCTGGTGCTTTACCCGATGTAATGACATATTTCATTCCATCGAAAGCAGATAAGTAGATCAATGCCAATGCTGTGTATGTATTTGTATATGGGTTTGGAGAACGCAATTCAAAACGAGTTGCCATTGGTGTATCCACATCGCGAATCAAGCCACAAAGGATCGTACGATTACGACTTGGCAATGCAGGATCTGTACCCAAGGATGTTACGATACATACAGGTGCTTCAAAGCCTGGTTTTAAGCGGTTCAAGGAGTCTGTTGTGGAGGAAATAAATGGGTTAATAGCTTCGTAGTGTTTTAATAGACCCATAATAGCACCATATGCCAATGGGCTAGCATGTTCTTTGCGTAAATCCGCTGGGGAGAACAAATTGTGGACTTTGCCATTTTTCATTTTCACCATTACACCAAAATGTGTATGCTCCCCAGAACCTGCTACACCGATGATTGGTTTCGCATTGAAAGTAACATCTAAGCCATTTTCACGGAATACTTCACGAACGATAATACGAGCTTGTAACTCATTGTCTGCAGTTTGCAATGGATTATTTGTGTATTTCCAGTCAATTTCTAATTGTTCTAATACCCAGTCTACATTACCCTCGTCATCTAGTTTCGCTTTTACACCGCCAACTTCTTTATGGCCCATTTCTGCATGTAAACCATATTTATCCAGCAAGGATACTGCTTTTTCTAATGCTGTACGAACGGAACCATGTGTACGTTGCCAGTATTGCTCTTGTAGTTTTTGAGATACGGATAACGCTTTTGCATCTACATTTCTTGACGGTGTTTTCACCCAAAATTCCAATTCTGTAGCAGATGTAAAGATAACGTCAGCGATTTCATTAGCATCGATAAATTCCATGCCTTTCACTTGGTTCGCTTGTAATAATTTCATCAATTCTTCTTTTACATATTCGCAGCTACGTTTTAAGATAGAACGAGAGTCTACATAACGATCGCAATGTTTTAAGAATGCTGGAATACGAAGTGTACCCGTCGGTTTGCCTGTAGCTTCATCAATATGTTCATAGTTGTAGTCAACAAACCAGTTTACACTAGGGTCACCCCACATATCGACACGGGCATTGTTCAATGTAGCAATATTTGTCAATACAACAGAAGATCCGTCTGTTTGTACTGCGCGACCTTCAAAGAAAGATTCATAATCATCAAAGAATTGCTCCATTGGAATTTTTTCATCAGTATCATTACCCGCTAAATCAACACCGACTAAAGATACAAAACGAATTTCTGGATGTTGTTCTAATAAGGCAAGAACACCTTCTTTACCATATTGGCCTGCTGGAATGTAATATAATAATTCTTTGCTCATGATAAACCTCCTCATAATAAACAAAAAGACTCCAAGAAACTATGTTTCTTGGAGTCCTCATTGACTTAGTATTATATTATGTGATTATAGTAACATAATCAATTAAGTCTGTCAACACATTAGTTGACTTTTGCAAGTTCTTCTTTGACAATCGCATTGACTAACTTGCCATCTGCACAACCTTTAGTCTTTGGCATAACCAATGGCATAAGGTCACCCATCTTAATTGGTGCAGTTAGGGTGGAAATCGCTTCTACCACAATGTGACGAATTTCTTCTTCACTTAATTGGGCAGGCAAATATTTGGCTAATACATCCATCTCTGCTTTCACTTGAGTCACTAAGTCATCACGATGACCTTTCTCAAACTCAGCTAAAGAATCTTGGCGAATTTTCATCTCTTTCGCTAAGATAGCGAGAATATCTGAATCTTCTAATTCAATTTTCTTATCGATTTCTGTATTTTTTATGGCGCTATTTACCATGCGAATGACTGAAAGAGCCACTTTACCTGCTTCGCGAGCTTTCATAGCTTCTTTCATATCTGTTTTAAGCTGATCTTTTAAGGACATGTTGTACCTCCAAGATTGACTTACGCTTTGAATTTGCGTTTTCTTGCTGCTTCAGATTTTTTCTTTCTTTTTACGCTTGGTTTTTCGTAATGTTCGCGTTTGCGTACTTCAGATAAAACACCTGCTTTTTGGCAGGAGCGTTTAAAACGACGAAGTGCACTTTCAAGCGATTCATTTTTACCGACTTTAATTTCTGACATCTATATCCCCCCCTCCAAAACGTATAATGGAAGTGCAGGTAATTTATATACGCACATACAGATATTATAAGCAGTTGACATACATTTGTCAAGACTAGTCCCCTATAGTTTCTAGGATTTTATCTTATAATTTAATTTCCATACCAATGCGATACATACGACCATCAATATATAAATCATGTACTTCACGGTTTAACAAGTTATCTATTCCCACATAGGCAGATAATCCATTATTCCATTTTTTATTGATACTAAAGTTCAACGTATTAAAAGAATATTCATTATAGCTACTAGTACCGCGATTTCGCGCTTCCTCAAAACCATATTTATGTGTAAAGCTATTCCATAATATAGCACTATATCCATTGGATTTATGGTCATCATAGATGAGCTGTAAGGTACTCACAGACCGTGGACGATTACTTAAATGTTCATTGGTGCTCATATCCTTAGCATCCACTAAATTATAAGTACCTTTTACCATGAATCGATTTGTGAATTTGTGACCTATGCTTAGTTCCATACCTTGAATTTTTGCTTTCCCTATATTGTAATATTGATGACGTTGTGCCACACCAGGTACATCAGATTCTATCTGTTTAGTATCTATTAGATTGCTTACTCGTGTATGATAATACGATGCTTTTCCAAATGTTTTACCCCGTTCTGCTTCTAAAGCTATATCAAACGACGTAGACGTTTCAGGCTTTAAATTTGGATTTCCTATAATATTCAATACACCCATAGGTGTCGTATGGAACATATTTAAGTACAATTCTGAAATACTTGGAGCTTTATATCCTTTTCCAAAGTTAAATTTCACCCGTGTATGTATATCAAATTCATAGACTACTCCCAATTTTGGTGTAATATTATGCCCAAATTGACTGTTGTTTTCATACCGAATTGCCGATGTTAATGAAAGTTTTAGAATCGGTCGCCATAAATCTTCTACAAATGTGGCCCAAGAATCATAATGAAACTTTTTACTTTGCTTCATTTTGTGGACATTCAATCCGCCTAGGCGAGTGCCTTCATAGATAACACGTCGGTACTCTCCGCCAAACATTACATCATGATGATCTCCTACATACATTGTGTCCTTTCCTTCGAGAACAATGTTTTTGTATGTAGCAGTATCATTATCAGTAGCCGGATACAAAGATTGGTAATCAAACTTCAATGGTGTTGGTGGTTTTGGTGGTTTGCTTGGCATCATTACATTAATAACACCCTCAGGTAGAGTCCGATCATCTATCATTAAATAGGATTTATCTAATTGACTATAATAAGTTCCTATTTCATAATTATTTCTATTTGTTCTACCACTGTAGGTAATACCTGTTTGTATACTCTTATTGTTAAAGTATTCTGTTTTATTTAAATTGACAGGTACCATTCTTGAATCTGCCGCAAAGACCATTCCACTTTTGTGAAATACAGTAGCATATTTATCAGCATTATCAGTGTGTAGCTTTTCTTTAAAATAACTGAAATCTACTTTAATTGTATTTAGGTTAGGATTTTTAAAATCATACATAACACTACTATTATAGGATTGTTTTTGACCATACATGATACGACGATATCCTTCTGTATAGCCTGTTAACTGTTTTGTTCTCGTATTGAAAGTCTTTTCTGACATATGTCGATTGATAGGCCGTTCTTTCGTCACATTCATATTGAAGCTTGCATTCCAACGACCTTGGTTTCCACTGCTCAATGCATAATATGCTTGTTCGTGCTTAGTACCACTAGATACACCCAAAGATTGTAACATATCGGTAGTATCGGTAGGCTGCTTCGTAATAATATTAATGATACCACCCATAGCATCTGATCCATATAAAGCAGAAGAAGGTCCACGAACAATTTCAATGCGATTCACTTGGTCTAAATTAATGCGGCGCAGCGTGTATACATTTGTCGTATTAGATGCGTCTTCACCGGCTAAACGACGGCCGTTTACGAGCACAAGAGAGTGGCGTGATTCCATACCACGAATCATCACCTGATTACCAGTCATACCTGCTTCTGATAAATTAATATTTTCCACCAATTGTAGGGCACTTTCTACCGTATCTGCTCCTAAACGTTTCATATCATCTTGCGTAATTAATTGTACAGCTGCAGAACTATTCCTAATAGTTTCTGCTTGTTTCGAAGCCGTAACTACCGCCATATAATTATCACTTGCCTCCATTGCATGTGTCACATATATAGGCGCTAATAAAGTGCTGAAAATAGCTCCGCATAAGGATGCTTTTAAAAGTGTATTCATGACATAACCTCCTAAAAATTATTCATATAATGCTTTGTACATTAATTCGAGAGTTTGAGTAATCCGTGTACCAGGATTTAATGCGAACAAACCACCTGGAACATAGTGAATCTGATCTGTTTTCACCGCTTGCACATGTTGCCACGCTGGGTTTGATTGCATTTCTTTCACAAAGGACTCTTTGATCGATGGATCAGGATACATGACCACAAAAATAATACGTTCAGGATTCTGCTCTTGAATGAACTCTAAACTTAATGGTACATAAGGAGCATCCCCTCCTATATACTTACCAATATTATTAGCCCCTAAACTATCTAATAATTTACCGCTAAAAGAACGGTCTGTACTCACATTTAAATTACCTGGCGTTCCTAGTAATAATAAGGTTTTGGGGTGTGGTTTATCTCTAATTTTTTCTTTATACGTAGTAAATGTTTGATCTATGTTCTCTATTTCTTTCTTACTTATTTCTTCGTGGTTTGTTAGTTCACCAAATAACTGCAAGGAGCGATTCACATCTTCAAAGGAGTCCAAATCATTAATGTATAAAGGAATATTAGCAGCCTGTAAAGCCTCTCTCAGTTTGATATGATTTGCTATATTCATACCAATCACCAAATCAGGATTGAGGCTAATAATTTTTTCTACATCAGGATTATATGTATTCCCTACAGACGGGATATCTTTCACCTTATCTTTTAACTCTCCTGATAAGGAAGCTGCATCCATACGGCCCACAATGGTTCCTTCTACGGCCAAATACATATCAATATTGGCTGTATTTAAGATCACAACCCGTTTGGGATGACTTGGCATGGTCACAGAAGTTCCCGTCCTGTCAATTTCCGTTCTTGTTGCCGCCTCTTGTGTTACTGCTGTTGGCGTATCAGCAGTCCAAGAACACCCTGATAGTGCCATCAAACCGCATAGAACAGAGGTACAAGCTACTGCATTCCACAATCGCATTAGTTTCCTCCTAATAAAAAAATCCATTTTCCCTGTGGAAAATGAAACTTATCCGAACACTATATATTGAGCACTTGCTCACTTGTTACTTAAATTTACAAATTGTTAAATCAATTTATTTCATAGTAATATAAATGAAATTTTTTGTCAATTAAAAGAGAGGCCATAGAGACCTCTCTTTTATTTCAAATATCCATAGCTAATTAAAATTAACTTCGGACAAGCTAGACTAGTTTTATCTAATCAATTCATATCTATTGATAATACTATACGTTAGATCTTATAGTGTATACTAATTGCTTTTACCAACAAATACTTGTATAGACTCATACTTTGGCTCAATAATAGTGTTTCCTGTAAAATTTAAAACACCATATTTACCATGTTGTTTATAAACTACGCTTTCTAAAGTAGCTGTATCCACCTTAGATGTGTCCGATGGTAATTGCAATAGACTTTCGCCTGTTAATGGATTGACAAGGTATGTATTATTTCCTCGTTTACCAATTAATCCACTATAAATACCATAGAATGGTTTAGGCGCCGTGATGGAATCATAACTTTCACCAATTTCACGGAATGTATCTAAGGAAATCATTCGATAAGAGGATCCAGATTTACCAACCAAAACCGTAGGAGCTACTACTTCTAATTTTGAATACGCAAATGGAAGCACAGTACTATTATCTTGACGTTTTACACCCCAACGCCCTTCTTCATCTTGTAAGAGAAAGGCTCCTAGTTCTGGCATATATGTAATATTTTTATAGACCATTGGGAATACTTCAACACCCTCTTTGGTATACAGTCCAAAACGACCATCTTTATAAGTCATAATTCCTGCTTCAGTTAATGGACTGACCATCTGATTTTTAGAAGAAATGACCTCTTTGCCTGTTTTGTCAATATATCCACGTTTTAATTTAGAGGTTGTCCAAGCATAGTCAGTTTCACCATAGGTTGCCTGATGATAGAACGCACCTTTCACTAAAGCTGCGGCTAATGTATTAAAGATACCGCCAAAGTTTAACCCATGAGCTTTTCGTGTTACACGCGCTATGCCATTAAAGTAAGGTTCAATTTCATTATACTCTTTCACAGAAAATAGTATCTTTCCACTTTCATCAATAGCCACCTTTTGTTTATTGCCTAATAATACAAAGGCAATTCCTTCACTGAAAGGAGCTAATACGCGTTGGATGCGCTCACCCTCAACTTGTTGTGGCATTGGTATTTTACGGGATTGAGTACCTTCCGTTTGTGAGATAATTTTCAAAGCTGTAGCTGACTCTACATGATTACCTTCATCATCAAAATATAAAATAGATCCATCTCTTTGATAACCGGAAATAAGACCTGTATTTTGATTCCAACTTAGAGAGGTAAATATCTCATCCGATTTATATTCTCCTGTTCGAGCATTAAATATTGCTACTAATTTATTGCTTGTACCTACGCTATGCAAGTCACCATATAATTCTTTATCAAATTTAAATGGCTTACTATGCAACATTTGACCTTGCAGATTATAATAGCTAGTTGCCTCGCCTTTAATAGCATAGATTAATCCTGTAGGTGATACTTCCACATGCTTTGTTGGCATGACAATAGAAGAACCCGTATTCACAGTTTCTAATACTGTTTTACCTGCATCTTCATAGAGTACAATCTCTAGCTTTCCTGCACTATCTAGGCGTCCTATATGTAACTCTTTTTTAGGTCCCATTACAGGTTGTCCCTCTGATGATAGGATACTATTACCATCTTTAGATTTACCAATGTAATAGTATGGCTCATGGCTAAGTTTTTCCATTTGTGATTGCACATCACCCAGTGCCTTAGCCTCATTTGCAACTTTATAACTCTTTGTAGGATGGTCAATATGTTTACTAAAAGCCCCCAATACAAAGGCCCTTCCGTCATAGTATCCACGCATATATTCCATGCCACGATAGTAGCCTACACCGTGATAACCAACGCCACCAGATACATGTGCTTCTGCTTGTACTATAAACGGTGTCACCATGGTAGATACACTTGCCAAAACGAGTCCTAGTGCTAACTTCTTACACGCTTTCATAAGAGCTCCTACTACGCTTGAAATACAGCCTGTGCTTGGGTAATTTCATAACGCAATTTTTCTTCATCAATAGTCAATAATTCTTTATCTTTCATCACCACTTTACCACCCACAAGAACGGTGTTGGCATCTGATGAATTAGCCGCATACACTAAGGAGGCTACATCATTATACCGTGGTTGCCAATGTACTCCTGTTGTATCATATAATACAATGTCTGCACGATATCCTACATCTAATATACCCAAATCATTATAATCTAATGCTTTAGCTCCCATGACTGTACCAAGCTCCCAAGCCATTTGAGCAGGTATCGCCAATGGATCGTATAAACGAGCTTTATGTAGCATAGCTGCTAAACGCACTTCTTCTAGCATATCTGCATTATTATTACTAGCAGAACCATCTGTGCCTAAGCCTACCACAATTCCCTTACTAAGCATTTCTGGCACTGGTGCAATGCCACTGGCTAATTTTAAGTTAGATTGTGGATTATGTGCTACGCGAACAGATTTTTCTTTCATAATATCCATATCTTCATCTGTTACGTGTACACAGTGAGCCGCCAAACAACCTAAATCAAATAAGCCTAAATCATTCATATGCGCAATAGGAGTTTTACCAGTAGCTTTTATAACATTTTCCACTTCTCCTTTTGTTTCACTTAAATGCATATGAACTTGTGCCCCTAAATCATGACCCAATTGAACTACTCGTTCTAAGTATCCATCAGGACAGGTATATGGTGCATGAGGTCCTAACATCACCTTGATTTGATCTTGGTTATAGCCATGATACGTTTCGAACAATTCTCTACTTTCTACCAAAGCTTGCTCTGCCGTAGGCGCTACACCAGCCATACCCCGTGATAATACGGCACGAATACCTGTTTCTTTAATAGCCTCAGCCGTTTGATCCATAAAGAAATACATATCACTAAAACAAGTAGTACCAGAACGGAACATTTCTGCAATGCCTAACTGTGTACCCCAATAGACTAAGTGATTATTCAATTTAGCTTCCGCTGGCCAGATGGCAGTTTGTAACCAATCCATTAACTCCAAATCATCTGCGTAATTACGCAATAGGCCCATAGCAATATGAGTATGCGTATTTACCATACCTGGGGCTGCTAGCATACCTTTACCATCAATCACTTCTTTAGCTTGAGGTACAACATCATTAGAAACAAATTCTTTAATGTATCCATTTTCAATGACAATAGCAGTATCTCTTACAATCGTATTTCCTTGTAACACATCTACATGTGTGATAACAACATCAACCATATTCAACTCCTATTTCCTTTTCTTTTCTTGTAAATTGCGAATACTTTCGCTAAACGGAGGTCGTAACACACCTTCTTCTGTGATAATAGCGGTCACTAAATCATGAGGTGTTACATCAAAAGCCGGATTCAATACTTCAATGCCTTGCGGTGCCGAAGGAACGCCTTGGAATTGCAATACCTCTTGAGGATTACGCATTTCAATAGGAATATCCTTACCACTTGCCATAGAGAAATCGAATGTACTATACGGAGCGGCTACATAAAATGGAATATTATGATATTTAGCTAATACAGCAACACTATATGTGCCAATCTTATTGGCTACATCACCTTCTAAAGTAATGCGGTCAGCCCCCACAATCACTGCATCAATAAGCCCTTGTTGTATAGCATAACCAGCCATATTATCTGTTTGTAATGTCACAGAAATACCATCTTCATGTAGTTCAAAGGCAGTTAAACGAGACCCTTGTAATAGAGGTCTAGTTTCATCAGCGTACACACGGTCAAGCTTACCTTGGGCATGCACTTCTCGAATGACCCCTAAGGCTGTACCAATCCCCGCTGTTGCTAAGGCACCAGCATTGCAATGGGTCAATATGCGATAGGACTCTTTATCTTGGAATAAAGTAGCACCATGTTTTGCCATACTTTCATTTAAGGCAACATCTTCAGTATCAATGGCGATAGCTTCCTTAACAAGAACCGCATCTAATTCGCCAATCTCTCCTGTAAAAGTATCTACAACACGTAATACTCGATCAATAGCCCACATTAAGTTAACCGCTGTCGGTCTAGTTTGGCGTAAGGTTTCCGCAAAGGCTCTAAATTCAGATAGAATCTCTGCACTGGCCCCACCACGATGATAGCTTTCACGGAAGGCAAGAATTAATCCATAGGCAGCGGATACACCAATAGCAGGGGCCCCTCGAACACGAAGCATTTTGATAGCTTCAGCCACTTGCCGCCAGTCAGTACAACGTACATATTCTACAGATGTAGGTAATTTCGTTTGATCTAAGATAATAACTTCTGATCCATTCCATTCAATACTTTTCATACTGTTCCCTCCATAGAAACAAGTAGCATTAATGTGTTTCTTCGATTAATAAGGTTTGCATGTCTTCCTTAGAAAAGTGATATTTTTCATTACAGTAGTGACAAGTTAATTCTGTTACTTCATCTTGGGCTAATTCTTGTTTATCATGCAATGGCAAACTTGCTAATCGATCAAAAAATCGTTCTCGACTACAAGGACATGCAAAATGAATATGCTCACTATAGACTTCTTGTACAGTAAATCCATCCAAAATGCGTTCCATTAGGTTCTCTGCATTTGGGTTAGATTTCAAATAATTAGTAACAGGTCCAATGGTTTTCAAATTTGCTTCAATTTTATCAAATGCATCATTTGTCACATCTGGTAAAGCTTGTACTAAAAAGCCACCTGCTACAATCGTATGGTAATCTGGATCTACTAATACACCTAGGCTTAATACAGATCCCACTTGTTCAGACATAGCAAGATAATAGGCTAAATCTTCCGCCACTTCACCTGTTTGAATAGGGCTTTGGGAAGTATAGTTTTGACGAAGTTTAGTAAATCGTGTCACTTGAACCTCTCCATTACGCCCTACAGCAGCCCCTACATCAAGCTTTCCTTCTCGCAATAGTGGTACATCTACATGCGGATGGTCCACATATCCTCGTACAGTGTTATTACTGAATGCATCCACATGAACAATGCCCAAAGGTCCATCACCACGCAATCGGATACTTACATTTTCATCATTTTTAAAATCACTAGCCATTAGCATAGCCCCAGTCATAGTACGACCTAATGCAGCTGTTGCTACCGGCCACAAATCATGGCGAACTCTCGCCTCTTCTACTGTATCAGTCGTTACGGCAATGGATAGCCGCAATCCTTCTGCTGTTGTATAACGTTTAATAAAATCCACGGATATCCTTCTTTCTACATAGATTCCAATAGATTGATCATTTCGATAGCACCCATAGCGCAATCAAATCCTTTATTACCAGCTTTTGTACCAGCACGTTCGATAGCTTGTTCAATGTTTTCCGTTGTGACTACACCGAACATAACAGGGACACCGAATTCTAAGGATACATGAGCAATCCCTTTTGCCACTTCATTACATACATAATCGTAATGGGTAGTAGCACCACGAATGACTGCACCTAAACAAATGACAGCATCATATTTGCCACTTTTCGCCGCTTTTTGAGCAATTAAAGGAATTTCAAAAGCACCTGGTACCCAAATAGTAGTAATATCACTATCTTGCACGTCATGACGCAATAATGCATCTTTCGCACCGCTAATTAATTTAGATGTGATGAACTCATTAAAACGGGAACCGATAATAGCAAATTTCTTACCTGTACCTATTAATTTACCTTCTTGAATCATTGTCATTCTCCTTTATTCACATTAGACATATATGGACCTAAGCACACTGTTTATTAGTTGTTATTTTCATATATTATTACAGCATATGACGCATTTTTTCTTTTTTTGTATTTAAATATTTTGCATTAATACTATTCGCTTTAATCACAATAGGAACTCGCTTAGATACAGTGATTCCCCAACGTTCTAAATCCTCTTTCTTTTCTGGATTGTTCGTTAATAGCTTAACACTTTTTACATCTAATTCTCGTAACATTTGTGCTGCTAACGAGTATTCACGCATATCTGGAGGGAAACCTAATTTTACATTCGCTTCCACCGTATCATACCCTTGATCCTGTAGTGTATAGGCTTTAATTTTATTCGTTAATCCAATGCCACGCCCTTCTTGGCGCATATAGATAACAATACCTTCTCCTTGCTCTTCAATAGAGCGCAATGCATTTTCCAATTGTTCTCCACAGTCACAGCGATGAGAACCAAATACATCTCCTGTTAAGCACTCAGAATGAATACGCATCAACACATCAGATTTACCACGTACATCACCTTTTACAATCATAAGATGCTCTTTATGATCTACTTCATTTTTAAACACAATGATGCGGAACTCACCGAACTTTGTAGGCAGTTTTGTTTCTGCTGCAATGCTTACTAATCTATCGTGTCGCTTTCTGTATTCCACTAAAGCTTCTACAGAAGCAATCTTTAAATTATGTTTTTTACTGAAAGCCAATAAATCATCCATACGTGACATATAGCCTTCATCATTAGTAATTTCACAAATCGCTGCAGCAGGATATAATCCAGCTAGTTTACAAAGGTCAATAGACGCCTCTGTATGGCCTTGACGTACTAATACTCCACCTTCTTTGTAACGCAATGGAAATACGTGTCCAGGGCGTCTAAAATCTTCTGGTTTTGCATTTGGATCAATGAGTTTTTGCATTGTCACGGCCCTCTCTTCTGGAGAAATCCCTGTAGTGGTATCCACATGGTCTACTGACACAGTGAACGCGGTTTCATGATTATCTGTATTCTTTTCTACCATTTGAGAAATACCAAGTCGTAGCAAATCACCTTCTAGCATCGGTGTACACAATAAACCTCGAGCCTCTTTGATGATAAAATTTATAGTTTCACGAGTAGCAAATTCAGCTGCAATCACTAAATCGCCTTCATTTTCCCGACTTTCATCATCCACAATAATCACAGGTTTTCCTGCTTTCAAATCTTCAATTACTTCCTCAATAGTATTTAATGTATAGGACATTTGTATCATCCTTTCTATAAAAAGCCGTTACTTAACAATGTATCCATCGTTACATTTCCACTTTTAGTCGGCACCTCTTGAGGCCCTTTCATAAAGTGTTCAATATAACGACCAAAAATATCTGTTTCCAAATTCACTGTAGTCCCTATGGAGGCATATTGTAAAATGGTGTTTCCAATGGTATGAGGAATGATGGAAATTTCAAACCAACTCGGTCCCACCTTAGATACAGTCAAACTAGCTCCATCCACAGTGATGGACCCTTTGTAAATAATATAATGTAATATATCGGAATCAGTAGTGATGCGGAACACGATAGAATTACCCACATGGTCCTTCCCGATGATAGTACCTTGTCCATCTACATGACCTGCCACAACGTGTCCACCAAAACGACCATTGGCAGCCATAGCACGTTCTAAATTGACCTTACTTCCTGTTGAAAGATTGAGTAATGTTGTCATTTTCACAGACTCCGGCATCACATCAGCTGTGAATCGATTAGAGCCAATAGTGGTTGCTGTTAAGCACACACCATTGACTGCTACAGAATCACCAATTCTTAAGTCGTCGAATATAACAGTTCCTGCGATTTCAAGGGTAAGTGAGCTTTGGGAACGGTTTACACTCTGTATAGTCCCTATTTCTTCAATGATCCCCGTAAACATAAACGCCTTCTCTTCCTCTTCGATAACTAATTATTTTCATATTATCACCAACAGCCATCACTTCATCAATGTCTAGTTGCACTGCTTCATCTAAACTAGAAAAGCCTAAACCACCCACAGCTGGGGTAGCTCCAATACCTCCAATAATACGATTTCCAATGTAGGTTACCAATTTATCAAAAGATTTAGTTTCTACAAAACTAGCCACCACTTGGCTTCCACCTTCAATGAGCAGGCTCATACATTGACGAGTGCCTAGTTCTTCCAGGATAAAAGAAATATCTAAGCCTCTTTCATTTGATGGCGTTACAATGACTTCTGCACCTTTATCAATGAAAGCTCCCATTTGTTCTAGCCCACACTCTTCGCCAACAAATATTGTTATATTGCGATTAGGTACTGTCCAAATGGTTGCATCTAGTGGAGTTCTACCTTGAGAATCTAGAATGTATAAATGCGGTTGATTTTCTATTGTTTCTTGTGGTAATCGACAGCTCAACAATGGATCATCGGCAATAATGGTACCTACACCTACAAGCATGCCATCTACCTCCTTACGGATGCGATGTCCATCGAGTCTCGCTTCTTCATTAGTAATCCATTTTGATTCACCACTAGCCGTAGCAATCTTTCCATCCATAGACATGGCAGATTTTAAAATCACAAAAGGCTTTCCTGTTTTAATGTATGTAATAAATGCTTCATTCATTTCCACACATTGTCGCTCTAATACACCAACCTCGACTTCTATGCCCGCCTCTCGTAGCATCTCTAAGCCTTTACCAGCAACTAAAGGATTAGGGTCAATCATACCGATGACAACCCTTGAGATACCTGCGGCTATCACACGTTTAGCACAAGGCGGTGTTTTTCCATAATGTGAACATGGTTCAAGTGTTACATACAAGGTAGCGCCTCTGGCATCCATACCTGCTTGATGTAAAGCATACACCTCTGCATGAGGTTCACCCGCTTTTTGATGATATCCTTCACCAATGATGCGACCATCTTTTATAATAATAGCCCCTACCATTGGATTTGGAGATGTACATCCCCTTGCTTTTTCTGCTAATTCAATCGCTTTTGCCATATATTTTTCATCAGTTGTCATATGTGTCATGGCTCACCTCTACACAAAAAAGGGACTATATACATAGTCCCTTTAGCATTCCAAATATTTGATAGCCTATACAATAGCCATCAATATACTGTCTTTTCCCATCCAGACTTTACTGTCGGTTCCGGAATATTACCGGATCTGCTCCTAAAAGCTTGCGGACTATTATACCGCCGGTCAGGAATTGAGGTTCCCCTCGCACCTTGCCTCAAAGACTCCCTTATTTGATTTTAGTTCTTATCTTTATAAGATGAGTTTATTGTATCATAGATTCCTTGATATAGCAATGAAAGTTACCATTCACCCTAACTATATCACAGACTTTCTAGTATAACTTGTCACATCTGTGCCAAGTTTTTCGTACAACTCTTTTATAGTAAGTTCTTTTTTCATAACGGCTTGTAACTCTTGTTCCGTTACGCCAATAAAGGCAATAAAATCTACGCGTCCATATGGAGTCTCTAAAGATTGAAATTCTCTATCAGGAATCGTAATAAAACCAACAATATTAGATTTACGATTTACGTCCATCCCCTCAGTTTGTCCAGTATAAATGTATTCATAAGGCTTAAAGATTTCTCCATCTTCTATAGTGTTTCTACCAAGAATCTGTAAAATTTGAGCTACATTTTTAAGTTCCCTTTCTTCATCCTTATAGGCAGCTTTTTTTAATTTAATCGTAAATTCCATACCAAATCCACTTTTTGTTTTATCTTTACTTTCTTTATCATAAAGTTCAGTTATTCCATAGGTGACATATTTATAATAGTCCCCTCCGTCATGAATCGTTACTCTATCTATTGGATCTGGACCTCCAAGGTCCCAACGTATTAGAGCCACATAGTTTGTATGTAGCGAATCGCTTGGATACACAGAGTTTACTTCCGCCTCTATTGCCTCCATACCATATAGATTCGTTTTTTTAGCATTTGAGATAGTATGGTCATCACTCGCTTCTAAAGGTTCAATAGTTGCAAATTTATGGTTTGAGTCATTTAACTTAACTGTGTACATGTAGTGCTTTTCACCAGCATCATTTTTTTCCTCTGATTCATCGTCGACACTAGAAATGCTACTAACTCCACTAACGCCAGGCCTTTCCTCGGATTCATCATCGATAATGGAAGCGCTACTAACTCCACTAACGCCATTTCTCTCCTCAGACGCTACACCATCCATGGCAAATGCCCCAAACCAAGTCATCCCCATAATAGCTGTTAATAGTAACACTTTTTTACTTACTTTCATTGTAACTCCTTTTTTCTACATTTACAAAACAGTCGATACATCTATTATATCAGACCACTGCATATCTTCATAATTTCTCTTGTCGTTTATAAGTTAAGAATACGTTATTTACTAGAAACAATCTATCTATTTCATGAATCACATAAGAGAAAAGCAGCCCAAAAGGAACTGCTTTTCATTATACTCTATAGATTTGTAATAATATGTTAGATAGCCTATTTAGAACATGCATCTAATAGGTAAGCAATGCCAATGAATGGAATGCCTGCACGTTCTCCTAAACCGATTTCACAAGTGGAGCTTGAGCTTACCCCTAAGGTTACACCATACTCTTTCACTTCATCTCCTAAATCTCGTGTAGCAGAATGATTCAATTCAGGTGTAAAGAAACCTTTTTGTCCTGCAAAACCACAACATGCAAAGGATTTAATATTGAATACTTCATCAGTACATGCTCGTGCAATAAGTTCAATATATTTTTCTTTACCCGCTTTTTTGATTTTACATTGCTTGTGAACAATAACACGCTCCTTACACTTCACAATATCTAATTTAGGAACAATATGCGTGTACAAGAACTCAGATACATCAAGGATTGTTACCGATTTGATATGTTTGAACGCATGGGAGAAACATGCAGAGTGATCAATCACCACTGGATATACACCACCACAGCTTGCTTCTAATAAAGCATTTTCTAAATCACGTAAGGCACGTTTATCAATATCTTCATAGTTTTCAAAGCTTAAGCCACAGCATAAGTTTTCAATATGACGTGGATAGATAACATTATAGCCTGCTTTTTTACATAAGTTTTCCATAACTTGTTGTAAGCTACGTGTATCTTTTTGTCCTTGATTAGGCTTAAATGCACGATTGGCACATGTACTAAAGTATACTACATTATCGCTACCTACTGTATTACGTTTATTTGTTAACGTATAACGATTTGCTTTAGGCAATGTTGTTGGTGCATATGGAGTAACTCCAGTTAACTCATGAGCCCCTTTAGTAATCTTAGAAATCAATTTATTAGTAATCACTTTACTTGCAGCACCGCCTAAAGTAACACCCATACGTGCAGCGCTAAGTATAGCTGGGAAGTTATCATAAATTGCTTCTGCAATACCATGACCTTTTGCAGTTACTTTACGAACAGATAATGCAATCTGTGCTGTATCAATGCCAAGTGGACATAACATAGAGCACATGGAACATGCGGCACATGTATCTACACCATAATATTGGTAGCCTTCCGCCAATGCATCTGCTTCTGCATGTTTTCCTTCTTGACGAAGACGTGTTTCTTCACGCACTAAGGAAATACGTTGACGTGGTGTTAATGTTAAGTTTTTGGATGGGCAGTTCTTTTCACAGAAACCACATTCAATACACATATTATATAATGGATCGATTGCAGCCATCGCTTTCAAATTCTTTTTATACATATCTGGATCATCTGTAATGATAACATCAGGATTAATCAAATATGTAGGGTCGAATAGTTCTTTGATACGGCGGTTAACTTGGTATGCTTTTACACCCCACTCTAACTCTACAAATGGTGCTACCATGCGGCCCGTACCATGTTCTGCTTTAATACTACCTTCTACCTCAGCAATACGTTCTGACATTTCTTTTACAAGACCGCTAAAGTTATCACGTTCTCTAGGATCATTCAAGTCTGGAGTAATGATAAAATGAACATTGCCACTTAAAGCATGACCAAAGATAATACCATTATCTAGGAAATCATATTTACGGAATAACTCAGTAATAATTCCGATGCCTTTAACAAAGTCTTCAATTTTAAAGCATACGTCTTCTGTAATTACCGTAGAGCCAGATTTACGTTGTCCTGCAGCAATTGGTAATAAACCTTTGCGGATGTACCACCATGCATTGTATTCTGCTGGATCTGTAGAATATAAGCTTGGAATAATCGTAGGAATATCTTTTAATTGGTCTTTAATATATTCCACTTGTTCCGCCAATTCTTGTTCGTTATTACTTTCAGATTGGAATAGAATACAGCTAGTACCCTCTGGTACTCCACGCACAAAGTCTGGAACTTGTTCTAATTTTTGTACACTCTTTAGACTCAAGTAGTCCATCATTTCTGCAGAAACAACATATTTTCTTCCCATATTGGCTAAGGTTACAACTGCACGGGATGCATCAGATAATTCTTGATAGAATACAAGACCACAAGCTTTATACTTTTTGTCTTCTACTGTATTATATACAACTTCTGATACGAAACCTAATGTACCTTCTGAGCCGATGAAAATATGGTTTAAAATATCTACAATATCTTCAAAGTCAACTAATGTATTAATGGAATAACCAGTTGTATTTTTAATTTTATATTTACGTTTAATTAAGTCAACTAATTCAGGATTATCAAAAATCCATTTACGAAGATCCAGTAATCCATTCACAAGATCGCTACGAGATGACAAAAATGATTGGATGCTTGCTGAATCGCTAGTATCTAAAATCGTACCATCTACTAGGACAACACGAATGGATCTAACAGTTTGATATGAGTTTTCTACTGTACCACAGCACATACCAGAAGAATTATTATTGAAAATACCGCCTACTAAAGCACTAGCAATAGTAGCTGGATCTGGACCGATTTTACGACCATACGGTGCTAACTTTTCGTTGGCATCGGATCCAATAACGCCACAATCACAACGTAAGGCTTTGCCACCATCTAAAACTTCCATGCGTTTAAATCCATCATTAGCCACAACTAACACATGTTCACTAGAAGCTTGACCAGATAAAGATGTACCTGCTGCTCGGAAAGTAACAGGTGTGCCATACTGATTTGCTAATTTTAAAATACGAACAACTTCAGCTTCACTATTCGCTTTTACCACAACTTGAGGTACATAGGAATAACAAGAAGCATCTACACCATAAGCATATCGGTGCAAAAAATCAGTAAAAACACGCTCTGGGCATACTAATTGTGCTTCTGTAGAAAAAGACGCAAAGTCGTAACGTAACGGTACTTTCATAATAGGACCTCCTAGCATTACTGCTGTATAGTATAATATAAGTTTGAACGACTTGTTCAAATTGGCATAACTTTTATGCTTACCTATAGTTTACCATATGAGTAGTGTTTAGTAAATTCTATTAATTAGTTTTTATTATTTTAACCATTACAAAAATGCATAGTAAATTTACAAATGACAAAAAATTAGATATAATAAATAAGATATATGAAAGTAGGTGAAAAAAATGCACGTTTTAGGGGAACACGTTTTAATTGATTTATATTCCTGTATTGATACAAAAATTGAATCTCCTGCAGTTTTACAAGATGCTATTGTAAATGCATTAGCCATTACTAACCAATGTGTTGAAGAAATTGATTGCCAAATCTTAGAAGATGAGATCTTTTTGGTAGCTGTCTCTCATCATTGTCATGTCATACTTCATGCATATCCACAATTAGGATATGTAGCTGCAGATGTATATACATTTGAAAAATCTGTGGAACCAAAAGTAATTATGAAAGAATTACAACGATCTGTAGGTTCCGAAAAAGTGAAAGCAACAAGTATTCGTCGTGGTGATTTCGGTAATGAAAGAGATATGAAACCACGTAAACAATCATCATTAACGGCAATGGGTCGAGTAACCCGTACCCGTACTCGCCTGACAAAAACAGGTAAAAATATTACTTCAAAAGGCGTAAAAGCTATCAAAAAAGTAATAGGAAATAACAAATAAACATCGAACATACTAATGGCTAGCTCCTAATTGGAACTAGTCGTTATTTTGTTCGATATTATACTGTTCCAACATAAAAGGCTGAACTTAGGAATATCTCCTCAAGTTCAGCCTTATTATATACAAATGTAGTCAATTCAATTACAGTTGTAACGATAATTGTCTACCGCTTGGTTCATAAGCCGTAATCATTACTCCCGCAGTTTGAAACAATCGTTTTGATGCTTGCACTTCTCGTGTATCTTTGTAATCATCACGCCAATAAATCACTTCTTTAATGCCACTTTGAATAATTGCTTTCGCACACTCATTGCAAGGAAATAAAGTCACATAGATTTTACTACCTTCTAAAGAGCCACCTCGATAATTTAAAATAGCATTTAATTCACTATGAACAATATAAAAGTATTTATTATCTTCATCACGATTCCGATTCCAAGAGAAATCATCATCATCACAACCTAAGGGCATACCATTGTATCCGATAGATAAAATTTTATTATCATCGCTCACAATACAAGCTCCTACTTGTGTATTAGGATCTTTAGAGCGTTGTCCTGCTAACATGGCAACACCCATAAAGTATTCATCCCAGCTAATATAGTCCTTACGTTTTTCCATAGGAACCTCGTTTTACTTGACTACAATATTAATTAATTTTTTAGGTACCACAATCACTTTCACAACAGTTTTACCTTCTGTAAACTCTTGTACACGTGGTAATGCTTTTGCAGCTGCTTCTAATTCTTCTTTAGATAAAGAAACAGATACTGTCAATTTATCACGTACTTTACCATTTACTTGCACTGCCACTTCTACCTCATCCACAACTAAAGCAGATTCTTCATAAGTCGGCCAAGATGCAGCATGTACAGAACCTTCAAATCCGCATTCATGCCAGATTTCTTCTGTAATATGCGGTACAAATGGTGCTAGCAATAATGTTAACTTTTCAACTAATTCTTTTGCTAACTCACTTTGCACTGTCTCATGGCTATCTTTAAATTGGTACATAGCATTTACCAACTCCATAACAGTACTGATGGCAGTGTTAAAATTGAATTTACCATCTAAGTCTTCTGTTACTTTTTTGATAGCACGATGTAATTCACGACGTAATGCTGTTTCATCTTTGGATAAGCTATCATGATGTCCAGACGCACCTAATTGCTGGTATGTATCGATAATACGCCATACACGACCTAAGAAACGATAGGAGCCTTCTACCCCTTGGTCACTCCAGTCTAAATCACGATCTACTGGTGCTGCGAATAGAATAAATAAACGTGCTGTATCTGCACCATATTTCGCAATAATTTCTTCTGGAGATACTACATTGCCTTTAGATTTAGACATTTTAGAACCTTCTTTTAGCACCATACCTTGTGTTAACAAGGCTTTGAAAGGTTCATTGACTTCTACTAATCCAATATCATGCAATACTTTTACAAAGAAGCGAGCATATAATAAGTGTAAAATAGCGTGTTCAATGCCTCCAATATATTGGTCTACATTCATCCAATATTTTGCGATTTCTTTGTTGAACACTTCTTGATCATTACGAGCATCTGCGTAGCGCAAAAAATACCAAGATGAATCAATGAACGTATCCATGGTATCGATCTCACGTCGAGCAGGACCACCACAGCATGGACATGTTGTGTTTAAGAAACTTTCAGAAGTTGCCAATGGAGAAATTGCACCGCCGTCAAAGGATACATCTTCTGGAAGTTTTACAGGCAATTGATCCTCTGGCACTAATTGTTCTCCACATTTTTCACAGTACACCACAGGAATTGGACAACCCCAATAGCGTTGGCGAGAAATCAACCAGTCACGAAGACGGAAGTTTACAGTTTTACGACCTGTGCCTTGTTCAGTAAAATAATCACCCAATGCTTGGCGTGCTTCTTCGGAAGTTTTGCCACTGAAGTCGCCGGAGTTCACCAATATACCATCTTCAGTAAATGCTATATCTAAGGAAGCAAAATCCAAATCTTGTGCTGTATTTTGGATGACCCAATTCACAGGTAAATCATATTTTTTTGCAAACGCATAGTCTCTTTCATCATGAGCTGGAACACCCATAACAGCACCTGTACCATAGTCTGCTAGTACATAGTTAGCAATCCAAATTGGCACTTCTTTGCCAGTGATTGGATGTGTCGCATAAGAACCTGTAAACATACCTACTTTTTCTGCTTCTGTAGAAGTACGCTCAATATCACTTTGGTTGCGCAATTTTTCAATGAAAGCTTCCAATTCTGCTTTATTGGATGCATCTTGAATCAATTCTTTTACATACGGATGCTCAGGTGCTAACACTACATAGGAAACGCCAAATACAGTATCTACACGAGTGGTATACACTTCAAAGGATTTATCAATTTTAGGCACATAAAAAGCAAATTGTGTACCTTCACTGCGACCGATCCAGTTACGTTGCATCGCTTTTACGCGATCTGGCCATTGGTCTAATGTATCTAGGTCTTCTAGCAAACGATCTGCATAATCTGTAATTTTAAAGAACCATTGTTTTAAGTCCTTTTTTACCACATCATTATCACAACGCCAACATTTACCATCAATAACTTGTTCATTAGCCAATACTGTATGGTCATGTTCACACCAGTTTACTTTAGCTTCTTTTTTATAGGCCAAACCTTTTTTATAAAATTGTTGAAATATCCATTGTGTCCAACGATAGTAATCTTCTTTACAAGTCGCAACTTCACGGCCCCAATCATAGGATAAACCCAACTCTTTTTGCTGACGTGTCATGTTGGCAATATTATCTAATGTCCAATCTTTAGGAGATACACCATTTTTAATAGCTGCATTTTCCGCAGGCATACCAAATGCATCCCATCCCATTGGATGTAATACATTGAATCCACGCATTTTTTTGAAACGTGCCACTACATCACCAATCGAATAGTTACGCACATGTCCCATGTGTAAGTTACCAGATGGGTATGGGAACATTTCTAACACATAATATTTTTCTTTACTTGGGTCATACTCGGTTTTAAATACCCCAGACTCTTCCCAATATGTTTGCCATTTTTTCTCAATGTCTTGTGCCACGTATTTTTCGTACATGCTATGCCTCCTCAATTGTATGTATTAATACTCTTAAGTATACTCCAAGTCTTAGTCTTTAGGCAAAGACTTTTTTTCTTTTGTCACTTGTATAACACTCGTTTCATCAGATGTTGGATGTGATTTGTTAAACTTTAAAACAATTTCTTTTCCATCTTTAGAAACTTTAGTAACTTTGTCACCTTTATTCTTTTTATCTTTTTTTGATTTTTTATCTTTTTTGGATTTTTTATCTTTTTTATCTTTTTTCTTAGATTCTTTAATACTATTTTCTCTTTCAGTATCCGATATGTTCGTATTTTTATCAATATAGACCGTATCTAAAGCAAAATCTATAACTGGCCAAACACGTTCAGATTCAAACCCTTTTCTCCAAGTAGCTATACCAGCTAATTGTAAATCTTTTACAATACCTACTTTATAACTTAAAGATTGTGGATCTTCAAACCAAATTTTAGTTAGAGTACCTTCATATCTTCGCGTTCCATCATATTTACCATATACTCCATTTGTATTGGTGACAGCTAGGTAATTACCTTTCAATTGGTCATTCCATTGAAGATCCTCTTTGTACGTATCTTCCAACTCTAGTGCTTTAGTCATGGATAAGGTTTTACTTTTTGCTTTTCCTTCCCAAGTTCCATTTACCGGTACAGACCATTCTCTCATATAAAAAGGAATGCCCAATACAAGCTTAGAAGCTGGCACTTCTGAAAGCAATTTCTCCGTATGTTTTCGGACCCAAGGATACGATGCCACAGGTCCTGCTGTAGTGCTAGATGCCCAAGTTTCATCATAAGCCATTAACACAACATAGTCTACTGAATCTGCATAGGCTTTACGGTCATAAACTAAAGACCAATTTTCACTATTAGAATATCCTGTTACATCAATGGAACTATGAATATTATTTTCACGTAATCCCTTCGCTAAAAAGTTTACAAATTTTGTTAATTGTTCCTTATCTTTATAATGTATATTTTCAAAGTCAAAATTATATCCATCATACCCATACTCGACGGCATAGTTAATCAAGCCTTGTTTATATCGTTCCCATTGAGATTCATTGCCAAGCATCTTACTCGTCATATCTGGGTCAAATTGATTTGTTATAAGTGGCCATACACGATACCCTTTATTTTTGTATCCATTTACATAGTCATAAGAAAGTCTAGGACTTACTTTTAAGCCAGACATATCTAACTCAAACCAACTAGGAGATATAATTGATGTACCATTTTTAACATATTTAACATCATATGGAGTTTCTGAACTAATAGGGTCAAATACCATCATAATGGGTAATGTTACTGTTTGTTTTTCTGGCACATGCAACATAGGTCCTACATAATTGGATATTACTTTCTCAGTACTGATATTAGATAGTGTAGGAAAGGGAATATGTATTGTCGCTTCTGCAACTTGATATACCGCAATAGAGCTCAACATAGACATTCCTAACACTAGATGTTTCATGTATTTAACGTGTTTCATAAGCCCTCCTTTTAACTTTTATATTATATCATAGAATTAAAAAAACTATACTATTTGAATGAATTTTATGATACACTACAAAGGTAGGATATATTAGACATATCAGTTATATTAAGCATATTGTAACAGTAAATACAAGGAGGTTCTATGCATCAATATTTATTTTTTATAGGAGGGTTTCCTGTACGAGCCTACGGATTACTTCTTGCATTAGGTATTATTAGTGCTGCTATTGTAGGCTATTTCATTATGAAAAAAGATGGCCGTGGTTGGGAAAAATATATGGTTGATTTCACCATTACAGTTGCTATAGCTGGTATTATCGGTGCTCGACTATGGGATGTATTCTTCTTTGACTGGGATTATTACCACAATCATATATTAGAAATCCCTTATGTATGGCAAGGCGGTATGGCTATCCAGGGAGGAGTACTACTAGGAGCTATTGCTGGAATTTATTATTTAAAGAAGCAACAAGTTGATCCTTGGGCATTCGCTGATTTATTTGCACCTGCCCTTATGGTTGGGCAATCTGTAGGCCGTATGGCAAATGTGATGAACGGCGATGCTTTTGGTCACCCTACGGGTGGTAACTTCGGTATTCTCTATCCAGAAGCTACCTTGGCATACCGCACCTATGGAAACCAGCCATTATGGCCTGCTGAAATTTGGGAAGGTCAAGTTGATATCATTTTATTCGTTATCTTATTACTTGCCAATGTGTTCCCTCATAAAAAGGGACAAATTTTCTGCCTATATGCTTTCTTGTATTCTGGCTTACGATTCTTCTTGGAGTTCTTACGTGGAGATTATGTAAATCTAACATTAGGTTTTAAATCAGCACAGGTTACAAGTTTAATTGTAATGGCTATATCCTTTGGTATCTGGCTATACCTTCATTATAAAGGAACAACGGATACACATGTATTCCCTACAGAAAAAGGAAAAAAAA
This sequence comes from uncultured Veillonella sp., assembly GCA_963518505.1. Lineage (GTDB taxonomy): Bacteria > Bacillota > Negativicutes > Veillonellales > Veillonellaceae > F0422. The sequence continues at coordinate 9,992 of CAUQIT010000015.1, read as the reverse complement.
GAAAATAATAGATTAAAACAATATGAAATCTATAAGAAATATAAAGAGGAAAGAAGGCTTTTAGTACCTTCTTTCCTCTTTTCTTATGTGTTCAATTTATGGATAGTACAAACGTCTCGTAAGTCCGTATAACTAGAGTACCATGCCTGTTAGGTGCACCCTATCAATTAGGATAATAAATTCTCAGCAGTAATTAATGCTTCTAATGTTTCCAAAGCACGTTGAGCAATTAATGCATTTTTTTCTTTCTTTTTACGCACCTTTGCTGCCCACGGTTCCATGATACCAAAGTTTACGTTCATTGGTTGGAAGTTAGAACCTCCATAAGCACTGATATAATGACTTAAACCACCAAGCGCTGTTGTTTTTGGGAATGTTACAAAATCTTTTCCCGCAAGCATTCTAGCGACTTGTATGGCTGTCATCATACCGGCTGCTGCAGACTCTAAATAGCCTTCAACACCAGTCATTTGCCCTGCAAAAAATAACCGTTTGTCAGATTGTAACTGGAATGCATGATTCAATAACTCAGGAGAATTAATATAGGTATTACGATGCATAACACCATAACGGATAAATTCTGCATTTTCTAGCCCTGGTATCATTTGGAATACTCGTTTTTGTTCGCCCCACTTCAAATGCGTTTGAAAGCCTACCAGATTATACATCGTCGCTTCTTTATTTTCTTTACGCAATTGCACCACTGCATGCCACTCAATATTATTACGTGGATCTACAAGTCCTACTGGTTTTAATGGGCCATATCGCAATGTATCCACCCCACGAGATGCCATTATTTCTACTGGCATACAACCTTCAAAGTAAATTTCTTTTTCAAAATCCTTGGGTTGTACTACATCAGCTGTAGTCAAAGCTTCATAAAAAGCATCATACTCTTCTTTTGTCATAGGACAATTTAGATAATCAGCATCCCCCTTATCATAACGAGATGCTGCAAATACTTTATCATAGTTCAAAGACTCAGCTGTCACGATAGGCGCTGCTGCATCATAAAAATAAAAATCTTTAGACCCAGTCAATGCTTTAATTTTTTCACCTAGTGTTTCAGATGTTAATGGACCACTGGCAAAAATAACTATTCCCTCTGAAGGAATCTCTGTCACTTCTTCATGAATCACCGTTATTAATGGGTGTTCTTTAATACGTTTTGTTACCCTTTCACTAAATGCACGACGGTCCACTGCCAAAGCACCACCTGCTGGAACTTGTGTAGCATCGGCAGACTCCATAATTAAGGAATCTAATCGACGCATCTCTTCTTTTAACAATCCCACTGCATTTTCAATGGTATTAGCACGCAAAGAATTAGAACAAACTAATTCAGCAAATTGGTCCGTATGATGAGCTGGAGACGACACCTTTGGTCTCATTTCATATAACTGAACAGGGATGCCTCGTTTAGCTAATTGATACGCCGCCTCAGAACCGGCTAATCCAGCTCCAATAATTGTTACAAAGTCTTTCATTCTGTATCTTCTTTCTTAGTTTTTGATTTACGTTTTGGCCTTGTTTCACAATCTGGATTGGAACAAAACTCTTTTCTATTGCCATTTTTATATACTTTTTCAGCCATTAAGCTACCACAAACAGTACAGGTTTTATCAATAGGTTTATCCCACATTGTAAAATCACATTCAGGATAGCCTTCACAACCATAAAATACTCGTCCTCGTTTTGATTTACGTTCTAAAATCTCATGAGATTTACATTTTGGACAAGTCACGCCAGTACTTACAGTAATAGATTTAATATTGCGACAAGTTGGAAAATTTGAACACGCTAAATATTTACCATAAGGCCCTATTTTATAGACCATATCATGACCACATTTTTCACAAAGAATGCCACTTTTTTCAGCTTCAATTTCTACTTTTTCAGCAGTTTCCGCATGATACAGTTCTTTTTCAAAACTTTCATAAAATTGATGTATGACAGCTTCATAAAAATTACTACCTTGGGCAATATGATCTAAATCTTCCTCCATAGACGCAGTAAATTTTGTGTTAATAAACTGTTCAAAATGAGAGGTTAAAAATGTAACAACCGCAAATCCTAACTCAGTAGGTATAAACTGTTTTTCCTTACGCTCTACATAGTTTCGCTTTAATATTGTATCTATTGTAGCCGCATAAGTACTTGGTCTACCAATTCCTTGCTCTTCTAATACCTTAATTAATCCTGCCTCTGAATATCGACTTGGAGGTTGCGTAAAATGTTGAACCCCATCTATCGAAATAGGGCTTACCATTTGCCCTTCTTCAAACTGTGGTAATACCAAATCGTCTTCTTTTTTCGACTCTTCATAAACCTCTGTGAAACCCTTAAATAAGACACGACTGCCTGATGCTTTTAACAAGTATTCATCTATTTTAAATTGTACAGTTACAGTTTCACTTTTTTGAGGGGCCATTTGACTGGACAAAAATCTATTCCAAATTAACGTATATAGCTTTAGCTCATCGCTTGTTAAATACGATGCCACAACATTAGGTGGTAACTCTAGCATAGTAGGACGTATAGCTTCATGAGCATCTTGAGCATTGGCCTTCGCTCCATATACATTTGGCTTATTCGGATAATACGCATCTCCATATTGTTTGCTAATATACTGTTTTGCCGCTTGTTGCATTTCTTTGGACACACGTGTGGAGTCCGTACGCATATAGGTGATTAATCCGACGTGACCATAGCCACCAATTTCTTTACCTTCATATAAATGCTGGGCCGCCGACATAATGCGCTTAGCATTCATATTTAATTTGCGAACACCTTCTTGTTGCATTGTAGAGGTCGTAAATGGAGCTGGAGCTTTCCGACTCCGTTGTTTAGACTCTATGGAATGTACAACCGCTTGATGACCACGAATAGCCTCAAGCACTTGATGACTTTCCTCTTCATTGGATACCGTTAATTTATCCGTTCCTTTATGAGTAACCACCACATCGAACTTTTCCTTTGAAGCAGTTTCGTACACTCCTTCAATAGTCCAATATTCTTCAGGCACAAAAGCTTGTATTTCTCTCTCTCTATCACAAATAATGCGCACAGCCACAGATTGTACTCTTCCCGCACTGAGACCTTTGCATACTTTTTTCCATAAAAGCGGACTTAGCTTATAACCGACTATTCTATCTAATACACGGCGTGCTTGTTGTGCATCCACCATATGCATATCGATGGATCTCGGATTTAACATTGCTTCTTGTATGGCATGTTTCGTAATCTCATTGAAAGTCACTCGACATGGTGAATGACCATCTATGTTTAAAATATGCGCCAAATGCCAAGAAATAGCTTCTCCTTCACGGTCAGGGTCAGTTGCCAAATACACAGCTTTTGCCTTATCTGCTTCTTTACGCAAATCTTCAATGACCGCTTTTCTACCTGGCACATTTAAATACCTAGGTAAAAAACCATTATCAATCGAGACCCCCATCTGCATTTTTGGCAAATCTCTGAGATGCCCCATACTAGCTTTTACTACATAATCATCGCCAAGAAATTTTTCTATCGTATTTGATTTAGCTGGAGATTCCACAATAATCAATGTCTTACCATCTTCTTTAAATGTGCGCTGATTCTCCATCACAATTGGTTCAGGACGCATCACCAAAGGTCTAGGCTCTGGTGCTTTGGCTCTTGTTTTGACATCATTTGTTGTATCTTTGTCTTTTTTCTTCTCCCCTGTTACAAAGGATCTAGTAATGGCCAAAAATCTTCCTCCTTTAAGTATGTACCACATACCCTTGAGCGGTATGGGTAATCATTTTCTTAAGTTCTAATTGTAACAACAATGTATGAAGATTCGATAAAGATAGTCCCGTTCCATGCATCAATTCCTCTATCGTAGTAACACCACCTGGATTCATGAAAGACAACACTCGTTGTTCATCTTCATTCATTGTGTTTACATTTCCACTCTCCATGTTACTATACTTTATAACTTTTTGCCAACCATATTCATGCAATACTTGCTCAGGATCTGTTAATACCGTAGCTCCTTGTTGTAATAACCAATGATTCCCATCACAGGTGTGAGTTAATACATTTCCTGGAATAGCAAATACATCTCGACCCTCGTTAATCGCCATATCCGCCGTAATAAGAGAGCCACTACTAGCTTTTGCTTCTACCACAATGGTGCCACGAGTCATACCGCTAATAATGCGATTTCGTAAAGGAAAATGATGACTTTTAGCCTGTATATGAGGCCCATACTCTGACAGCAACAAACCACCTTTTTCTATAATTTCTAAAAATAAGTTTCGATTGGTTCTTGGATATATAACATTGAGACCACATCCCATGACAGCTATGGTAGGAGTCTGTCCTTGCAGAGCCCCTTCATGGCTAGCTCGATCAATACCCATAGCACCGCCACTGACAACAATAACACCTAAATTTGATAAAGAGCGTCCAAAATACCGTGCCACTTGCGTACCATAAGTAGAACACTTTCTAGCCCCCACCATTGCTATAGAGCGTTCTATATGTTGTAATACTTCTATCTGTCCACGACCATATAACACACGAGGACTATTGTAAATCTCCAATAAAGACTTCGGATAATACGGAGACTCCCATGTGATGACTTGTATTTGATACCGTTCTAAATCTTCTGCTAATTGTAATAAAAAATCTTCATTAATAAGTCTACGATTTTCATCAAACAACTCGTATTTACAGCCTAAAGATGGCTCTACACTGTAATGAGTCACATGATGCCAAGCTTCCTTAGCACTTTCATAGTATGTAAACAAATTACCTAAACTGACATTACCTAATCCCATTACATGTTGTAAGGCACTGGCATAAATTTCATCTTTCATTTATAGACCCTCCTGTGCTTGCCGATAACTCAATGCCTCTGCAATATGTTCTGGCTCAATCCATTCCGAAGATGCTAAATCAGCAATGGTTCTAGCTACCTTAATAATTCTGTCATAACTTCGTAAACTTAAATGTAATGTAGTAAAGGCAGAATCTAACAACTCTTTTCCCGAATCGGATAATTTTCCATATCGCTCTATATCGCTATGACTTAAATGTGCGTTAATCTCAATAGATGTTCCTTTATACCGTTGCTTTTGCATATGTCTAGCTCCTATGACACGTTGGCGGACAGACTCGGTACTAATCTCATCATTCGGTCCATGAATTTCTGCTAATGTTGGACGTTCTACTGGAACTACTAAATCCATCCTATCTAAAATAGGCCCAGATAGAGCCCTTTGATATCTTTGTATCTGTGTAGCTGTGCAAGTACAACGATGATCTTCCTCTGTTCCAAACCAGCCACAAGGACATGGATTCATAGCCATCACCACGATACAGTCACTAGGATATGTAGTAGCCATTCCAATCCTTGCAATATGAACCTGCCTTTCCTCCAAAGGCTGCCGTAGTACTTCAATCACAGGACGACGAAACTCAGGAGCTTCATCTAAAAACAAAACGCCTTTATGAGCTAATGTGATTTCTCCAGGTTTCGGAGGCTGTCCACCTCCAGCCATAGCCACCAAAGTACTTGTATGATGGGGACTACGAAAGGGTCTACAAGTAATGAGTCGTCCACTCTTAAGCAATCCCATTACACTGTAGATTCTACTCACTTCTAATTGTTCGTCTCGTGAAAGGGGAGGTAATAAAAAGGGTAATCGTTTAGCAAGCATTGTTTTTCCCGAACCAGGAGATCCCGTCATAAGTAAGTGGTGCCCTCCTGCTGCAGCAATCTCTAAAGCACGTTTCCCCATAACCTGTCCTCTTACATCTTTTAAGTCCAACTCTTCTATAGGTTCTTCTTCAATCCTTGTTGATGGCTTATACAGATAGATATCTTTATCCTGTTCTGGTTGTTCTAACATGTGAACTACTTCAGATAATGTACGAAATCCATACACTGGTAATTGTGAACCACTCGTTGCTTCTTCAGAATTTCCCAATGGAACTACAATATCATCTAGCCTATGTGCCTGAATCGCCTCATCTTCTATAGAGCTTTTTGATACGCCCATCACCATAGACAACATGCCAATTACTGGTTGTAAGGACCCATCTAGTGAAAGTTCTCCAATAAATACATGGCGATTCCAATCAATCACTTTCTTCTTTTTCCCTTTTTTCTCTTGTTGTGCCCCTAGAATGCCCATAGCAATGGCTAAATCTAAGGAAGACCCATCTTTACGAATATGAGCCGGCGCCAAATTGACTACAATACGTTTCATCGGAAATTCAAAGCCACCATTTTTAATGGCGGATCGTACACGCTCTTTCGCCTCTTTCACAGACGTAGCTGGTAGCCCTACAATATCAAAACTAGGAAGCCCTGGACTGATATCGACCTCAACTGTCACAATATATCCATCAATCCCACTCACACAAACTCCATATGTTTTTGCATACATAGTATCACCTCTCTCATCACAATGTACATCGTTTTAGATGTCGTATGTTAGGAACCATATCTGATTGTATATAGACCTCAATCACATCAAACTGAATATATTCATAATCTATATCATGAGTTGTTAAAAACATGGACACTACATGTCGAATATGTTGTTTCTTTTTCCAATGAACAGCTTCACAAGGCATTCCATACGTTTGACTACGCCTCGTTTTCACTTCGATAACAATAAGCCCCTCTCCCTTAAGGGCTATAATATCAACTTCGCCAAATCGATATCGTATATTTCTATCTATGACTATATAGCCATGAGCAATTAAGTATTTACTTGCAAGTTCTTCTCCGTATCTTCCTAATTCAATATGATTCATAAGTGCCTCCTTAGCTTTACATTACTTTTATAATGAAAGAATGTAAACTCTAGAATATGCACTGTTAGTAGTGCACTCCACTAACAGTGTTACAATCAATCGATATATATCTATATACACCATTATATAGAGCTATTAGGATTGGATTATAAAGTTATATTTTAATACATAAACCCAATTTTGATACTCCTAAACCATAACTAGCCATACAAAAAGCACCCTTATAGAAGATTTCTATAAGAGTGCTTTACTATAAATATTTATGTTACTTTAACCATAGTAAAGTATAACACATCTATTAGTACTAATAGATATACCTAACTTTTGGTACTGCTATATATCAGAGATTGGCTTTCCAGCCACAATAGATTTGATAGGTTCAAAACTATGCCGATGCAATGGAGTAATGCCTAAGTCTTTAATAGCCTGCTTGTGTACATCTGTATAGTATCCTTTATGAATAGCAAAACCAAAACCTGGATACTCTTCGTCCATAGATTCCATGAAGCGGTCCCGTGTTACCTTCGCTATAATGGAGGCAGCTGCAATAGACGCACTTTTTGCATCCCCTTTTATCAAAGATTCTACTGGTACCTCTAAATCTGGTAATTTCATGGCATCCGACAAGACAGCTTCTGCCTGTACAGGCAAATTACGGATAGCTTCATACATAGCCTGTCTTGTAGCTTCATATATGTTCAGTGTATCGATCTTCTCTGCCTCATAAGAAACGCAATGTACAGCTACTGCTACCTCCATAATTTGATTAAACAAGGTATCACGCTTTTCCGGAGTCAATTTTTTAGAATCATTTAATCCTACTAGCTTACAATGAGGCGGTAAAATAACGGCGGCTACAGTCACAGGACCTGCAATAGGACCTCTGCCCACTTCGTCTACACCCGCTACTAAGAATTTTCCTTCTTCATAGAAACTATCTTCATAAGCATACATAGCTTCTAACCGTTGTTGCTCTTCTAAGACCTTTTTCTGTTTTCGTAAATACACACCAGCTGCGTTCTTCACAGATTCACGAGAATCTTCTAATGCCCATTGTATATAGTCAAACGGACATTCTCCTTGTAACAGATCTTTAATTTCTTTTACTTTCAGCTCATGAAACTCACTCTTCGTCAACATAGTACGGCTCCTCATCGACGCCATCAAAGGTAATGTATCCCAATTTATTATTTCTGTAATCCGTCAAAATGACACGGCGCACCTTGTCATAATCTACGACGCCACCGCTTACCAAACAACCACGACGACGACCAATAGCCTCTAACATGGTATCTACGGATGTACGCTCTTCTTCCGTCAATTTATAACGCTCATGCAATAATGTCGGTTCATGCTCTTCTAAATATGCCAACAACTGCTTGATAACAGAATCTAAATCATACACATCGTCGGAAATAGCTCCTGTCATCGCTAACCGAGCTGCTGCTCGTTGGTCTTCAAACTTAGGCCATAATACACCTGGTGTATCTAATAGTTCAAGATTTTTACCTACTTTTACCCATTGTTGACCCCGAGTATGACCCGGTTTATTGGCAGTTCTTGTTGCTGCTGATCCAGCTAGTTTATTAATTAGTGTAGATTTACCTACATTGGGTATCCCTAGAATCATAGTACGTACTGTACGACCTTTGATTCCTTTTTTTAGCCAACGATCGATGATGGGCTGTGCTAAGGATTCTACGGTTTTCACGAGTTGCTTATTTCCTTTGCCATTTTTAGAATCAATAGCAATAGCATGAATACCTTCGTTTTTGAAAAATTCAATCCATTCTTTTGTAGCTTTCGGATTTGCCAAATCGCATTTATTTAAAATCACTACATGTGGCTTATCACCTATCAACTCGCGAATAACTGGATTCGCACTACTGCGAGGAATACGTGCATCTAGTAATTCGATAACCACATCTACTTTCTTTTTATGTTCCGTAATCATGCGTGTGGCTTTTGCCATATGGCCTGGGAACCACTGTACGACTGGAAAAATTTCTTGACTCATATTTCACCTACTCGTCTATTATTTGTATTATACAATTATTTTAATCAGTCTATTCCCATGCAATTCTTATATCTATCATGGCACTACTATCAAATTACATCAATTCTGTGAAAATGTGTACCTAGCACTATGACAAGATTTGTAATAGACATCAAAATATATGGTTTTTGCAATAGGAAATAAAAAAGGTTAGCCACAGACTTACGTCTCATGGCTAACCCTTTTAAATTAGCGTTTTTCGCGAATACGAGCAGCTTTACCAGTAAGGCTACGTAAGTAGTACAATTTAGCACGACGAACGATACCGCGACGAGTTACTTCGATTTTTGCTAGACGTGGGCTGTGAAGTGGGAATACACGTTCAACACCAACGCCAGAAGCGATACGACGAACTGTGAAAGTTTCACGAACGGAACCACCTTGACGGTTGATTACTAAACCTTCGAAAACCTGAATACGTTCACGGCTACCTTCCACAACTTTTACGTGTACTTTTACAGTATCACCAGCGCGGAACTCAGGAATGTCAGAGCGAAGCTGTTCTTTTTCTAATACATCAATAATATTCACGATTTTTTCCTCCTATTTTGCAGACGTTCATTACTTACACCTTATAAGCAGAGGACCATCTCAAATTAACAGTATTATTCTATCATAAATGAAAGTTTTTATGCAAGAGGGAAATTATAAAATTTGAAGCACTATTCTATAGTAGTCAAATATTTATGACAATAGATTACTTCACAATATGGCATCCCCAGCCATCATATCCCCTCATACATTCAAATTTGTTTCCGCCTCCCAATAAACTGGAATTATCACTTTAGTACTTAAGTATATAAAATCCCCATACATTATTACTAAATTCACCAGCAGCAAATTTATAAAGTTCATCGTTAATATACACAACATAAATAGGAAACCTACAACTCTGATGATATAACGGATCCGTTACTGATACGTATTCCCCTGTTTCATGCCAGTCATACTCAAAAATATTTGTATCAAACAGAATTGCATTCCCTTCCATACCTGTAATTTCATGTTGCCATGTCATTTGTTTGCATTTTTTCAATCTTATTCACTCCTCTTCAAACTGGAATTCGGCAAGATGTTAGCTCTATATTTTAGTTTTTGATCTTTTTTATCATATCTAAATAAAATTTCTTGCCACCAT
>CAUQIT010000014.1:0-61279 GCA_963518505.1 uncultured Veillonella sp. | reverse complement strand
GTTTAACTGGAGAGATGATTCGAATTTTAGAAGAATATGCAGATAAGTTACCTAATCGGAATATCTTCTCTGCAAATGGAGGAATTGGTGTAGGTTTCGGAATAAATGGTCGAATTGCAGGATTTAATGGCAGAGTGGGTGCAACATCACATCTTGACTATGATACAGATCGAAATGGGTTAGCTATTATATCTAAGGCAGGATTAAACCTAGGATTTAATGAAAAATATTCTGCAGGAATAGGTATAACTAATGTTGCAAAGGCAAATAATATAAGGGATAATGAAACATTTATAGAGGGAACTATAGGAAAAGCATTAAATAAAGTGAGCGATACATCATTAAATCTTAGTAATGAGGATCTAACAGCTAGCATTGGTGCAGGAGTATATGTGGGAGCAGGATTAGAAGGTTCACTAAATTTTAATTATTCAGCATTAGAAGATAAGGTAAGGGGAAAAAAGGGGGATAAAGAATCCTTACAAGAAAAAGTGGAAGATTTAAAGGAGGAATATAATTATTGACTATACAAAGCATAAAGGATTCATTCAATCTATATAAGCCTATATCTGTAAAAGAATATTGGAAAAGTATGAATTGGCTTATATTATGGGGAATTTTATTAGTAATTCCAGGAACTATTTTAGAAAAAAATGGAGCAGATCTTGAGGTTTTAGTCGTAATTGGTGCAATGTTTATAGTTGGCATACAGTGCCTGTTGTTTATATTTACATTAAAAAGGTTCAGAGCTATGCATATTCCACCGATTTGGGCAGTTTTTATGTTTATACCTCCTTTTTATGGGATATGCTTTATTATTTCTGGGTTGAGAGAGGATAGTGCTATCCTTAGTTTTCTTAAAAGACTGTTCCATTATTTAAAGGAGGAACCTCATGGTTGAATTACTTAGAGAGACTCTTAATACATTGGATAAGTATGGAGCCGACACTGAGGATGTATTATTTTTATTTTATCATTGTATTGGATTGATTCCATTATCACTATATTGTTTAAAATACAACAATAAAAATTATACTGTATTAACCAATATAGGGATTCATATGTTACGTCTATTAATGTTTACTGTAGCTTTTATTACGTATATTCGCTATGGTTTTATGGACTACTTGATTAAATGGAACTCATTGTTATTAATTGTTTATACTATTGTGGGATATTACTATTGGGTGAATGAAGAACTATTACAATCGTTTACCAATAGGGTTCGTAGTATTTTAAAATATATCCTTTATGGGTCTATTTGTATTGAAAGTATATACATCCTGTGTAAGTTGTTGCACGTTTAAACTTTAAAAAGTATATATGAAACCAATATTTGTTCTGATGAACTGATTGGATAGTAGATATTATAAGATGTTACAGGAGTTATATAGATATGATTGGATATATTAAGAAATATGGTGTAGAGATTATTTTAATACTTGCCTATATAGGCATTATGTCATTAGTGGCTCAGATAATGTATACACCATATGACCCTCCATCCTTGAATATTGAAAAAAATATGATAACTGGAAAATATGTAGCTGTCATGGAATCTAAAAACTATTCGAGAGTGATAGAACCTTATGTGAAGGCACAGTACTTTACTAGAAGTTTTCAATATACGTACGGCTCAATTGGATTTATAAGTCAATTCGTATTTAATGGTGATACTACCGTGGTATTAAATAAAAATATGACAGATGAGGAAAAAGAAAAGTTAATCCAATGCCTAAATGATATAAGTATGGATAAAAGATTAAGCTATCCTAGAATTTCTATTATTGAAGAAAAAGATTTGGATGAACGTAAGCATGAAATTATGAAAAAATTAGAAATTCAGGCACGAGAGAAGTCATTAGAAGATCGTTCCGAGAGATATAACAGTTTGTTGTGATGTAAAGGAGTATAGGATTGACAGCACATAAAATAGTGGCGGGTCTTGTCTGTTTGTGTATAGGGGTATGTTCTCATAGTACCTATGCCAATACTATAGATGAGCAAGGTAAACTGCTAGACCAGATGGAGCGTTCTATATCTCATGTAGAGCAAAAGGAAACACCAGCTTTCACAGTCCTTACAGAAGGGATAGTACCTCAAAAGATGAATCAACTGTCTAGTGATGAACCAGAATTTTTAATTCATCATATTGAACTACCACAGGTTCTACCTGAATTTAGTTTTCTGCAAACGATGGTGGCTAAGAAAGAACATCAATTGTATGGGGTAAGATCAATTAACGCTGTGTTGGATGAACTGAACACAGCCTTACTAGATAGAGGGTATGTCACCTCTAAGGTCTATATGGAGCCTCAAAATATAGGGAGTGGTACACTTCGCTTATCCTTGTTGGTAGGAACTGTGGAAGAAATACAATTTAAGGGTGTGGCAGGTAATTATACAAACGCATTAGCCTTTCATAAGGGGCATATCTTAAACATACGGAAGATAGAACAAACTGTAGATAATTTAAATGCAGTGCCCCATCAGAAGGCTAAGGTACAGTTACAACCGGGAAGTAAGTTAGGTACATCTATAGTGGTATTTCAGATAGAAAATAAGTCCAAAGTAGAAATCAACACCGGATTCGATAATTTCGGTAATGAAGGAACAGGGCGCTTGCAAGGGAATGTGTCCATCACAGTAGGCAGACCATTGGATCGTAGTGATACTTTGTACTATAGCTTAACTAAAACTAGACACTCAGATAGTATCAATACAAGTAAATCAAATTATGTATCATATCAAATACCTATTGGACATGATAGCATTACTCTTAGCCATTCTAATTCAGAGTATCAACAACGAGTTAGCTATGCCATTAAACCATTTATTTCTAGCGGTAACTTTACTAGCGATGAGCTAAGGTGGAAGCATGTATTACATAGGAATAGCCAACAGATTACAGAATTAGTACAAGGTCTTACACATAAGACAAGGCATTCTTTTATCAATAGAAGCGAAATTGATGTGCAACGGAGAAACACCACGTCTTGGTCCATAGGGATACATCAAAAACGATATGGTAAGAATGGGAGTTTAGATTGGTTGGTGCAATATGAAAGAGGTGTTCCTTGGTGGGCTAGTCCCGGACCTACCGACTATTTAGGAGAAGCTACCACACAATATCATATATATACGGGGAAAGTGAACTATCAGCGTACATTGACGCTTTGGAATCGGAAAGCTACCTATACAATGGAAGCAAAAGGACAGTATACGAATAGTGAGCTCTATAGTAGTGAGTTCTTTAATATCGGTGGATGGTATGCTGTGCGTGGGTTTACTGGTGATAGAAATCTAGCCGCAGAACAAGGGTTTTATGTACGAAACACCTTAGATATATCACTGAATCAGAATCATACACTGTATTTAGGTTTAGATTATGGTAAAGTGTACGGCAAATCTACAGAAGATATATTGGGTACAGAGCTATGGGGCGGAGCTATTGGTATAAAAGGACACTATGGAAGTGCTAACTACAATATATTCTTGTCCACACCATTACAAGTACCAAGCGGTTTTACAGTGCCACACCGTGTCCTAGGAATACAGATGAGTGTAGCATTGTAAAGAACTAGAATATGGGTTGGATGCTATTTTGACAGTGTGAGATATCTTTGAGATGTATTGATTAGCCTTTGTGAATGAAGAGAATATTCTATTGCTAAATAAAATAATAGAGGAACGTTGAGTGTTAGATATCAACGTTCCTCTATTTAGTCTATATTATTTTTTATATAGGTAATAAATGTATGAACAGCTCTACGTTGTAGTGCATTTGCTTGATAATAAAGCTTTGTTTCTCGCAATAGAGGTGTACCATCTTCCCATAGTAAAGGTTCAAAGGTAAATTCATCAGAGAATCTGCCCAATCCTGTTTCTGGGAGAACAGACCATCCTAAATTTTTTCTGATGAATTGTCGACATGTAGCCATGGTATCAACTTTTATACTATCGTTGGGAGGGACTTGGTAATGCTGTTTCCACCATTTATCGATGATAGTATATAAATCATGGGCTGTTGCATATCGTATAAATGGCAAAGTCAAGATGTCTTCTCTGGGCATAGGTTTAGAAGGTAAAGACGTATTGGTTACTAAACCGATGCGATCTGTATGAATTAACAATGATTCACCGTCAATGGATTGAGGACCGCGAATAATAGCAACCTCTACCTCATTAGACTGAAATAATTGAGCTATTTTAGAGCTAATGCCAGTATAAACTTCTAACTTTACCTTTGGATAGGCTTGCGTAAACCCTGATAAAATATCAGGTAACATATAATTGGCGTAGATGCTCGAGACGCCAAGCCGTAATGTTCCCGTTATTTCTTTACTATAATTGGATAGAGTGTTTTCAAATTCACGCTTTCTATGTAGCATATCTAAGGCATAGTGATAATATAATTCCCCTGTTTCTGTTAAGGTAACGCCACGAGATGTACGTATAAATAAAGGTTTATTGAACTGCTTTTCTAGTTGCTGTAGACGATACGATAACGCAGGCTGAGAGATATATAAGCGATTGGCTGCCTTCGTCATATTTCCCTCTTCTGCAATAGCAATAAAAAAATGCCAATCTTTTTCCATAGTTTCCATGGTAGCCCTCCTTTAATAAAAATATTTTATCACATAAGATAAATGTAATCTATTTTATTTATTTACTTACAACATATATACTTAAACTATAAAGGCCTTCAAGTAAGGTAAAACCGTAGTTAGTCATAAGTAGGAGGACTAAGATGGCAGGAAAAAGTTTAATCTATAAAATATTAGAATCTCATTTAGTAGAGGGAAGATTGGTTGCAGGTGAAGATATTGCTGTTGCCATAGACCAAACGTTAACACAGGATGCCACAGGGACTATGGCGTACTTAGAGTTTGAATCACTAGGTTTAGATACAGTAAAAACCCTATCCGTATCCTATGTAGATCATAATACATTACAAGATGGATTTGAAAATGCAGATGATCATAAATATTTACAAGATGTAGCAAGTAAATATGGTATTTATTACTCAAAAGCAGGTAATGGGATTTGCCATCAAGTACATTTAGAACGATTTGCTAGACCAGGTCAAACCTTAGTAGGTGCAGATAGTCATACTCCAACTGCTGGAGGTTTAGGGATGTTTGCTGTCGGTGTTGGGGGTATGGATGTGGCAGCATCTATGGCAGGAAAGCCATTTCATTTAACTTGTCCTAAAGTTACTAATGTTAAATTAAATGGGCGTTTACGACCTTGGTGTGCAGCAAAAGATATCGTGTTAAAAGTATTAAGTATTTTAACCACTAAAGGAAATGTAGGAACAGCCATCGAGTATACAGGAGAAGGTGTGGTATCTTTAACAGTACCTGAGAGAGCAACCATCACGAATATGGGGGCAGAAATGGGAATTACTACCTCCATTTTCCCAAGTGATACAAAAACAAAAGAGTTTTTACGTGCTCAAGGTCGTGAAGATGTATGGGTGGAATTACAGGCAGATGAAGATGCACAGTATGATGAAGTCATTGAAATTGATCTAAATGCCTTAGTGCCTATGATTGCATGTCCACACTCTCCAGATAATGTAAAAACAGTAGCAGAGTTAAAAGATGTTGTAGTTGACCAAGTACTAGTAGGAAGCTGTACCAATTCCAGTTATCGAGACTTAATGATGGTGGCATCTATGTTGAAAGGACGTAAAATTCATCCAGATGTGAGTTTTGGGGTAGCTCCTGGATCCAAGCAAGCATTAGCTATGATTACAAAAAATGGAGCCTTAGCAGATATCATTGCTTCTGGAGCACGTCTGTTTGAAAGTGCTTGTGGATTCTGTGTAGGTTGCGGACAAGCGCCACGAACAAAGTCCATTTCTTTGCGTACGAATAACCGTAACTATGAAGGTCGTAGTGGGACTAAAGATGCCTTAGTGCATTTAGTTTCAGTAGAAACAGCGGTAGCTTCTGCTTTAACAGGAACGATTACGGATCCTCGTGAAATAGGCTTAGAAGTACCAACAATTGAGCTTCCTGAGGTGTATGAAATTGATGATTCCTTGATTGTTGCACCAAAATGCGATGTAAACCAATCTATTTTACGAGGTCCTAATATTGGAGAGCCTCCTAGCAATATTGCCTTACCAGAAACAATTTCTGCTAAAGTGACGATTAAAGTAGAAGATAAAATTACAACAGATCATATTATGCCAGCTGGACCATATTTGAAATTTAGATCCAATGTACCTAAATATAGTCAATATGTATTCAGCCCTGTAAAACCAGATTTTGCAGAAGAATGTAAAGAAAATGTTGAGTATGGATACTATAATGTGATTGTAGCTCGTGAAAGTTATGGACAAGGATCTTCTCGTGAACATGCCGCACTTTGCCCAATGTATTTAGGAGTAAAAGCAGTGATTGCAAAATCTATTGAACGGATTCATATGGATAATCTTGTTAACTTTGGTATTTTGCCTTTATTATTTGAAAATGATGCAGATTATGAGAGTATTCAAGAAGGTGATGAATTATTCTATCGCTGTGATGATGCTTCCTTTGCAGCTGGTGTATTTACCGTAGAGAATAAAACAAAATCTACGACCTACACATTAAGAACACCATTAAATGAACGACAATTAGAGATTGTTCGAGCGGGAGGTAAATTAAACTTCTTACGTAATGGTGGACAATAATTAGGAATAACAGTTAATAGATACAGTAGGAGATGGCACAGTGGAAACTGTGTCATCCTCTATATTCGAGGTATATGATGAAAGATTATATGAAATTACCCGTATTATACATGCGTGGAGGAACTAGTAAAGGAGCTTATTTATATGCTCCAGACTTGCCAACAGATCCAACAGAACGAGATGCAATGATTCTATCCCTCTATGGGAGTCCAGATGTACGTCAAATTGATGGGATTGGAGGAGCAGACCCTTTAACGAGTAAACTGGCTATTGTGGGACCTGCTTCGGTGGAAGGATGCGATGTGGATTATACATTTGCTTATGTGGGTATCGATACGGCAGTTGTCGATTATGAAGGTAATTGTGGTAATATTTCATCTGGAGTTGGTATTTTTGCTATGTTACGTGGTTTGGTAGAACTAGTCGAGCCAATCACTGTAGTTCGCATACATAATACGAATACCCATAAAATTATAGAAGCTCATATCCCTGTACAAGATGGATTACCAGTGGTAACAGGAGACTTTGCCATCGATGGAGTTCCGGGTACAGGGGCACAAATTATGCTCTACTTTCAATCCCCTAGCGGTTCTAAAACTGGGAAATTATTGCCAACGGGGAATGCGCGAGATACCATCACTTTGGAAGTGGGAAATACGCATACAGCGAAGAATAATCATAGGATAGACGTAAGTTTTGTGGACTCTGCCACACCGGGTGTATTTGTGAAAGCAAAAGATTTAGGATATATAGGAACAGAAATGCCAAGTGATATCGAAGCAGATGCAGAGGGTCTATTAGATATATTAGAGGATATTCGTAGGACTGCCGCTGTCAGAATGGGATTAGCTACATCAAAAGAAAGCGCTAGTCCAGCCATTCCAAAGGTATGTATGGTGGGTACTGCTTCTACGTATACCGATATACAGGGCCGCGTGATTGAGGGTGCATCGATAGATATAGTAGCACGAACAAAAGCATTACAAGTGATTCATAAGGCCTATGCAGTCACTGGCGGTATTGCTACTGCAACAGCAGCACTTATTCCAGGGACGATTGTCAATGATGTAGTCAGTGAAGCAGCTAAGCGCACAAAAACAGTAACATTAGGTCACCCAAGTGGGACTTTCACATTTAATATTGATATAGATACAGAGAGTTTATGTGTTACCAAAGCAGGGGTAGCAAGAACTGCTCGCCCTATTATGGATGGCATTGCCTATGTTAAAGTTGGTAAATACTAATAGAATATAATAGAAACAAGTTATTGTAACAGATATAACCTGATATATGGAGGAAAGCCCATCTATAGTATGGACTTTCCTCTAATTTTATTTTTGTAGTATGGAGGGAATCAAAAAAACATCTATTTTTGTGAATAGATGTATGTACACCTTGTAATGAAGGATAAATTATTTTATTATATAGCTATATATACTCTGTATTAGTAAGGAGAGGTGTTACTCATGAAACAACCATTAATCGGTATCTCAGGTTCTCATATGATTGACCAAGGCGGTCCATTTCCAGGCTATAAACGATCCTATGTGAATGATGATTATGTGCAGTCTGTATTAGAAGCAGGCGGTATTCCTGTGATTATTCCATTCCAAGAAGATGAAGCAACATTGAAAGCATTGGTAGAACGATTAGATGGTCTCATTCTTTCTGGTGGTCATGACATTGCCCCACAATTCTATGGAGAAGAACCAGAACGTGGATTAGGTGCTATTTGGCCGGAACGCGATATCTTTGATATGCGTTTATTAGCGTTCGCAAAAGAATGCAAGCTTCCTATTATGGGGATTTGCCGTGGACATCAAATTATCAACGTTGCTCATAAAGGATCTTTATATCAAGATCTACCAGCCTTTGCGACGATTAAGCATGCCCAAAACCAAACCGCAGGATTACCAACACACTCCATGGTGATTGAGAAAGACTCCAAACTATTTGCTATGGTAGGTGCAGAAGAAGTGATGGTGAATTCCCATCATCACCAAATCGTGAAAGAAGTAGGGAAAGGCTTGCGTGTAGTAGGTCGTGCTAAAGATACTGTAGTAGAGGCTATGGAAGGCACAGACTACCCATACTTACGTACGTATCAATTCCATCCAGAAATGATGCGTCATACAGAGTTGAATGCAGTGATTTTCAAAGACTTTGTAGAGGCAGCTAAGAAAGAGGCCTAATATGGAACAAAAAGATAGTAAATTTGGCTTTTGGAGTATCGTTCTCCTCGGCATTAACGCTATTGTAGGAACAGGGATTTTCTTATTGCCGAATAAAGCATATGCTCTTATGGGGCCAGCGAGTTTAGGGGTGCTGTTATTTGATGCATTCCTTGCCATTTGTATTGCCTTATGCTTTGCTGAAGTAGCGGGATTCTTCACTCGTAATGGAGGACCCTATTTATACGCAAAGCATTCCTTAGGTGACTTTTGGGGATTTGAAGTAGGTGTTCTTAAATGGATTGTTGTGCTCATCGCTTGGGCAGTTATGGCAGTAGGATTTGCGACAGCCTTGGGGGCAGCCATTCCGACGCTATCTGGGGATTTTATGAAAGATGTCATCGCCACGATCATCATCGTCTTATTAACGGTGATTAATATTATTGGCGTTAATATGACTAAAATTCTGAATAATTTGATTACCGTATCTAAATTAGTGCCTTTATTTGCATTCATTGTCATCGGGTTGTTTGCCATTAATGGAACAAACTTTACACCGTTTGTACCAGATTTTGTGGAACTTTCAGATGGAGGCGTATCGGGAGCATTCGCAGCCACTGCGATATTGCTATTCTTTGCGTATACCGGATTTGAAGCCATTGCGGTAGCCGCAGAAGATATGGAAAATCCTAAAAAGAATTTACCACGTGCCATCATTACGGTCATGATCATCGTATCTGTGTTATATATGTTGGTATTGGCAGTATGTATCGGTATTATGGGTGATAGCCTTGCTAATGATAAAGCACCATTGCAAACGGCATTTGGTCAAATTATGGGACCATGGGGCATGTACTTCGTGCTAGCCGGTACGTTGTTATCTATGGGTGGTATTAACATTGCTCAGTCCTTCCTAGGACCTCGTATTGCAACGTCTCTGGCAGAAGATGGTATGTTACCAAGTATCCTAGCCAAACGTACTAGTTGGGGCACGCCAGTTGTAGCATGTATTGTGACAGGTGTATTTAGCTTATTACTAGCATGGAGCGGTAGCTTTGTTCAATTGGCAGCCATCAGCGCCGTATCTCGGTTTACGCAGTATTTACCAACTTGTGTTTCTGTCATTATTTTCCGTAAAAAATGGGCTCATAAAGAGCGTCCGTACAAAATTCCGGGAGGTATTGTTATCCCTGTGATTGCCATCGTTACATCTCTTTGGATGCTGGCACAAGCAAAACCAAATCAATTGATTTGGGGTCTTGGTGGTTGTATTATTACCTTGCCATTGTATTTCTTATATCTAAATAAGAAAAAACGAGGCTTAATCAAAGAAACAGAAGAATTATAATTGGATATAAAAAAAGGGTCCTTCGGGACCCTTTTGTATTGCTATATTATTCTCCAGAATGTGCTTTGTAGAACTCTAAAAACTGTTGTGCCACCATGGACAAAGGTTGTCCTTTGATGGTGATAAACGCTTTATAGAAAGTATTTGTTAGCTCTGAAAGTCTAATGCGTGTCATATCTGGATGGGAAACGGTTTCCTGTCCATCCATTGGGATAATTGCAATGGTACGGCCTGACTGAGCCCATTCAATGGCAGAACTCTTCGTGGTAGTCACAGAAATGACATTCAATGAAGAGAAGTCGTTATGATGAGCTTGCATGAGCATGCGCACAGATCCACCAGACAAGCTAAGAGGGCATTTAGAAATATCATTCCAAGAAATACTTTCTAGGTCACGGTCTGTCCAAAATAAATCTTTTCGGAATAGAGCATATAAGTCCTCTGTTTGTGTATAGAGAACATCAAATTTGTTGGTATCTACCATTTGCTCGTTGCATAGACCAATTTCAGCGCTGCCATTTAATAAGGATTCTGTTACATCTGTCATTAAACCTTCGTAAATCTCATAACGCACCACTGGATATTGGCGGGAAAAGAAATGCAAATATTGTTGAATTAAAGCAGTGGATCTCGAGGCAGAAGAGGCAATGCGTAAGGTTCCTTCTACTTCTGAACTGAGGCGTTTTACATCAGCATAGGTAGATTCTTCTATAGAACATAACTGTTGTGCTTTTTCGTAGAAAATACGGCCTGCTTCGGTAAGGTGAAAACTAGATCCACGCTGTCCACGTTTAATCACTAATAAGGGGGTACCAAATTCTGCTTCTAAGTACTTGAGTTGCTTACTTAAAGCTGGTTGTGTAATATGCAGTATCTCTGCTGCTTGCGTCATATTCCCCGTTTGTACTAAGATGATAAAATTATAATAGTAAGATGTATCCATGGTATCCTCCTAAACATACGTAGTCAGATGTCATGTTAGTTCATTGCTATTCATGGGCGCACATCATCGTACAATAGAACTCTTATTGTTAACCTCTACTATACTATTGTACTATAAATTTTATGATTCGTCTCCTATATTTATAAATAATAATAGTAAGTTCCGGTGTATATCATTCTTATAATGGAAAGTTATAAGCCTATATAACAAGTAGGATATTGACCGAGCTGTAATGAGAATGGTATAATAGGCAATATTGTTGCCTGTACAGTACAGGGAATAAAGAAGTAAGTTGGACTATAGGTTGGTCTGGAAAGGAAGGAGAATTTGTATGGATATGCCATTTTTTACAGAATTTCTCATGATTAGTAATCCTATGACGATTGCAATACTTGTGCTATTTGTCATCGCTTTAGGATATGTATATTTTCTTCAAAAAAGAAATATTCACTTTGGTACATTAGTAATGATTGCTACTGTAGTAGGTGCTGTTTTGGGGGTTGCAGTACAATTGATTGCAGGATTCCCTAACAACCCGATGGATGTAGTGTTCATTAAAGAAAGTACGAAGTGGTTCTCCCTTATCGGTGGAGGATTTATTGATTTAATTCGTATGCTCGTTATTCCTGTGGTATTTATTTCCATTGTTCACGTTATCTTACATATGGATACGAATGCGAACTTAAAACGCCTTGTATCTTCCACAGGTATAGTTGCTCTAGTCATGGTAGGTATTGCGGCTATCGTAGGCTTAGTATTAGGTACGGTAACAGGATTAGGAGAAGGTACATTAGCGGTTGTAGGTGACTCCAAAATGCGCGAAGTGAAACCTGTGGTTGATACATTACGTGCCTTGATTCCGTCCAACCCTGTGAATGCTATGGCGCAAACGAATGTCATCGCCATCGTAGTATTCGGTGTTATCATCGGTGGTATTGCTCGATTAGCTAAACAACATGGAGCTACTGATTTACAAATTATCACAAAATTATTTGATGAAGCCTACACAGTGATTTTCTGGGTAGCTGATTTCATTATTGGTTTGATGCCTTATGGTGTTGTTGCTCTATTGGCTACTACGTTAGCACAAAAAGGATTTGGTGCTATTGCGGATATGGCACTGTTCATTGTGCTGATTTATGTAGGCGTAGTGATTATGTTACTTGTACAAGCTGTATTATTAACACTATTCGGTGTAAGTCCTATTATGTACTTCCGCAAGGCCAAAGAAGCGTTAATTTTGGCGTTCACATCCCGTTCTAGTATGGGCGTATTACCGTTAACAGTAGAAACATTGACTAAAAAATTAGGTGTCAACCCTGCCACTGCGAATACAGTAGCAAGTTTCTGTACTACAGCCGGTATGCAAGGTTGTGCAGGTATCTTCCCAGCATTGTGTATCATCTATATTGCTCGTGTATCTGGCGTGCCATTAGATTTCACAATGTATGTAATGAGTGTAATCGTGATTGCATTGGGCTCCTTAGGGATTGCTGGCGTACCTGGTACGGCGACGATGGCGGCATCTGTTTCCTTATCTGGTACAGGTATGGGTGCATTCTTCGGGTCTATTTCTCCAATCTTAGCAGTAGACCCTATCGTAGATATGGGACGTACCATGTTAAACGTAAGTGGTTCTATGACGAATGCTATCGTAGTAGATCGTTTACAAGGTACCTTCGACCAAGAAGCATTTAACGACACAAAAACAATTCGATAAAGTATAAGTAATGTATTAGATGCATTATGTATCTATGATGAAAGTATTAGAAGATATACAGCTGCAACCTACAGATATAGCGTAGGTTGCAGCTTTTTTCTATCATAGAGTTGAAGAAAATAGGCTATTCCTTGAGTGTGCCATGACAGATGTAAAATAAGGACCTCTATCGCGCGATAGAGGTCCTTATTTGTATGGGGTATATGTTGATATAGGGAAGGTAATATAAAAGAATATAGGTAAGGATAGTGTAAGGCTATTTAAGGCTATTTAAGGATATTTAAGGGTATATATAGGAAACCTTACCAGCGATCAACGCCAAGATGTTTTTCCATGCGACGCATCATGCGTGCGAAAGCATCATCTTCCTCTTTTTTCTGGGATTTTGTCTCTTCTGCTACAGGAATGATATTATTAGACGTGATAATCACTGTATCTCCGAAAGAATGGTATGTATGACCACCTGCACGTTTTGTTTGGGAGTACCTTTCATCATAGGAGTAAGGCTCAACACGGTCTTTGTGGAAAAAATCATCCTTGTTATATTCGCGTACACCGGCATTGTAAGTATCGATAGCGGAGTGTTTTTTAGTGATCAACATTTGGATCACTGCATCTGTATCAGCTAGATAATTTTCTAAGTCTGTTGTGTAGGCTTTCATATCTTCACTAGATGCCATTTTGAAAGACATAGGTTTATGTTCTCTCTGAAAATTAGGGTAGTTAATAGATGCAGCAAAAGCGGAAGAACCGATAGTCATAGCTAGAGTAGTTAATAGTAATGCACGTTTCATAAGTATCTCCTTCTTAGTATCTAGTTTATAAAAGTTAATTAGGCACACTTAATTAGTAGGCTATCCGAAATGTATTATATGCTATTTTAAGGTTTTCATAGGGAGGGTAAACTATGAATTAAACGTATAATTGGAAGCATAGAGGTTAGAATTAATTTAGTGTATCCTATCATCTGTAACTAAAGTATATCTTACTACTATGAAGAGAAGATGATGAATACTAAACGATAGTCATGTCCACTATATTGAAGACATCTATAAGTGTGCATAGGTTAGTATGCAAAAAAGCGACTGTTTTCACAGTCGCTTTAGTATACCTATACTAGATCTAACCCACTTGGGATGATGTATATGTAATTTGACCCACTTGGGTAGATATCATTACTACTTAGTATATTGTGTATATCAGGCACTTACCTTTAGAACTACTTAGTTCTTATATAGATTGGTTTGTATCACTTGATATAATGTTATAGTACTTATCTAAGAAACCACTCGGTTTACTAATTAGATAAGAGTTTCTCCGTGTTGAGAGAAGAATGCTTGTGGATGAGCACATACTGGGCAAAGTTTTGGAGCTTCTTCGCCGATGTGGATGTAACCACAGTTAGCACAGATCCATGCAACTGGTTGTTCACGTTTGAACACTTTACCGCCTTCAACAGCAGTTACAAGGTCAAGGTAACGTTCTTCATGACGAGCTTCGATAACACCAACTTGTTCGAATAAGTAAGCGATTTTAGCGAAACCTTCTTCTTTTGCAACTTTAGCAAATTCTGGGTACATTACAGTGTGTTCGTAGTGTTCGCCAGCAGCAGCATCTTTTAAGTTGATTGCTACGTCAGCATTTACATCGCCACCGTGTAACAATTTGAACCATACTTTAGCATGAGCGGATTCGTTGATTGCTGTTTCTTCGAAGTAATCAGCAATTTTGTTCATACCAGCTTTACGAGCTGCACTTGCATAGTATGTATATTTACGGTTAGCTTGAGATTCACCAGCGAAAGCTGCTTGAAGATTTTTTTCTGTTTGAGTACCTTTTAATTCTGGCATTTTTGTTCCTCCATGTACTTTACATAGTTGTAATAAAATAAATACTTATTTGTATATGGGGATCGCTCACTTGAGTGATTCCCTATTGATTTCGTTACTTAACGAATAATCATTGTTGATTACATTATAGACTATGAAAATGAGAAATGCAAGTCTTTTTTTATAAAATTTTAAAAATTTTTTATAAATGATAAACTCTCTCAATCGGCTATATTATCGCATTTGTAGCTTGTTAAATCCCTTGTTGATTAGGGGAATTGTTCAGAATAGAAATTGAGAATCGAACTCAAAAGATAAAAGTATAATGATAATACATAGAAATCCCTCTATTTATAGGCTTTGGACGATATAGTGATATGGTAGGTATTTTTGATGTCCTATCAAATGATACCCGTCATCAATGTTTATAGTTTGTAAGGATTGTATAGGGGGAAACTTTCAGCAATACCCATAAGGGCCTATAGAGAAATATAAAGTTAGATGATATACTATAGACATAATCATGGAAATAGGAGGTGCCTATGGGATTTGTAAAATACCAAGTAGGTGATGTGGTACAAATGAAGAAGCCCCATCCTTGTGGTAGTCAGAATTGGGAGATTAAACGAACCGGTGTTGACTTCGTAACAGTCTGTGAAGGCTGTGGGCATCAAGTGATGATACCACGCCCTAAGTTTGAAAAGAATGTAAAAAAGATAGTATCCAGAAAAGAAGCGACAGAAGAATAAGAAGTGATTCGTGCATCATAATAATTTTCTAGGAGAGGGATACCTATGGTTGATTTAACGAAATATGCAGCCAAGGGTGGTTGTGCATGTAAGATTGGGCCGCACATCTTAGCGGATGTGTTGCAACATATGAAGATGCCTACACATCCAGCTGTATTGACCGATGCATCTGGTATGGAAGATGCTGGGGTGTATCAAATTAATGAAAGTCAAGCCATTGTACAGACTGTGGATTTTTTTACCCCCCCAGTAGCAGATCCGAGACTCTTTGGCCGAGTAGCGGCTTGCAATAGTTTAAGTGATATATACGCTATGGGGGGCACGCCTATATCGGCGTTGAATATTGTAGGTTTTCCTGTGCCTTTAGTGAAAGAAGGTGTTCTTCGTGATGTTTTAGAGGGGGCTAATGAGGTCTTACTGGAGACGGGGGTAGCTCTTCTTGGTGGTCACAGTATCGAAAATGAAGTGCCTATTTTTGGAATGGCTGTGACTGGTCTCATTAATCCACGTCATATTTGGACGAATGGAGATGCTCAAGTGGGTGATGTCTTAATTCTATCTAAACCGATTGGAACGGGCATTATGAACACGGCTGCAAAAGGTGGCGTATTTTCTGAAGGTGTGCAGGAAGCTGTG
Source organism: uncultured Veillonella sp. (assembly GCA_963518505.1). Lineage (GTDB taxonomy): Bacteria > Bacillota > Negativicutes > Veillonellales > Veillonellaceae > F0422. Next base: position 45,198 of record CAUQIT010000014.1, on the reverse strand, counting down.
CACAGTATGGGAACGATTAATAAAGGAGCTCGAGATGTGGCGGCGCAGTTTATCATTCACGGTTGTACGGATATTACGGGATTCAGCTTGATTGGTCATGTATCTGAAATGGCAAAAGCTAGTGGAACATCTGTGGAACTCTATGCGGAGCAAATTCCTCTCTTTACCGATGTATTAGAGGCTGCTAGTATGGGCTTAGTCCCAGCATCTACGTATGGGAATCGTAAAGCATTAGGTGATCAAGCTGAGTTTGCTGACCATTTAGATCCAGTATGGAGTGATATTTGTTTTGATCCGCAAACATCAGGTGGTTTATTATTTGCTTGTTCTGAAAGTGAAGGAAAGCAGTTACTTTCAGAGTTACAAGCAAAGGGTTTACAGGCCGCGCAGATCGGCCGTGTCATTCAGGAAGGAAGGAAACAAGTCTATGTCAAATAAAGAAGTAACGATAGATATGCGAGGCCAAGTATGCCCAGCGCCTGTGATTGAAGCAAAAAAAGCGATGGATTCTGATGCGAATCTGTATGTAAAAGTCATTGTCGACAATGATGTGAGCCGTGACAATGTGGTGAAATTAGGAGAATACCGAGGCTATGAAAACCATGTATTAGAACAAGAGGGAAATTACATCGTTGTATTGATTCCCCCTACAGCGGTGAAAGCGGAAGTGACTGCGGTTAGTGCTGTAAATATTCAAACTTCGAATGATTTAGAGGACCTAGATTTGGAAGATATTTTTGAAAATGAATTTGCTGCACCCCTAGGAAAGGTTGTAACGAATACAACGATTGCCGGTGGAGAGGCCCCATTTTATATGACAAATGGTACAGGTAGCTTGGAACGCAGTATTGCAGCTTATGAAAAAACAAAAGCAGAAAAAGCAGCAATGGGTGCGCCGATTAGTCAAGATACAGTTCCCCCTGAATTGATGGGAACCGCGGTACCGTCTGTGCCAACCTCTTCTATGGGTGGCAAAGTGCTATTGTTGACAAAAGATTATTTGGGTGAAGGCAGTGAAGAGTTAGGTCGTAATTTGATGAAAACATTCATCTATGTATTGACAGAAACAGATGTGAAACCCAAAGCCATCTATTGCATTAATAGCGCTGTAAAAATGCTGGTAGAAGGGTCGGAACATATTGAAAACTTCAAAGCCTTAGAAGCAGCAGGGGTGACTATTAGTGGCTGTGGCATTTGTTTAGACTTTTACGAGGTGAAAGACAAAGTGCAAGTAGGCACTATTACGAATCTGTATGCTATTACTGAAAGTATGATGCAAGAACCATTTGTTACATTGTAATTAGATGCGTGGTAACATTGGTAGATAGACCTGGAAAGATTGAATGAGGTAGACGCACATGAACGTTTTTGCAGTAGATAGTAAGAAACCTGATACAGCTACAGATAAGGTACCACAAAAAGTACTCGTTCTATTTAGCTCTTACTATTTTGCAGATAAAGCAGATAAAATGTTAGGGCAATATAAAGTGCCTCATCAGTTAATGCCAGTTCCACCAGAGCTATCTAGCGCTTGTGGGCTCTCTATTGGTGTGCAAGAAGAATACATAGAAGAAGTGTTACGTATCTTTGAAGTAGAAAAAATAACCCCTTCTCATATGTATTATTATGAAAAGGGAAAAGAACCAACTGAATATGTACATACACCTTGCTAACTAAAAGAGGCATATACAGTGATATTTTAAGTAAAAGTACACTGTATATGCCTTATGTATTAGTATAGTAATTATACGTTAAAACGGAAATGTGTTACATCGCCGTCTTTCATAATATAGTCTTTGCCTTCTAGGCGAACAAGACCTTTTTCTTTGGCCGCATTTTGGCTGCCGCAAGCTTCTAAATCGTCAAAGGATACGATCTCTGCACGAATGAAACCTTTTTCGATGTCAGAGTGGATTTTACCAGCTGCTTGAGGAGCTTTTGTGCCTTCCACGATAGTCCACGCACGAGCTTCCATTTCGCCAGCTGTAAAGTAGTTAATTAAGCCCAATAAGGAGTAACTAGCTTTGATTAATTTTGTTAAGCCGCTTTCTTCTAAACCGAGGTCAGCTAGGAAAGCTGTTGCTTCTTCGTCGGATAATTCAGCAATTTCAGATTCAATGCGAGCAGATACGACAACTACGCCAGAACCTTCTTTAGCAGCATAGTCTTCTACTTGTTTGACAAATTCGTTGCCAGAGTAGTCGGACACTTCATCTTCCCCCACATTGGCTACGTATAAAGATTTTTTAGCTGTTAATAAGGTTAAGTCTTTTAAGATGTCTAGTTCATCTTCAGTTAAGCCTTGGGCGCGAACAGGGATGGCATCACCTAACGCAGCAGATACTTTTTCTAAAATAGGTGCTTCCATGCGAGCATCTTTGTCACCAGATTTTGCTAACTTAGCAATACGTTGTAAGCGTTTATCTACGCTTTCAAGGTCAGCTAAACAAAGTTCAGTGTTGATGATTTCAATATCACGAACAGGATCTACAGAACCAGCCACATGTGTGATGTTAGGGTCATCGAAACAACGGATAACTTGGGCGATGGCATCGACTTGGCGAATGTGGCTTAAGAATTTGTTTCCTAAACCTTCCCCTTTGGATGCACCAGCTACAAGACCTGCGATGTCTACGAAACGCATGGCAGCAGGTAAGATGCGTTTAGAACCGAACATCTCAGCCAACACCGCTAAACGAGCGTCGGGTACGTCTACGACGCCTACATTTGGTTCGATGGTACAGAATGGGTAGTTTGCCGCTTCTGCGCCAGCCTTTGTAATAGCATTAAACAATGTACTTTTTCCGACGTTTGGAAGGCCTACAATGCCTACTTCTAAATTTGTGCTCATTGGTAACTCCTTTAGTGCTTGCGATACATTATCAAAATAGTATAAACGGTATGTATAATTTGTGATATACTATAAATAAGAGAGCTTCCAACGTGAGTTGGGCTCATCTCTTCCTACTCTGGGAGGAGGTGATACTATGACACCATTTGAAATCGCATCTCTATTGATACAGTTTGGAATGTTAGTTGTAGCAATTTTGACTTACCGTAAAAGTAAGTAAAATGCCTAACGATATAAGGTTTAGTGGACCTTAACACGTTAGGCATTTCGTGTTCCATCATTCGAGATGAGCCTAACGCCTAGTACACGTTGTGGGCTCTCTTTTTTACAGTCATAGTATACCATAATTGCATACTAACTGCCAATAGATTTATACAAAATAGAGGAACGTTGATAGTATTTGACCAACGTTCCTCTATTTTATTTTGGCTAATGTATTACAGCCTCGTGTATCTCATGAACGAAGATACTATTATCAAACGTATATCTTATAGATAATGTGCACGTAATTCTTCAGCAGATTTTGGAGATAACCAAGCTGGTGCGATGTCGAATACTGTGAAAGCACCACGGCCACCATGTGCTGCTAAGCGGTGTACGCCACGAGCGAAGGCTACCAATACAGCACCAGTAAATTCAGGGTTAGAATCTAGTTGTAAACCGAATTCGTAGATGTGTTTTGTACCTGTTGTAGTTTCGCCGCTGCGAATCACAAGACCACCATGTGGGATGCCTTTGTGATTAGCATCTAATTCTTCTTGGGAGATGAATGTTACAGCTGTCTCATAGCCAACGAAGTAGTTAGGCATTGTTTTAATTTCGTTTTCGATGCGAGCTGCGTCAGCGCCTTCTTCAAGGACCACATAGCATTCACGAAGGTGAGAAGAGGTAGCTGTCACTTCTGGTGTTTCACCATTGCGGATAGCGGAGATGATTTCTTGTTTAGGCACAGTGTATTGGCGAGCATCTGCTACACCTTCGATACGACGGATCGCGTCGGAATGACCTTGAGATACACCACGGCCCCAGAATGTATAGGAATCACCTTGTGGTAATATACTTTCAGCGTATACACGTTGTAAAGAGAACATACCAGGATCCCAACCGCAAGAGATTAATGCTGCTGTGCCAGCTTCTTGTGCTACTTTGCGCACGTTTTCGAAATGTTCAGGGATGCGAGCATGTGTGTCGAAGCTGTCGATTACATTGAAATGCGCTGCAATAGCAGGAGTTTGGTCGATTAGGTCTGTCGCACTACCGCCGCATAATACCATGACATCGATTTTGCCTTTGAAAGATTCTACTTCTTCCATTGTGTAGCTAGGTACGCCACTAACAGTTTGTAAACCAGAACGGCGAGAGAATACGCCTACCAATTCCATATCTGGTTGCAATGCTACAGCCGCTTCTACACCGCGACCAAGGTTACCGTATCCAACGATACCAATACGAATGTTGCTCATGTTACTTCCTTTCGTGAAAGTTGATACTTTCAATACGATTACTATTATACGAACTGTAATGAGAAATTACAGTATATGATGACATAAAATAGGGCACTGTGTCCGCTATTTTCGCATGTATCATTATAGCGAAAAATTCTCATAGAGAAAAGGGGAATTTTAAAATTGTAATGTTTTAATGCGATCGACTGCACGAATGGTGTTTTCTCGGCTGCCGAATGCAGTGAGACGTAAATAGCCTTCGCCTTCTGGACCAAAGCCAGAACCAGGAGTGCTTACAATGTGTACCTTTTCTAATAGGGTATCGAATAAGTCCCAGCTAGTCATGCCTTTTGGTGCTTGAATCCAAATGTATGGAGCATCAACACCACCAAATACAGTTAGACCAATGGCTTCTAAGCCTTCACGGATAATGCGAGCATTTTCCATGTAGTAAGCGATGTGTTCTTTAATTTGTGCACGACCTTCTGGTGTGTAAACAGCCGCAGCACCACGTTGAATGATGTAAGGAACACCATTGAATTTTGTGGTCTGGCGACGATTCCACATTGGGTTCAGAGGAACACGTTTGCCTTCTGCGTTCTTTGCAGTTACTTCGTGAGGCACTACAGTGTAGGCACAACGAGTACCAGTGAAACCTGCCGTTTTAGAGAAAGAACGGAATTCGATGGCCACTTCACGAGCGCCTTCGATTTCATAAATAGAACGAACTGTATCTGTAGATGTGATGAAAGCTTCATAAGCGGAGTCGAACATTAAGATCGCTTCGTTATCTTTACACCACTGTACCCATTCCGCCAAACGAGCACGGCTTAATACAGTGCCAGTTGGGTTGTTAGGGCAGCAAAGATAGACGATATCTACTCGTTCTTTTGGGAATGCCGGTGAGAAATGATTCTCCGCATTGGTTGGTAAATATACCACTTTTTCGTAGATGCCGTCGATAGCTTTACCAGTGCGACCACTCATCACATTAGAATCTAAATATACAGGGTATACAGGGTCAGTAATAGCGATGATATTATTTTCAGAGAAAATTTCCTGAATATTGCCCACATCAGATTTAGCACCGTCAGATACGAAGATTTCATCAGCTTGAATAGTAATGCCTAATGGGGCATAGTCTCCTTCAGCGATAGCGTTACGCAAGAAATCGTAGCCTTGTTCAGGGCCGTAGCCACGGAATGTGTCGGCAGATCCCATTTCATCTACTGCTGCGTGCATAGCTTCAATGACAGCTGGCACAAGAGGGCGAGTCACATCGCCGATACCAAGGCGAATGATATCTGCCTCAGGATGGCTTTCTTTGAAAGCTTCTACTTTACGAGCAATATTAGCGAATAAATAAGAACCTTGTAGATTTTCATAATTTGGATTTACAGTAGCCATAGGAGCTCCTTCTTTTACAAAATAATAAAGATACATGTATATAAAGACATCGAAGCGGTATGTATATTTCAGCATAATAGATATGTGTATATGCCGTGGGTTGGTTATGCAGACACGCAAGACGAGGAACATTTATATATAGATGTAATTGTAATAATTAATGAATATAAAAGGGGATTGAATAGGTCCCGCAAATTACATCTCTATATTCTATAGTATTTATAATAATATGTCAAAAGTAAAATGGAGGTATAGCGTGCTGTTATACTAGTTAATTTACCTATCGAGGTTTCAGCTGATACCATATGTTTTGTGCCAATGATTGTGTCTAATTGCCTGTGTATGTCGTTATCACATAAAAACGAGGCTGTTCATGGAACGCCTCGTCATTTAAAAGGTTTAGTTTTAATTAATGATTTTAGAATGACATATTCAGTACATTGCGTTGGACTTTACGTAATCGATACATATAGCAGAGTGCAGCCGAAGACGTGCTTGATAATAATCCAATCCAAACGGAGTAAGGCCCGAAGTCTGTGAATAGGTAGCAAAGGTATGCAACGGGTACGGTCACGCCCCAATAGGTGCCGATGGTAATAATAGAAACGCTAGTTACATCACGATAGGCTCGGAGAACTCCTTGTAAAGGGGTGCCTACAGCATCGATAATTGTGAAAAATACGGCGTAAGAAATGAAACTTTCAATAAGTGGAATCATGTGATCTTCCTTGGTATATAGGCTGGCTAAGAAGTCGATATGAGTGAAAGAATAGGTTCCAATGCAAAGTGCTATGAAAGCTGCTACACCACGAGTGATCCATGTGTAAGTAATAGCATTTTGATATCGTTTAGCCCCTAATTCATAAGCGATGACAATGGTAGAGGCCATACTTAAGCTGAGGGGGAAAGAAAATGTTAATCCAAGGAAACTAGACGCTGCTTGATGGGCCGCTATAATTTCTGTGCCGAATTTAGTCATAGCAATCCCAGCAGCACTAAAAATGCTGATTTCTGCAAAGATGGAGAGACCAATAGGAATCCCTAGAGCTAATTGATCTCGAATAAGTATCCAACTTGGACCAGTGAAAGAAGACCAAAATCGATACTGTTTGAAGTGTTTATGGAATGTAATGAGCCCGAGAAAACATAACATCATATACCAATAGGCGATGGCCGTTGAAATACCGGCACCAAAGCCCCCAAGAGCGGGGATGGGGCCATAACCTTGTATGAATAGTACATTGAAAATAGATTGAAATAGTACACTACTGCCAATGATGTATAAAGAGTAGCGAGTATTTCCGTGAGCATCGACGATATATCGGAATCCAGACATAATCATCATAGCTGGAAAGGCGACGCACATGGCATTCATATATTGGATGCAAACAGATTTTGCCGCCGGTTCTAATCCCAATAGATCTAACAAAGGAGATAAACCAAGTAGGGTGGCAAGTATAAGAACTGTTGCAAATGCAAGCCCTAAATAGATATTTTGCCACATAGTAGCAGCTACCGATTCAGTTTTTTTAGCCCCTAAGGCATGAGAAATAATCGGGGTCACACCAAGGAGAATTCCTGACAGACCAAAAAAAGCGGCGACCCATAAGTTGTACCCCACACCAATAGCTGCTAAATCTATAGTACTGTATTGCCCCGTTAATGTGACTGCTATAAAACTACCAACAATGATAGAAAATTGTGTAGCAATGACGGGGGCAGCTACAAGTAGGAAATGTTTAATCATAGAAACTAAAGACATACTACCTCCCAAAACTAACTTACCCATACAATATGATGTTTAATAACTTTTAATTTTACCACTATATATACTATATGTCTATAGCTAGTAGGGGCTATTGTCTCTTAAAAGAACATGGTGTATAATGATGACAATTCAGTTATATCAATAGATATAGCTTGGTATGTTGCATGTAAAACATAGAAATATATAATTTTTGCATACATCTATGCTTTTAGTGCAATTGTCATGGTGGAGACACCAGAAAGGAGTTTTATGTTAGGAGCAATCATTGGAGATATGGCGGGCTCTATTTATGGGTTTGATAATATCAAAAGCCGAGAATTTGAGTTCTTATCAGAACGATGTGAGCCTACAGATGATTCGATTTTAACATGTGCTATTGCACGGGCTTTGATGGATGTAAAAGGAAGGGGGACACACTTACAACGAGTGACTATGCTTCGGATGAAAGAATATTTTCTTTCTAATCCATTGCCAATGGGAGGGTTTGGAGCTAAATTTTTTCAGTGGGGATTATCTGATGTGACAGAACCCTATGGTAGTTGGGGTAATGGAGCAGCGATGCGTATTAGCCCTGTGGCTTACGTAGGGAATAGTGAAATGGAAGTCAAACTGTTGAGCCAAATCATAACAGGTACTACTCACAATGATCCAGAAGGATTAAAAGGGGGAGAGGTGACAGCGTTAGCTGTGTTCAAAGCACTACATGGAGCTACGAAAGAGGAAATCCAAAAGATGGTAAAATCATACTACCCTGGCGAGTACAGCGTGGAAGAACTGCACAAGACGTATAAGTTTGAACCAAGCTGTCAGAAAACTGTGCCAGAAGGGATGCAATGTTTCTTTGAAAGTGAAGACTATGAATCGGCTATTCGCAATGTAATGTATATCGGCGGTGACTGCGATACATTAGGTGCCATTGTCGGTGCTGTGGCAGGAGCCTATTACGGAATTCCAGAATGGATACAAGAAAAAGCCTTATCCATGATACCAGATTACATAGTGGAAGACTATGAAGATTTCAAAGCCATGTATATGGACAAAGAAAAAACCCTCTAAAGCTAGCGCTGGACACGCATATTGCCTTTGAGGGTATGATACAAGGGGCCGGAATCCCCTATGTAATTGTATTGTACCATGTGAAAGGTAATGACGATAGAGAGAAAATAGAATATGATAAAAATAGTGGAGACTGCTCTTGTGCGAGTAGTCTCCCTATTTACTATTGACGAAAAAAAGAACCTGCCCGCCGGCAGGTTCTTTTTAGGATGATGATGTACGCCCATACAAAATCATGACAACTATATCAACACTTTGAGTGCTAATACCATAATGGTAGGTTCACTTGGCCATGATAAGGCGATCATCAATATGTGACGTATCCCATACAACGCATATTGTAATAACAAAAAATCCTTTTTCTTGTGTTTTGGAGTATCAGAAAAAGGCCTTTGATTCTCCTCCCTATCTCTCGTAGGTCAAGTGGTGAATGATGAATAGGCAGTTCTCCTGACTCAGCTTCAATGCGCCTCCAGCCTTCCCAGTTTCCCAGTGACATAATTGGATTTGCTCTGCTTTACAGTGGCGGGACCGTGCCAGACTTTAACTGGCTTCTCTATTATGCTTTCGCACCTATTCCCGAATGTTTGATTGTATGTGTGTATTGTACTCTTTTGGTTTTTCAATGTCAAGAACAAGATGAATAAGTATGACTATTTTGTAATTAGAAAGGTATAATTGTGACTTTTATTACTAATTGTCATGATTGAGATTGAAGTGCGCCTTTTCTTGCTAAATAGATAGCATTAATTTATAATGAATGAAGATAATACAATATATTGTGTAATATAAAGGATGATGAGATGAAGTATACAAGTACGCGCAGTCATGAAACGGTGAGCGAAACTTTTGCGTTGCTCCATGGATTGGCAAGTGATGGCGGTTTATATGTGCCGGCAGAGTTTCCTGAACAATGTTTATCCTATCGCGATGTGGCAGATAAAAGCTATGAAGAAATTGCACTGGTTGTGTTGAGTAAGTTATTTACGACTTTCACAGAAGCAGAATTAGAAACGATGATTCACAATGCTTACAATACGGTGAACTTTGATACGCCAGATATGGCACCTATGCATTCCTTGTTGGAACGAGTGTCCGTGTTGGAATTATTCCATGGTCGCACACAAGCCTTTAAAGATATGGCATTATCCTTGTTCCCCTATTTGCTAGTAGCAGCAAAACAAGCTGAGAAAGAAACGAAAGACGTGTTGATTTTGACGGCTACCTCTGGTGATACTGGAAAAGCCGCTTTAGAAGGGTTCAAAGATGTGCCAGGAACGCACATTCAAGTGTTCTTCCCTACAGACGGCGTTAGCCCTATGCAACAAGAACAAATGCAAAAGCAAGAAGGTGCGAATGTTAATGTAACAGCCATCGAAGGTAACTTTGATGATGCGCAGCAATTCTTGAAACGTCTCTTTGTGGATGCTGATGTGGCGAAAGAAGTGGCAGACAAAGGCGTAAAGTTCTCTTCTGCTAACTCTATTAATATCGGTCGCTTGGCGCCGCAAGTGGTGTACTATGTAGCGGCCTATGCGGAGCTAGTGAATACAGGCGCTATCCATGAAGATGAAGCGTTCAACGTGGTGGTGCCAACAGGTAATTTTGGCAACATTTTGGCGGCTTACTATGCAAAACGCATGGGCATTCCAGTGGGTAAATTAATTTGTGCATCGAACCAAAACAATGTGCTGGCAGATTTCTTCAGCACTGGTACCTATGATATGAATCGTCCGTTCTATACAACCATCTCTCCGTCTATGGATATTTTGGAAAGTTCTAATTTTGAACGTTTCATCTATTATGTGAGCGGTGAAAATGCAGAATTGACAGCTGAGCGCATGAAAGCGCTGAAAGCAGAGGGAAAATTCTCTGTCACTTCAGAAGAACTACAAGCGGTGCAAAAAGAATTTGCTGGCGCCTATGTAGATGATGAAATGACGAAAGCAGTGATCGAGCAAGTGTACAACTCTTATGGATATGTGATGGATCCACACACAGCAGTGGCAATGGGTGCTTACATGAAAGAATTGGAAGCTCATCCAGAAGATGGACATCGTCACACGGTGATTGCCTCCACGGCGCATCCATTTAAATTCCCAACACCGATTTGCGAAGCTTTAGATATCAAGGTAGGATCAACTCCTTATGAAAGCTTAGACAATATTTCTGCAGTCACAGGCGTAGGTTGTCCGAAACAATTGGCAGAGTTGCAACATAAGCCATTGCGTTTTACTAAGGTAATTCCAAAAGAATCTATGAAAGAAGAAATTCTATCCTTTGTGGATACTTTCAAACAATAGGTGACCTATGGTACAAGCATTTTTCTTTTCCCTCATGTCATCCTTCGCCTTCAGTATTATGAATTTATTTGTGAAACTTCTAGGCGATGGTATGCCGGCGGCAGAGGTGACATTTTTCAGAGGGCTCATAGGAACAATTGCCGTACTCATAGTGATGCGACAAAAAGGAATTTCCTTTTCCACGGAACATCGAGGGCTATTAACCTTGCGTGGTATCTTCGGTGGATTAGGAAATTTAAGTAATTTCATTGCATTAGTCTATATGACGATGGCAGATGCATCCATACTATTTCAATTATCAGGTATATTCGTCCTGATTTTTAGCAACTTTGTGTTGAAAGAAAAATTGCCTGATGGATCTGCTAAATGGTTAGGATTGATCTTCTTAGCCGTTGTGTATATGATTCAACCTTGGAATTTATCGGGATTGCATTGGTATTCTTTTATTGCCATTGCAGGAGCAGCCTTATCGGCGGCGGCCTATACAACGATTCGCACCATTAGCTTAAAGGGTGGTCACAGTTCCTATGAAATCATGTTTTATTTTTTAGTCACCACCATGCTAGTAGGCGGTATCGTGATGATACCAGATTTTGTGTGGCCTAATGCAACGCAAGCATTGTATTTAGGGATTATCGGAGCCATTTCCGTAGTGGCGCAATTCTTCCTAACTGGTGCGTTTGTGGCAACCAATGCAGTAGTGGCACAATTTATGCAATATGTAGGGGTGTTCTTTAACTCCTTCTGGGGATTTATCGTCTTCGGAGAAAACCTAGCCTTGGCAACCGTCATCGTAGGTATTATTATGTTTAGTTCATCAGTGATGTTGGCTCGTTTGAAAGAAGAACAAGCTCACACACGGTAGTCAATCAAGAAAGAGGTATGACGATGAGTGAAAAATTATATCAATTTGGTCTAGTTGGTTTGGCTGTTATGGGACAAAACTTGGCCCGCAACATTGCCCGTCATGGATTCAGCATTGCAGTGTACAACCGTACACCACAAAAAACAGACGATTTTGTAGCCAACTATAGCCACGAAGGAACAATCGGCGGAGCACATACTCCAGAAGAGTTTGTAGCGATGTTAGAAAAACCTCGTAAAATCATGTTCTTGGTAAAAGCAGGCCAACCTGTGGATGATATGATTGAAGCCTTCTTGCCATATTTAGACCAAGGTGATACCTTGATAGACGGTGGTAACTCCCATTACCCAGATACGATCCGTCGTACAAAATACTTAGAATCCAAAGGATTCCGTTTCCTAGGAGTAGGCGTATCTGGCGGTGAAGAAGGTGCCTTGAATGGGCCAAGCTTGATGCCAGGCGGCAATGAAGCATCTTATAATGAATTGGCGCCAATCTTCACATCCATTGCAGCCCAAGTGGCAGATGGCCCTTGCTGCACATATGTAGGTGATAATGGTGCAGGTCACTACGTAAAAATGGTGCATAATGGCATCGAATACGGTGATATGCAATTAATCTCCGAAGCCTACTTCATGATGAAAGAATTACTTCGCATGAGCGATGATGAAATCGGCGATGTATTTGCGAAATGGAATACAGGATTATTAGATTCCTACCTTATCGAAATTACTTCCAAAATCATGAAAGTCAAAGATACTGATGGAACTCCATTAGTGGAAAAAATCTTGGATAAAGCAGGTCAAAAAGGTACTGGTAAATGGACTAGCCAAGAAGGTTTAGATCTTGGTGTGCCAATTCCAACTATTGCGGAAGCGGTGTTCGCTCGTGCTATGTCCGCTTACAAATCTGAACGTGTGTTGGCAGAACCAGTGTTAGCAGGTCCAACAGAAGTCTTTGAAGGCGATAAAGAAGCACTAGTAGATGCTATCCATTCTGCGTTATATGCGTCTAAAATCTGCTCCTATGCACAAGGCTTTGCATTGATTAAAGCAGCAGCAAAAGAATATAATTGGAATATCAACTTTGGTGATATGGCATTGTTGTGGCGTGGCGGTTGCATTATCCGTGCAGCCTTCTTAGAAGACATTAAAAAAGCATTCACAAATAACCCAGATTTGAATAACTTGATGTTGGATCCATTCTTCGCAGAAGCATTGCAAACACACCAAGCAAAATGGCGTGAAGCGATCATTGCTGCGAAACGTTATGGTATCCCAACACCTGCTTTCAGTGCATCCTTAGATTACTTCGACTCTTATCGCCGTGGCGTATTGCCAGCGAACCTAATCCAAGGACAACGTGACTTCTTCGGCGCTCATACATACGAACGTACAGACAAAGAAGGCACATTCCATACAGAGTGGGCGGAAGCGTAAATACTATATTGCATCTTTTTTCTAAAAATTCTAACATATAGTTAGATTTTGTGAAATGAACATATAGCAAACATCCCTAGGTGGCGACCTAGGGATGTTGACTTTTACAGTACAATGTTTTACTATATACATAAGAAGAGCAATTGATGTCTAACAGCGTCAAGCTCATCTCGGGATCTAAGATGAGGTCTAACGTGCAGAGTACGGCTAATACTCTACATATACGTTAGGCCTTTAAACTTATATATTACTTGATCAATGCTATGATCATAACAATACATGTGATTAAAAGTACCACTAAGGTACATGAAGTTAATGCGATCATTAAAGCTTCAAATACAGTCATGGCACTCACCTCCTTTCGAGGGGGATTTAACAAGTAAATCCGAAGTCTACTAAGAGATGAGCCAAACGCATATCGCCCCTAGGGGCAACATCAATTGCTCTACGTTTAGTATAGCACTTTACAACTGGATAATAAATAATAAAAGCGACTACTTCTTACAGGTAAATGTGAGGGGTAGTCGTTTTTGTATTGTGGTGAGTAAAATTAAGTAGAAATGTTTCTCATACCATCTTGTCAAGGGAAAGGGCAGAGTATACAATAAAGATAACTATTTCTTAAAGTGCAGGTAGAAATTGAACATTTATTTTTGAAGTATGTAGTTAGGAGAGAAAATATGAACTGTATGGATGATGGAGAAAATAACGATAGCATGAAGCCGATTCATTTTGAAACTATTGATGTTGATTATAATATTAGCCTCGTAGAAGCGATTAAGTTATCTGTAGAAAACAGTGGTTATGAAGCTGAAATTATAAAAGAAAGTGATGAAACTTATGTGGATATTAAAATTCCATTTTTGGTTGGAACTGAAAATGATAAGATTGAGTTAATGATATACAAATGGTGGTACTATGTATGTATTAATGTAGATATTAGAGAACCTAATACTTTAGAGGAAAAATTAGCTATTCTCGAATGTGTTAATAATTGTAGTGGTCTTGTAGGATATACTTGGAGAAATGAGTATCAAAAATGCTACATTTGTATTGATAGGTGTGGTCGCCGGCTGGATGCAATTGATATGTATCTGGAACGGGGGCATATAAATATTGGTAATGCTGACGTAGCTAGTGATGAAGGATTAGCGCAAGAAAAGTTGGCGCCAAAGGATATATTTTCTGTTTATACGGAACAACATATAGATTTTAACCTGTCTGGTAAGTGGAATGCTACTAAAGGAACTGAGTATACATATATATTAGATGATATTAATTATTTGGTTAGTACCGTACAAGAGGATAGAGATTGCTTACGTCAGTTTATATAAGATTAAAAACGACTACTTCTCACAGTGAATGTGAGGGGTAGTCGTTTTCTATTGCGTAGATAAATTGTCTTTTATAGGAGAATGTTTTGCTAAAAATGTTGACGGGGGGGGGACATTTTGTATAATTTAAATATATTTCGATAAACGTATAAAAGGAGGGATAATGATGGAACGTTTGGAAGTTAAAAATCAAAATGAGATGACAGAGATTACAGAAGAAATGATATCTGAATTTGTTGAATTTTTGAAAAATAAAGAAGAATATTTGGATACTGGTTTAGGGGTATTTCATACTGATAATCACGGAAATTGGTAATTTTATAAGACATGTATTTAAGGACTGTAGATCAAAGTCACTGTATAGGGCTTTGCTACAGCCCTTTTTAATCATATAGGTGAGACTGAAAATGTATAGATTTCTTCCGAGCGGAAATGATGTAAGTAATTTTATAGAGGGGACAGAGTTTAATGTTGCAGGGTTGGGAATATGTTCTAAGCTTATAATTAGCTTAATCGATATTGTACAAAAGAAATTTAATTATATATTACCAATAAGATATGTATATGGATCTCCATCTGTTCTTTGGAATGGTGGTAGATTATCCTTACGCAAAATAAGTGTCAAAAATAAGATTAATCAAATAAAAGAAGAAATTACTTTATTAAAAGAAAATGATATTGTGCCATTATTTACTTTTTCAAATGTTAATTTGGAGAAGATAGATTTAGAAGATGATATGTGTAATCTTTTATTAGAGATAATAGAAGATTATGAATGTGAAGTGATTGTCACCAGTTTGCTCTTAGAAAATTATATTCGAATTAAAAATCCTCAGATTCCGATTCATGCATCTGTTATAAAAACTGCTTTTGAAAAAAACAGGACAATTAATTATTATGAAAAATTATCATCTGGATATAAATGCTATGTAGTACATCCAGACGATAACTTTGACATAGAGAAGTTAAAATTGATTCCTAAAACTAATGCAGAGATTATATTAAACGAACGATGTAATTATGGTTGTAGTATAAGGGATATGCACTACTTAGCTATATCAGAAGAACAACGATTAAAAGTTAGCAACAAGTATAAAGACTCATGTTTTTTAGATAGATGTCAATATATTCCTGAGTATAAACAGGCACACTATCGTGAAAGAAACATCTCATTAACACTTAATGAAACGAAAATAATCAATGAGTTAGGATATAGATTGTTAAAAATACAAGGTCGTACAGATAATTTTTATACATATTTTTTCGATTTATTACGTTATACACTTGAACCGAATCTCGCATTTCCCAATATATATCCTATTTTCTCTCATGAGATTTATAAATTTATAAAGGAGAATAAACGTGACTCATACTAATTTTCATATAGATGAAACCGTTGTTAATTTAATTGTAAAAACAGCAGGAAGCTTATGCAATATTGCATGTACATATTGTTTTGAACAGGTGAAAGATGTTGATATGAATTGCTTAACCGCTGAGAATTTAAAAAAAGCTATTGATAAAATACAAGGAAAATGTACACTCGTTTTCCATGGTGGAGAGCCATTGATTGTTGGTAAAGATAGGTTTAGACAATATTTAGATATTGTTAGAAAATACTACGGAACTAAAATATTGGTGGTTAGAGTGCAAACAAACGGAACATTACTAGATTTAGAGTGGTTAGAAATATTATTTAATGAATACCATGATTTAAATATTGAGATAGCAATTAGTCTAGATGGTACAGAGAGAATGAATCAATATCGTATTGATCATAAAGGTATGCCAACCTATCATAAAATTTTAAATGGATTTGAACTTCTTAAAGAACACAATAAAAAGGCAGGTATGTTAAGTGTTATATCTAAGGATTCTTTGCAGTATTTTAAGGAGTACATTGATTTAATTGAAAAAATTTCAAATGTTAGTTTTGTTAAAATTAATGCTTTATTTAATGTAGTGAACAATGAATTAACACATAATAGTATTACACCTATTGAATATTCCAAATTTATTATTAATGTCGGAAATGAATACATTAAGCGAGAACTATATAAGAAAATTGCTATTGAACCAATATTGAGTATTTTGCAACGGTTAAATAATAAAGATTCGCGCTATTGTAATTACTCTAGTAGAAAGTGTTTTAATTATATTAGTTTATATCCGGATGGAAGTATTGGTCCATGTGATTGTTTGTCGGTAAATGAGTTCTATATAGGGAATATTAAAAATGATCCTAGTATAAATGAGCAAACAATGCAATACCTTAATGAAGCTAAGGAAAGTATTTTGGCAGAACTTTTAAATAAATGTAAAGTATGTGAGATAGAGAGCTTTTGTAAGGGTGGTTGCTTATCACAAAGATATTATTTCAATGAAAATAAATTACTACTAGAGGAGTTTTGTGAGTCAAAAAAATGTTATTTTCAGCGTTTAGTAAGTATAGATATTAAGAGAAAAAGATGGATGTAATAGTAAAAAAAATAAAAAATGAAAATATTGATGCGATTTATCTAAACTTTCCATTTTGCAAGACTCCGTGTTCATATTGCCATTATATTGAGAATATACAATTTGGATATGATAAAATTCCAGAAACATATGTAGAGCAGCTACTAGAACAATTAGATATAGTGTTATCAAATATTAAGAGTAAAACTTTAAAGTCCATATATTTTGGTGGAGGTACAGCTTCTCTACTTAATGATAAACAGATCCAATCTATTAAAAGTGTTTTTGACAAATATCAAATTAATACATTGGAGATTAGCATTGAAATACATCCAACGGCATGCAACTTTAATTATATCGATAATAGTTGGTTTACAAGATATTCTATTGGAATACAAACCTTAGATTATCAAAAGGCTAAAGAGTATAGACGCTTGGGATATGATAGAGAGTATATATCACATATGATTAATAATATTAGAATAAATCGTAATCAAGCAATAAACTTAGACTTTATTTTTGACTGTAAAATTAGTATGACTGATATAGAGTATGTTAATGATATAAGACCTCATACGGTTACATTCTATCCTAATACTAAAGGCCGTGGTGTTGAAAGACTATTATCAATTTTAACTGTATTTTCTACATTGGAAGAAATGTTGAGTGGCTATAAAAAACTTGTGAATAATAAGTTTATTTTTATAAGAGATGGTGAAAGTGGAACGAGATATTCGGAAATAGAATACTTAGAATATGGAAATATTATTGGAGTAGGTAATAATAGCTATTCGTTAATTGGAAAGGAATCCTTTCTAACTATTTATAATAAAGGGAAAACAGAAATTAAGCCGAGGAATAATACCTTGAATAGGATTTTAGTGAGTTTTTTAGAAGGGTTGCCTATTGGAGTTAAGTATTTAGAGGTTTTAAAGTACGTACCAGAGCTGGCTACTAATCTCATGTTAAAAAAATATGAGGACAAAAAAATCGTTGGTGAAAAACATACTGCTATTCACGATAGTGATATAGTTTATTTGCCAGAAAGTGAATATATACGTTTTATAGAGGAAATATTAAAACGTAAGTATATAAGATATGTAAATATATTTTTATGTGGAATTGGGTATGGAGATTGTGATTATAAAACCGTGTATGAGGTTTATAACAGAAGACGGTTAGGAAGTGATAAATTTAGTGTTAAGAAAAAAGCCCCTAAATATAGGATTTTGATTGAAGGTATAGATGGAAGTGGGAAAGATACTTTTGCGTATTTACTCATTGAAGAACTAAAGAAACAGTTTTTTTATGATATTGACTCGAAAATATCTGTTGTTGGGCAACCAGATTCTAGTAGTGAAGGTGGTTTTGAGGCTAAATTGTTTATAGAAGAATTAAAATATACCAAAGAAAAGTCAGATCTAGAAAAAATGATAATTAAAAATCGTATTGCCTCAGAGAAAAAATTTGAAGCTCTTCCTGGTATTGTTATTTTAATAAGGGGAATAGTTACAGATAAAGCCACGTTTTATTATAATTTTAAGGATGAGCCATACTTAGGTGAAGGGGAAGTTATTAAATTGTGGGATAAGTTTATAGTCATAGATGTAGATTCTGCTGTAGCAAACCAGAGAATAGAAAAAAGAGGGAGCCCAAGAACCTGGAGGGAGAATATTGAACAATTGTCTTTTTTTAGGAAATATTTTTTAGACTATACTAGTCAGATTTTTAAAGAAAAAATCATTATATACAATGATAAAATATCTTATTTAGAGGAAAAAGCTAGTTTAATTGCGGAAGAGATATATGAACAATGTAGGTAATCAATTCGCTACTATTATGCTTAAGATAGTAGGTACAAAATGTAATATGCGGTGTCTTTACTGTTATGAACATGTATCAAAGCAGATGGTTGATAATTATAATGTGACAATAGGTCAGATAAAAAGATATCTTTCAAACTTTTTAGCATATGAGAGAGTTTTTATTGTTTTTCATGGTGGAGAACCATTGTTGGCAGATAAAGGATTAATTAAAAATATCTTGGAGTATATTTTTAGTAATTTTAATAAAAACTGCAAGGTGCAAATACAAACTAATGGCACATTAATAGATGAGGAGTGGGTGAGTATTTTTGAAAAATATTCAGATAACTTGTCCATATCATTGTCTCTTGATCCCAAAGGAGAAAAAGATTTACGGATTTTACCCAATTTAGATTATAGAAGTATATTGATCAATAAGATTAGTATCATAAAAAAAATAATAGATAATATAGGGGTTATTGCAGTTGCTAATTCAAAAAACAAAAATTCTTTTATAGAATTTATCGAGGAGTTAATACAATTAGGTGTTCATAACTTGACTATTAATAAATGTCAAGATAATGGTGAAAATCTTTATAGTATAACAGAAAGAGAATATGTTGAATTACTAAAGGAAATATCTCTATGTTGGATAAATAGAAAGTGGTATGAGAAAATCAACATTCAGCCATTAATCTCACTTTTTTCGAATAATAAGAATAAACTATGTATATATTTGGCTGATGAAGAGAAATGTTATTCTTTTAAAACTTTTTATGCAGAAGGTCAGGAGCAGGAATATTGCGATCATATTCAAAATATAGATGATAAAAAACTGTATCACAAATGTTTATCATGTAAAATATATAGGAAATGTGGCGGAGGATGTTTAGTAGAGAAAAAAGATGATGATTTCTGCCAGGCTAGAAAAGAATTGTTTTCGTTTTTAGAGAGGATAAAGTATGGAAATAAAAGAATTGAGCATAAATAACTTGAAGGCTATTGATTGCAGTATTTCTATGGCTAAATCACTTGGTATTGCGGGGTTGTCTGGATCTGGTAAAAGTACATTTTGTGAGGCCATTTTCAATGAATCATTAAAAAAGTTAGTGACTGTATTGCCGAAATCAGAATATAGATTTTTATTTGGAGATAAGCTGGTATCAAATAAAGCTACTGATAATATAGAAGAAATGCCTCTAGTATTTTATTTAGGGAAAATGGGGTTTACTACTAATCCTAGGTCTACTGTGGGCACCCATACGGGGATATTTGACGAAATAAGAAGACATTACGCTAATACTAATTTTACATCATCGGAATTTTTTTCTTTTAATAATTCAATTATGTGGTGTAGAAAGTGTAAAGGTAGAGGAGGGTCTCTTGGTAATGTATGTTCTGAATGTAAAGGGACGCGTTACGATAAGGAGATATTAAAGTGTGTTGTAAAAACATCAATAGGAGAATTAACAATTGTTGATATTAATAAACTTCCTGTTGAAATGCTTCTTAACATTAGTGATGATTTGAATCTATCGAATAGAGAAAAGCAAGTTATAAATAATATGATCAAGATGAAGGTAGGGTATCTTTCTCTAGATAGGGTTATGGGCACATTATCCGGGGGCGAGACAGTTAGAGTACTTTTGGCTGAGTTTATGGCTGAATGTAAAAAATCATTGATTATAATTGATGAGATATCCATAGGGTTGGATCATAATACACTAATTAATATTTTATATGAAGCTTCAAGGTTGGGAAAAGAAAATGCAATATGGTTAATAGACCATTCCGATACAGTATTAGCGGTCACTGAAGAAAAGCTGTTCTTTGGACCTGGTAGTGGAAGTAATGGGGGTAATATTATAGAGTATAGTACTAGACCTGATCCTATTCCATATGAAACGAATAAACTACCCATAAAAGACACTTATGATTTTAAAAATTTGGCTAGTCGCAATATTAATGTTGATAGGTTAAAGCTCCCAAAGAATAGAATTATAGGTATAACGGGAGAATCTGGAAGTGGAAAATCAACTTTAATTAATGAGTGTATTGTACCCTGCTTTAAAAGCTGTTATAAAGATGTAGTCTGTGTCGTTATAGGGCAAGATAAAAATCAATCCATTACATCTAAATCAACGATAGGTACCTTTTTAGACTTACAAAAAAGATTGTTGAAGTTTGGTGATTCTATAATAAAACTGCCATTTGATGAGGTCTATGAGTATATAAAAAAAGATAAAACATTAGCAAAAACTATACAGATGTTAATTGATTTAGGTTTGGGATATTTATCATTTAATCGTCAGGTTAAAACATTATCTACTGGTGAATTTCAGTGCATACATTTAGTTTCAAAAGTAATAGAATATCATGAAAAAGAGATGGTTTTGATTTTTGATGAGCCATCAAAAGGGTTATCTCAGAATATACTAAATTTACTGATGAAGCGGTTTAGAGATATTTTGTTGGATGAGAAAAAAACTGTAATTTTGATTGAACATAACTATTATTTTTTGAGCAATTGTGATTATATTATTGATTTTGGCGAGAGAAAAAGTTTAGTAACAGAATTAGAAATAGAATCAAATGAGCAATGGTTTGAAAAATATAAAAATAACTTAATGGCTTATGAAGGTGTTATAAAGTCAGAGATAAATAATTTAGATAGAGGCATTTCGCATATATATAAAGACATTGATAAAAAATTTGGAGAATATATGACCTTATTTAAGGGCGGGGTTCTTAAAAATTTATCTATTACTGCACAGTGGATTTATAAAGATTATACAGCGGAAATAGTTTCGCCAATTATCGTTTTAGATTTGGAAGGAATGTTATATAGTAAAAATACTAGATTATTTGAAGTGCTTGGTATTCACAATTTAATTAGTAATTTTACTGGGGAAAATATAGACTTGATGTGCGAAAAAAACCGTTGTAAAGCGTGCAAGGGTAATGGGGTTATAGACGTTTTTGATATTGATTTAATTATTAAACGACCAGATAGATCTTTTTCGGATGGACTTCTAGTTGATGAAGTTATGACTGCGCTTAAAAAGTTTAACATGTCTAAGTTTACTTTTTTCTTTAAATCTATAAAGAAAAGCACTGGTTACGATTTATTAAAACCATATGACTTTATGAGTGAAAAGGAAAAAGAGATTTTTTGGTATGGTTATTGGGAAGAAACGTTTTATGATTCTGCTAAAAAAACACAGAGAACGTGGAGAGGCTTGATATATTTAATAAATAAATATATGAAATCTTCTACTAGTAAATATAAGGAAATTATAAAAAATACCAAACAAGAGATAGTGTGTCCTACATGTAAAGGGTCTCTTCATTCAAATGTCTCGCATATAGAAGATGAAGCCATTAATTTTTATCATATGAAATTAACCGAGTTAAAAAAATTCATAGGAAACTCGAAGAAATTAGATGAAATAATTGACACTATAGGCGATATATCACTCTTTACGGATTTAGCAATATTAGATCCAGTTAAACAAGTAATGCTTAAGATGTTGGAGCTAAAATATGGATCCTATTATGCATATACTATAGTTTTAAAAAATACATATCCTTATAAGAAATATATTGATGATATTTTAAAGGAAATATCTGCTAATAATTCTGTTGTATGTTTAGAATATAAAGGAATTGATATTACAAAAGAGGAAATGTTGAGAAAATATTTTTCTGACAGTAAAAATAAAGTTAATTTATATGTATATGAATTATTAGGGTATAAAAAAGTTGTAACTGAGATTAATTCTATTAGAAAGCAATATCCATGCTCTATTTGTAACGGAAAAATGAAACTAAAAGAAGAGAGTATCCATGAAGGTATAGATGTTATCGAAACTCCTTGTAGTTTATGTGATGAAACAGGTTTATCAAATAATGGGTTAAATCAAATAGTTCAGGGCTTTTCAGTAAAAGATTGGATTTATGGAAGTGTAGGAATGATTACAAAAACCGTGCCTGAAGAGGTAATAAATCTACCACTTCTAGTAAAGGTTAAAGAGTTAAATAAATATCAAATTTTAGCTTTATATAAATATATTAAGGGGGAAACATGCTAACATATGATTTGAAAGTTGGTTATGCTTGTAATAACAAGTGTAAGCATTGTGTTATTGATGATAGTAAGGATAGACTAATAGATCAAAAAGAAAATATTAATTTAACTACAGAAGAATGCTTCTCCCAGATTGATGAAATGGTAGCTAAAGGAATAGGAAATATAATTTTAACGGGAGGGGAAGTTACTATTAGAAAAGATTTTAGAGAGCTAATAGATAAATGCGTAAAGCATGGATTGGCGATTACCATTCAAACAAATGGCCGTAATTTACAGTCTCAATATGTAGTTGAATCTATTAAAGATGTTGAAAATATTAGGTTTGTTGTCGCATTGCATGGAGAATCAGATGAAGTCCATGATTATATTACACAAGTGAACGGCAGTTTTCGTGAAACTTGTGATAGTATAAAGAAAATGTGCCAGTTAGGGAAGTTAGTTGTTATTAAGGTGGTAATTTCCAAAATAAATATTAAAGAATTACCAGGAATTGTTAAACTAGTATCTTCATTAGGAGCAAAATATATTTGCTTTGCATTTCCACATGGACATGGTGCTGCACGAAAAAATTTTAAGGAAGTTATCCCCACTTATACGGAGTTAGGACCATATTTAAAAGAGTTAGTAAAAGAGTCCATAAAAGAGAATATAAAAATTGAATTGGAGGCCATTCCATTTTGTAGAGTTTCTTATGCGATGCAACTTGTTGGTGAACTTAAATATTATAATGGAGACACATTGTGTACTCATGTAAAAGAGAATACTTTTGATTGGAGTACAGTTCGTAAATCTATCAAAAAAAAGGGAGAATTATGTAAAGATTGTGATATGGATGAGTTTTGTGAAGGTGTTTGGGAAGAATATGCTGATGCATTTGGGACAGAGGAATTAAGACCTATTCGGTTTCCTGGTGATATAAGAAGAGATATTATTAATAGAATAAAACGTGGAATTGGGAGGTAACTTTGATCCTTGATGAGATATTTAATGATTTCTATGAAATAGATAAGCTAACTGACTTAGGATATATTAATAAGCATAATGAGAATATGATTAATTATAAATGTATTGGCAAAAAATTGAAGAATCTTTGGGATAGTTACAGTAAAATTAACTTTTACTTTGAAGGTGCACCTATAATTGCATGTTATATTAATGATTTTATAGAGTTACTAGATGCGGGAAGCGTTTTTGCAACATATCATATTGCTAATCCTAGCCAGTTGTTGTTAAGAAAAGTCTTTGAAGTATATATAAGTTTAAAGTATATTTTAATGGATGATACTCAAAGAAAAGTCTTTGCGTATTCAATATTTAATACACAAAAATCACAATTAGAAAAGGAAAGCCCCATGGATAATGTGTATGAGAATTTCGATGAGTATAAAAAAATGGTGGATTACTATCATGAAAAAAAGAAGTTTCAACAATGGTATCATTTATATACTTCATACCTAAAAAGCGAGAGTGACAATATAAACGTTATTACCACATTTAGGACGCTTTTTGATTATGTTGAAACTAAAAATGAAGAATTGTATGGAGCTACAATAGATAAAGAACTATATGAAGGTGTGTATAAGTCAAGTAGTGCATATATTCATAATGAAAGGCTTACATCTCACCTTGAATATCTCAGCGATGATAATAAAAAGGGTATGGTTATAAAGTCTATTAGAGATGAATGCAAGAGTATTATCGTTCATCAATGTTTATTGATGGTTATGAGAGAAAGTGTAAAAGTATTAGAGGCGCATCTATGTACTTTACACAAAAGATAGCATGTAATTATAATTACAAGATGAAGTTTTAATAATAAAAAGCGACTACTTCTCACAGTGAATGTGAGGGGTAGTCGTTTTTATGTATACACTTCGAGTATCTTGCGACTAACTTTCTCTGAATGATATAATTTAAGTAACAAATATTGTTGGAATTAAGATATTCTGAGGGAGGTATTCTTATGAGCAATGTAACGTTAACGTATTATGGTCATGCTACGTTTGCTTTGAGCAATGGTGATGTGACATTGGTGTGTGATCCGTTCTTTACTGGTAATACTTGGGATGTGGCAAAGGCAGAGGATATAGAGTGCCAATACATTTTTGTGTCCCATGGTCATGATGATCATTATGGCGATACCGATGTAATTGCGAAAAAGAATGATGCTCTTGTCATCTCTACTGCTGAGGT
The DNA here is from genome assembly GCA_963518505.1 of uncultured Veillonella sp. Taxonomy (GTDB): domain Bacteria; phylum Bacillota; class Negativicutes; order Veillonellales; family Veillonellaceae; genus F0422. The sequence goes on along the minus strand of CAUQIT010000014.1, from coordinate 20,185 downwards.
GGCTCATAAGGCTGCTGAAGCAGGGGCTCGCACTCATGCTATGCATTTAGGCGGAAAGTTTAACTTCCCATTTGGTTCCATCCGTTTGACACCGGCTTTCCATGGCTCTGGTGTGCCAGGTGGACATGCAGCAGGTGTGGTGATTGAGTTCTTTGGTAAACGTGTATACTTTGCAGGGGACACGGCATTGTTCAGCGATATGAAATTAATCAGTCGCCATGGTGAAGTCGACTATGCTTTGTTGCCAATTGGTGATAACTTTACGATGGGTGTGGAAGATGCGGTAATAGCAGCATCTTGGATTCAAGCCAATACAACAATTCCAATTCATTATAAAACGTGGCCTGTGATAGATAAAGAGCCAGCAACCTTTGTGGCGTTGTTAGAAGCAAAACATAAACAAGCTGGACTTGTGGTAGATCCAGGTCAAACCATCGAAATTTAATTACATATCGCTAAGCTTATATTCATTTGGTACGATAAAAGTATCTTTGTATGATAAAGTGAAAAGAAAAGAGCTATCCTTAAAACATTTTGGACTGGTTCTTTTCTTTTTGCATTATTTTCTAATAAATGTACTGCTTGTAAATAGCTTATATGTAGAAGTTTTATAAATATTTTGAATCTTTTGTATTGCCTACATATGTTTTGCTATCCATTTACACGTTAAGAGTGATGCCCATATCTCTACCTTTCGCTGTATAGATTACTGACGTCCCTCCCTTCTCTATGGTATAATAAAATTCACATGGAGGTATCTATGAAATTAACACATTTTGATGAAGGCGGTAATGCGCATATGGTGGATGTGTCCCAAAAGGATCACACAGAGCGCGTGGCTGTAGCAGAAGGGTTTATTACGCTCAGTGAGGAAGCTTTTAGTATTGTGGCGTCTGGGAATGTCAAAAAAGGTGATGTGTTAGCAGTGGCACAATTGGCAGCCATCATGGGAGCGAAGCAAACGTCCAACCTCATTCCGCTCTGCCATCCATTGGCATTGACGAAGGTGAGTGTAGACTGTTCCTTGGTAGAAGAGAAACAAGCTGTGTGCATTCGTAGCACAGTGAAAACTACGGGCCCTACAGGGGTGGAAATGGAAGCGTTAACAGCGGTTCAAGTGGGTCTATTAACGGTCTATGATATGGTAAAAGCCGTAGATAAAAGTATGACCATTGGTCCTGTGTATCTTGTGGAAAAACAAGGTGGTAAAAGCGGACATTTTAAGCGATAAGATAGTAGGTGAATCATGGAAATTGTATTAGTAGAGCCGGAAATTCCTGGTAATACAGGCAATATTGCACGCCTTTGTGCAGCCAATCATATGACACTACATTTGGTGGAACCTTTGGGGTTTTCCATTGAAGATAAATATTTAAAACGAGCAGGTCTTGATTATTGGCATCTAGTAGATGTAAAAATACATAAGTCCTTGGATGAAGTGTATGAACAATATAAAGATCGGCGTTTTTGGTATGCTACGACAAAGGCCGCCCATACCCACGCAGAAGTGCAATATGAAATTGGAGATATGCTCGTGTTTGGTAAAGAAACAAAGGGTTTGCCAGAAGAAATTGTGGCAGCCAATCCAGATACATGCATTCGTATTCCGATGATTGATGAAGCGCGGTCTTTGAATTTATCGAATGCGGTGGCAATCATTGCCTATGAAGCTATGCGCCAACTGGATTTCCCAGATTTGCAGGCCTTTGGATCAGGTGTATCTATCGAGGTATAAGCTTTTGATAGTAGGTATTGGTCTATAGAAAATAGTGAATATAGTGAGTTTAATCATACGGTATAGCCTATATAGTGAAATATCATAGACTTTCACAGAATGACCAAAGATTAGATACTATAGACTGTATAGCATACACAATATATGAAAGTATATAAGAATGAAATCCTAATAGGATGGAGGAGGAATTATGAATTACGATTTAGCATATGAATTACAAAAAGCAATGCGTGACAGCGAAGAACATAAAGAGATGATGGCAGCCCAAGAGGCAATTAAAGACGACCAAGCAGCAAAAGGCATGGTAGAAGAATTTATGTCTTTACAAATGCAACTGGAATATGCAAAAATTGCAGATGCTCCTGAAGCGGAAGAGTTATTGAAAAAATTAGAAGGTTTATTGCCAATGGTACAAGCTAATTCTGGTGCGAATGCGTACTTAACAGCGCATGCACGTTGGACACAAGTGGCAAACGATATTTATCGCATCATTAGCGAACCAATCACTGAAGGTATGAAAATTTTAGAAAAGGCACAGTAATATGAACACTGTATGGGAAGCATTGCAACAGGTGGTTCCATCGGATCGTATCCAAAGGAATGCCATGTTGGCGCCTTTCACGACCTTTCAAATTGGAGGTCCCGCTGATTTACTTGTATTACCTTATTCTATACAAGAGTTGCAAGATTGCATGCATGTATTGAGCGAACATGGCATTGAACCTTTTGTACTAGGTTTAGGATCTAATGTGCTCATCCAAGATGGTGGTATGCGTGGTGTCGTTCTTTGCTTGAAAGAATTGCAAGAGGAGCAACACCGCAACGGTACAACCATTACTATGAGCGCTGGGTATACTTTGAAAGAAGTGTCCGAATACGCCCAACGTGAAAGTTTAAGTGGCTTGGAATTTGCCATCGGCATTCCTGGTAGTTTGGGCGGCGCTGTATTCATGAATGCTGGTGCCTATGATGGAGAAATGGATCAAGTAGTAACTGGCGTAGATGCGGTAGATATGCAAGGACACCTACATCACTATAGCCGAGAAGAGTTGCAGTTTGCCTATCGTCATAGCCGCTTTCACGAGAATCATGAAATTATCGTACGGGTGACGATGGAGCTGCAAGAGGGGAACCCAGCTGATATCCAAGAACGAATGGATGATCTCACTGAAAAACGAGAATCCAAACAACCATTGGAACATGCCAGTGCAGGGTCTACCTTCAAGCGCCCACCGGGATATTATGCAGGCACCTTGATTGACCAAACAGGCTTGAAAGGATTATCTGTAGGCCCCGCAGAGGTATCTACGAAGCATGCTGGCTTTGTAGTCAATCGTGGAGGTGCTACAGCCAATGATGTGCTAGGTGTGATTCATGAGGTGCAAAAGCGGATTCATGCAGTTCATGGGGTGCAGTTGGAACCAGAGGTTCGTATTCTAGGGGAAGCCCAAGAGCGAACTACTTCTGTAGTCACCGTTGTAAGAGCTCAAGAGGTAGATATTCCTGCGTTGTCTAAATTATGTGCTGATACTTTTAGAGAAACGTTTAGTCATGACAATACAGAAGAGGAATTACAAGCCTTCTTTGATGAGGCCTATAACCATGATGTATTGAAACGTGAGTTGGATCATGATGAGAGCGAAATATATCTAGCCTACGTAGATGATGTGTTGGCAGGGTATTTGAAAGTAAACTGGGGCGACGCACAAACAGAGCATGAACTAGAGAATGCCTTTGAAGTGCAACGCATGTATGTGCTCAAAGAATATCATGGACAAGGTGTGGGTAAAGCCTTGTTTGAAAAAGCCCTGCGCATCGCTGAATCTGGTGGCTTTGACTGGGCTTGGCTTGGCGTTTGGGAGAAAAATTATAAAGCACAACATTTTTATAAACGCTATGGATTTGAAAAGTTTGGAGAACACCAATTCATTGTGACTCCAGAGAAGGTTGATATCGATTGGTTGTTGAAGAAATCTTTAGGATAAACCTTGACATATCCACTGTGTTTTGAGTATAATATTTCGGTAAGCAATTTGTACGGACTTCCACTAGCCCCGGAAGGTGGCAATTGCTTCTGTTAATACATTCTTGTTATTAGGAGGAAAGCAGCATGAAAACTACATTTATGGCCAATGCGAACAATATTGAACGCAAATGGTATGTTGTTGACGCTGAAGGTAAAACTTTAGGACGTCTTGCTGCCGAAGTTGCTAAAATTCTTCGGGGCAAACATAAACCAACTTTTACACCACATGCAGACACTGGTGACCACGTTATCGTTGTGAACGCAGAAAAAGTTCGTGTAACAGGTAAAAAATTATTACAAAAAGAATACTTCCGTCATTCTGGTTATCCAGGCGGATCCCGTTTCACTACACTTGCTATGATGTTGGAAAAACATCCTGAGCGCGTAATCGAAATGGCAGTTAAAGGTATGCTTCCAAAAAATAAATTGGGTGCACAACAATACCGTAAATTGAATGTATACGCTGGTGCAGAGCATCCACATGCTGCTCAAAAACCAGAAGTTTTGGAATTAGATATCCGTTAATACCGGGAGGAGGAACATATAATGGCAGTAGCACAATACTACGGCACTGGTCGTAGAAAATCTTCCGTTGCTAGAGTTCGTCTGGTACCGGGTACAGGTAAAATCACTGTAAACAAACGTGAATTAAATGAATATTTCGGTCGTCAAACTCTTGAGTTAATTGTTAAACAACCATTGGTATTAACAAACACTCTAGAACAATACGACGTTGTGGCAACTGTAGCTGGTGGTGGTCCATCCGGCCAAGCTGGTGCAATTCGTCACGGTGTGTCTCGTGCATTATTAGAAGTTGATGGCGAACTTCGTCAAGGTCTTAAAAAGGCTGGCTTCTTAACTCGTGACCCACGTATGAAAGAACGTAAAAAATACGGTCTTAAAAAAGCTCGTAAAGCATCTCAATTCTCCAAACGTTAATTTGGCGATTACAGAACCCAGTACCCTTATGGTGCTGGGTTTTTTGTTACCTCTGGAGGATCTGTGTTAATAGTGAAAGGGATGATACTACATGGATAAACTAATAAGACTATTGGGGGTGGTAGCTGTGGCACTGATCATATGGTATTTGCCACATACGCCAGAAATTTCTGATCAAGGGTGGCATTTATTAGCTATCTTTACAGCCACTATTGTGGGCTTTATACTACGACCGTATCCCACTGGGGTAATGGCATTTATGGGATCTGCGGCGGCAGTAGCTACTAGTTCGATTAAGATGAATGAAGCTTTATTAGGCTATGCAGAGCCTAATGTATGGCTTATCGTGTCGGCTATCTTCTTTTCTAGAGGGATCATTAACTCTGGATTAGGTCGACGCATTGCGTATACCTTAATTCATTGGTTCGGTACGAGTACCTTGCGTTTAGCCTATGCCTTGGCGATGACAGATTTAATTATTTCTCCCGCTACTCCATCCAATACAGCTCGTGGAGGTGGTATTATCTATCCTATCGTGCAAAATATTTCTATGGCCTTTGATTCGAGACCAGGAGAAACGGCACGTCGCATGGGTGCCTACCTAATGACTACGGCTCACACAGTAAATGCCTGTACAGTGACTGTATTCTTGACTGCTTGTAGTGGTAACTTGTTGATTACATCGTTAGGGGCAAAATTATTTGGCTACACTGTGACATGGTGGGAGTGGTTTTTAGCAGGAGCCTTACCTGGTTTGCTCAGTATGGTTATCATGCCATGGTTTATTTATAAAATTTACCCACCTGAAATCAAAGAAACACCAGAAGCTCCAGCTATGGCTCGTGAAGAGTTAGATAAACTAGGTCCGATTACGACGATGGAAAAAAAGGTAGCAGCTATCTTTGTAGGGGCAATTCTACTCTGGTCTACTACGACAATTACAGGTTTACATGCGACGGTCATTGCGGTTATGGCAGTATTGTCCTGTGTCATTAGTGAATGTCTTACATGGGATGACATTTTGAAAGAAACCACAGGTTGGGATATTTTAATCTGGATGGGTACTCTAGTAGGTATGGCTGGATTGCTTGGTAAATTGGGCGTTGTAGCTGTCTTTGCAAAATTCGTCAGCACTATGTTAGGTGGTATGTCTTGGGAGTGGGCGGCCTTGGTTATTTCCTTAGTCTTTGTATACTCGCAATATTTCTTTGCCAGTGGCACCGCTCGTATTACAGCCTTATTTTCTGCCTTTGCGTCTATCTTAATTGCCCTGGGAGCACCAATTCCTTATGCAATTTTGATGTTTGGCTTGATGAATAGCCCCGGCTGTACGTTGACGCATTATAGCTCTGGGGTAACACCAATCTTCTTTGGTAGTCACTACGTGCCACAAGTGACCTGGTGGAAAGTAGGATTTTATATTTCCGTATTGAATTATATCTTCCATTTCTTCTTTGGTAACCTAAGCATGAAGTTGTTTGGAATCATCTAAGATGATGTAGATACAGAAATACTTCCTGTGTAGTCATCGTAGTGCATGAGTAGATGATTTCTCTGTAATGATGATAGTATATGACTCCATAGAGGTAATGGTAGTATATGACTCCATAGAGGTAATGGTAGTATATGACTCTATAGGAATAATGGATGTATATCTTTTATAATTAGAACTAGAATAGATTTTATAGAAGGTTGTGCTGAAATGTCATAGGTGCATTTCAGTACAACCTTTTTTACGCTGTTTCAAATGTGGTGGCTCATATATGCGTGGTTCTGACGTTTGTGATAGAGGTTTTTAGAAATGAAAATAATAATTAAGAAATAAAGAATTATCATTATAAATTCTACTTTTATCATAAGTAATGATAATAAAAATAAATTATTATATTTTTAATAATGATACTTATTGAAAATGCTTGGACTTTCATGTATAATAATGATAATGATAATGAAAGAAAAATCCATCCAAGAGGTACGCATGAAAAAATATAAACAAAAAGGCAAACGTTGGGAAATTGCCGAATATCAAGAAGAAGTAGAATCTCAATTGACCTCTGGATTAGCAGTGCACCCTATTGTTTCTCATTTATTGGCAAATCGTGGGATTACCACTGTAGAAGAAGGTCGAACATTCTTATATAGCACAATGGATGATTTATTAGATCCTTTTATGTTAAAAGGTATGGCACAGGCTGTGGAAGAAATTGAAAGAGTCTTAGCCATGAATGGGTCCATTGTCATTTACGGAGATTATGATGTGGATGGTATTACTGCTACATCACTAATGTACCGATTTTTTTCGCGCTTAGGAGCGAATGTAACTTATTATATTCCAGAGCGACAAAGTGAAGGCTATGGTCTCAACTTAGAAGCTTTGGAATATTTGATTGCTCAAAAAACAGACTTAATTATTTCTGTAGATTGCGGTATTAGTTCTTATGATATTGTAGAAGCTGTGAGAGATCGCGTGTCTATGATTATTACAGACCATCATACATCACCGCCGCAAATACCAAGAGCTACAGCGGTGGTTAATCATAAACAGCCAGAGTGTCCCTATACAGATAAAAACCTATCTGGCGTAGGTGTGGCTTTCAAAGTCTGCCAAGCTTTATGGAAACGTCGTACTGGTGAAGAATATCGAGAAGACTTAGATGTTGTAGCCTTGGGGACGGTAGCTGATGTAGTTCCCTTAGTAGGAGAAAATCGCATTATCGTCCGTGAAGGTTTGCGTAAAATGACAGAGTCCCCTAATGTAGGGATTCAAGCTTTAGTGCAAGTTGCTGGTTTAGAAGGTAAAGTGTTATCTGCAGGTCATATTGGATTTACCTTAGCACCACGATTAAATGCAGCAGGTCGTGTGACACATGCGACGCGTGCTGTAGAATTGCTGATTACCACAAACCCAGCTGAGGCCATGGACATTGCAGAAGAGTTGCAAGAAACAAATGCGGAGCGACAACAGATTGAACGGGCTATTTTTGAAGAAGCGTATCAATCGGTATTAGCACAAGGAAGTTTGGCGGATCAATGTATTGTAGTGGCGGGCGAAGGCTGGCATCCGGGCGTTATCGGTATCGTTGCGTCCCGTTTAGTAGAAGCCTTTTATAAACCGACTATGGTGATTAGCATCCATGATGGCATAGGCAAGGGCTCTTGTCGGAGTATTGATCATTGTAATATGTATGATATGTTAACCTATGCAGGAGATACATTAATTCAGTTTGGTGGTCATGCACAGGCGGCAGGATTTAGTGTACAAGCAGAACAGATTGATGCTTTGCGTGAAAAAGCTAGTGAATTTTGCCGTAAGCAGTTAACAGAAGAAGATTATATTCCCATTGTTACCATTGATGGCGCTATGCATAGCGATGATATTAGTATTGACCTGATTGATCAAATTGCTACCTTGGAGCCTTATGGTATGGGCAATAGTACGCCTGTTTTTGCCCTTCCTAAGATTCGTGTACAGAATCTGTATCCTATGGGCTTTCAAAAAAATCATTGTAAGATTATTCTACAAGGTCAACAGGGTCCTATTGATGCGGTGGCTTGGCAAGGGGAACATTATATGCAAGAAATCTTTGCTGATGACCCTGTAAAAGTAGCCTTTTCCTTGCAGAAAAATGAATGGCAAGGTGTGGTGACGCCACAGCTTATTGTGCAAGACTTGGAGCCGCTTTCACAGCAACGAGAACGATTAGAAGTAGATAGTTTGCGTAAATTGTATACGGTGGTGAAACAAATTTTCCGATCTCCCACAGCACCGAAATATATTGTAGAACGGGAAACATTGGAAAGCCGACCTCAAGAGATGACTTCTCGAGAAGCTATTCTTGCCCTTGAAGTGTTTAAAGAATTAGGCATTTTGAAAGAAGAAGTATTAGAAGATGGACGTCATGTATATCGCTGGGTGAATGTGCAACAAAAGTTGGAACTTCACACATCCTTGACGTTTATGACATATAGTCAGGAGGGAACATAATGGTAAGTACTATAAATACCCCTCAGGAGCATACATTTAATAAAGAACGAGAATATGGACAATTTATGGACCGTGTTCGGTCCTATTTACCAGAAGAAGACTGGCCAGTCATAGAGCGTGCGTTTGCACTGGCAGATAAAGCCCATGCTCCACAAAAGCGGGCTTCTGGAGAACCGTATATCTTGCACCCATTAGGGGTTGCCACTATATTGAGCGAACTACAGATTGATCGGTCCACATTAGTATCTGCTTTATTGCATGATGTAGTGGAAGATACAGAGATAAGCTTAGAGGAAATAGAAGAACAATTTGGACCAGAAGTGGCGTTCTTGGTGGATGGGGTTACAAAACTGAATCAATTTCAGTACCAAACGAAAGAAGAACAGCAAATTGAAAATTATCGGAAGATGATTTTAGCCATGGCAAAAGATGTGCGTGTAGTGGTCATCAAATTAGGGGACCGCTTGCACAATATGCGTACCTTAAAGCATATGCGGCCTGATAAACAACAGCGCATTGCCCAAGAAACATTAGAAATTTTTGCGCCATTAGCACATCGCTTAGGTATTTTTAATATTAAATGGGAACTAGAGGACTTATCGTTCCGTTATTTAGAACCAGAAAAATATTACGACCTAGTACAACAGATGAGTGAAAAACGACAAGCTCGTGAGGATATCGTAAATGATACTATGAATACTTTGAAAGATGCTTTGGAACGTGCTCATATTAAAGCAGATGTAAAAGGTCGTCCCAAACACTTTTATAGTATTTATAAGAAGATGAAAAAGGACAATCGTGATTTATCGCAAATTTACGATTTGTATGCAGTGCGTGTCATCGTAGATACAATTCCAGATTGTTATGCTGTGTTAGGTACAGTACATAGTTTGTGGAAACCGTTGCCGTATCGATTTAAAGATTATATTGCGATGCCGAAGTCGAATATGTATCAATCCTTGCATACGACAGTAATTGGCACGAAAGGACAGCCGGTAGAAATTCAAATTCGTACTTGGGATATGCATCGTGTGTCTGAATATGGTGTAGCTGCTCATTGGCGCTATAAAGAGGGCAATAAAGGCAAGGCAGAAGCTGATTTTGATGCAAAGGTAGGCTGGATTCGTCAAGTTCTTGAGTGGCAAGATGCCAGCGATCCGAAAGAATTGTTGAATGCATTAAAACTAGATGTCTTTACAGGAGAAGTATTCGTCTTTACCCCAAAAGGCGACGTTATGAAGTTGCCGAAAGGCACAGTGCCACTGGATTTTGCTTATCGTGTTCATACCGATGTGGGGAATAAATGCGTAGGAGCCAAAATTAATGGCAAGATTGTTCCTTTGGATTATGAATTACAAAATGGTGACATCGTTGAAATCGTCACTTCTAAAAATGGGAAACCACGGTTAGACTGGTTGAATATTGTTGGTTCTACAGAAAGTAAGACGAAGATTCGAAACTGGTTTAAGCGAGAAAATAAAGAAGAAAATATCGTCAAAGGTCGCGAACTATTAGAAAAAGAAGCGAAACGCTTAGGCTATGATTGGAAGGACTTAACAAAAAATGGTCGTCTAGAAAAGATTGGAAAATCTTTGAATGCTGGCGGTGAAGCTGAACTGTACTCTGCCGTTGGCTTTGGTGGACTTTCAGTGAATACGGTACTCCTCAGATTAGTGGATATTCATAAGCAGGAAGTCGCTAAGGAAGAGCAGCGAAAAGATACAATGGCTGTCATCGACCGTCTTAAAGTACATCAAGGAAAATCTAAGAAAAGTAGCAGTGGTGTTCTTGTAAAAGGTGAAGCTGGTGTGATGGTTCGTATGGCTCGTTGTTGTAACCCTGTACCAGGAGACGATATTATTGGTTATATTACAAGAGGCCGAGGCGTTTCTGTACATCGTGCAGATTGTACCAATATTGGTCATACGCCAGATGATTTGAATCGTATGATTGAGGTTGACTGGGAAGGAGCTACACTGGATCAATTCCAAGTAAGTGTGTCCGTGCATGCCTATGATCGCAGTGGTTTGTTGATGGAAGTGATGGCAGTCTTGTCAGAAATGAAAATTAACATTTCCAATATTAATGCGAAAACTGACGAGGCAAAAGATGTAACTATTCATTTAATGTTAGATATTAAAGATTTGTCACAACTCGATTATGTGATGACGAAGTTGCGTCGAGTGAAAGATGTATATTCAGTCCATAGAGGAGGGAAAGCATGAGAGCCGTTGTACAACGTGTGAGTTCTTCTTCGGTTACCGTAGATGGATCTGTTATTGGTAGTACGAAGCAAGGACTTCTAGTGCTAGTAGGTGTAACAGATACGGATACAACAGAGGATATACAATATATCTGCGATAAGGTCAGTCACTTACGCATCTTTGAAGATGAACAGGATAAGATGAACCTATCCGTATTAGACGTAGGTGGTGAGGTGTGCGTAGTGTCGCAATTTACCCTCTATGGAGATGCGCGCAAGGGTCGTCGACCGAACTTTATGAAAGCAGCACCACCTAGTATGGCAGAACGGTTATATTTGGAGCTAGTAGAGGCTTTCAAAGGAAAAGGTTTAACCGTGAGTACAGGTCAATTTCAAGCTCACATGCAAGTGGCATTGGTCAATGATGGACCTGTGACGATTCTATTAGATAGTAGTAAAGAGTTTTAGTGGAGTTAAGAAATGAAGTTATATTATATGCCCTTAGGGGCGTATGGAACAAATTGTTACATTGTGCATAATGAAGCAGATAATACGTGCCTTGTAACGGACCCAGGTGACGAAGGAGAGAAGTTAAAAGAAATTCTAGATAGTCACGAGTTTAAGGTGCAAGGTATTTTATTGACTCATGGCCACAGTGATCATATTGGGGCAGTACAAACATTGGTGGATGCGTACCATGTACCGGTGTATATTCACGAAGGGGATGCGGAGTATTTAACGAATCCAGAAGTGAATTTGAGCGCTTACTCTGGTCGATCCATTACTGCGAAAGTAGATGATGTGCGATATGTGAAAGAAGGAGATACCATTTCATTAGGCGATACGACATTTACGGTGATAGAAACACCGGGGCATACGCCAGGTGGTGTGTGTTATTATACAGAGGGAACTTTGTTAGCCGGTGATACCTTATTCCAAGGGTCAGTGGGTAGAACAGATTTTCCCAATGGTGATTTTGAACAGTTGAGTAAAGGGATTAAAGAAAAACTTTACACGTTACCAGATGATACAAAGGTCTATCCAGGTCATGGAGGGCAAACTACCATTGGTGACGAAAAGCAATCTAATCCGTTTGTACGGTAGGTGATAGGATGGGAAATAAATCCATACAGTATTGGTTGCGTTGCATTTTGCTGGTCTTGGCTAGTATAGGCTTGTTAATCGCCTTACCAGTGGTGATTCCTTTGATTATTGCGGTTATATTAACATTGCTGTTATGGCCATTAGTCAATATGACACAAACCTATGCAAGACGATATTGGAAACAATGTCCACGATGGATTGCTATCATTCCATCATTTATCGTGGTAGCGTTGATTTCTACATTGTTAGTACGGTATGTAATGCTACCAGTAATTGGTGAATTAACTAAATTATTAATCAATTTACCCTATGTATTAGATCAATTTGTAGCAGTGGTGAAAGGATTACAAGGTATCGATGGGGAAAGTATTATACCTCATCAATTTGATGGAATCATCAATACTACTTTGATAAAAATTGGTAATTATGGTATGGACTTAGCACAACGTGGTGTACTGGCCATCGTGTCCTTTGCTAGCACCTTATTACAATTATTGTTAGTGCCGATTTTGACATTCTACTTACTGAAAGATGGCCGTACCATCAAACGAGCTGTGTTAGATATTTTTTCTAGCCCTACATCAGCTCATTTAGAGGAAGTGGTGAATGACATTCTTCGCACATTAGGCGGGTATTTACGAGGTCAATTATTACTGGCGAGTAATATGTTTTGCCTTACCTTTATCGTATGTTATTTCTACGATTTACCATATCCCCTAGTATTGGCTGTGTTAGCGGGTATTGCAGAATGGATTCCGATTATTGGACCATTTATTAGTGCAGCCCCGGCCATTATTTTAGCTGCTGTTATCAGCGGCCCTCTAGCAGTGAAAGTTGCTATTACATATGGTGTATTGCAAGTGCTAGATGGACAAATCATCATGCCCAAGATTATGGGGCATGTCATTAATCTTCCCCCATTAGTGATTATTACTGCTATTTTTGTAGGTGGCTATTTCTTTGGAATGATCGGCATGATGACGGCCGTACCACTCACCGCCATTGCACAAATTATAGCGAAACGCTTATGGTATTTTAATAGATATTATGTATTACAGAAAGAGGAACATCATGGATAAAGCAACAGAAGTACAAGCAACAATGGAAAAATTGAAAGAACGTATTAAAGATAAAAAATACAAATTGACAACACAAAGACAAATTATTTTACAAACTTTCATTGAAGCAGAAGAAAAACATTTAAGTGCAGAAGATGTATATATTTTAGTGAAAAAGAATAATCCAGATATTGGTTTAGCTACGATTTATCGTACATTGGATTTATTTACTGAGTTAGACTTAGTGAAACGTTTAGATTTTGGTGATGGTCGTAATCGCTATGAATTGAATAGCGATGAGTTATCTCATTTCCATCATCATTTAATCTGCGTGAAATGCGGGTGCGTGAAAGAATTTGAAGATGATATGCTGGAAACATTAGAATCTATTATTGCTAAAAAGTTAAACTTCCACACAACAGACCATCAATTAAAAGTATATGGTTTCTGCGGTGATTGTCATGAAGCGGCAAAAGCGTTAGAAGCTGAAAAAGGAAATGCATAAAACATATTGGTATGACGGGCCTAGGGAGTTGGGATCCGTCATAGCTCATCAGTGTGGAGCAGTAGGGTTATTTTCGTCGAAAGAAAATCCAGACTTTATCATCCATGTATCGTATAGTGGAATAGTGGCATCTCCCGTATGTGAACAAGGGCCTAGCCATGGAGCATCAATAGAAAGTAGACTTCCTGTGAATGATCTGGTGCAAGTTAGGTATGCAAGCACCGAATTGGGTATGGAGGACGATGATACATACTTAATGTTGAAGTTGTTCTGTCACAGACGGATACAGGATGAGTTATTGAAGACTGAGGTACAGGTTTCATCAGAACTATATTCTGACTATATCCATATTTGGTCCCTTTCAGGGAAAGATAGTGTAGATGGCCGAAAAGTGGTTGGCCGAGAAGTCTTATCAGAGCTTAGACGTATATTGGGTGTGAAGACAAGTTTGTGGGGCACCTTGGTAGGCGTACGTCCTACTAAGCTGACCCATAAATTATGGGATTCTCTAGGTGATTTAGAGCAAGTTCGTCAAGAACTGGAAAGTACCCATAGCATTAGCCATGTGAAGTGGAAACTATTAGAGCAAGTGGCGGTCTTGGAGCGCCCCTATGTGGCACATGTACAACAATCTCCCAAGGAGATTAGTCTGTATAGTGGCATTCCTTTTTGTGAAACCCATTGTACCTATTGCTCCTTTCCTTATGGGCTGATTCAGAACTATGGAAAGGTGTCGGACTTTGTGGATGTCTATCATCGTGATATAGAACATATGAAAAGGCTTGTTAAAACACATAATTTAGAGGTACAATCGTTATACATGGGTGGAGGAACTCCCACTAGTTTAGAAGATGGAGATTTTCACCATATTGTGCATGCATTGGGAACTGTGATTCCAAAGGGCCGTGAGTTTACTGTAGAAGCAGGCCGTCCTGACTCATTGAATGCTAACAAGGTTCAATCTATTGTAGATGCTGGTGTGACTAGGATTAGCTTGAATCCTCAAACGATGCAGGATGAGTTGTTACGTATCATTGGCAGAGGTCATAGCGTAGCAGAGTTTCTAGCCATGTATGACTATGTGGCAAGACATACAGATTGCTCTATTAATATGGATTTTATTGCAGGATTACCACGTCAAACAGTAAAAAATATGGAAGAAAATGTGCGATACATAGAACAATTACGTCCTCATAATGTGACGATCCATACATTGGCGTTGAAAAAGGGAAGTCCATTATATGGGAGTCGCTTTGCTAATGAAATCCCTTCTGAGGATGTGGTCCAAACCATGCTAGATGAAACCCATGAAGCTTTGCTGCAACTAGGCTATATACCGTATTATATGTATCGTCAACAATACATGGTGGGGCAAATGGAGAACATTGGCTACACCTTGCCAAATTATGAAAGTATCTATAATATACAAATGATAGAAGAACGTCAGTCTATACTTTCTATAGGACCTGGTAGTGTGTCTAAATGGATAGGTGGCAGTGATTTTAGGCAACAAAAACAATACATGCCGAAAGACGTAGATACGTATATTCAAGATATACAACGACTATTAGAGAAACGTACTTTACTAAGTAATGAACATTGGAGGGACAGCTAGTGGCTATTCAAAAACCAAGAGGGACACAGGATTTATTGCCAAGTGTTCTTGGAAATTGGTACTATATTGAAAATACCATTCGTCGATTATGTAAGACCTATGGATTTGAAGAAGTTCGTATGCCTATGTTTGAAGAAACGGGCTTATTTTTACGCGGTATTGGGGAAACTACAGATATCGTGCAAAAAGAAATGTATTCCTTTCCTACAGGGGATAAAAAAGATCAATCCTATACATTGCGTCCAGAAGGAACTGCGTCTGCGGTGCGTGCCTATTTAGAAAATAAAATTTATGGTCAAGAATCGATTACGAAATGGTTCTATATTGGTCCAATGTTCCGTCACGATAAACCACAAGCGGGTCGCTATCGTCAATTCCATCAATTTGGGGTAGAATTATTGGGTACACAAGCCCCAAGTGCTGATGCGGAATGTATTTCTTTGGTGCTGCAACTATTGCGTGATTTAGGTTTAAAAGATTTGAATGTAGAGGTAAACTCTGTAGGTTGTCCAACGTGTCGCCCTGCGTATAGAGAGAAATTAATTGCTTTCTTTGAACCGAAAAAAGAAGAACTATGTGAACTGTGTCAAAGCCGTTTATACAAGAATCCATTGCGTATCCTTGACTGCAAAGAAGAAAAATGCCAACAATTGGCAGTAGGTGTTCCGGAGTTAAGTGAAAATTTATGTGAAGAGTGCCAAGATCATTTTCATCATGTGAAAGAATACTTAACTGCAGCTGGCGAAAAATTCAGATTAAATCCACGCTTGGTTCGTGGTTTAGACTATTACACGAAAACTGCTTTTGAAGTACAATATACTCCATTGGGGTCTCAAAGTGCTGTTGCTGGTGGTGGTCGCTATGATGGTCTAGTAGAAGAACTAGATGGACCACATACCCCTGCGGTAGGGTTTGCGATGGGTATGGAGCGCTTGTTGCTGGCTCTAGAAAAACAAGGTTTGTTGCCAGAACCAACACAAGAAGATTCCATCTTCGTAGTAGCATTAGGAGAAATGGCACAAAAAGAGGCTTTCAGAATTACAAATACCTTGCGTAATGCCTATGTAAAAGCAGAAATGGAAGGTTCTGGTAAATCTATGAAGAGCCAAATGAAGTATGCTAACAAAATTAACGCAAAATATGTTATTATAATTGGTGATAATGAATTAGCTGAAGGTAAGGTCATCTTAAAATATATGGATACATCTGAACAAGAAATTGTGTCCTTAGCTGAGATTACAAACCGTATAACTGAGTTAGTGAAAGGAAATTAGAATGGAAACTATGAAAGGTTTACACCGTACACATCATTGTGGAACTATCGGTGCAGAACAAGTAGGAACAGAAGTGGTTCTTTGCGGTTGGGTAGAGCGCCGTCGTGATCATGGTGGATTGATTTTTATTGATTTACGTGACCGCTCTGGAGTTGTGCAAATCGTGGCATCTCCTGATCACAACATGGAGTCTTTCCATAAAGCGGAAGATGTACGTAATGAATATGTATTGTGCGTACGCGGTACGATTACAGAACGTGATGCAGCAGCTGTGAATCCTAACTTACCAACTGGCAAATATGAAATGTACTGTGAAGAGTTACGTGTATTGAATGCAGCGAAAACACCTCCATTCTATATTCAAGACAATATCGATGTAGACGAAAATATTCGTTTAAAATATCGCTATTTAGATCTTCGCCGCCCAGAAATGCAAGCAAACTTGATCTTGCGTCATAAAGTGACAAAAGCGATGCGCGATTTCTTTGACAACAATGGTTTCTTGGAAATTGAAACACCAATGTTGACAAAAAGTACACCAGAAGGAGCTCGTGACTACTTAGTTCCATCTCGTGTAAACCCTGGTACATTTTATGCATTGCCACAATCTCCACAAATTTTCAAACAAATTTTGATGGTTGCTGGCTATGAAAGATATTTCCAAATTGCTCGTTGTTTCCGTGATGAAGATTTACGTGCAGACCGTCAACCTGAATTTACACAATTGGACATCGAAATGAGCTTCATGAACCAAGAGCAAATCTTGAACATGCAAGAGCAAATGATTGCCCATGTATTTAAAGCGGCACAAGATGTGGAAATTCCGTTACCAATGCCTCGTATGACTTGGGATGATGCGATGAATCAATATGGTTCTGATAAACCAGATATCCGTTTTGATATGAAGTTTACAGATGTAACTGACTGCGTGCAAGATACTGAGTTCAAAGTATTCCGCTCTGTTATCGACAACGGTGGTCAAGTAAAAGGTATCGTTGTAAAAGGTTATGCAGGGATTCCACGTCGTGAATTAGATGATTTGACAAACTTCGTAGGCATCTACGGTGCCAAAGGTTTGGCTTGGGCTTGCTTCAATGAAGATGGCACGATCAAATCTCAAATTATGAAATTCTTAGGTGAAGATACAGTGCGCAATATCGGTGCGAAAATGAACGCAGAACCAGGTGATTTGGTATTGATGATTGCGGACAAACCAGCTGTAGTTGCGAAAGCGCTTGGCGAGTTACGTCTTGAAATGGGGAAACGCCGTGGATTAATCGACGAAAACAAATTGGCTTTCTTGTGGGTAACTGACTTCCCTATGTTTGAATACGATGAAGAAGATAAACGCTTTGTGGCAATGCATCATCCGTTCACTTCTCCACGTGAAGAGGATATGGACTTGTTAGCCACAGATCCAGGTGCTGTAAAAGCCATCGCTTACGACATGGTATTGAATGGCGTGGAAATCGGTGGTGGTTCCATCCGTATTTACCAATCTGATGTACAAGAAAAAGTATTCAATGCGATCGGCTTAAGCACAGAAGAAAGTCGTTCTAAATTTGGCTTTATGTTAGATGCCTTTGAATATGGTGCACCTCCACATGGTGGTTGTGCTTTCGGTTTAGATCGTCTTGTTATGTTAATGGCGAAACGTCAATCCATCCGTGATGTAATTGCGTTCCCTAAAACACAAAGTGCATCTGACTTGATGAGCCAAGCTCCATCTGAAGTAGCGCCGAAACAATTACGTGAATTACACATTAAAACAGATGTGACAAAAGAAAAGCTAGTATAACTGAATTTGTCCAATAGAAAATTGATATACTTGTAAGGATAGGAACGGTGTATTTCTTCTTGAAATGCCCGTTCCTTTCTGCTATACTATGGATAAAGAAATTCCTGCTATGTGCGTGTTATATCGCAGTTTTGAGCCAACATTTTAACTTAGGGATTCTCACTCTTGTAAGGGCGCTCTGCCTCTACGAGGACTGTAATCTTACAAGGAGGAAACCCACCTGCCTTTGCAGGATCAAAACACGGTATGGATACGGCATAGTGGGGCTTTTATGCAACCGCCTTATGGTGGTTTATTTTTTTTGTATTAATAAGAACATATAGACTATATAACTAGATGCATGTATAATAATGTACAGATACTATTTGTTGAAAAATCAGGCTTCTACAAGTTTGTTACTCAACTTAATTTTGTAAACTATACAGGAATTGTTTGATATGGCTGCAAGAAGGAAGCCAGGGCATCAACTATGTATAAGTATATATGTTTGTACTACTGCATGCACGGTAGTGGTTATCAATATATAATGGTAGATATAGGGAGGTGTAAGGATGAATTTGTTTGAGAATATGGAACCAGTAGATCCATTTGAACCCTTGGCGGTCCGTATGCGGCCACGGTCATTGGACCATTTCTTTGGACAAGAACAAGTAGTAGGGCCTGGAACATTTCTTCGCTCTATGATTGAAGAAGATAAGGTACCCTCCTTATTGCTATATGGGCCATCTGGGACAGGTAAGACTACGTTAGCAAAAATTATTTCGGAACTGACAAGTAGCCGTTTTGTCATGCTTAATGCGACCAATGTGGGAATTGGTGAACTTCGTAGTACTATCGAAGAAGCGATACGGATTCGTAATTCCTTGCAACAACGTACAATTTTATTCTTAGATGAAATTCATCGCTTCAATAAAAGTCAGCAAGATGTATTGTTACCTTCTGTAGAAAGTGGTCAAATTATTTTAATTGGTGCTACCACAGAGAATCCTTTCTTTGAAGTGAATCGACCTCTTTTATCTCGATTGCGTTTGCTTACCTTAGAGCGATTAGATGCTACGGCATTAGTGGCTATCTTACGTCGTGCTTTAACAGATGAAGAGTATGGTCTAGGTAAGAAAGCACTGATTGTGACAGACGATCTATTAGAGGATATAGGCCGCTTTGTAGATGGAGATGCTCGTATGGCTCTAAATATTTTGGAGCAAGTGGGAGCAATGGTTCGATCTGGTGGAGAAATCACCATAGAAACTGTAGAAAAAGTACTAGGTCGACGAGTGTATCGATATGATAAGAAAGGGAATAATCACTATGATGTAATTTCTGCTTTCATTAAAAGTATGCGTGGCTCTGATCCAGATGCGGTGCTATATTATTTAGCTCGTATGATTGAGGCAGGAGAGGATCCTGTATTTATTGCTAGACGCATCGTTATTTGTGCGGCAGAAGATGTAGGACTAGCAGATCCACAAGCCTTGGTAGTGGCAAATGCAGCGGCCCAAGCATCCCATATGGTGGGCCTACCAGAGGCGCGCATTATATTATCAGAGGCTGCTGTATATGTAGCTTTAGCACCTAAGAGCAATAGTGCCTACCTAGGAATTGATGCAGCTATCCATGCGGTGCGCCATAAGGAGCAAGGTGAGGTGCCGAAACATTTACGAGATGCCCATTATGGAGGGGCTAAACAATTAGGACATGGAGTTGGCTATCGCTATGCACAGGACTATCCGAATGGCTATGTGGTGCAACAATATTTGCCGGATGCGTTGGTGGATGAGCAATTTTATAACCCTTTGGAACGTGGTCGTGAACGTGAACTTGTGAAAGACTGGGAAGACCGTAAACGATGAGGATTACCACAGGGAGAACAGTATTGTTTTTGAGGATATTGTAAGAGTATAATACATTTGTGACAAAAAATAAAAAAATAAGAAGGCTCTCTG
>CAUQIT010000013.1:0-62098 GCA_963518505.1 uncultured Veillonella sp. | reverse complement strand
CTCCAAGATATCTTGAAGCTATTTGATAGCTCATTCATTTTCGTTGTTGCCAATTACTTGGCTAGATTTTTTTGGTTGGTTTCAACTATGTGAAACCCGCACTCTGGCTTATGTTTACTTCTTTCGAAGTAATTACCTTTTATTGTTCAGTTTTCAAAGATCAACTTCGCCTTCACAACACTGTGTTGTGGCGACTAGATTATAATAACAGATTCACAATATCGTGTCAACAGTTATTTTCAATCTTTTTTAATTTTCTTAGTTACTAAGCCGTAAGAAAATTAAAAGTGCTTGTGTCTCAAGCACTAAAAGTATTATATGCTATTTACCAATAATTTGCAACCCTACTTTTTACTATTTTTCATATATGTTTTCTATAGAATTCACCCTATATAATCTAGCCCTACTTAAAACAACTAAATTAAGTATATCTAAGCTAAAGCATAATGTACACCTCCTGCTTCTAATTATAATCGGATTTATAACACCATGTGCCAGCAATACTTATGTTTCTTCTGAGTAACGTAGTTATACATAGAATAGTTTGTGGAGTTCCTTCCTACCTAAATTCCTCAAACATCATAAGAGCACAGCACCCCCACCCTAGAATGCAGTCATGCGTAGAACGCCTTGTGGCGATTATATTGACTAAATCACACAAATACAAGAAGAGCACGGTGTGCCCCCGAACAAACATTATGTAATACCGTTTGAGAGGGGGCATGCCGTGCTCTGCCCTTTATCGTATTCAGTTAATAATCGCCACAAGGTAGAATAGCATTACAAGTGAAACCCTTGAGTTTTTGCCATTTCCACCAAAGCACTGCGCTTCTCATCCTTCATTTGTAATCGCCCCACTACTTGGTCTGTAAATTTTGGCAATGGATAGTTCGGACTACGAAGGTCATAATATTGGTTCATCTCTTCATCGTAGTCTTCTAGTAGTTCATGATAATTATCAAATGTGCTATACGCATCATCGAACATATTTGCCTCTCTTGGCATACGAGGCTTCAATGCTGGTTTTTGATCTGCCATACCTAGACCAAGTCCTACCACAGGGAATGTTAATTCAGGTAATTTTAGAATTTCAATCATTTTTTCTGCATCATTCAAGATGCTTCCCAAATACACTGTTCCATATCCTGCCAATTCCGCTGCTGTTACCATATTCTGAGCTGCTAAACAAGCGTCAGTCCAACCTTGGAAAAATCGATCCGCATCACTAGCCGTATCAAGGTCTAATCCTTGTTCTTTCATGATTTGTGCATTGCGATACGCATCTACTACAAATACAAACAATTCAGGTATATCTTTCACATAGTCTTGTTTACATACTTCTGCAATAGCAGATTTAATTTCTTGGTTCACAATACGGATGATGCTAAATGTTTGCATACCCATACTTGTGGCAGTCCGTTTCGCTACATCTAACAAAATACTTAAATGTTGCGGGGATACACGCATCGATTTATATTGACGAATACTTTTATGGTCTAACATAATATCAATAGGGTTCATCGTTTTTCTCCTAACTTTCATCGTACTTTCATATACGATATGTATGATACTAGTAATATAAGATGTACTGCACTCCTACCATTGTAGGACACTTATTTTTTATTTGTCAACAGGTACATCATAGAGAAAGGAACAAATTATGAAACATTCATTTCTTTTGAAAGCTTTCACTATCAGCGCACTCATGACATCAGTTGCTTTAGGAACTATGGCAGCAGATATGGCACCAGGGGAAATTTCCGTCACAGGCCAAGCCGCTCGCCAAGTAGCACCATCTTATGCACTACTTAATTTAGGGGTATCCAACAAAAATACCTCTGTACAGGCGGCCAAGACACAAAATGATGCCATTATGTCAAAACTTATCTCTTCCTTACAACATTTAGGAGTATCTAGAAACAATATTCAAACATCTAACATCACTATTAACCCTAATTACGATTATATCGATGGAAACTCAAAGTTAAATGGTTATAATGTCAACAACACTGTTGTTGTTAGAGTCTATGATACATCCTCTATTGGAAAAGCCATCGACGCAGCAATTGCTAGTGGCGCTTCTGATATTAATTCCCTTACATTCCAAACCGATGTATCTCAAGAGATGGAAGACCAATTATCTACATCTGCTATTAGTGATGCACGCCACCAAGCAGAAGTGATTGCAAAATCTCTTGGCCGCGAACTAGGCCCTGTTAAGTCCGCAAGCTTAGGAACTACACGCACACAGACTATGGAAGTAAACCCTAGATATGCTATGCTTGCAGTAAAGTCTATGGATTTATCTAGCTCTACACCTATAGAGAACGGAGATATGTCCGCTAACAAAACAGCAAATGTAGTATTCTATTTACAATAGCATGTATGCCTTTTAATACAACTATGTGATTGCCAAAGTACGCGCATTCATATACACATCTACTGGCACCAACGATACATGTTGTACATGTCACTTACAACTCACAACTAACATATGACACATACGAGAAACGTCATCCTATGTATGGCGTTTCTTCTTTTTTCTACAAAAAACCGTAGCGAACCTAATCATCGGTCGCTACGGCTTTTTCTTATTTTTTCTTAGGCACTACTTTAAAGCTATCATGCATTTGCTTTTTCATATCATCTGTTAATGGACAAGGCCATTCATTGATATCATTATGCTTCTTTAACTTTTTTAAATCCTCGGGACTTAATTTTTGCTTTTCTGCATCGTCAAATGTAATCATGATTCCATCACCTCTACTTGGAATACTAGAAAAGGAAAGACAAATTTCTTTCTATTTCCATTATATGATGAAAAGCACCTTCTTGTGAAGATGCTTTTCATATGTATACACAATACTTGTATCGTACATATCCTAGGAAGGATTACACCCTTGAATCTATGAACGATACGCGTGTCAAAACAAGTATCTCCGTTGACACTCCAAATACTTACAGATATCTATGGATTGCTATTATTATGCACGATTTTTAATTTCTTCTTTGATGTTAGCCAAGAATTCTTCCCAAGGAATCGCCCCTTGTTCGCCTACGCCACGTTTACGAACAGCCACTTTTCCTTCTTCCACTTCTTTATCACCCACCACAAGCATGTAGGATACTTTTTCCATTTGTGCTTGACGGATTTTGTAACCGATTTTTTCGCTGCGATCATCTAGTTCCACACGCACATAGGCATCTTTAAATGCTTTGCGTAATTTTTCAGCATATTCTACATGTTTTTCACTAATTGGAAGGATTTTTACTTGTACTGGTGCCATCCAAGTTGGGAATGCCCCTGCAAAGTGTTCAATTAAGATACCGATGAAACGTTCCATGGAACCAAAGCAAGCCCGGTGAATCATGATTGGACGATGTTTTTGACCATCTTCTGCGATATATTCCAAGTTAAAACGTTCTGGCAAGTTCATATCCAATTGGATAGTACCACATTGCCATGTACGGCCGATAGAATCGCGAATATGGAAATCTAGTTTAGGGCCATAGAACGCACCATCACCTTCGTTGATACGATATGGAATACCTTTTGCTTCAATCGCTTCACGCAATGCTTCTGTCGCTAATTCCCAAATCGCATCGTCGCCAATAGCGCCTTCTGGTTTTGTACTTAACTCTACATGATAGGACAAGCCAAATTGAGAGTAGATACGACCGAATAAGTCGATAACGCTCATTAACTCTTCTTTAATTTGAGATGGAGTCATGAATACATGAGCATCATCTTGTGTAAAGCTACGTACACGGAATAAACCATGTAAAGCACCGCTCAATTCGTGACGATGCACTAAACCAAGTTCAGCCATACGAATTGGCAAATCACGATAGGAATGCATATCGTTTGCATACACCAAGATACCGCCTGGGCAGTTCATTGGTTTAATGGCATATTCTGCTCCATCGATTTGTGTTGTGTACATATTTTCACGGTAATGGAACCAGTGACCAGATGTTTCCCACAAATGTTGACTCAAGATAATTGGAGTACGAACCTCTTCATAATCATAGTCATGATGTACTTCACGCCAGAAATCTTCTAAGGCGTTACGCACCGCCATGCCTTTTGGCAAGAAGAATGGGAATCCTGGTCCTTCTTCTTTGATGACGAACAAGCCAAGCTCTTTGCCTAATTTACGATGATCACGACGAGCGGCTTCTTCTAATAAGTGTAAGTATTCCTCTAGTTCTTCTTTCTTTTCAAAAGCAGTACCATAAATACGTTGCAACATTTTATTTTTTTCATCGCCACGCCAGTATGCACCTGCAATGCTTTGTAATTTGAAAGCTTTTACTTTACCAGTGCTTGCTAAGTGTGGACCTGCGCAAAGGTCAGTGAACTCACCTTGTTTATACGCAGAAATCACTGCATCTGCTGGCAAATCATTGATCAACTCTACTTTATAATTTTCATGTTTAGCTGCAAAGAAATCTAGTGCTTCTTGGCGTTCCATCAATACTTTTTCGATAGGTAAGTTTTCTTTTACAATACGGCTCATTTCCGCTTCGATTTTTGGCAAATCTTCTGGAACCAATTTATGTTCCATATCGATATCATAGTAGAAACCATTTTCGATAGCTGGTCCAATCGCCAATTGTGCATCCGGCCATAAGCGTTTTACAGCTTGTGCCATCACATGGGAGGCAGTATGACGGAATGCATGTTTACCACCGTCGTCTGCAAATGTTAAAAAGCTTACTTTAGAACCTTCTACTAGTACTTCACGAAGGTCTGTTAATTCTCCATTTACATCAGCAGCTAATACTTTTTTTGCTAAGCTGTTTGAAATTTGTTTTACTGCTTCGCCCAATGTAGTTCCAGCTACAAAAGCTTTAGAACTTCCATCAGGTAATATAATATTTACTTCACTCATAGGTTACCTCCCTAGGTCTAATACTACTATGCCATTGGGGATGGCAATACTTTTTACCAACAAAAAAAGACCCTCTCCCACACAAGGGACGAAGATCTTCGCGGTTCCACCCTAGTTAGTCCTATATAACGGACTCACTCTTACGGACGATAACGGATCCACACGGATTTGATTACAAGCACTGCCTTCACCAAACCAGTTTGAAGGTGGTAACGTCTAAGTCTACACTAGATACTCGCAGCCAAGGTATCTTTCTCTGAAAGTATAGATGGTTAGGGTCATGTCCTTCGCATCACTGTTGCTTATATAATAATATAATTATAATAAACAAAAACCCTATCTATGTCAAGTGAATTTTTTCGATATGCCCTTATAGATAAAAAGCACTACCCTTGTCATCAACGCATCAGTTGACACTTAGGTAGTGCTTCCTAGTCAGATAGGCTCTATTCACTAAAATTAACTTTTATCCCACGTTTCTTTGGCTGTTTCCAACAAGCCTTTAAGGCGTGCTAACCCTTTTCTTCGCAATCGATGGATATAACTATGACTGCATTCTAAGGTATCTGCTATGGATGCTACACTGTGGTCTTTGTAATACACTTCTTCCACTACGTGCTGCTCCGCCAAGGGCAACTGTTTCATTGCGGATGTGACCATATCACCATACATGCGTTCCTCGCAAACGATTTCTGTAGACGGCCCCTCAGCAGGCAATTGTTCCCACCAAGTTTCACCATCTTCTGTTTCCGATTGTAGCACAATCCCTTCCTTACCTTCCTTACGAAGATAGTCCAAGATACGCCCTCGAATACGATGTACTGCATAGAGGGAGAAAGCTACACCTTTCTTAGAATCATATCGCTCCACCGCTTCAATGAGCCCAATAGTCCCCTCTTGAATGCAATCCATCCTATCTACCTTAGAAGATTGGTACACATTAGCTTCTTTCAACACTAAAGGTTGGTAATGCTCAATGATCGTCATACGAGCCTCCAAGTCTCCGTCTTCTTCGTAAGCCTTCCAGAGCTTCTGTTCTTCTTCCCAGGTCAATAATTCAATTGTATCCACGCTGGCAATATAATCATTGAGCATACTTTCACCTCCTTTAGAATCGATAACGCCACTGCGCCCCTAAATAGCGTTTATTTTCATTATTAATCCATCCTGTAGCACTAATACTACGATTGATATCATACTGAAAGCCATACGACATATGGTCGTTCTTAAGGCCTCTAGTTAAGGTAATCATCAAATTTGACACTACATATTTACCGATAGTCACATTAAAATTATTTTTTTCCTGCAAATCACGAGAGTCTTTTCCGTCTAAAGAGCCAGTAGTAATATTCACCAAATCTAACCCCAGTGTATCTTGCAATATATCTTCAATATAACCAAATGCTAAAGACTGTAAACTTGATGTAATCAGGGCATTCGCATCATCTGATGTAACGCCACTCGTATTTCCCACATTACGCCCAAATGTTAAGAGAGAGATAATTTGACGCTCTGATAAATTAGGATCAGAAGATAATCTCAATTTCATCTGCGTAGCAGGTCCATCGGCTTGCAAAGAAACACGATAATTTTTCACATTTGCCATACTTCTTATATTCAGTTCAGGAATCACACTACCTGTGACAAATTTTGCCTGTCCTTCTGTGATTTTAAAGCGATTTTTTAAATATTTCACATATCCTTTGTTGACGGATAACTTACCACTCGCCTTCGGTTCCCCTACAGTTCCTTCAAATTTAATCTTACCCTGTAGGAACATATCGTAGAGCA
Source organism: uncultured Veillonella sp. (assembly GCA_963518505.1). GTDB lineage: Bacteria > Bacillota > Negativicutes > Veillonellales > Veillonellaceae > F0422. The sequence continues at coordinate 55,412 of CAUQIT010000013.1, read as the reverse complement.
ATGGGTTATAGAGACGTACGTTTTCTTTGGCATCGATGGTCAAGTCTAAGCCTAACGGAATGGATGTTTCTGAACTTTCAAAGGTCAATGGAATCGAGCCTACTACATCATGCAATGTAATAGCCCCCACTAAGGTCGGCATATCCTGTTTGTCTACGATGTACAGTTCACCATCTAATGGACCTGTATAAAATTCATGTCCAATTTCAATACCTTTCATTTGCAAGGCACCGTAATACGATGTAATACTTGGTCCCATCCAACCTATATTACCGGATAGACCTGCATTACCTTTTCCCATCGTCGTACTACCCGTAATATCTACATGATTACCTCTAAATACAAGTTGTCCTTTTAATTGACTCACCGGTTTTTTCAAAGATTTTAGTTGCATAGCACCATTAGCTAATTCTATAGTGCCATCAGCCAAAATATTTGTAGAATTACCTGTGATATGAACAATACCACGAATAGCACCTTCTCCCGATTGCACTTCTTTAAACATCAATGGCAGAACGGACAAGTTTGCCTCGTTCATATCCACGTATACATCAAACTGTTTCGTCATATCATCAGTCACATATTCATTGGTTACAAAAGCCCCCAATGGTAGCTTACCGTGAACCTTAATAGACGAGTCCGATTTTTTTATCATTCCTTGCTGGATATTCACCACTTGGTCTTCCATGGTCCCTAAGATACTCAACTGATCTAGACTAATACCATTGATGACCGCTTGTTCCACTTCACTAGAAAATTCTACCTTTGGCGATTTTGTAAGTCCATGTACATTGATGATAAAATTCCAATTCCCCTGTGCATTTACATCTTTTGTAACTAGCGGTAATACAGTTTGTACCGGCACTTTCGATGCCACTAATTGAATATCCGTAGAGCCATCTAAATCAGCTTTACCTTTGCCCACAATGAGCCCTTCTTTAATAGGTAACTTGAACGTACGAATATCAATGGTTCGTCCACCATAACCTAGGTCAAGCGTAGCTGTTCCTATCACTTCATCACGAATCTTCGTATCCTCAAGAGTCCCTTTTACATCTAATCTTGGACTATCGCTAGTACCACCTAACTCAATGGTAGCCTGCAACTTTCCATTTACATCTGGTACTTGTGCATTGGTTAATGCCAATAATTGATGCAAATCTCCATCTCGGACACGTATATACCCAAATAAGCGTTTTGGATTCTCTAATTGAACCCCACCTTTCACTTCGTATTGACTAGTGCCACTGCCTGTGAAAGTCAACCCTTGTAGATGTACTACTTTCGGTGTAACGTACACAGAACCTGCTATATCATGCAAAGTAGTATCTTGCACCTGCATCGTATCGGACTGCACGTTCCCTTCAAAGATTGGTGCATCCACCGTGCCACCGAGATGACCTTCTGCCCCTACATAGCCAACCATGTGGAGTCCCGCATCACGAACGAAAGGTTCAATAGGTACTGCATCGCCTACAAAATTAATATCTAACTGCTTATCTTGTATATCCCCATCTACAATGATAGAGGACCCATAAGTGCTGATATCTAACCTTGGTAAATGTAGATGACCATCATGATATGTATAGTTCCCTTCAATGGATGTAAAGAGTTTACCATATGCGGAACCATCCCAAGCTTTTAGATGACCGTCTATTTCTGGTTGTTGTAACATTCCTTGCACATGAATATCCGTATTAAGCCATCCCGTCATAGGAATGTCTGTAAAGGTTGACAATACATCTTCGATACGCACATCCTTTGCAGACCCTTTGATATCCATAGTTTGTTCACCGTCTAACTGGATAAATCCATCTAGGTCATAAGTACTTTTTCTATATTCCAACTCACCTTCAAGAATATGAAGGGTAGTATCATCTAACTTTGTTTTAATAAATCCACGGTCAAACTTGGTTGTTCCATAGGAAAGAGTTTCACCAGCAATCATGACCGTTCCTGTCGGATTCTCTAGGGACCCTTGTAAATTAGCCTCCACAGAAACAGTACCGCCCAACGGTTTAGGGCTCCACTCATTGAACTGTTCTAATCCAATGTTGGTACCATGTAAATTAATACCAAATGTATCATTTCCTAATCGACCATTGCCCGTGAAAGTGCCTCGACCCCAAGTACCATTTAGGTACGGCACTACTAGCTGTGTGCCATCCCAAGATACACTGGCATCCAAGGTATCCACTAAGATAGATTGATACCCAATGCGGCGTCCATGTACAGATCCGTTTATATTGGAAATCGACCCTTGTTCCCCTTCAATGGTTATGAACCCACTCACTGTGCCCTGTACAGAAGGTAAGCCCTCAAGAGGCAGTCCATATAAGGATACATCTTGTACCTCAACTTGTGCTGAGAAATCATCTGTATCCATATGATAGGAGCCAGTACCAGTTACAGTTCCACCTTGCGTACTCAGTTCTGCATCTCCTACATGAATCACTTGATCTCCATAGGAAAGATGAGCTTTTCCACGATTGACTGTGATTCCTTCATAAGCAACATCTCGTACCTCTACATCGCCACTAGCTTTTACATTGGATACAGGTCCTGTTAACAATGCATCTGCCGTAATAGTTCCTGTGAGTGGCAGTTGACCAAACGAGGCTAGATTCCACTCTTTCAATCCTACGTTGACATGTAATGTAGGATCCTCATCAAAGACATGGTGTACAGTGCCACTCACACGAAGGTGCTCGTCATTCATATTCGCTTCAATTCCATCCAAGAACAGCACATCTCCATGGATTTGAAGTGTCCCCTTCCCAGATGTTAACCGATAGCCTTGAAGCGTCGTTCCTACATTTTGGAAGGAAAGTCCCCCTTCCCCATACCAGAAGCCTCCACGTTGTGTTACTGTCAATGCTACATCTGTAAGTTCTCCTGTCATAGGGCTTACTGCGCTTGGTAAAGAGATTCGATTCATAATAGGAGCCATATCTAAATGTGGTGTTTCCACATAGAATGATCGATTACCACTGTCATCCAACGCCCATTGTATATTGGAATGAATATGATCCTTTCCTAATTGGGCATCCACGACTCCATCTAGCATATGTCCACCATCACCTAGGACGGTCACATTCACATCTGATAGTTGCAACGGTTCTGCATGAGGCAAGAATAAGGATATAGACCCATTCTCTAGCCGCAACAATCCACTAAATTGACTAGGACTATCCGACTCTCGTTCCTTGAGCAATTGTAGTACATTCCATTGCCCCTGTTCATCTTGCACCACATTGACATGCGGTGAGCTGACAGTAATCGTACCGATTAAGGCATCTGGCGATACCTGTCCAAAAGGATATTGCAATACCTTAAGCCATTGAATGGATATCGTCAATGCATCTGCGGTAAGCACACGTTGCCCTTTCGCATCGTCTACGATAAGATCCTTCATTTGAACAGAACCATCCCAACCAATGTGAAATGTTGAATAGGAAACAGTTCCATTCAGTGCTGTATGTAATTGTTCTTGCACATAAGGCCCTACATAGGTTTCACTCAATGGTTGTAGGCCGAATCCAACGCCTGCTACACATCCACTGAGTATAATACCTAGTATCCAGTGTTTCCTCTTCATGATTCACCTCATATCGGTATGCTCACTATCCTTGATTAACAAATTTTACACCACTGCCCACTGTAGCTTCTACAGGAATACCCATAGCGTTTTCCAAGGTAGACATGCTTAAGTTATAGTTATATAAAGCATCTACATAATTGTTACGAGCTGTCACCAAGGCAGTTTCTGCATCAAGTACATCCACATTCGTGCCTACTCCAGAACGGTAACGCAATGTTTTGATACGGAAATCTTCCTGTCCTGCTTCTGCTGCAGCATGAGTACTTTGAATATTTTGTTCTGCTGCTTTTAAATTTAAGTACGCCTCTTGCACTTGTAACTCCACCGTATCAATCGTTTGTGCATAGGCTTCTTTCGCTTTTTCTAACTTTGCTTTAGCCGCACTCACATTAGCTTTTGATTGGCCCCCATCCCATAAATTCCAAGATAAGGAAGCTCCTACGGACCAGTCTTTGCTATCGTTTCCAGACCATTGAGATCCTTTCATTCCACGGCGAGCACTTGCATTCACGGTAGGAATATCTGATGCATCAGCACGGCTCACATTTTCTTCTGCTGCTTTCACTGCCATTGCCGCTTGTACAATGGCACCACGATGTGCTACTCCATAGGATTTAGCTGATTCCAATGAAATACCATATGGTGTATATGTTAACTCTTTATCTACTGTTACGATTGGTGTAGATACAGGCAATCCTACATAATTATTAAACTTTGCCTCTGCCAAACTAGCTGCATTTTTCGCTTCTACTAAAGCAGTTTTTGCATTGGCCAATCTCGTATTCGTTGCCAATACATCAGACTTAGATACAATGCCTACTTGATATTGTAAATTCGCATTTTTCAAATGTTCTTCGTAATCACGAACGGTTTGTTCTGCTACACTTACCTTATTGCGAGACTTAATTAAGGATAAATAATTTGTTGTAGCTGTTAATTTCGCTGTTTGTGCCGCTTCCGTTAAGGCTGCACCACTGCCATCACGGTTATACTTAGCTGCTTCAATTTGCGCATCTAAGGCACGATTAAATACAGAAACACCTAACTTTAAGGTATGCGAAAAATCATTCACCCCATTCGCTTCAGTGCCCGTATGAGTTGCATTATAGGTATAGGATACAGATGGATTTCTACCACTGGTAGCACCCCCTACTTGTGCTACTGCCGCTTCATAATCCCATTGAGATTGATGTAAGGTTCTATTATTTTTCAATGCTAATGCAATAGATTGTGGCAATGTAACCGACACAGATTGACTCTTTGTCTGTACTTGGTTTTTATAATCCTTTGTCATCATTGCCGCTTGCGCCGTTGCTTTTTGTTGAAAATCTACTAATTTTACTGTATCTGTTTGCGGTGCCGCTGCTCCTACTGTACATGCATAGGCAGCTAACATCGCTGCTACTGTCATTATTTTTGTATTCATTAGGTCCTCCTAAAATGTTTTTCTTAGCCCAAAATAATTCACACGGTTACGATCATGACCATACCAAGTCCATTGACCTACCGCATAGGTATTTTTCCATAATTGAATATCTGAACGAATCCGATAGGAACCATGACGGATATCGAATAGAGTTCCAGATAGTGAAAATGGTTTTCCCATTCCAAAATCAGCTCCGATACCTAATTTTCCATCAAATAAACCACCTCGCAGATATACTTGATCTAGCACTCGTTTCCCATAGGTAAGGTCTACATTAGAACCATTTCCTATATTGGAAATCCCTAAGGTATAGATAGAGTCTTTCGTCATAAGGCGCACATCTGCATCAGTACGAACTTTTTTATCCTCTGGATTGTACAATACCTCTGCTCCTATTTGCGTCTTAAGATCCGACTTTTTTCCATCCGAACCTGCTTTCACGTCTCCACCGGTAAGACGATTTAGCTTAGTCGTTAATTGCGCTGTATTATGCAAAGTTTCCTTAATATCCGCAGCGCTCTTAGGGTCTGTTACAACTCCTTCCATAGCGCCTGCCATTTTTGAAATACTATCTGTAGTAGTTTTCAAATTATTCACAATTTGACGCATTTCTGTTCCTGCTTGACCATCTGCATTAAATTGTTTCATATTCGTATCCATTTGATTTGTCAAGGATTCCATATTTCGCGTAATACCCACCATATTCGCTGTTAAAGCTGAAATATTGTCACTATTATTCGCTAACATAGCATTCATTTGAGCCGTCAAATTTGCTGTATTTTGAGCAATTAACTCTGTCGATTGTAAGGCATTGCGTAAAGCGCTTTGTGTTTTTTCATCACCAATGATGCCATTCATGGATTGCAATGTAGTGGTGGCCGCTTCCATCAATTTCGTAGCTTGCGCCATGGTTTTATCGATTTCACTTTTTCCATCCCCTGTAATGAAAGCACCATCATCTAAATACAGAGTACTACGACCTGGCGTAATTTGTATGAATTTATCTCCTAAAATACCATCGCTTTCCATAGTAAATGCAGAATCTGTAGGAATTTTTACATCCTTATCGATGTCCATAGCCACCGTAATCCCTTTGTCAGTGACTTGCATAGATTTGACTTTACCTACTTTCACTCCAGAAAAGCGCACTGTATTGCCTTCTTTCAACCCCGTTACAGATTGAAAATTCCCAGCAATATGCATAGTAGGAGCTGCAAATATGTCAAATCGTCCTAAAAATACAATACACACAGCAAATAGGACTACCCCCACTACGGTAAATAGACCTACCTTCGCTTCTGTTGTCCACTTCATGGCATATCTCCTTCTTCTTGTATCTCTGTTTTTACAGATTTACGTCCCTCTATAAATTGTTGCACCTTCGGATTCTTAGAATGTCTAAATTCTTCCGTTGGTGATACTTCAATAAACTTTCCTTTATCTAGTAAGGCAATGCGGTCTGCCACAAAAAAGGCTGAGTTCATATCGTGAGTGACCACGATAGAACTACATTGCAAATGAGATTGCATGCTCCGTATTAAACGACTAATGGTGCCCGATGTAATCGGGTCCAATCCTGATGTCGGTTCATCATATAAAATGATTTTAGGATCTAAAGCAATGGCACGAGCCAAGCTAATCCGTTTTTTCATACCTCCTGATAGTTCACTAGGCATGTACTGTTCAGTCTTTGGCAATCCTACCATGCGCAGTTTCTTAGCTACGGTGCGCTGAATCTCCTCTTCACTCATAGTCGTATGTTGACGTAACCCAAAGGCTACATTTTCACCTACACTCATAGAGTCAAACAAGGCAGAATACTGAAAGACCATTCCCATAGTTTGTCGTAATTTGTCGAACTCATTCTCATCGATTTGCGTAATATCTACACCATCTACTAAAATCATACCACTGGTAGGTCGTAAAAGACCGATAATCAATTTAAGCAAAGTACTTTTGCCCGCTCCAGAGCCCCCTAAAATTGCTAGGGTTTCTCCATCATGGATAGTTAAATCTACATGGTCTAAAATAATTCTATTTTCATAGGCTAGGACCACGTTTTGTAATTCAATCATAGGTCCTCCTAGAATAATAAGACTGATAAAAAGTAATTTAATATAAAGACTAAAATGATACTGGTCACTACAGAACTGGTAGTGGCATAGCCAACAGCGGTAGCCCCCATATCTGTGTACATGCCTTTATAAGATCCCACTAAGGCAATAACAGCTCCAAACACGCAAGATTTAATGAGTCCGTACGTCAAATCAGATAGGATCGCAAAAATTTGAATGGAATCTAAATAGGTAGAACCGGCTAGTCCTTTCACTATGGTAGCTACCAAGTATCCCCCACCTGTACCGATAAGAACACCATAAAATGTCAAGATAGGTACCATAATCATACAAGCCACCACACGAGGTACCACCAGATACCCGATAGGATTTACTGCCATTACCTTGAGCGCATCAATTTGCTCTGTTACTTTCATCGTTCCTAGCTCTGCCGTTATCGCCGCACCCACACGACCTGCTAAGACAACCCCTACCAGTACTGGTCCCAATTCACGACCCATGGCAATCGCCATAATACCGCCTACGGTTCCTTGTGCTCCGTAACGAATCAATACATCGGCTACTTGCAATGTCATCACAGCGCCTGCAAAAAACATTGTTAACGATAAAATCGGCAAGGAATGTACACCTAAGTGTGCCATTTGTTCGATTGTGAGTTTCCAATTTATTTTTGGTAATTGTCCTATGGTCCTCCATAGTAACAACATGGCCTCACCTATCTGGGATAGGAAAAAGATCATTTGCTTACCAATCCATGTTAACCAAATCATAGTTCCTCCTGAGTATTTGTATCAATCTTCAGTATATCACAAAACTCTTTGAATGTGCAGTAGTACCATAGGAGTTTTCAAAATAAAAGCAGGAAATGATGCTATATCACTTCCTGCTCTCTTTAGATGAGGCTATTTAGTTTTCTTTTGGTCTGACTCTTCTTCTTTTACTTTCTCTTTTAGCTTTGAAAGTTTTTCTTTGATCCGTTGTTTACGTAAATGGTCTCGATCTTTTTTATCTACCACTTGTACCGTAAACTGTCCATCACCTAAGACAACATAATCTACTACCACTCGCGATGCTTCATTATTTTCTTTTTCGTCGTCATCAGATGCTTTCAAACCTTTTTTATGTTTGCCCCCATTTGGCAACTCATCATCGTCCACATCTTCCTCGTCTGCTTCTAGGCGTTGCTTTTTCGCCTTGTCACCAGACTCTTCCACCATACTGATATCGTCGGCTAAAAACTCTGCTACAATTTGGTTATTCTGATCATCTTCACTGAGATCTTTGAAATATTCATCAAAGTTTTTATGCACTTTCAATCGCTCTACAATTTCATCTGTCAGATTATATTTTTGTTTTTCAAACAAGTATGGCAATGGAATCACGCCACCCCCACGCACTTCAAGCGTATAGGTTCCTAACTTTTGATCTTCTGGCACTTTAAAGATAATTTCTCGCTGAATCTTTCCTTCACGATAAGCTTGTAAATTAGCAGTAATCACAATATTGTCCCCAGGAGATACAATGACTTGATCTGCACTAGCATCGATAATCGTAGCTGTACGTTTCGCTTCTTCCACTTGTACATCTACTTGAATATCACGGATTTCATAGTCTTTGAAAGCATTGTTCATTAAGCTTTCCACAATATCGAATAATTCATCGATGGATTTTTCAGACACGGAACTACTAGAATACACCATATTGCGACGTTCTAAAGTAGGTAACTTTGGATCTACTGGTGTGATCTTAATATTGATCTTAGCCGTACCACCACCGACACGGTCTAATGTTTTATTCAGTAAACTATACACAGAGGTAGCCACTAAGGTTGGTGTCAATTTAGAGGATTCCACCACAGTCACAGCTGCATTTCGCTCTACTCCACGATCTAAATCCCGAAGCTGCATGCGCACAGGAACACCTTTCCCAAATACCCCAACAGTACCTGCGATACCTGCCCCACGGTCTTCTGTAATTACACCTACTTCTCGACCTAAGGACCCCAATTTAAAACCTGAGTCTATACTTTTTACTACTGTAAAAATACTGGAGTTATTCATGAAGTATCCAGTAGAGCCTCGTTTATCAAATGGGTGACCAAAGGCAACCACTTTATCCTTATCGACATAGGTAACGGTACCTACTGCACCCATCTTCAAATCACCTTTTACCAGTAACGCCGCAATAGAGCCACCAGGCACCATTGGTTTCACAATATCATCCGTGCTGTCACTAGCCGTAGCATATCCTTTATAACCAAAGTCCTTAAATTTTGTTCCCAAATATGCTAAGGATGTTTCATCATAACCATCTGCCATCAATGGTGTGCCCAATGGAATCAATTGTGTATCTTTCCATGGATTCGGTAAATCTTTTTGGTATTTCTCATCCCACAGTTTCACCATTTGATCGATAGGTGTTACCATGCCCAAAGTACCGTCTGTAAATCCCCAGCCATAGGCAACAGCACCTACCAATTTTCCATCAATGTATACGGGGCTACCACTCATACCATGAACAATCCCCCCCGATGCATCAATGATGGGACCTGATACTTTCACTAAAATCAAATCCCCCGATGGGCCACGTTGTTTCATAACGCCTAGGACTTCCACTTTGAAAGAATCAATTTTATCCCCTTGTACTACTGTATCCGCATGACCTACCATGCCACGGTGTAAATCCTCTACTTTCATAAATTCTATTGCATGAGCACTTGTAAAAGTAGCCCCACACAATAAGAGCGCCAGCACACCCTTAGTGTACCGACGCCAAAAACGATGTAATTGCATCTATATCGCCTCTTCTTATTGATTATTAATAATTAGTTATTGATCACTGTTATAATTTGACCTCGTTCCACTGTAGCACCTGGCTCCACAGAGACTGTTTGTACCACACCGTTCACAGTGGCACGGGATGCTACCATAGGTCCCCCTAATGTTTGTACTGTTAGCAATGGGTCCCCTTCTTTGACAGAAGTTCCTACACTAACCACAGATACGACTTCACCAGATAACACAGTTTCATGATTTACTGGTGCAGCCTCTGCCGTAGATGTCACTAAAAATGCTGCTAACAATGCCCCCAAACTATATAGAAAAACTTTTTTCATATATATACACCTCCTACAATTTTCTTCCATGTACAGTATATCATATTTTCAAGAGTCAGAACAATCAATTCCTAGTAAAATAGTCTATCTTTTCATACACTATCTTACTTCCCTTATCATAAACTTTGTATATGAAAAAATCATGAAGTCAAGTACCACTTATCGTAGTTCTTCCAAGGTATCGCGCAATTGATTCAACTCTGATAGCGCTTTTCCTGTGCCCAAGATAACAGAATACCTAGGATGTTCCACTACATAAGCAGGACGACCCGTTTTTTCTGTAATCATTCGGTCTAAACCACGAAGCTGAGAGCCTCCACCAGTCAAAATAATACCATGGTGATTAATTTGCGCCAATAATTCTGGCGGTGTTTTTTCTAAAATACTAATGATTCCTTCAATGATATGTTGCACTGATCTTTCTAGAGCAAACTTCATATCTTTTGAAGTAATTTCCACCGCCCGTGGCAAGCCTGTCACACTGTGTCGACCTCGCACGATAGCTCGTTCCTCATCCGACCTAGGATCTACAGTTCCCACTTCGATTTTTAAATCTTCCGCAGTGAGTGGCCCTATCAGTAATTTTTTCTTCCGCTTCATATATTGTAGTAATGCTTCATCAAAGGTATCACTACCGATGCGCAAACTCTCACTGACTACCACACCAGAATCACAAATCACAGCAATATCCGTAGTCCCACCACCGATATCAACCACCATAGCACCTACTTGCTCCGCTTTATCCAAACCTGTCCCAATAGCTGCTGCTAACGGTTCTTCCATGAGAACTATTTTACGAGCCCCAGCTTGTAATAATACTTCTAAGACAGCCCGTTTTTCTACTGGAGTAATGCTAGATGGCACACAGGCTATGATGCGAGAACGAATGATTCCCGATACAGGTACTACACGGCGGATAAAATGACGCAACATATACGCTGTTGTATCATAATCGGCAATGACACCACCTTTCAAAGGCTGAATCACTTCGATGCCCTCTGGGGTTCTACCTAAAATAGCTCGTGCTTCATGACCTATGGCAATCACTTCTCTAGTCTTTGTATCGCAAGCCACAAATCCTGGCTCATCTAGGACAATACCTCGACCTTTGACATACATCACTACATTAGTAGTCCCCAAGTCGATGCCAATATCCGTAGTCCATAACAGGCTCATTTTTTCAAGGAATGATACTGGACGGCTTTCTCGTTTAAAGGACGTTTGTTTTGTAGTCGTTCCTATTGGTTTTCTACGTACACGCCGTTGTTTCCGTCTATCCTCTTTTGTTTGAGATTCTTTTTGCTTACTCGTCCACCCGAACAATGTTAGCACCTATTCCTTTTAATTTTGCCACTAAATTATCATAGCCACGATCGATGTGTGTTAATTGTCCTACTTTAGTCACTCCAGAGGCAGCTAAACCTGCGCACACAAGGGCAGCACCACAACGTAAATCGGTAGCTTCCACTTCAGCGCCTACCAATTGTTCTACGCCAGTAACAATAGCTTTACGATCATCTACCTCGATAGAAGCGCCCATTTTTTTCAATTCATCTACATGCATGAAACGATTTTCAAAGACTGTTTCCATCACGGTACTTGTCCCATTTGCAATCGTCGTCATCGCCATAAATTGAGCCTGCATATCCGTCGGAAATCCAGGGTATGGCAATGTTTTAATAGATGTTGCTTTCAATTGCCCATTACTGATAACACGAATACCATCAATATCTTCCTCAACTGTAACACCAGCTTCTTTTAATTTAGCTACCACTGGTTTTAAATGCTCTGAAAGGGCATTTTCTACATATACATCGCCACCAGCCATAGCCGCTGCAATTAAGTATGTACCGGCTTCAATGCGGTCAGGAATGACAGTATGCACAGCACCTTTTAATTCTTTGACGCCTTCAATACGAATCACATCCGTACCAGCACCACGAATATTAGCACCCATGCTATTTAAAAATGTAGCTAAATCAACAATTTCTGGTTCTTCTGCAGCATTTTCAATAATCGTTTTGCCTTCTGCAAAGGTGGCTGCCATAATTACATTTTCAGTGGCTCCCACACTTGGGAAATCTAAATAAATTAAATTACCTTTTAAACCTTCTGGAGCCTTTGCTTCTACAAAACCTTCCCCCATAGTAATAGTTGCACCTAATGCTTCAAAAGCTTTTAGATGCAAATCGATTGGACGACTACCAATCGCACAACCACCTGGTAAGGCAATACGAGCTTCCCCTTTGCGCGCCAATAAAGGTCCCATTACCAAAAAGGACGCACGCATGCGACGTACTAAATCATAAGGGGCCTCTGTGGCAGAAATCGTAGACGCATCAAAGGTAATATTTTCTCCATCTTTTGTTACTTTCACACCAAGGGATGCAATGACATCACAAATAGTATGAACATCTTCCAAATCTGGAATTTCAAGCAGGGTGCTTGGAGTAGACGCTAATAAAGTCGCCGCAATAATAGGTAGCACTGCATTTTTTGCACTACTTACTCGAATACGACCTTCTAAAGGCGTACCTCCTTGAATAATAAGCTTTTCCAACTGAATTCCTCCTAATCTTATCTATAGTTATCGTTTAACGGTGATACGCTATCACCTTTCAAACATGTTTTGACTGACAAACATTCATACTCTAGTATACTAAATCTTTCCTCTATACGCAAGAAAAAGACCGTCTTATGACGGTCTTCCCTAAATAGATCTATACTATACTATTTTATTTCACTTTCATGGAAAGTTTTTTATCCAATCGATGGATAGTATCTACAAACCGAACTGTTCCTGTTTTATACCGCATTACTACGGAGTGAGTACGAGCGCCACCAGGGAAGTATTTAATAGAGGATAATACATTACCTTCCGTAATAGCCGTAGCAGAGAAAATAACATCATCACCACTGACTAAATCATCAATCGTAAGCACTTTATTTAAATCAGTAATCCCCATTGCGTGGCAACGAAGAATTTCTTCATCTGTTGCTGGCTTTAAACGCGCTTGCATATCGCCACCCGTACATTTTAAGGCTGCTGCTGCTAAAACCCCTTCTGGTGCTCCACCAGTACCTACAACCATGTGGATGCCAGAACCTTCTAAGCCACATTCCATAGCTGGGTTCACATCACCATCAGTAATCAAGCGAATACGAGCTCCGGCTGCACGACATTCATCCATTAACCCTTGATGACGTTCACGATCCAACATAACGACTGTTAAATCATCGATAGCACGTTCCATTTTTGCGGCTACACGGCGCAAGTTCTCAGTCATGGATTCATTCAAGTCGATAACACCCTTCGCACGTGGTCCTACGCACAATTTTTCCATGTACATATCTGGAGCATGTAATAAACCACCTTTAGGTGCAATAGCCAATACCGCAATCGCACCATTTTGACCTTTTGCGATTAGATTTGTACCTTCAATAGGGTCTACTGCAATATCAACTTCTTCTCCGCCTGCTCCAACACGCTCACCAATGTACAACATTGGTGCTTCATCAATTTCACCTTCTCCAATCACAACGGTACCAGAGATCGGTACGGTATCGAACGTTTGGCGCATACCGTCAACAGCTAATTGATCTGCTGCATCTTTGGCTCCACGACCACATAAACGACCACTCTTTAATGCCGCTGTTTCTGTAACACGAACAAACTCTAAGGCTAATGTGCGATCCATTTTGACCCTCCCACTTGTGTCTATTATTTATTGGCTGCTTCCCAGTCCGCTAGAAAACGTGCTAATCCTGCATCTGTTAATGGATGCTTTAAGGATTGCTGCAACACGTTAAATGGTACTGTCGCAATATGTGCGCCTGCTTTAGCACATTGTGTCATGTGCATAGGTGTGCGAACGCTAGCCGCTATAATTTCTGTTGAAATATTATGAATCATAAAGATTTCAGCAATATCTTCAATTAATTGAATGCCATCCATAGAAATATCATCTACACGCCCCACAAATGGACTTACGTAGGTAGCCCCTGCACGTGCTGCTAATAAAGCTTGGTTAGCAGAAAAAATTAAAGTTACATTTGTTTTAATTCCTTCTTTAGAAAGTACGGATACTGCTTTTAAGCCTTCTGCTGTCATAGGCACTTTAATCACTACATTGTTACCCAACTTAATTAATTCATGGGCTTCTTTCACCATTTCTGGTGCTGTCGTAGCAATGACCTCTGCACTCACTGGTCCCTCTACAAGATCCGCAATTTGTTGAATCACTTCGTGCAAGTCACGTTTTTCTTTCACAATTAAAGATGGGTTTGTTGTTACCCCTGCAATAAAGCCCATTTCATAGGCTGCTTTAATGTCAGCAAAATTAGCTGTATCAATGAAGAATTTCATAGCGGACTCCTTTCTAAGCCTCTGGATGAATATGAGTTAAACCACCCATATATGGTTGAAGCGCTGTTGGAATACGTACAGAGCCATCTGCTTCTTGATTGTTTTCCAAAATCGCAGCCACTGTACGACCTACAGCTAAACCAGATCCATTTAATGTATGTACAAATTCTGGTTTACCTTTTTGTTCACGACGGAATTTAATATTACCACGACGCGCTTGGAAATCCGTCATGTTTGAGCAAGAAGAAATTTCACGATATACCCCTTGGCTTGGCATCCAAACTTCGATATCATATGTTTTAGCAGAACCAAACCCCATATCACCTGTGCACAATGTGATAACACGATGTGGTAATTCTAAAGCTTGCAAAATACTTTCTGCTTGCGCTGTCAATGTTTCTAACTCAGCAAAAGATTCTTCCGGTTTTGCAAATTTCACTAATTCTACTTTATTAAATTGATGTTGACGGATTAAACCACGTGTATCACGGCCAGCAGAACCTGCTTCGGCACGGAAACAAGCTGTAAATGCTGTGTAATATTTAGGCAATTCCTCAGCTGTTAAAATTTCATTGGCATGATAGTTTGTCAATGTAACTTCTGCGGTCGGAATGAGGAAGTAATTTTCCCCTTCCACTTTATACATATCTTCAGCAAATTTTGGCAACTGACCTGTGTTCGTCAAGGTTTCACGAGTGACAATGTAAGGCGTCATCATTTCTGTGAAACCAGCACTACCATGCATATCTAACATAAAGTTAATCAATGCCCGTTCTAATCGTGCACCAATTCCTTTGTAAATAGTGAAACGAGCACCACTTTCTTTAGCAGCTCTTTCAAAATCTAAAATTCCTAAGGATTCTCCTAGGTCCCAATGTGCTTTTACGTCAAAGTCAAAGGAACGAGGCGTACCCCAACGACGTTGTTCGATATTTTCGTTTTCATCAGCTCCTACTGGTACAGAAGCATCACACATGTTAGGTAACATCAAAGCCACTTGTTGTAATTCTGTTTCCACTTCACGCAATTTGTTGTCCAATGCACCGATTTCATCACCTACACGTTGCATTTCTGCAATTTTATCATCTGCATTTTCTTTATTGCGTTTTAATTGGCTGATTTCTGCCGTTACTGCATTACGCACTGCTTTCAATTGCTCTACTTCTTGGATGATAGCACGTCTTTCATCGTAGAACTTCACAAAGCTAGTCAGGTCGCCTGTTGTATGACGACGATCTAAGTTTTCTTGTACCGTTTCAATATTCTCACGGACAAATTTTAAATCCAACATAATCATGACCTCATAGAATTCATTTAAGTACTTAATTAATCTACCTTTAATATTAGCACATTTGCTATTACTTTTCTACCTTAATAGGCATTTACTTGGCAATTTCCCCTTACCCTTTCTCTATCTCTGAAAGGATAACAAAACAGCGACCAAACTCATTCCTGTTTAGTCGCTGTTCATCTACGCAGCATACAATACCCTGTAACCTACGTATACATATATTATTCTTCTACTGTTTCTTCCTCTTCTACTTTCGCCGCTTCTGGTTTCATAAGAGGGAACAACAATACATCACGAATAGATGCAGAGTCCGTTAAGAACATTACTAGACGGTCGATACCGATACCCAAGCCGGCAGTTGGTGGCAAACCATATTCCAATGCTGTGACGAAGTCTTCATCCATACGGTGGGCTTCATCATCACCTGCTTCACGTTCTTTTAATTGATTTTCAAAACGTTGTTTTTGATCAATCGGATCATTTAACTCGGAATAGCCATTTGCCAATTCACGACCATAAATAAAGATTTCAAAACGTTCAGTAGTCAATGGTTTCTCACGATTTTGTTTTGCTAGTGGAGAAATTTCAACCGGATGTCCATATACGACAGTTGGTTGCATCAAGTTTTCTTCTACATATTCTTCAAAACACAAATTCATGATTTTACCAATACCATCGGCTTCACCATATTCTACATTTAAGCGATCTGCAATAGCACGTGCTTCGCTCAATGTTTCAATCGCATCAAAGTCTTCCCCAGTGTATTGTTTAATACCTTCTTGCATAGTGATGCGATTCCATGGTGGAGTCAAATCAATGTCCATGCCTTGGTAGTTGATTTTTGTCGTACCAAGTACTTCTTGTGCACAGTAGGATACTACACCTTCTGTTAAGGCAATGGCATCTTCAAAGTTACCATAGGCTTGGTAGGATTCCATCATAGTAAATTCTGGATTGTGACGGATAGATACACCTTCATTACGGAAAGAGCGGTTAATTTCATATACGCGTTCTAAACCACCAACGATCAAACGTTTTAAGTATAGTTCAGGGGAAATACGCATATAAATATCAATGTCTAAGGCATTATGATGCGTAATGAATGGGCGTGCTGCCGCACCGCCTGGAATAGCATGCATCATAGGAGTTTCTACTTCCATGAATTGCTTACTGTTTAAATACTCTCTAATTTTTGCTACGATTTTCGTACGTTTTACAAATGTATCACGAACGCTTGGATTTACGATTAAATCCACATAGCGTTGACGATAGCGAAGTTCTGTATCTTTCAAACCATGCCATTTTTCTGGTAATGGACGAAGGGATTTAGACAACAAAGTCAATTTATTGACTTTCACTGTAATTTCACCTTTTTGCGTTTTAAACACATGGCCCTCGATACCTACAATATCGCCCATATCAAGCATTTTTACATATTTGTAATCCTCTTCTCCCATAACATCTTTACGGAAGTATACTTGAATATCGCCAGATAAATCGCGCAAATTAGCGAAGGCTGTTTTACCATGAGAACGAATTGTCATCAATCGACCAGCAATCACAACTGGTTGACCATCAAAATCACGGAATTCATCCTTAATTTGGAGTGCCTTATGTTGAACAACAAATCGTTGTCCAAATGGATAGATATTATCCTCTTCATATTGCGCCAACTTTTCGCGGCGTACCAACATTTGATCGTTTAAATCCAATTGTTCCGGCACATGTTTTTCTTCGCTCATGAGGGGCCTCCTTATACTTCTTTACCCTTATTGAATGCTTAATATTTTAAAACTCACCATACCATCTGGTGTGTTTACTTCTACTTTATCACCTTTTGCTTTTCCTAAAATCGCAACGCCCACAGGGGATTCATTAGAAATACGATTGTTGAAAGGATCCGCTTCAGAAGAACCTACAATAGTGTATTCTAATTCTTCATTAAACTCTTCGTCCAATAAAGTAACTTTACTACCTACTGATACGGTATCGCCTTTTACATTTTCATCAATGATTTTAGCAGTATTAATTTTATTTTCCAACTCGATGATATGACCTTCGATGAAAGCTTGTTCGTTTTTCGCATCATCATATTCAGAATTCTCTGAAATATCACCATAGGAAATAGCAATTTTAATACGCTCTGCCACTTCAATTCGACGTACAGATTTATAATGATTTAACTCTTCTTCTAGTTTCTTCAACCCTTCGGCTGTAAGTAAGGTTTCTTTTACCTCTGCCATGTATGTCTCTCCATTTCTATTCCTCATATACAGAAAACAGTGCCACATGACACTGCCTCCCTTATGAAAAAGTTACTTAAATTTCTTATTAACAATAGCTATAATTATACTGACTTCTCTTATAAATGTCAATGTGAAAGCCTATACTAGCACGACACACATGGAGTTTACACTATTTTTTATAAACGCTTTCATAGATTGCTAAGGCATCCGCAGCTGTAAGATGACTGTATGCAGTCTGGTAGCGGACACAACTATTGGCAATATCTTGCAAAGATTCTTTAGGAATTCCTACTTCTTCTAGCGTAGATGGAGCTCCTATCTCTTTAAAATATGCTTCTAAGGCTTCGATACCAGCTAATGCATAGTCTGCATCACTCATAGTACCTTGTTCAATGCCCCACACTTCCTTAGCAAAACGCATTAACCGTGCGGTCGCGTTAGGTAATATCCAACGCAAATACGCTGGATGCATAATCGCCAATCCTGCCCCATGAGGAATATCATAAAAAGCTGATAGAGCATGCTCTAAGGCATGAGTCATCCAATCTTGATCTTTGCCTAATCCTAAGGAACGATTCAAAGCTAAGGTAGCACCCCACATAATATTAGAACGTGCTTCATAATCTTCTAAGTGTTCCATAGATTTCCGGCCATTGCGCACGATATTTTTAAAGATTCCTTCAATGGCAGAATCTGTCACATTATCATCATCTGGTGTAGAGACATATTGTTCCAATAAATGGGACAACATATCTACAATGCCATAGGCAACTTGTTCTCTCGGCAACGTGTAGGTATACGTAGGATCTAACATAGAAAATTGGGGGAATAGTGCTGGTCCATACCCACTTAATTTTTTCTGTGTCTCCCAATCTGTAATCACACCACCGCTATTCATTTCGCTACCGGTAGCTGCCATAGTTAAGACTACACCAAATGGCAAGGCTTCCGTCACCGGTTGATGGTCTAAAAAGAAATTCTGCCAAAAATCAACCGCATCTGGTAACTCAGCACCACCTGCAATAAATTTTGTACAATCAATTACAGATCCGCCACCAACAGCTAGGATAAAGTCAATGTTATGTTCTTTACACAGAGCAATGCCTTCACGTACTTTCGTAGTCCGTGGATTTGACATGATTCCACTCAACTCAAACGCTTCCTTACCCGCTTGTTGTAAGGCTTCTTTCACCGCATCATAGACACCATTCTTCTTAATACTGCCTCCACCATAGGTAAGTAGCACTCGTGTTCCACAACGACTTAATTCAGCGGCTAGCGATTCCTTCACACAGTCTTTGCCAAACACTATTTTAGTTGGGTTATGGTAAATAAATGATTTCATTCGACCCTTGTCTCCTTACTAGCAAATACGCCTATCGGTGATAGAATGAATAGGCGATGGTTCTTTCATAAACTGTATCTGCTTTAGTCTTGCTCTCACCATTCATATTGATATCATTCGGCACAAATTGTGGCTCAATGGCAATCCCTGCATGACTTCCATAATGGCGGTCTCGACCATCTTCGTTCAACCAATTTCCTGTATATACCTGAAAGTGTGGCGCATCTGTATGGAATACGGCTGTCACATCCTTACCTTGTAGCACCGCAAAAGGCACTACAGAATCTTTTGTACCATGCCCTTCTACTGGAGCCGTTACAAAATCATGGTCATATCCTTTATATTGGCTCAACGCATCAGCATAATAGTCCAATGCTTTTTGTAGGTCCATACCTTTTCTAAAATCAAATGGTGTACCTTCAACAGATGCTGGATCAACTTGAGGAATTTGATACTCTCCAAATGGCATATACTGATGAGACCCTAATTCTAATACATGGTTCGATAAGTTACCTTCTCCATGCAAATTAAAATATACATGATTCGTCAAATTGACGAAGGAATCTTCTGAAGTTGTATACACATACGTGACTACTAGCGTCTGTTCTACCAATCTAAACACCGCTTCTACATAGAGATCACCTGGAAATCCATCTTCTTCAGAAGTAATAGAATGAGAGAGATGTACCACTATATCAGTACAATTTTCCTCCACTACATCCCATAGACGATGTCCAATATTGCCTTTGCCACTATGTAATAAGTTGGGTCCATTATTCGCTGTTAGCTGATGAACTGTACCATTCCACGTATAGGCAGCATTGGCAATACGATTCGCCACACGCCCTACAGTAGCACCTAGTTGTCCATGCTTTGTTTCATACTCTTGTACAGAATCATAGCCCAATGCTAAATGGCGCTGCAACACTTTATCATAAACAGCGACAATAGTGGCACCATAATTACTTATTTGTACTTGCAATACATCATTTTCTATTGTATAGACATGAGCCTCTTGGCCTGCTTGTAGTTGTCCAAAAGATTCTACTTTCATCATAACTCCTAACCGCCGATACGCCACATAGGACGTTCCACTTTTTCAATGGAATTTCCATCATGACTCGCATATCGACCTTGTAATGCCTCTTCAATGCAATGCAATATAGTGTATGGTGTACCGCCATTTTGTATAAGTCCACGCAAGTCTAAATCTTCATCACGCAACAAACATAAACGTAGCGATCCATCTGCAGTGAAACGAATACGATTGCAAGAAGAACAATATTGATTGGACAAAGGAAAAATAAAGCCAATTCGTTGTCCATCTGGCAATTGGAAGTATTGAGCTGGTCCAAATCCCAATCGTTCTTTGACTGGAGTTAACTCAGATCCCACAATGCGTTCAATCTGCTCCTTCCACTCTCCGAAGGTAGGCACATGACTTTGTTTCCCTTGGAATGGCATGTATTCAATAAATCGCCATACTACATCCCACTCTTTTCCATAATGCAACAAGGTTTCCACTTCTTTGTCAGAAAATGGCGCTTGCACTACGGTATTAATCTTTATGTTTTGAAAGCCTGCAGTCTTGGCAGCTTCTATACCACGAAGTACGCCAGCTAATTGTCCATTGCGACCTACAGCTTTGGCAAAACCCTCTTCTTCCACAGAGTCTAAACTAATATTTAGTCGCTGTACCCCTGCTATAAATAAACGTTCCGCCTGAGTTTCTAATAGACTACCATTGGTGGTCATAGAAATATCGGAAAACCATTGTTCCTCTCGTATATGCTCTAACAAGTCATATAGATGAGGATATAACAATGGTTCTCCCCCAGTTAAACGCAAGGCTTTGACGCCTCCTAAGTACAACGCCTCTAATAGAGGCAACCAAAAGCTTGGCGGCAAGACTGGCGCCATAGCTTCTGTTATCTCCTGTGGTCGACAATAGGCACAGCAAAAATTGCATGCTTCCGTTAAGGATATACGGGCATACTCAATAACACGCCCTTGGCTATCATGCATTGACTGGCTCCTCAACAATACAAACTGTATCGCCTACTTGAATCTTTCCACCTTCTAGAACACGCCCAAAAATCCCTTGCGTAGGCATAATACAGCTACCAACCTGTTGCATAATTTCACAACCTTGATGACACTCTTTTCCGATTTGTGTAACCTCTACGATAGTCTTACCTAAGGCTAATTTAGTACCCACTGGCAATTGGAATAAAGTCAAGCCTTCTACAGTAATATTTTCCGCAAAATCTCCAGGGTTCACATCAGCCCCACTTTTACGCATTAATTCGATACTTTCAATACCAAGCAAGCTCAATTGACGATGCCACGGTCCTGCATGAGCATCTCCTTCAATACCATGATTTACTATTAACTCCGTTTCAGGGATGTTCGTTTTCTTTTGTCCCTTTGCTCTGCTAATTGAAATAGCAATAATTTTTGCTTCCATTATATCTCCTTAGATTATTATATTTAAATTTACCTATATAGTTCATATTATAACACGTTTACACGGTAAAGCTATAATAAAAAACACGCCTTTATGAAAATAATAAACTCGTATATCTTCATAGAGGCGTATTCATTTTCTTGTCCTTATTACAGTAAAAACAACTTATTATTTTTTATCTTCTAGCTCTATACCGTTAAATACCACATTTAATACTACCGCTAGAATACTACCAAAGGTGATTCCACTCTCAAAAATAATTTTTGCCGCCGCTGGAAAGCCTTGATAAAAATGAGGTGCCCCAATCGGTATCATAGCAACACCAATACTTAAGGCAACAATCATTAAATTATGATTATTTTCATAGTCTACTTTCCCTAAGGAGCGAATACCACTAGCAATAATCATACCAAACATAGCAATCCCTGCTCCTCCAAGCACAGGACTAGGGATGGATGCTACTACCGCTGCTAATTTAGGAAACAGTCCTAAGACCATCAAAATCACACCAGATGTGGCTACTACGAAACGGCTTTTCACATTCGTTACCGCAATTAATCCGATATTTTGTGCAAAGGCTGTATAAGGGAAACTATTTAAGAATCCACCAATACAGGTAGATAGTCCATCAGCTTGTAAACAAGAACTCAACGTTTTCTTATCCACTTTTTTGTCTACGATTTCACCGATTGCAATAGCATCCCCTGTAGTTTCCACCATGCACACAGACATAACCACTAACATAGCTATAATAGAGCTTACATCAAAGGTAGGCATCCCAAAGGCAAGTGGAGTAACAAAAGCTACCCAGTCTGCTTCAGCAACCTCTACAAAGTTCACGACTCCTAAAGCATAAGCTATCATCGTGCCTCCTAAGAGACCAATAAGCACTGATAAATTACTTAAAAATCCTTTTGCAAAGCGATTCACTAAGACTACGATTAATAATGTCAAGCCTGCCAAGCAAAGATTCGTAGCACTTGCGTAGTTAGGATCCTCCGGAGATACTCCTGCAATCCACATAACGGCTACAGGCATCAAACTAATACCGATAATGGTAACAATTGTACCTGTTACCACTGGAGGGAATAAGCGTATAAGGCGACTAAAATAAGGAGCTATTAAAAACGTAAAAAAGCCCGCCACTATTATTGCTCCATAGATAGCAGTCAGACCATGTTCCGTTCCTATAATGATCATAGGTGCTACCGCTGCAAAAGTAACCCCTTGAATCATCGGAATTCTAGCTCCAATAGACCCTATTCCTAATGTTTGAATCAGGGTAGCAATACCACAAGCAAATAAATCCGCATTAATCAAGCGAATCAAATCTTGTGTCGATAATCCTAATGCATTCGCCAAAATAATGGGAACTGCTACAGCACCTGCGTACATTGCCAGCACATGTTGTAATCCATATGAAAACAACTTAGATACAGGTAACATTTCATCAACAGGATGAACCTGTTTTGTGATTTCACTCATGACTTCTCTCCATTCATCAATAGCAAGATTTAGAAGTTTTTCTAATTATACTTCTTATATATTAAATCACAACTTATATAATTTGTCAAAAAAGATAGCCCACTCTAATAATGAGTAGGCTATCTATTATTTACCCCTATAGGATTTTACAGTTGGATTATGATCTTTCATAGCTTGCTCTAAACCAAAAATTACCATTTCATTCATATATGTACGCAATTCATCATTGTGCACTTTCTCAGCATGGCTCGCTAAAATTCCTAAGAACTCTTCTTTGTAAGTATCCACTTCATTGGTTGGTACATAGCGATGACTATTCAAATAGTTTTGATAATCTACGTATAAACTATTTAACACTTTTCTTCCATAGCTATCTTTTTTCCAGCGATGGCTTTCAATGTAAAAGTTTTTCCGCACATTCATATAATACAATGCATTAATGACATCCAATTGTCCTGCGGAAATCACTTGATGTGTTTGTAATTCAAACAACTGTTTACTATGATCTTGACCATAGTTAGCAAAGGTATTCACCACTTGCTTTACTTCCCAGTTGGGACTTTCTACTGTAATTTTAGCTTGTATTTCTGAAATAACTTGTAAGCCTTCTTGCTCTGGTAGCATTAACGGATCTTGTGCAGCATACGCCGTTTGCCCCAAGGCGATAACACCTACCATAACAGCTCCTAGCATCCAACGTTTACTTTGTGTTTTCATACAAAACTCCTTTCAACCATTGATGTAACTCGATTTATTTTGATTCTATACTCTTATTATACAGATTCTATCTTTTTTATTCAATGTGTAATTTTATAGTGAACACATCTTTGTAAAAGTCTTTTTATCTTGACTTTTGTGGTCTTATCTATTACCATATAAATAACTATGATAATATCTATCATTATCAAATCTTTGTGATGGAGGTGTCCATGAAATTTTTTGAATTAGAACCACTACCTTATTCTGATTATGCCTTAGAGCCAGTCATCGGCAGAGAAACACTCACATCTTTGTATACTGATGTATACAGCCATTCCGTCTCTAAACTTAATGAACTAGTAGAAGAGTTCTCTGACCTTCGCTTTGGTCATATCGACTGTCTGCTAGGAGGCTTGAGCCATGTACCGCAAGAAATTCGTCAAGACATTCAGATCTATGGTGGAACCTATAAAAATCTCACCTTATTTTTGCATACCCTGACAACCCCAAATACAAGCACCATCAACGGACCAATCAAAGATGCTATCAACCACTCTTTTGGATCCTTAGAAAAGTTCCAACAACGATTTACAGAGGCGGCTCACACTCATATCGATAATGGTTGGACTTGGCTTGTGCTAAACCCAGACAATACGCTTGTTATTACTTCTACAAAAGAACAAATCAATCCGATTATGAACATGCAAACTGCAATCTTAGGTATCAATCTATGGGATTACATGTACGTCCATTCCAGCCGCGAAGAATATATTAACAACTTCTTCACTATTGTGAACTGGAAGATTGTAAATCATATCTATGAAGAAACTTTAAAAAATCCAAATCGCTTTGGACACGAATAAAAGAAATAAAAAGCTGTCATCACCTCGTCGTGGATGACAGCTTTTTCTATTCTTCTGGTACGGTGCCCACATGGACTGCCACAATGCCACCTGTAAGTTCATAATACTTAGCATCTTGTAGTCCCACATCTTTAAAAATTTGAAGAACACCTTCTTGCCCCACATATCGGCGCAATGATTCTGGAAGCCATGCATAGGATGATTGATCTCGACTCAATTTCCCCAACACCGGCAAAATTTTTTCAAAATATAGATAATAGGCCTGCTTGAAACCAAACATAGTCGGCTTCGCCAATTCCAAAGTCACTACTTTACCACCTGGTTTAACAACACGTTTCATTTCACGAACCGTTTGTTCAATGCTTGGCACATTACGCAAAGCAAAACCAGATACAGCTCCATCAAAGGTATTGCTATCATAAGGTAAATCCATCGCATCTCCTTGGGTTAAATTCACTCGATCTGTATATCCTTCTTTCTCTAATCGATTTCGTCCAACCGCTAACATTTCAGGACTAAAATCAAGTCCTTCCACATGTAAAGACGGAATTTCTTGTAATGCTGTTTTTGTTAACATACAAGTACCACAGGCAATATCTGCTAATCGCATACCTTCCGTTAATTCTAATTGTTCTATTGCAAATCTACGCCACCGTGCATCTTGATTAAAACTCAACAATGTATTCATCACATCATAATGCTTCGCAATATGAGAGAATACATCTTGCACGTAAGCTTTTTTATCTTCATGTGTTTTAAATTCCACAATATACCTCCAGTTATTTATACTGCTATTCATTATACACGAATGGATGAGGATATTCCATAATTTGTGATTTTTTTCTCTTGCCAAAAGTATATATTCCGTTTATAATGTCTTTATGTCTTTTATGAGTAGATATTTGTACTCGATTTTAAGTATTTATAAGTATAAGGAGTTTTCTATGAGGGCATTATTTCAATTCATCAATAGATTTAGCCTCATCCAGCAAATCTGCGTAGGTCTCCTCATCGGCATCGGTATTGCCGTATGGTCCCCAGACAATGCTGCGAAGTTATCTTTATTGGGCACAATCTTCGTAGGTGCACTAAAAGGTGTGGCACCAGTATTAGTATTTTTCTTAGTTATCGCAGCCATAAGTCGTCACCGTTCTGGCCAAAAAACAGGAATGCGTTCCATTATTGTTTTATATATAGTGGGTACATTTGCAGCGGCAGCTCTAGCTGTTGTAGGTAGTTTTTTATTTCCTACTACGTTATTATTAACAGCATCTCCAGCAGATACAGCTCCACCAAATGGTATCACTGCCGTTCTATCTACTTTATTAACAAATATTGTTGAAAATCCTGTAAAAGCTATTTTAGGAGGCAATTATATCGGAATTTTAGGATGGGCTCTTCTTTTTGGTGCCGCATTGCGTAATGCAAATAATGAAACAAAAGACGTAATGCTATCTATCTCCGATGCAATTACAACATCCGTACAATGGATCATTAAATTTGCTCCTCTTGGAATTATGGGACTAGTCGCTCAATCTATTGGTGAAAATGGCTTAGGTGCCCTTCTTACGTATGCTAAATTACTACTAGTATTATTAGGCTGTATGTTTGTAGTGGCTCTTGTTGTAAATCCAATCATCGTAGCTGCGGTTATCAAGCGTAATCCATATCCATTGGTATTCCGTTGTCTACGTGAGTCTGGCGTAACTGCTTTCTTCACACGTAGTTCTGCAGCTAACATTCCAGTTAATATGGACTTAGCTAAACGTCTTGGCATTACACCAGATACATATTCTATCTCCATTCCTTTAGGTGCAACTATCAACATGGCAGGTGCTGCGATTACCATTACTGTTATGACTTTAGCAGCAGTATCTACATTAGGAATTCAAGTAGATTTCGCTACTGCTATTTTATTAAGTGTTATCGCCACTATCTCTGCTTGCGGTGCCTCCGGTGTAGCTGGTGGTTCTCTCTTATTGATTCCATTAGCTTGCTCCCTATTCGGTATTTCCAATGACGTGGCTATGCAAGTAGTAGGTGTTGGTTTCATCATCGGCGTGATCCAAGACTCCACCGAAACAGCATTAAACTCTTCTACAGATATCTTATTTACAGCAGCTGTAGATTATGCGCGTCACGGCTACCCAACAGACAAAGTATAAACATATACTTCACATATACTGTTTGAAAGGTCTATTTGTTCTTTGGTATGGGATGCCCAATAGAATATGCAATACAATATAGCTTATGAAAGTAAGCAAAAAAGGACTGGTACAATCTGTACCAGTCCTTTTTTATTTGTGTCATTACTTATATTGCAAAGCAAACTAGATAATATGCTTATTGTTATACACCAGTATAACCATGTACTACATTCGGTTTCACTACGAATGTTGGCAGTACCGCTTCTACTAATTGGCTTAATTTTTGTGAAAGTTCCGCTTTCGTGTATTTCACATCATGCGGTACTTGTACGTCAAAACCAATCTTTCTATGTTCCACATCGATTCGGATATCGTATAAAGAAAAATTGTCATCATAGGCTTGAATCACTGCTACTAAACGCTGTTGTAAAGCTAGGGTTTGCTCATTAACAACGATTGGATCCATATGGATAGTCAGTTTTAACTGCAATTCTTTCAAAGCTTGTCGTTCTACACTATCAATCATATTATGGATGGTCATCGCATCTTGTTTCGCATCTACTTCTACGTGGATAGAAGCATACTCATGTCCTGGACCATAATCATGAATCATTAAATCATGAGTTCCTAAAATACCAGCCTTAGATTCTACAAAATTAATAATCTCTTGTACCCGTTTTCCTGTAGGTTCAAATCCTAATAAACGATCTGTCGCTTCTTTCAGCACTTCAAAACCAGCTTTGGCAATGATAAGTGCCACAATTAAGCCTAAATACCCATCAACGCTCAATTGGAATATACCGCCCAATAATAATCCAATAGCAATCGCTGCGGTTGCCCATACATCGGATAAAGCTTCTTTCCCATTGGCACGCAAGATAGGAGAATCAATGCGATTACCAATGGAGCGTAAAAAGAAGGATAGCCAAATCTTTAAAACCATAGCCCCTAACATAACAGCCAGTGCAGACATGGAAAACTCTACTACCTCGGGATTCATAATGTGCTCTACCGCTTCAATACCTAATTGAGCCGCTACAACAAACAGTAAGATAGAAAAACCAATGGATAATAGATATTCCATTCGACCATGTCCGTATGGATGCTCTGCATCTGCTTTACGTCCAGATAATTTAAAACTCAAAAAGGATACTAAAGATCCCCCTGCATCAGCCACATTATGGATAGCATCACTAATCATGGCGATAGAGCCGATAAGAAAACCAATAATCAACTCTCCTAAACAAACTAACACATTCACCACAATACCGGTGACACTCGCCATAATCCCATATTGTTGGCGTACATTAGTATCTTTGACTTCATCTTTATTGTTTACAAATAAACGGATTAATACTTCTGTCATACTATACCTCTTTCATCTATTTAACATATACATATCATTCTACCCCATTCTAATATACTGTATCTCATAGGTAGCTCTTTTATTCTCATTTACTTTCTCATTATATACCATTATCTAGTTATTATCAACTATATTTTTAATTGAGAACCGATGTTTTCAAAATTCTTATAACCTATGTCATATACTCATACAACCTGGTAGAATATACTTCTTTGTAATATCTTACAACTCTAGCATTTCATATCATACTCATATCTACCTATACAGAATAGACCTATTTTGTTTATAAATACTGCACAGTATATCAATTATCATCATGTGATAATAAAAAACTCATATCCGATTTCTTTATGAACAGCACCGCTACTTACCAATTATCATCATATATTAGTATAAAAAACTGTAGTGATAGCATCCCCATCACTACAGTTTTTTAGTTTATATGTTATTAATAGATTACCATTTATTTTCGTAGAACACTTGCGTCCACATAGACACTTCTGACAATGTTGGATGTGGAGCCATAGCCTCGCCAATGGAGATAACAGATTGTGGATCCAAGTACCGTGTCAAACCTTGTGCACGTAATTCTTTTGTTGTAGTAGAACCGATTTCTTCATGAACAGGAACTAATTTCACTTCACCACTATTCATTAAATGTACATATGGTTGGAACAAGATCGATGCTTGTGGTCCCACGATATGAGCCCCTAATAGACGATTCGTAGCCTTATCTACTACCACTTTGATAAACCCATCATGTACATCGCCTTTGTCAATACCAAGAGCCATGCCTTTGGCAGAGTTAGAATAATGGTTGATACCAACCCCTACATCATAACCAGCTTCTTTAGCTTCCGCTTCTGTCATACCAATACGACCTACTTCTGGATACGTGAACGTCACCATAGGAATCAAATCATAGCGTGCCCAACGATAGTCTGTTGGAGATGTAGCACGATATAAATTATGAGAGATAATATCTCCTTCATAGTTGGCACGATGACGGAAGGCTGCATTGCCATTCACATCACCTAATGCATACACACCTTCTACAGATGTTTCTAAAAATTCATTGGTTTTAATCCATCCACCTGGTAATTGTTCAATATGAGTATTTTCTAGGTGCAAATCTTCTACAGACGGAGCAATCCCAGTAGCCACCAAAATTTCATCTACACGGATTTCAGATACTTCACCTGTAGTACGGTTTTTCACAGTGATTACTTTATCACCATTATCCACACGTACATTATCACATACAGTATCTGTTAATACGTTCACTCCAATGGCTTTCATTTCTTCTAAAATATGAGCAGAAATAGCTTCATCTTCTTTTGGCAACAAACGCACATTGCGCTGGATTAACGTTACTTCCGTACCTGCTGCGGCAAAAACTCCAGCAAATTCTGTACCAATAGGACCACCACCAAATACAGCTAGTCGTTTATATGGTACTTTTGGATATTCATTGCCAAATAATTTCTCACTGGTAATGTATCCTGCTTCTTCTAAGCCATCTACATAGTTCACTTTAGAATGACCGCCTGTACCAATGATAATAGTAGGTGCTGTAATTTCTTCTGTTTTTGCACCATCTTGTAATGTTACATATAATACTTTGTCGCTTACAAATGTAGCTGCTCCATGGTATACATCAGCATTATCAAAGCTTTCATAAAACTCTTTGACCCCTTTGCTTTTATTGATAGCTTTCCAAACCCGTTCACTCACTACATCCCAGTTAAGAGTCGGTGTGGCAGTTTCTACACCAATTTTTTTCCAACCATGGCTTTCATGTACTACATCTGCTGCCGTAACCATTACTTTTGTTGGAATACAGCCACGTGTTAAACAAGTGCCACCAAAGCCTGTTTTTTCAATAACAGCTACACGTTTACCTGCTTTTAATGCTGCATCAGCTACTAAGCTAGCACCACCAGTACCAATTACGATTACATCATATTGTTTCATTTACGTCATCCTTTCTAAACCAATGGATAATCTTTATTCTTTGTATATAGTATATCATACATCGACTATTTTAGATATGAGAATTTTTACTATTTTCCACTGGCAATGGAATCTAACAATTCAATATACGTTTCTTTTGTTAACGGAGCTTCAAAGTTTTCTAGAATTTCTTCTGCTACCTGTGCCTCATCATATAACAAATCAACAATCGTCATGGCTAACGCTTGAGCTGTTTTAATATAGGCTACATCTGGCACAGTAATATTATATTCCGCACTATGGAGCACCCCTTCAATACATCCCACCCACGGGTGAATAACAGGCATTAAATGGGATACATCACCCATGTCAGTACTTGCTGTCATATGCACTCGTTGACGTACATTCTCTGTGCCGAATAGGGGTTCAGAATTGGAACGTAATAACTGGTTCATATCAGGATTATCACGCATCGGTAAATAGCCCGGTAAATCATGAATGACACAAGTGGCACCCACTGCATCTCCACCAGCTTTCAAGGCACGATTGACACGTTGATTGCCGTCCACAATCGCTTGTACATTAGAAGCTCGTACATAGCTTTCTACTTGCACATAATCCGGTACACAGTTGACCAAGGTTCCCCCTTGATTAATGATAGGATGGAAACGGAAATAATCGCTCTCTTTGAAAGTCTCGCGAATGGCATGGACTCCCATCACCCCCATCAAAGCTGCATTTAATGCGTTAATTCCTTCGTGAGGAGATGCTGCTGCATGGGCAATTTTACCATGGTATTCGATCAGTTTTGCCACAAATCCATTGGAGGTTCTACCTAAGTTCATTTCTCCTGTAGGTGTGTCCGCTGTTTCCACATGCATTTGCATAGCCATATGGATATCATCAAAAGCTCCTTCATAGATAAGTTGTTGTTTGCCCCCAAGGTATTTGATTGTCCCTTTTTCACGCAATGTATTGCGATAATCCACTTCAATCATCTCTTCTGCTGGCACAGCAAATAAAACTACATCCCCACCAAGAGCTTCCATAACACCTTCCGCTTGTAAGCCCATAGCGACTGCAAATAAATTGGCAATTTGCACATTATGTCCACAGCAATGGGCCGCGCCTGTCATAGGATCTGCCTTTGGATGACGGTGACATACGATGGCATCCAATTCACCAATCATGGCCACCGTCTTCTTAGATTTTCCTCCTTGCAAACGACCTTTTACTCCTGTAATCGCATGACCAGTCGTAAAAGGAATTCCTAACTCTGTAAACATATCTTGTACTTTTTGAGATGTTTTATGCTCTTTATAACCCAATTCTGGTTCATCCATAATTGCACTCGCTAATACACGCAATCGATCTTGACCTGCCATAATGGCATCACATACACGTTGTTTTACTTCTTCTTTCGTTAACATAATCGGTCTCCTTTTACATTGTATGAAAATACCTTTTACTAAAAGGTATCTATGTATAACTCTTGAACTCTATTGTACCACGAAATCAAAAAGAGAGTTGATAAGAAATCATCAACTCTCTTTTAATAAGTGCAACTATAACCTATATAGTTATATTCAAATTTAAATCACACCTTGCATATGTAATACAAAATGAGCTACTGCAGCAGCACAAATAAAGGTACCTGCCGTTACCGCTAACGCTACTGGAATAATTCTCCAAGATAGACGACGGAAGGCGCCTAAATCTTTTCCTAAGGAAAGACCTGCATATGCCAACACTGGTGTGGTTGTAGCCAAGAATGTTACTTCTTTTGTTTGTGCAATAATCCATGCTTGCCCTGGCATGATAGGCAAGGAGGCAATGACACCTACTAAAGATACCCAGAAGACCATAGGGAATCGATTAGCTAATGGCAAATAGGAAATAATCGCACCAATAATTGCTAACCCAGCAATCACAAAAATCCCTATAAGGCTTGGGCCCAATAGATGCTTGCCATCAATGATATTACCCAGAGCAGTCATAATAGCTGCAATGCATATAACAATGACAAATTGTGTAATTTTTTCACTCATAGTCATCTTATTGTCCCTCCTCTGCCAAGTCTTGTTCACGTGTACGACCTGTAAAGAAATTATATGTTTTTTCCATCACAGGCAAAGATACGAAAATACCAAAGTAAACGCCTAGTACAGTAGTCAGCAAATTCGCTGCCCCTGCTAAAGCTGCAATTTGAGCTTCATATTCTGGATATACTGCAATGATAGGAGCAGTAGAAGCAGCCATCATACTAGCACTACCTACACCCGCACCCATAGCCAAGGCCAGTGGATGGAACCAGCCCATTTGAGCAAAAAATCCTGCTAGTACAGACGCCCACATAGCACCAATCAACACGCCACAAATATACATGCCCATAACGCCACGGCCTTCAGGAGAGCTAAAGCCGAATTTATCGATGATAATCGCTACATTAGGTTCCCGGTCTACAGAGTAACAAGCACCTACCGCTTCACGGCGCATTCCTACTAATAATGCCACTGGCAACCCGAATAAAATCGTACCAAAGAAATGACCTAACTCTTGTAGCATAAGAGCCAATCCAGCGGTAGACAAAATTTCTAAATTAGGGCCAATCCCTAAGCCTACTTTCACCATTAAGAGCATCACTGCAATCCCAAGGTAATCCGCCGATTTTTCCATGGTTTCCACCGTTAAAATTTTGAATGATGGAATGGATACAAACAAACCCATAATCAAAGCGTAGAGAAGCGGTAAGAATACCACAGCTCCAAATCGTTGGATTCCAATCATTTCTGCAATGATGGTGATCACAAGAGCCAATGCATGTAATTTCCAGTTTTGTAATACTTGCATACAATACCTCCTATACTAATAACAATATGATTTCTTTATTATAGTAAAGTTTAATACACACGGTCAATGTATGAATGATTCCGAATTCGCAATAGGGTTGCAAAAATAAAATAAGAGGTGAATAGATGTATCTATCCACCTCTTATGATTAAGAGCTAGTATATTGAATTATCATATGCCATATAGTTGGCTTATGCGTTTGCTAAAGCTTTTCCTAATGCTTCACATTGTTCTTTACCAGAATCATCAGGTTCTCCCATTACTGGTAATTTATCAACCACAACGCCATTGGCGCCTTCTACGCGACCAGCCCAGTCATCTAACCAAGAGCCACCCCAACCGTAGGAACCGAACAATACTACTTTTTTGCCTGCCAATTTAGGTTCTAATGCTTCATAGAATGGTGCAAACTCAGCATCTTCTAATTCTTCAGCACCCATATCAGCGCAACCTAATGCTAATTTTTCATAGCCAGCTGCTTCATCAGCAGTGATTTCAGAAACGGATTTTACTACCACTTCTTGACCAGCATCAGCGATGCCTTTACCTACAGCTTCTGCCATTGCAGCAGTGTTACCAGTTCCAGACCAATAAATTACAGCGATCATAATGTTACCTCCTAGCATGCCGTTACGGCAACCAAAGACTCTAAAGATTTTCCTTTATTCAACTGTGCGTGACAGTAGTCACGGCACATTCGAAAACAATGAAATGCGTGCATAGCTGACGCTTGATTTCCATATACCTTCCAGTCACCACAGACTTTATAGCCTGCTCCACGGAATTGGATAAACGCTTTTACATCTTCTAATGGATATCCTAAAAACACACCGATTTCATGAGGAAACACATCGCTCATTTCAATACGCTCACGCAAATGTAATAGCCAATCTGCCAATGTTTCATAGGATTCATATCCATAATTTTGTAAAAATGCTAGCACTTCAGGTTGTCGCAAATAGTCCTCAAGCATACGTTCACGAAATACGAGTAATAATTTTCGTTTTTTACAATGGCACAATTCATAAAAGAATAGCCCTTTTTGATTAAATTTATCATTATACTCATGTGTTTTTTCTACCATCATTGCCCCTAAATGCTGAGGTAATGCAACAAGATTTGCTACTTTAATACCTCGAATTGCGGGCGCACAATGGTAACCGATAATCTGCTCGATGGATTCCATTTGTCGTACCTGCCTTTTTACGTAGTTTGGGGAGAACACTTGCTCTCACAGCAAATAGATAATCCGGATATATATCATCTCGAAAGATGAATTAAAATAATGAAAATTATTTCTATTATTATAATACAAATAATCCTAACTTCTGTCAATAAGTATGAGAAGTTTTTTCATTTTAACAACTTGTTTTTATATCCATCTCGCATCTTTGTTATTATACTTATCAGTTTTGTAACCACCACTTCAAATATATTTTACGCAGAAAAAATTGCACTCTTTAAGACTCTTCTTACCTACCCTATCAACGTAGATACCTCTCAAAGTGTGCAACTTTTCGCTATAACACTGTATATAATTGTTTTCTCAACATAGCATCTTTTACATCTGTCATTATGTAAACCACCTTAGGGGTTCCTGTACTACCTATAGAGAACTGTAATTGCATATATTGAGGATATTCTACCTGCTTAAACCAAGTATTGACAATAACCTCCAAAACATACACATCTTTTTTTATCTCTCGCAATGGCATAACAATCTTAAATATATCTGGATGTTCTTCCATATATGCTTGATAATCTTGAATCATAGATACTGCATACTGGTGACCTACAAACATAATAGATTGTTTCCAAGCATCTCGCTCTGGTCCAAATCCATAGAGTAAAGTCCCTTCACCATAACGAGCGTAATAGTAATTGTTGCTTTGTTTATTCATCACCATATAGGAAGTCGTGGTATCAATTCCAATATGACGTAAGCCATCTTCAATAGACTGACCCACACCTGTAGCTACAATATTTTGGCTAGTACCTTCTTGTACTATCATTGTAGCAGGCCATTTCAAAATTTTGTCATTCTTTGCTTCCACTATTTCTAAACTAGCACTCAAGAATAAAACTAGCAACATACCTACAAGGCAAATAAACGGTCTTATTATTCTGTTCATCTTACACGCCTAATCTTGTTTCTTTTGCATTTTAGCCCAAGTATCTCGCATACCTACTGTACGATTCATTACGATGTGATCTGATGTGCTATCTTTATCAGTTACAAAATAGCCAGTACGCAAGAAATGATAATGTTCACCCATTTGTGTGTTACGGAATACAGCTTCCCCTTTAGCAGCTTTCACTTCTAAAGAATTTGGGTTTAACTGTTGTAAGAAATCCTTATCTGCCGTCTCATCATCTTCAGCAGACAATAGATAATCATAGAGACGTACTTCCATATCTACTGCTGTAGATGCTTCTACCCAATGTAAGATACCTTTCACTTTCTTCTGACATCCTGTTCCAGATTTAGTTTCTGGATCGTATGTACAGTGGATTTCAGTAATATTGCCATCAGCATCTTTTACTACAGATTGACATTCAATGATGTAGGCACCTTTTAAGCGCACTTCTTTACCAGGTGCTAAGCGGAAGAATTTTTTTACTGGTTCTTCCATAAAATCACCACGTTCGATGTATACTTCACGACCAAATGTCACTTCACGTGTGCCCATAGCTTCATTTTCTGTATTGTTCTCAATCACCAATGTTTCCGTTTGACCTTCTGGGTAGTTTGTAATGACAACTTTTACAGGGTCCAATACAGCCATATACCGTGGTGCTTTCAATTTTAAATCTTCACGAATACAGAACTCTAATAATCCCACTTCTACCATACTATCTGCTTTGGCTACGCCGATACGTTCACAGAAGTCACGAATAGACTCTGGTGTATATCCACGACGACGCAATCCAGAAATCGTTGGCATCCGAGGATCATCCCAGCCACTTACAAGATTCAATTCAACCAATTGACGCAATTTACGCTTACTCATAACCATATTTGTCACATTTAAGCGAGCAAATTCGATCTGTTTTGGTTTTTCTGTATCTTCCCAGTCTTCTAACACCCAGTTATATAATGGACGATGCACTTCGAACTCTAAAGTACATACTGAATGGGTAATACGTTCTATAGCATCAGATACTGGATGGGCATAGTCATACATAGGGTAAATATTCCACTCAGAACCAGTGCGATGATGGTCAGCATGTAAAATACGATACAATACAGGGTCACGCATTACAATATTAGGATCTGCCATATCAATTTTGGCACGTAATACTTTTTCTCCATCCTTATATTTTCCCTCTTTCATTTCTTCAAAGAGTCGTAAATTTTCTTCTACACTGCGATCACGATAAGGACTATTGGTACCTGGAGTTGTAAAATCACCACGAGTAGCGCGGATTTCTTCTGGTGTTTGATCATCTACATAGGCTTTACCTTTTTTGATTAAAACTTGAGCATATTCATATAATTTTCCGAAATAATCAGATGCATAATGTACATCTCCATGCCATTCAAAGCCCAACCATTTTACATCTTCTTCAATAGATTCTACATATTCCACATCTTCTTTTACAGGATTTGTATCATCAAAACGTAAGTTTGTTAAGCCTTGATATGATTTGCCAAGACCAAAGTTCAGGCAAATGGACTTCGCATGTCCAATATGTAAATATCCATTTGGTTCTGGAGGGAATCGTGTATGGACACGTTTTCCATACGTATTTTCTTCATTGTCTGTATTAATAATCGCTTCAATAAAATTAATAGTTTGAGGCGTTGTTTCTTCTGTACTCATCATCGTCTCTTTCGATTCCATGTGATTCTTCCTCTCTTATATAGATTATACACAAGTGCACGTTCTGCACATTCTCTTTATTATACCATAGGAACAGCTATGTTTCATCGATTTCTTGTGTTTTCTATCATTTCATTCCCTACCTAGTAGAAAGTTATTCCCTATTCTTCAGTGGCTATATAATTAACACTTTCATTGACACAGGTCAACAACGGTTTTCCTTGCACACCAGCAATCAGATTATTCGCCGTTAGCATAGCCATTTCCTTACGAGTACGATCTGTGAAAGACCCAATATGTGGCACAACTAAACATTTACCAGTCTTAAGTAATGGATGGTCTGCCCCAATTGGTTCTGGATCTACTACATCAAGAGCTGCGTAATCAATTTGACCTGTTTCTAATGCATGTACTAAGGCATCTGTATCCACAATTTTTCCGCGACCAACATTCACAAATAAAGCTGTTTCTTTCATCATCTCAAAGGCTTCAGCATCAATTAAATGATATGTTTCCTCTGTCAGTGGAGCCATCACCAAAACGATATCACTAGTAGTTAGTAATTTACCTAATGACACATAGGTTGTCATCAACAAGCTATCATCATTGCGACGATTACGGTTATGATATTGTACAGTCATTCCGAAAGCACGAGCTCTACGAGATACAGATACTCCTATCTTGCCCATACCTATAATCCCTAATGTCATACGACTTAAATCTTTCCCTTTTATATTAGAAGGTCGTTCTGCCCATTTTCCATCCTTAACAAACTGAGCATTTTCATAGATTCTACGACTTGCAGCTGCCATTAAAGTAAATGCTAGTTCCGCCGTAGTTTCCGTTAATACATCAGGTGTATTACCATACGGGATATTGCGAGCTGTTAATGCATCTACATCAATATTATCATACCCCACAGAGGCCTGTGCAATGACCTTCAACTTATGAGCGTCCTTAATTAAATCTTCATCCACCGAGAAGTGATTAATACTCCATAGTCCATCCGCATCACGAAGCCACTCTTTTAATAATTCTTTTGGCATCTTCTCCTTTTCAGTCCATTGACGTACTGTTACATGTTCACTTAAATAGGAGATTGCATCTTTACGCACCAAGCCTGGTACTACTACGATTGGTTTATTCATCATTTGCCTCACTTTCATTTATCTTATCTATCTATATTACGGATCTATAAATCACATGGAATCATCCTATATTCATCCATAGAAGTTCCCTTCTGTAAATTATATCATATCTACATCAGACAATAAAAAAGACAGTCCTACTTTCATAGAACTGTGCTTTCTTTTTGTAGATACAGTAACTTGCACTCTCAAACGTACCCGAGAGCTTCTACGCTTTCTATACGATGATATGCTATTCCACAAACGTCCTTAGAATAACATGTTTATCCTACCAATTGGATTTTCCTTCATTGAACATTTCAAATGCATGTGCAATTTGGCGTCTCAATTTTAATCGTTGTGAATCACTTAATACATATTCTACACCATTATGTGCAATTCGCCCATTTTTTACGATGCTACTTAAATCGTAGAGAATTTCTCTGGCCATACTTGTATTGCCTGCCAACTCATCAATTGTTACATCATAGTAATTAGCTAATCGCTTTAAGGTTTCCAAATCAGGCTCTCGATATCCTGTTTCGTAATTTGACAGGGCAGCATTACTAATGCCAATATCACGAGCCACATCTAGTTGACTCCGCCCAATCCGTTTACGGGCATGTCTTAAATTTTCACCTAATGCCATTGTCTCACCCCTTATACTACGTGAATCTATAGTATAAATAACCTACCTCTATTATAGCATGAGATACAATAGATAGGCTATAGAAAATCCCTATTCAGCATCTCACGAATTGTGTATCTCTCTATGTTTTTTAGCATTTTTGAATTATATTACACGAATTGAATTGTTTTACTCAATCATGAATGAGCTTTTTTAATCGTTTTTAATCAAATATAGTGCTTTTTAATCTATTTTGCTTGTGAATATGTAATCTTACTCATGGTGATGTTCAGGAGGCGGTAATTGACTCACTTGGAACACTTCACCAATTTTTTGAATCTTGCCCGGAATATATTCCACAATCTGTGACATTAAGACATATAATAAGCGAGGATCAAAATTTGAGTTGGTGCTTTGATTAATGCAATCTAAATATACGCTATCATCATCTTCCTCAATATAATACTTAAAGCTTTTGTACGTACTATTTTCTCGATTAATAAAAGTCAAAATATCATTGCGATTTTCTTTAGTTACAACACCAGCGCCAATTAACAAACGAATTGTAGCATAAATTGTATCATCTAATAGTAAAAATACTGGAATATCTCCTAACTCTGTTTGTACATAGGACCGAAATACAACCGTATGATCTTCATCGCCTACTTCTCGTTTCTCAAAGCATTGTATGTTCTCTTCTACCAAAAACTCTTCAAAAACTCTAGCCTTTTCATTCATATATATCACCTCTTCAAAAAATGGGCATTGCTTGTCACAATGCCCAAATAGATTTACTTGTAATCGTTCTTATCCTTTTTTGGATTTTGTAGTTTTGCGAGGTTTAGCGTTCTTAGTAGTAGTTTTTTCTTCTACTACAGGTTCTTCCACCGGTGTTGATTCTACTTTTACACTCTCTACAGCAGCAATAATACGAGTCATCTCTTTTTGTGTATGTGGGTATAACACTTCGAAAATTGTATAGGCTACAACTGCTGGATTAAACTCTTCTTCTGCACCTAATACACTAATATCTAAAACAATAGCTTCATAGCCATTTTCTTCAATAATATAATGTTTAAAGCATTTAAACTCACTGTTCAATTGATTTAATACTTCTAATACAGCATTACGTTGCTCAGGGGCAAAACGACCACCTGCAATTTCCAAACGAATAATACCATACAAAGATGTATCTAAGACTACAAACAATGGGAACACAATATCATTATACTCGATAGTCGCATCAAATACTACTGTATTGAATGGATCATTTTCAATTTCACGATAGGAAAAAAGATTTGTTAACTCATTTTGTTCAATAAACTGTTGAAATAATTCTGCTTTTTTATTCACTGTTTTTAACTCCATCTTATAACTAAATTAAAACTCATTACCATAATAATACCACAGATGTAGGTACAATTCAATTAACTAACAATTTTCATCTTCCACATAGATACAACGATCATTTTCAAAGCGAGCAATACGCACTAAAGAGTGAACCTCGTAGCCAGCTTTTTCCAATCGCTCTCTCCCTGGTTGGAATGACTTTTCAATAACAATAGCAATTCCTTCCACTGTATCACCAGCACCCTCAACAAGCTTTGCCAATCCCATAGCCGCTTCTCCACTTGCCAAGAAATCATCAATAATTAACACTTTTTCACCAGCAGGTAAAAACTTTTTGGAAATTGTTACATCATAATTTTCTTCTTTTGTGTAGGAATATACTACAGAATGATGTACATCATCTGTCATTAAAATAGATTTTTTCTTACGAGCAAATACTAATGGTACATCCAATTCAATAGCCACTTGTAAAGCAATGGCAATACCAGATGCCTCAATCGTTACAATACGCTCAATCCCTTTTCCCTCAAATTGTTTTGCAATTTCTTTGCCAATTTGAACAAACAATTTAGGATCAATTTGATGGTTCAAAAATCCATCTACTTTTAACACTCGATTGTTTAATACAACACCCTCTGCATCAATACGCTGCTTTAATAATTCCATGATGATCCTCCTTATTGTTTTCTATCTTTCAATATATTAATAAATTGTGAAACCCCCTCTGTTAATGCATCCATTCTTGATCGTACCAATACTATACGACGCTCTGGAATCTGTAAGTTTGTTTTAAGTTCCACCAAAGACCCACTGTTAAGCTTATCCTTAGCAACCATCTCTGGTACTAAAGAAATTCCTAAATTTATTTCAACTAAATCAATTAGCACATCTAAGCTCCCCAACTCAAAGGCTGGACTTGTACAACGATTGT
Organism: uncultured Veillonella sp.; assembly: GCA_963518505.1. Classification (GTDB taxonomy): domain Bacteria; phylum Bacillota; class Negativicutes; order Veillonellales; family Veillonellaceae; genus F0422. The sequence goes on along the minus strand of CAUQIT010000013.1, from coordinate 14,257 downwards.
AGGTAACAGCATCAAAAAAGCTTCGACTACTGGCTCCCACTGTAAGCAACAACAACGGTTCAGTCATAATCTCGTCAATGGTCCAAATCTTTGCGTCATCTTTATATTTATTTCCACCTACAAATATGTCTTGCATAGGCTCTAAGTCAATCACCTCTAAATGATTGTTATCGTATAAGCCATCATAAGCGTGAACAACAGCGATTTGTGCCTCTCCAGCTTCAATCATACTCACACATTCACGAGAAGGCCTATTGGTAACACGCAAACTAATATCTAACTCCTTTTCTTGCCAGCTTTTAAAAGTAGGCAATAAAAAGTGCTTGCTCAACGTATCTGTTGCCGCTAGGTGCAAGCTTTTATATTCCCGTGACAAACGTTCTTGTAATTTTACAATTCCGTTATCAAGAATAGAAAATGCCTCTACAGCAGTTTCAAACAACTCACGTCCAGCTTTTGTAAAAGATACCGACTTTGTGGTTCTTTCGAATAAGGGAATCCCCAAATCTTTTTCTAACTGTTTAATGCTCTGACTAATAGCTGATTGTGAAACACCATTAGCCTTTGCGGCTTTTGAAAAAGACAAGTGTAGACCCACACCTACAAAGGCTCGCAATAATTCTGCAGATACAGACATAAATAACCTCAAATTTTCTATGAAAGTCTTTCACTTTCAATATCACTTTACTATTATATATGCTTATAAGTTTACCTATATTTATTACTATTGTCAAACCCAAATAGATTTTTATCTATCTATTTCTTATAAACCTATACAAAATGGTTGCGTTCTAGCTTATAAACTAGTAATATATATTTGATAGAAAAATCTGGGGCATAACAATCCCCCCGTATGTATGAAAGGAATTTAACTATGCATTGCGCACAAAAATTGACTGATCATATTTATTGGATTGGTAGCAACGATTGGAGTACAGAACGTTTTGAAAACTTATTTCCAATTCCACATGGGGTGAGCTACAATTCCTATTTTATTGATGACGAGAAAACATGTATCGTAGACTCTGTAGATGATAGCATTCGTCAAGAATTCTTTGACAATGTAGAACACTTATTGAACGGCCGTGAGTTAGATTATTTAATCGTAAATCATATGGAGCCTGATCATTGTGCTACTTTAGTAGAGTTGTTGGATCGTTATCCAAACGTAAAAATGGTAGGTAACAAAACTACATTCCGTTTCTTTGAACAATTCTATGGTCGTCCAGCTCCTGAAAACTACTATGAAGTAAAAGAAGGTGATACCATCGACCTTGGTCATCATAAGCTACATAGCTACACAATGCCAATGGTTCACTGGCCAGAAGTGACTTGTACGTATGAAGAAACGACTGGTACGTTATTCTCTGCTGATGCATTCGGCACATTTGGTACAATTAATGGCAACATCTTTGCGGATCAACTAGACTTTGATCGTTTATACGAAGATGAAGCGCGTCGCTACTACACTAACATCGTAGGTAAATACGGAGCACAAGTGCAAAATGCAATGAAAAAAGCTTTATCTCTAAAAGTGAATAATATTGCTCCTCTTCACGGCCCTATTTGGAGAACACCTGAAACTATCTCCTATATCGTTAATAAATACATGCACTGGAGCACTTACAATGCAGAGAAAAAAGGCGTTGTTATTGCCTTCGGTTCCATGTATGGTAACACTGCTGAAATGGCACAACAATTAGCAAAGATGTTGTCCTTGCGTGGTGTGACAGACATCCGTATTCACGACGTGTCCAAAACAAATCCTTCCTACATCATTTCCGATGCATGGAAATATAGCCATTTAGTATGTATGGCACCAACATACAACTTAGGCTTATACTTAACTATGGAAAATCTATTGCATGAACTACAAGCCTTAAACTTCCATAATCATAAGGTATCCATCGTAGGTAACCATTCTTGGGCATCCGGAGCTATGAAACGCATGGTAGAATACTTCACAGATAAGTTTAACAACATGGAAATTGTAGGTACACCATTAGATATCAAAGGTGCATTACACGAAGCTCAATTACCATTATTCGAAGAATTGGCAGACGCTATCGTAGCATCCCTAGAGACAACAGAAATCAAAACTTTTTAAACTATACAAAAAGCGACTCTACTAAGTAGAGTCGCTTTTTAAGTTATACTAGCCTTTTATCGACTATAGCGTCGCAGCATACGCATACCTTTTGGTTTCTCTAAAATCATAGACCATACCATTCCTTGCCGTACAGCGAATCGCAAGGATTCGTTATGACTATAACCGCCCACTGTAGCCTCTTCCACCTCAGCATGGATGTATTTTTGATTCTCAAATGGAAGCGTTTCAGCTACCTTTTTATGATTCCTTGGTTCCTCAACAGAAAATACATTTGAATTTTCAATGCTGTACGCCGTCTCCTTTGTCGTAGATGGTGATATGGATATTGATTCATCCTTTACAGGCGACGTTTCTTTGGGGCTTTTAGAAAGCGTAATGCCATAGTATTCTTCCATTTCCTCCCAAGTCATATCTTTCCTAAGAACAGGTTTTCTATCTTCCTCGCTAGTAGATTTACCTTTTTTAAAAATAAAAGATCCTAGGATAATCAGAATAAGTATCCCTACTTCCATATTCGGATACCTCCTCTAGCTTATTCATTCACACCTTTATTATCAACGGTAGATGCGTAGTCCCCTACAGAAATACTTTCACGCATTTTTGTATCTGCCATAATATTATTCATCGAATAGTAATCCATAACGCCTAAATTCCCCTCACGTAGTGCTTGAGATAATGCTTTGGGCACTTCTGCTTGTGCTTCTACTACCTTAGCTTGCATTTCTTGAGTATGAGCACGCATTTCTTGTTCTTGTGCCACCGCCATAGCACGGCGTTTTTCTGCTTGTGCTTGGGCGATTTTTTTATCCGCTTCCGCTTGATCTGTCATCAATTGGGCACCAATATTACGTCCCACATCCACATCAGCAATATCAATGGATAAGATTTCAAAAGCTGTCCCTGCATCTAAGCCTTTATTCAATACAGTACGAGAGATATGGTCTGGGTTTTCCAATACGTCCGTATGCTCTTCAGAGGAACCTACAGTAGTAACAATACCTTCCCCGACACGAGCGATAATGGTTGCCTCACCGGCACCACCAACTAAACGGTCGATATTCGCACGCACTGTAACGCGAGCACGAACTTTTAGTTCGATACCATTTTTAGCCACTGCAGAAATAATCGGTGTTTCAATTACTTTTGGATTGACCGACATTTGTACCGCTTCTAATACATCACGACCTGCCAAATCAATCGCTGCAGATCGTTCAAAGGTTAATTCCATAGTAGCACGTTCTGCTGCAATTAAAGCATCTACTACTCGGTCTACGTCTCCACCAGCTAAGTAGTGAGCTTCTAATTGGTCTACCGTCACATCTAAGCCCGCTTTATTGGCTTTCACCAACGGCAGTACAATTTGAGAGGGCGATACACGGCGAAGGCGCATACCTATCAATGTCATAATGCTAACTTTCACACCTGCGGCCAAGGCAGATACCCATAAACCTAGGGGAACAAAATGTAAAAACAAGGAAATCCCTATAATTAAAATAATAGGGATACTAATAAATCCCACAGTTCCAATAATCGTTTCCATAATACCTCCTATAACTGTGTAGCTCGCACTACAATACGTCCACCAGCTACAGAGATAATTTCTACTTCTGTACCTGGCTCATAAAACTCACCATCCGTCACTGCGTCGAGGAAAGAACCTTCTACCACAATTGTACCTGCTGGTCGTAAGACCGTCTTTGTATATCCAATCTTTCCTAACCAACCATGGGGATCAGGATGGGTTGCATAACCTTTTTCTTTAGTCGATTGTAATCGCAAGGTCAACCTGTCTCCCAATTTAGTATTAGGAAATGCAGATATAATCCACCATAATAAGATTACACCTAATACTGATAACACAGTTACCGTCATAACTGCCATAGGTCCTCCCCCTATCCAGTCGTAGATACCCCATAGAAATAGTAATAATCCTACAAGTCCAAAAATACCAAATCCTGGAATCATCACTTCAATGAGGAGTAAAATAATACCAGCTAATATAAGTCCCGTCATAATATCTCCTTTCTCTTTACTATCTCTCTATCTGTATTATATCACAATCTTTTTATATAAAAGATGAAAAGCTAGAATAGAATCAATTCTATTCTAGCTTTTACATTTTAATCTGCAAAATGCGTATGTTTCACAACCCAATGTGTAGTTTTATTAAATAGCCAGAACCCATAAATCCCCAATGTAATAATAGTTAAAAAGAACCACTTTATATAATTACCAAATAATTGAGACCCCGTTCCATCAAAATAAATCCGTTTACCATCAACTATTGTATTTTCACAAACCCATCTATGAAAGATTACGATAGCCCAAGGAAGTCCAATACCTAATGTACATATACTGATTAAACCAGATAAAATACTATACCCTATATATCCCAACACAGTCCCTTCAAACCTTGATTCTGTCATTACTATTCTCCTTTTTAACACAGATGTAGTACAAGAAGAGGCCTTCTAAAGAAAGCCTCTTAGTGATGAATCAAACGTCTTCGCGGTATGGAGCCTGACCGATTTCGTAGAAATCGTTTCCTTCGCTATCAATAACAACGATTGCAGGGAAATCTTCTACTGTTAATTCTGCCAAAGCTTCTGGACCTAAGTCAGCATAAGCGATAACATCATATTTTTTAATGGATTTAGCAATTAACGCTGCTGCACCACCAACGGCTGCAAAGTAAGTTACACCGTTTTTCTTCATGGATTCGATAACTTCTGGTTTACGGGAACCTTTACCGATCATGCCTTTGATACCTTGATCAAGCATTGTTGGTGTGTAAGCATCCATACGACCAGATGTTGTAGGACCAGCGGAACCGATTGGATCTCCTGGTTTAGCTGGGCTTGGTCCTAAATAGTAAACGATTTTATCATGCCAATCGATTGGTAATTCTTCGCCACGTGCTAATGCTTCAGTCATCACTTTATGAGCTGCATCACGAGCACTATAGATTTTACCAGAGATAAGAACCATATCACCAGCTTTTAATTTACGGGATTGTTCTTCAGTTAAAGGTGTTTGAATACGAATTTGTTCTGCCATGGTTATTCCCCCTCTTAAACTTCACCGTGAGCATGACGGCTAGCGTGGCAGCAGATAGTTACTGCTACAGGAAGACCAGCGATATGTGTTGCTGCCCACTCGATATTAACGGAAACTGCTGTTGTAGTACCACCTAATTGAGGTCCGATACCAGTTTTGTTAACCATTGCATTGATTTCTTCTTCCAATTTTGCATATTCAGGATGTGCATTACGTTCTTCTACAGAGCGAAGAAGAGCTTTTTTGGAAAGGAATGCTGCGTAGTCCATAGTACCACCGATACCAATACCTAGTACCATCGGAGGGCATGGATTAGGGCCAGCTTTTTTAACGATTTCAAGAACTGCTTTTTTAACGCCTTCAACGCCATCAGCAGGAACCAACATTTTTACGCCAGATTTGTTTTCAGAACCAAAGCCTTTTAACTCTACATTAATATCAACTTTGTCGCCTGGAACAATTTTAGTGTAAATCACTGCTGGAGTATTATTTTTAGTGTTTACACGGTTGAACAAAGGTTCAGCCACTACGGATTTGCGAAGATATCCATCAACATAACCTTTTGCTACACCAGCTTGTACCGCTTCTTCAAGATCGCCACCTTCGAAGTGTACGTCTTGACCAACTTCTAAGAATACAATTGTAAGGCCAGTATCTTGGCAGATAGGACGATCTTCAGCATCAGCGATTTCCGCATTTTTAATGATTTGATCTAGTACACCTTTACCTACTGGAGATTTCTCACACTCATAGCCTTTTTTCAATGCATTGTACATATCTTTTGGAAGATGATATGCTGCATTCATACATAATTCTGCTACCTTTTCTGTTACTTTCTCAACGTGAATGTTACGCAAAGTAATCCCTCCTCAACTTAAAACAGAGACCTTTCTCTTGTGTATTATTGTATCACCATTACCTTATCTTTTTCAATTCTTTAAGAATAGGTACTATAACTGTTTATTATGATAGAATTTATTATCATTTAATTGTAAATGCATATAGTTCTCTATTTCTAAGGTATTCTTAAATCCTCTACTTAATTCCTTGTATGGACAAATATCCACCCTTTATAAACCATTTAAAATACACATATATTTAATCTTCTCAATACATTATTTCCTACTAAAAACTACTATGTTTAAGCACAAAATACTCCTCCACAAAGCTGAAAAACTCTCTCATTAAATCATAATAAGAGAGTTTTATTTATGCTATTTTATATATTTTCTTATGGAAATAGTGCTATCTATGATTTATTGATATAGCAAATATAGGTCATTTCCAGCCATATATGTAACATTTATTATAGACAATCATACCCACTATAAGTCAGCTGCTTCTATCCACTCTTGTAAATCGGCTTCTCCTCCGATGATATCTTCATCATAAGCGCCTGCTAACTCTGGGTAGCGACATACTTCAATCGTATAGAGTATCGCTTCATCGCGACCATTACGGAAGGTGCCAATCCATACACCACGAATCGTAGACTCATACCATTCTACTGGTTGATCTGTATCTTTCAGATGGATCGTCACATCACCACGTCCCAATGTTTCCAATACTTCCACCTGCTCTTCCATAGTGAGACCTGTATTTTCCACATAAATCGTATAGGTTTCTCCTGTTTGACGTAAGTGCTGCATAGCATTTTTCAATTCTTGAAACACCGCTTTTACACGGCCAAATTCATTTTGCATAGAAACTCCTTATTCAATCATTACAGCTTCATAGTGTGTAGCCGCCTACTCTTCTTGTCCGCTCACAGGACTAGCTGTTACATGCCAATTAGATAAAACCCTCAGCACCCGTTCTTTCACCTCTGCTATCGTAGCTTGTGTGGAGTTGCTTAAGGTAAGCCCTAATTCTAAACTTTCAGGTTCTACACCGATGACAACAGCATCTTCTAAAGGATCTTCTTGTAATGCACGAATGCATAAAATATCTTGCATCCCCACTTCATGTACAGAAATAGCTTCTGTAAAATAACTGTTCATTTCCTCATGAGGAAACTCGTATATTGTGCCCGGTGCCTCACCACCATTGATGGCATCCACTAACAACAATTTTGTCATACCTCGCATATAGGTAAGCAATTCCATGCCCATGGTTCCCCCATCTAAAATGGTAATAGGAGGATTAAATATATAATCCTCCCGTAGTTGGTTCACCACATGGACACCGAATCCCTCATCAGTAAGCAAAATATTGCCTACCCCTAATAGTACGATGGGATTATTTTTTATTTGGTCCATATAAGTCCTCTATATCTTCTGGATCCGTAGGGTAGAATTTCATCCCTGAAACCATACTGGATACTTCCCCAGATTCTTCCATAACATCTTCGCGGAATGCCATATACACATGTATAATTGTAAATAACAAAAACCCCCAAGCAATGTAGTGATGAATCATATGCACTTCATACTCTGTAAATAATAAATTTACAGGATTAAAAATTTGTGCAATCCACGTATTAGGATACACTTGTGCAAACATAGCAAAACCTGTACAAATTTCTAGGAACAACATCACATATACTCCTAAATAACTAGTACGAGCCATAGAATTACGCAAGAAACGATGCTCTCGTTGCTGTGGTAACATTAGATAGTGCTTAATTGTGTCCCACAGACCAATCCAATACGACTTTTTATGAAATCTAGGAAACAATCTATCGCCACGATATCGAATTCCACCATAAATACGGAATATAAGTGCAGCAATTAAGATAAATGCTGCGATAAAGTGAATTTTACGAATCATTTCCATAGAAAACCAACCGCCCACTGCGATTGTCGGTTCTACACTACCTGGTGTAGCTTGGAAACCTGGATTCCCAATGTATAAGCCGGTCCAGAATAGAGCCGTTACACAGAGAACCATAGTCCAATGAAAAATGCGGAGCCATAAACTAAATACACGATAAGGCTTTTTATTTAATGGTAACATAGACAGCCTCCTCCCTATTTACATAGGGCATCTGTATTCACAGATACTATTTTTTCACCTTTTTTATTGTACAAGTGTGTAGCACATGCCAAACAAGGGTCAAAGGAATGTATACCTTTTAAAATTTCTAATGGTTTATCCGCCACTTTGACTTTAGTGTCTATCATATTAGATTCATATGCACCATGTTCGCCAGCAATCGTTTTAGGGCATGCATTCCATGTTGTTGGCACGATACATTGATAATTGTCTACACGACCATCTTTGATGACACACCAATGTCCTAAACCACCACGTGGTGCATCTAATAAACCTACACCTTTTGCCTCTTTTGGCCAAGAATTAGGATCGAATTTACGAGTATCCGCCACAACAGTATCACCAGTTTTGATATTTTCAATCAAGCGATTATAGAAATGTTGGCTCAAGTTAGCTGCCACCTGTGCATCTAAACCACGAGCTGCTGTACGGCCCACTGTGGAACACATCCACACATGTGCTGGTACGCCTAGCACTTTAGATACGGCATCAATTTGGTCCACCATCATTTTCTCAGCCCAAGTTGGGCCTTTGATAATGCCTTGTTTTACTTTTACATAGACAACGATATATTTTGCCAATGGGCCCACTTCGCAGGCTTTTCCTTTGAATGTAGGGGATTTAATCCAAGAATATTTTTTCTCTTCATCCAAGAATTCCCATTTTTTATTGGTACCTGTTTTAGGACCTGTGAAAGCTGGTGTCGTTACCCCTTCTATTGGATGCAAGGATGTTTCACCATTTGGATATTCAAACCAAGAGTGATTGATTTCTTCAGACAAAAAGTCTGGATTCATCAAGTCTTTACCTTCTAAAGCTATAAATGTCGCTTTTTCCCAACCAAGTTCAAAGTTTTCTACTACTCCATTAGCACGAACAAGAGCTTTCTTAAAGAAGTCTCCATCTTTTATACCTGTATATGCATCATCTGGATAGCCACCGTAAGCAAGGACACGTTTTTTTGCTAAGCCCCCACCATCAACCATACCAGCTTTTACATATAAATGACCAATCGCTAATAAGTCAGGCAAGTAGAAATAATTCACCAAATCTTTTGCCAAGGAAATAGATTCATCCACACTTGCCAAGCGTGCTGCATTCACTGGAGCATTCATATCATCCATGGAAATGGAACATGGCATACCACCTACGATGTAATGTGGATGTGGGTTTTTACCTCCAAAAATAACATGTGGTGTTACAATATCACGTTGACGATCTAAAATTGTCAAATAATGAGAAACCGCCATCAAATGTACTTCTGGTGGCAATAATTGGTAGTCTGGATGATCCCACCATTGAGCGGAGAAAATCCCCAGTTGACCACTTTCTACAATTTTCTTTACTTTCGTTTGGATTGCTGCATAGTAGGTTGCATTCCCCTTAGGAAACTCTTTTGGATACGCAGACGTACTAGACGCTAATTCTGTTGGTTGTAATCCACTTACATTATAGGTATCTAACACATGCTGCTGCAACTCTGCTGTTTTCTTAGGATCTGCTTTCAATGCTTCCACTGGACTTACCCAGTCAAGAGCATGTAAATGATAGAAATGCACAATATGATCGTGTGTATCTAAACAACTATGCATAATATTTCGAATATAGTTTGCATTCTTAGGAATTTGAATCTCCAATGCATCCTCTACAGCACGAAGGGATGCCAAGGCATGGGTAGATGTACAAACACCACAAATACGTTGTACAAAGGCCCATACATCACGAGGGTCACGATTCTTAGCTACTAATTCAATCCCACGCCAAGCCGTACCGCTAGATAAGGCATCTTGTACTTTACCTGTGGATTCATCCACACTCACTTCTACACGTAAGTGACCTTCAATACGGGTCACTGGATCTACTACAACTCGTTTCATTATTGGTCACTACCTTTCTGTTCCGATTCCTTTTGTTTTGCTTCTTGTTCTGCTAAATATTTCTTCTCTTCTTGAATAGAATCATATTTATGCTTCGCCAAAGTAATACCACCATGAGCCACTACAGCACCAAATGCGCCAAATCCTGCTACTGTACCTAATGTATCCACATCAGTGATGGTATTTGGGGTATGAATATGAGGCAATCGTTGGTAAAAGTTATCATTGTCCCAGAATCCCTTTTCAGAGCAACCAATACAACCATGTCCAGATTGAATTGGATAGGACAACCCATTCCACCAACGCAAATTACCACAAGAGTTATATGTTTCTGGTCCACGACAACCTACTTTATATAGGCACCAACCAGCTTTCGATGCATCATCATCAAAATGTTCCACAAACAATCCAGAATCAAAGAACGGACGACGATAGCATGTATCATGGATACGATTGCCATAGAATTGTTTTGGTCTTCCTTCCACATCAAGCGGTGGAATTTCACCAAATAAAGCATAATGCATAATCACACCAGTCATGACCTCTGGAATCGGAGGGCATCCAGGTACTTTAATGATTTTTTTACCTTTTACAATAGAAGAAACTGATACTGTATTCGTTGGGTTTGGTTTCGCCGCTTGAACACCACCCCAAGCTGCACAAGAGCCATATTCGATAATGAACGCAGCCCCTTCCGCACATTCTTTCAATACATCTACAAATGGACGACCACCCACTTGGCAGTAGGATCCATTTTCATCCAATGGAACGCCACCTTCAACAGCCAATACATACTTACCTTTTTTACTTTCTAACAAGTGATGTAAATGATGTTCAAATGGTTCCCCCGCTGCAGCAGCCAAAGTATCATCATACTCTAAGGCAATCATATTTAAAATCACATCAGATGCGAAAGGTGATGTGGACCGAATGAAAGATTCGTCACATCCCGTACATTCATGACCATGTAACCAAATCACCGTAGGTAATTCTTTTGTTTCCGCTGCGGCTACGACTTTATTTGTCAAAGCTGGCGGCAACCCTAAAATAGCAGTTAAAGCTACACAGGATTTCATAAATGTACGTCGGCTTAATTTACGTTCTTGGAATAAATTCCAAAGACTATTCAATGATTTTTTCACAAAAAAGCCCCTTTCTTGCAATAACTTTATAGCATCTCTACAAATTAATATACTATCCATAGTATATCATGAAAGATATTCCTTCTATAGAACATTAATCACTAATTTGTAAAAATAATTTTATATCCTCTATTTATAGTTTCAATAATTTACGTACAGAAGCTGCCTTCTTATAGCCTCCTACGCGATCTTTCTCTTTTCCTTTTTTATAGCAGATAATTGTTGGTACACCTTGCACATCTTCTTTTAAAGCAATCTCTTTAGCTACATCAATATCAATAGCAATCATACGTGCTACACCTTGCAATTCATCATGTAACACATCCAGTTCTTCTTTCATAGATTGACATGGAGAACACCATTCTGCCGTAAAGCAGGCTAAGACGATTCCATCCTCACCTTGTACAACAGCTTTAAAATCTTCATAGTTGTTAATCGATTCCAGCTTCATCACAATACCTCCTACAATAACAAAACCGCTCCGAAGAGCGGTTTTGAGCAAGCAATCAATAAGCCGAGTTCTGTCCTGCTTTCGCAGTGGCGATTATCTTTCTAGACGCATAGTTGCCTATACGCTCAAGCGGCACAACCCGAAAGGTAGGCGGGCAACCCTTAACCCTTTCCTATTCGGCCTTGCTCCGGATGGGGTTTACCGAGCATACATGTTACCATGTACCTGGTGCGCTCTTACCGCGACCGTTCCACCCTTACCACCCGTAGGTGGCGGTTTACTTTTCTGTGGCACTATTCCCTATGGTCACCCACGCCGGCCGTTAGCCGGCATCCTGCCCTATGGAGCTCGGACTTTCCTCAAGTCATAAGACTTGCAATCGCCTTTCATACTTACTGTTTTAGTCTAGCATAGACCACCCATGTGGTCAATAGCTCTTCCTTTTATTATAACCGAAAGTGCTTAGACTTCAAAGAAAAAATCTCGTTGCACTTTACTTTCTATAATTTCTAATTCCCCCTGTGTAAACACCCGCTCTAACATCTGTTTTAAAAGGGTTTGACTGATATATTCCGTTCCATAATGGCCTGCATCAACTACTGTAATCCCTAATTCTTTTGCTAGTTGCATATCATGGTATTTGACATCCCCAGTGATATACACATCCGCTTTTTGTTTGGCTGCTACTTTAATGAACTCTGCTCCACTACCCGTGCATAGACCGATGCGATGAATGGATGATTGCTTAGCCCCACCCCAACGCAATTGACTGTAAGGGAATACAGATTGCAATACTTCTTTGAAGTCCTCTATCGATAGTGGTTGTGGTAAATTACCAATGCGACCAATATAGTGTGCATCATAGGCATTCTCTAAGGCTACTATATCGTAGGCAATTTCTTCATATGGGTGGGCTTCTTTCATAGCCGCTAACACTTGATCTAATAGGGTTTTAGGCACTATTGTTTCCACTCGTTCTTCTGGCACAGTTTCAATCGCCCCTATCTGACCGATGAAAGGGTTCGTCCCTTCTAAGGGCAAGAATCTTCCTTCTCCTCCAACAGAAAAACTGCAATGACTGTAAGCTCCGATATGACCAGATCCCGCATCGCCTATGGCTTGGCGAAGTTGTTCACTATGCGTAACAGGTACATAGACAGCCAATTTATAAGCTACATCTCGGCTTGTTTCTTCTAGCCCTTGAATATCTTGTAACCCTAGTCTTGTGGCCACTTCGTCATTTAGACCACCACCTGTGACATCTAAATTTGTATGTGCACTATATACATTAATGGTATGGCATAATAAATCTCCAATCATCTTACCTTGCATCGTATCAGTGTTGATAGATTTAATGCCTTTGAAAATCATTGGATGATGTGTCACAATCACATCTACGTGTTGCTCTATCGCCTCTGTCACTACTTCTGGCGTCACATCTAATGCCGTTAATACCCGTTGTACTGGTGAACTCATAGATCCCACTTGTAATCCGCAATTATCCCAAGACTCTTGTAACTGTAGTGGCGCTTGACTTTCAATCGCTTGAGCAATATCCTTCATCGTTACCATATATACCTCCTATCCACCATCTCAAGGTATGATTGAACATTCCATACGCATCAATGGTTAGATTTTTTTAATGGTGAAAGTTTCACCTGTACCTATTATAAAATATCTTGTAATGCTTGCAATTCTTGTTCCATCACCTGAATAGCCTTACTGGACTTCACTGTATCACGCATATGTTGTAAGATAGCTTGCAACGTTTCAATTCTACGTTGTATGTGTTGTGCCCAAATTTCAGATTGTTCTTGATGTAACAAAGCACCATATTCCCATAACATCGATTCTCTAGGTAGCTCATTATACACCGAAGTAGCCCCTCGTTGTACTAGCCACACATCATAATATTGGTTGCCCTCTACTAAGCATGCTTCCTCGATAATACCATACCCTTGGTCAACTAAAAATTGTTTTAATTCCCGTCGGTGACTTTGTGGTTGTAATACATAGGTATGTAACAATTCAGGACCTACCGTAATGATGTGTTGCATCAACTCTCCACCCATACCGCAAATGACTGCGCAGTCAATTTCTCCTTCTTTTGTGGCAGCTAATCCGTCTCCTAATCGACATTCAATATAATTTTCTAATTTCCGTTCTTTCACCAATCCTTTAGCAGATTCTAACGGACCTTGATTGACGTCAATGGCAATGACTTGTGTAGCCACTTTTTTTTCTATACAAGCCACCGCTAAATATCCATGATCTGTTCCCACATCTGCCACCGTTTGACATTGCGGAATCATATGTAATACTTGTTCTAATCGTTTTGAAAGTGCCATATTTACGCTCACATTTCTAATCTATCTTCACTGGCATATATTCATATACATTCCTTATATACACGTTTCATACACCGCCAAAGATTGACAACTACTCTTATATACTCATTATTAGTTATTATCCCTTGTAAACTTCTCTTTCATTATACAATGAACCCTTATAGATAACAAAAAACCATCTCACAAAGTGAGATGGTCTCTTATGGTGGGCCCACCTGGATTTGAACCAGGGACCGACCGGTTATGAGCCGGTTGCTCTACCCCTGAGCTATAGGCCC
>CAUQIT010000012.1:0-71950 GCA_963518505.1 uncultured Veillonella sp. | reverse complement strand
CTCTTAGAAGAACAGTCTGCCGGTAATAGAAACTTATCGTTTACATCGACAACGATTGCTAGAGCCACTAGATGTTGTACGGCGTACCCGTGTGTTGGCCCCTTTATGACCACGAGCTTTGTGAGCTTTTGCTTTCGTCGCTTGGTAGGTACTTTTAATTTTAGGTTTTTTGCTAGCAGTTTCCTTCTTAGGCGCTAAGCCAGAACCTTTTGTTTTCACCTGTCCATCCTTGGTGTATTTTGTCAAAGTAGCTTGGATGGATCGTTCGATGCGGCGTACCCAAATTTCTTCAGCTGGCGTAGCAAAGGTTACGGCAATACCAGTGGAGCCAGCACGACCAGTACGGCCGATGCGATGGATGTAATAATCCATGTCGTGCGGTACATCAAAGTTGTATACGTGGCTAACACCTTCAATATCGATACCACGAGCGGCAATGTCGGTAGCTACTAAAATAGGGGGATTGCCTTTAGCAAATTCTTTCAAGACTTGCGTACGACGGCCCTGTGTCATATCTCCATGAATTTCACCAAGCTCTACACCTTTGCGAGCTAAATCGTAGGAGAGTTTAATGGCTCCCTCTTTGGTGTTACAGAATACGATAGCTAGATATGGATTGTCTGCCTCCAGCATCGCCACAAGACGGTTTACTTTGTCTTGCTCTTCCATCATGTATACTTTTTGTTCAATCGTATCGAGGGTAATATTTTCCCCTTGGACAGTGACGGACGTCGGTTTTTGCATATAGGCTTTTGCCAAATTACGAATCTTGTCAGGGATGGTGGCAGAGAACATTAATAGTTGACGTTTACCGTTAGTGCCACTAATAAGCTTTTCTATATCTGGTAAGAATCCCATATGAAGCATTTGGTCCGCTTCGTCCAACACAACACGGCGGATGGAGTTCAAGTGTAACGTACCACGATTGACGTGATCCAGCAAACGGCCAGGTGTACCGATGATGACATGAGGACGGCGACCTAGCTTTTGCAATTGGCCTTCGATCGTTCTGCCTCCAATCAGGGGTAATACGTCTACTCCTAAGATAGCGCCTAAGTGACGTGCTTCCTCTGCAATTTGTTGGATTAACTCACGTGTAGGGGCGATGATAAGGGCTTGCTCCTGTTGCACATCTACGTGGATGCGTTGCAATAGTGGTAACAAGAATGCCAGCGTTTTGCCTGTCCCTGTTTGGGCTTTGGCGATTACATCTTGTCCTTTGAAGATGAGGGGAATCGATTTTTCTTGGATCGGCGTTGGTTCTTTCACGTCCACCTTTTGTAATGCTTGTATCAGTTCAGGCACGATGCCTAAGGATTGAAATGATTTCATAATGTATCTCCGTTTCTAAATGACTTAATAGTATTATTATATCATATTTCTAGCTAGGTGGACCTGTGAAAGTTCTTTCACATAGTGATGTAATGCCATGGAATAGATGGTTTAGTTGTGAAGGAAAGGGTATTAGCTCCAAATAGGTATTCTTTATAAGTATTTATAGAATCATTTTTAGTTATAGATAATGAGAAATATATACCTTACATATCATTATTAATTAAAAAGAAAAAATTGAGAATAATAAAAAGGCATGATTAATATACTCTTGATAAATAGATTGTTTGCACAAAATACACTTGATAAAAATAGATTTATAATTTCACAAAACGATAAAAATAAAACGAGATTAATTATTGATAATATTTTATAATGTGCTATAATATAAATATTACTCATATAATTATATATGATAGGTTTGGTTGTTATATTTTGTATGTAGGAGGTGTACTATGGTTAAGAAATTATCCGAGATGAAGCCCGGTGAAGTTGGTACTGTTGTAGCTATCAATGGATCTGGCAACATTAAGCATCGCTTGGTGGACATGGGTGTTGTACCAGGAACGGCTGTGCGTGTTATGAAGTATGCGCCATTAGCAGACCCAGTGGAAATCAAAGTGAAAAACTTCGAATTATCACTACGCGTAAGTGAAGCACAAATGATCGAAATTGAAGTCCAATAAGGAGAATTGCTAAGATGGCAGACAACACACATACCAAGATTCAGGTTGCTTTAGCGGGTAACCCTAACTGTGGTAAAACAAGTATTTTTAACAATATGACGGGATCCCGTCAACACGTAGGTAACTACGCCGGTGTTACAGTAGAGAAAAAAGTTGGGGAAACGAAAATCGATGGTCATGACATTGAAATCATCGACTTACCAGGTACATACTCCTTAACAGCACGTTCTCTCGATGAATTGGCAGCACGTAACGTTATCATCAATGAAAACCCAGAATTGATTGCCAATGTAGTGGATGCGTCCAATCTAGAACGTAACCTGTACTTAACAGCACAATTAATTGAACTAGAACAACCATTGCTACTTGTTTTGAACATGGTAGACGTGGCAAAAGAAATGGGTTTAAAGTTCAATAATAAAAAATTAGAAGAATTAACAGGTTCCACAGTAGTAGAAACTATCGGCCGTGTTAATAAAGGTACAGAAGGTGCGCTACGTGGCATTGTGAAAGTATCTAAAGAACGCAAAATTCCTAATGTTCGCGTTAACTATGGCGACGTATTGGAGCCAGCTATCGCAGAATTAGAGGCAGAAGTAGCAAAACTTGACACTGGTCGTTATCCACATCGTTGGGTAGCTATCAAGTTATTAGAACAAGATACAGATATCTTAGAAAAAGTACAAGAATTAGACAAATCTGGTGTGGTGCTTAGCAAAGCAGAAGCATTGCGCACAGAATTGAACAAATCTGTTGATATGGATATCGTGTTCCAAGAATACCGTCATCGTTTTGCAGTAGACGTATTCAACGGCGTGCTAGAAGTAGTGCCTGAACATGAAGATACAAAATCCGACAACATCGATAAAATCTTAACGAATCGTTGGTTGGGGATTCCTATCTTCTTATGCATCATGTGGGTTATGTTCTACTTAGTTATCAACATAGCAGAATATCCTAAAGGATGGTTGGAAAGTGCTTTCAAATTATTAACAGATTTCATCGGAGCTAATCTTGAAGATGGCTTGTTAAAATCCTTGCTGAATGATGGTATCATCGGTGGTGTAGGGGCTGTTATTAGCTTTATCCCTCACATCGTTCTATTATTCGTTTCTATTTCCTTCTTAGAAGATACTGGTTACATGGCTCGTGCGGCATTCGTTATCGACCGTGTGATGCGTGGGGTAGGTTTACATGGTAAATCTTTCATCCCTATGCTATTGGGCTTTGGTTGTAACGTACCATCCATCATGGGTGCTCGTATCCTTGACAACCCAAGAGACCGTATGATTACGATCTTAGTATCTCCATTTATGAGTTGTAGTGCTCGTTTACCAGTATATACATTACTAGCATCAGCATTCTTCCCACCAGAAGATGCACCAACGATCTTGTTAGGTATCTATACATTGGGTATCGTCGTAGCTGTTGTAACTGCAAAAGTACTTCGTACCTATGTATTTAAAGGTGAAGCAGAACCATTCGTAATGGAAATGCCTCCATACCATATGCCAACACTTCGTTCCGTAGGCATTCATATGTGGGAACGTTCCGTGATGTACCTTAAAAAAGCAGGTACATTCATCTTGGCAGCATCCATCTTGATTTGGTTCTTAACATCCTTCCCACAAGATGTAGAATACTCTCAAGATTATGATGCAGCAAAAGCAGAAGTAACTGCTATGCATGAGCAAACAGCTGCCACAATTCTAGATGAAGCGCAATTAGCAAATGATGAAGACAAAGATAAAGTCGCTGCTATTTATGATCAAATGCTTGCTTTAGACGAAGAGCATAAAGATGACCCGCCAGCTGAAGAGGAAGAAGTTACTGTAGAAGAAGTAACTCAAGATGGTGCAGAAACAATTGAAGAAGAAACTATAGAAGAACCTGCATACTTTGAAGAGTTAAAAGCTGACGAATTATATCCAGTGGCTTGGACTTTATATGTAAACCATAAAGTTGAAGAAGGTGAAATCAAAGAATTAGATCTTCAACAAGGTAAAGAAAAAATTGAACAATCCTATGCAGCTGAATTAGGACGTTTTATTCAACCTATAATGGAACCACTTGGATTTAACTGGCGTGTGAACATTGCCGTAATAGCCGCAGTAGCAGCGAAAGAAGTAATGGTAAGTACATTAGGTACTATTTACGCGATCGAAGCAAGTGATGCAGATTCTAAATCCTTGGAAGAATTCTTGTCTACTGATCCAGACTTCACACCAGCCATCGGTTTAGGCTTGATGGTATTCGCCTTGCTATATTTACCATGCTTGGCGACTATGGCGGTATTAAAACGTGAAACTGACTCCTGGAAATGGTTCGGTGCCGTATTTGCTTACACTAGTATCCTAGCTTGGGTAGGTGCATACTTAGCAGTTCATATTGGTCGAGCCTTAGGCTTAGGTTAATCAATATTGATAGTAAACAAACAATATAATTGAGATTGAGAAAAATTTTATTTCAAAAAATCATTGATATTATGCAGTTTGTTGCATTCGCAAAATAATTTTTAAAAAGTACTTGAAAATGAGAAGGAGATAGTGTATACTATGGATAGTGTTATTGTATACGCAATTGGTTTACTAGCTGTTCTCTATGTTGCATACCGAGTATATAAAAGTGCAACAAGCGCAGGCGGTTGTGGTGGCGGATGCGGTGGAGGATGTGGTTCCTCTTCTGAATCTGAATCCGAATCAGGATGCGGTTGTGGCTGTGGTGGTCACGAAGAACAAGCTGAAAAGTAACTAATTCGATACCATAAGTTTGGTAAGAGGGGACTCGGTAACACGGGACCCTCTTATCTTTACAATTTTTAATTTTAATATATTTTCATGTATTAATGTGACAGAGCTCACAGAAAGGAACTAACAATGTTCAACGTAAAAAAAGAAACTTTAAGAGATGCTAATGTATTCGCAGCTGGTTTAGCTTTAGGCACAGTAGGTGTAAAAGTATTAACTTCCAAAGATGCTCGCAAAGTATATGCTAACGTAGTAGCAGCAGGTCTTCGTGCAAAAGACAGCATCTTAAAAACTACTGAAAAATTACAAGCTTCCACTGGTAGCATCTTGGCTGAAGCACAAGAAATCAACGAAACTCGTGACGAAGAAGTGTTAACAGAAGGAAAATAATCCATGATGCAATTTAAAATGTTGCAACGCTTGTCCCGTCGTCTTCATGTACGCATTGAGGGACGTAAGTTTAATGACGCACAGGCTCAATATATCGAAGATACATTGATGGCCTGTGAAGCCATTACCAAAGCGAACTTCTATACGCGTTCTGGTGATATCATCATCCAACATACTGGTGATGAAAGTGCTGTGAAAGCTGCTTTATTCGGATTACAAGATTTGGATTTAGCCAATGCACCAGCATTGCATGAACTTTCACCTCGCCTTGTCAACAAGCGTTACAAAGAAGAAATGATCGATAAAACATTGCTTTATATCGGTAAAAAAATTGTGTTACCAGCACCTATTGCAGCAGCATGGTCTTGGTTCGATGGTATCAAGTTCATCGGTACAGCGATCAAAACATTGTGGAAACGCAAATTGACTGTAGAAGTATTAGATGGCGTAGCTATTGGTGCCGCATTATTGCAAAAAGATTATTCTACAGCTGGCGCTGTGATGTACTTATTAGGCATCGGCGAAATCTTGGAAGAGTGGACATTACGTAAATCCGTGCTTAACCTTGCTGAAAGCATGTCCTTGAACGTAGACAAAGTTTGGGTTCTCGTAGACGGCGTAGAAGTAAGCAAACCAATTGGTGAAGTACAGGTTGGCGACATCGTAGTAGTTCGCCAAGGCGAAGTAGTGCCATTGGATGGACAAGTTGTGGACGGCGTAGTTCTTGTAAATGAAAGCTCCATGACAGGGGAACCTGAACCAGTTCGTCGTGATGCAGGTACTTCGGTGTATGCAGGTACTGTGGTAGAAGAAGGTCAATGTTCCTTTGAAGTACGCACTACATGTAAACATACTCGTTTCGAACAAATCGTAAACTTGATCGAAGAATCTGAACAAATGAAATCTGGTATGGAACAAAAAGCATACCGCATGGCAGATAAATTAGTACCGGTGAGTTTCTTAGGTGCATTTGCTACCTTTGCTTTAACTCGCAATTTGATGAAAGCCTTATCTTTCGTTATGGTAGATTTCTCCTGCGCATTGAAATTGTCCATTCCGTTGGCAGTATTATCCGCTATGCAAGAAGCGTCCAACCGTGGCATCACTGTAAAAGGTGGTAAATTCTTGGAACGCATTGCAGAAGCAGATATGATTGTTTTCGATAAAACAGGTACTTTAACAAAAGCAGAACCAGTATTCCAAGAAATCATTCCATTTGGCGGTAATGATGCAGATGAAATGTTGACATTAGCAGCTTGCTTGGAAGAGCATTTCCCTCATTCCATGGCGAAGGCAGTAGTGACAGCGGCGCAAGATCATCATTTACCACATAAAGAAATGCACTCCAAAGTAGAATATGTTGTGGCACATGGCATTGCATCCAAAGTGGGTAACCGCAAAGTGCGTATCGGTAGCCATCACTTCATTTTTGAAGATGAAAAAACAACAATTCCAGCTGGAGAAGAAGCTAAATTTGAAAGCCTTCCAGAAGGTTGCTCCTATCTATATTTAGCGATTTCTAACGTCCTATCTGCGGTTATTTGTATTAAAGACCCAGTGCGTGAAGAAGCGAAAACTGTGATCCGCGAACTTCATGAGTTAGGTGTGAAGAAAATCGTTATGATGACTGGCGATAGCCGTAAAAATGCAGAACGCGTAGCAGCGGAAATTGGTATTGACGAAGTTCATGCAGAAGTTATGCCAACTGACAAAGCTGATTACGTACGTAAAGCAAAAGAAGAAGGCTACACAGTGATGATGGTAGGGGACGGTATCAACGACTCCTTGGCATTATCTGAAGCACACGTAGGTATTGGTATGAATGAAGGTGCACCAATTGCACAAAAAATTGCCAATGTCACAGTGTCCAGTGATAACTTAACTGCCATCGTTGACTTACGTCGTATTTCCATGAAATTAATGGATCGTATTAAAATTAACTATAATTCCATCGTAGGTGTGAATGGTGGCCTTGTAGGATTGGGCGTGTTGGGAGTAATGCCTCCTAGCTCCACTGCATGGATTCACAACTTATTCACACTAGGCGTGGGTATGTATAGCATGACTCCATTATTGGAAAAAACTAAAACAACAAACGATGACTGCATCGAAGTAGAAGCAGTTGTAGCATAACATATAAAAAGCATCCTTAAGGATGCTTTTTTGTTTGTAAAATTGAAACCGTATATGTATTTATAAGATGGCTGATGTTTGTTATACTATAGGAAGAGATAATTAATTTAAGTAAGGAGCATAGTTGTATGATTAATGAAGAATTGTTGCCTGCTTATTTATATAATGATATACAAGGTCTGAAAAAGGCTCTGGAAAATGGTGATTATATTGATGTATGGCTAGATGAACTCTATGGATCTATCAATATAGCTCAACATAATTATGAAATATCAATTGATGAGGCAAATTATTTAAGAGAAAAATTATTTGGTGATAATAAAGATTTTTATAAGCTATATATAGAGAAAAGGAAGAAAAAGCTGTTAGATACAGCGATTATGCATAGAAAAAATCGATGAAATAATTTTGGTATAGAAAGGAAATTATATGTCAACGATACAAGACGTAGTGCAACGCACGATGTATATGAGTATATTTTTTATATTGATTCCCCTAGGGGCCTACACGATTCATACGGGGATGAGCGCCATGGCAGCGGGTGTCAGCTATGAAGTGTTGTCCTTATTAATTCCTATTTTCTACTTACGTTCTAGTGAAAGTGGATTTGGTCCAAAGGCTCGTAGAATACCGATTTGCGTGTACGTAGTAGCTTGGGCACTAGTACAAGGGGGTACATTCTTGGTGTTCAACAATTTAGATTTATCTTGGTTGTGGAACTTACCGACTATCGGTCGTGATGTGGTGTTTGCCATCATCATGTATTGCCAAGTGACCTTGTCCTTAGTATTGGCATTAGCAGGTGGAAAGAATACAGAGGTGTAATATGAGAAGTTATATAAAATTTTACAGTTGGTCCATGCTCTGGATTATTCCGCTCAGCTTGGTATTTAGCTTAGGGCAGTTTGACACATCTAGCATTATTATGTTTGTCATTGCCTCCTTGGGGATTCCTTTGGGGCTGAAAGCAGTACCAAGACTGGCGGGGCAATTTGACTTTCACTTAGGGAAAGGCCATTATACATACGCTTGGTTGTGGTGGAATTTATTCTTTTTCTTTGGCAATGGGGTGTTGCCCTTTACTTTGCCAAATGAACCAATCTACATCATGCTAGTTTGGATATTGACTATGCTAGTTGCAGTTGCACTCATGATCGGTACAGCAAAACTATTAGATTGTTGGATGGCACGTAAAGAACGTCATTACTTTATCGATACAGTATTGAATATTTGTACCTATGCGTTGCCATTGCCGATGCTATTTTTAGGGGATGTGATGTACCTCAATCTAGAGGATCCTATCATTCAAGCATCGTTAGATGCGCAGGGCTTTGCAGGACTCATTGCTAGCCTATACATCGGGGTAGTGCTTATGATGTTGACCACTATCGGTAGCATGGTATTATATTTATATCCACGTCGCACAGCATTGTGGCCTCGTGTGACTGCTATCGTAGTCATGGCAGTATGGTGGGTGGCAACCAATGCGCATATCCTATTCGGTGGATATATCCCAGAAATTGTGAAAGCTTGGGCAGGGAAAGCATTGCCAGCTTTCACAGGTAGCCCATTAGTATATATTACACCGTCCATATTTGAAATCTGCGCTATTGCACTAAGCGTGGCTATTGGATTGGGAATTGAAAAATTGTGGATGTCTAAAACAGATGCAACCATCTAGTGTAAGAGCTGTAAAAATGCTAATACAATAGAGGGAAGCGTAATATGAGTGTAGGAACTTCTAATACTACAGAGGAGTACGTAATACAGGTGTATAAACTGCGTTGATTAAGGAGATGATTAGCTTGAAACTTTCATGTAGTTATGCGGATGATATGCTAGTTAGAATGGCTCACCATAGTACCGCTATTGAAGGGAATACACTGACACAATATGAAGCTAAATGTATTTTATTAGATGGTATCATTCCTAGAGCGATGCATGAACGTGAATTTTATGAAGTCAAAAACTATAAGAAATATATGGGATTTTTAACAGATCATTGTCCCAAGGAAATTACTATTGAACTAATAAAAGATACTCATAGTTATTTATTACAAGATATTAGAGAAGATGCAGGAGCATTTAAAACGATTCATAATATAATCATAGGGGCTGATTTTACAACTACAGAACCTTATTTAGTGCAATCAGAATTAAAAAACTGGTGTGATACGTTAGAATATAGACTTCAGCTCTCTAATACTGTGGAAGAAAAAATAGAAGTTATCATGGAGCAGCATTTGCGATTTGAACGAATACATCCATTTTCTGATGGCAATGGAAGAACTGGGCGTGCCTTAATTGTTCATTCTTGTCTGCAACAAGGGATTGCTCCTATTATTATTAATAAAAGTGATAGACAACTATATATGAACCTATTATCTGATCTAGATATAAAAGGATTACCAGATATGGGAATACGGTTGTCGAACGAAGAACAGACTAGAATGAAGATTATTAACAATTCTGAATTACAGTTAGAATGGAACACTAGATGAGAGGTATGGGTTTATAATCATCAAACGTGCTGATAGAAAAGAGGGTACTATGAAAACAAATTCAGAGGGTTATCGTTTCCTAAGAGAAGAAATCGCTGCTTTAAATACAGCTAAAGAAACATATTTAAAGGATCGAACTATGAATAATAGAATTGAGTTTAAAATGCAAATTATGAATATCTATAGTGTCATCAATTCGGTTTGGTGCGATCGAGTTATTAGTCAAGAAGAAGCTGATGAATTAAGAAATGAATATTACTGGGGGAATCTCAATGGAGAATTTTTCTAATATAGATGGAATTGAAATAAGTTACCGTTCTTATGGTGGTGCAGGTAAAAAATACTCTGTACGAGATAATGGTGAATACTACTTATTGAAATTACCTGAGAGAGTTAGACAAAATAACAGAGATACAAGCTATGCTAACTCTTGTATTACAGAGTATATTTCATGTAAAGTCATTAAATCTCTTGGATTAGATGTTCAAGATGTATTTCTTTGCACATATAATAATGATTTAGTTGTTGCATGTAAAGATTTCTTGTCAAAGGAAGAAAGTTTAGGCTCATTCTTAGAATTACAAAATAAGGTAAACCATATTAATAGCGATAATAAGGGCGTATCCTTAGAAAAAACATTACAATTTATTAAAGAACAAGAAGTTGTAAAAACTGATGAGATGGAACGATATTTTTGGGATATGTTTGTTGCAGATGCATTAATTGGAAATCCAGATAGACATCATAATAATTGGGGCTATATATTTAATGAAGAAACTAATATAAGACGAATGTCACCAATATATGATTGTGGGGCTAGTTTATATCCGATTTTAAGTGAAGACGAGAAAAAGAAGTTTCTTGATGATTCTAGTGTGTTTAATAGAATTTCTAAAAATGATCCTGTTTCTATATTTAAATTTAACAATGCTAGAATGAATTATTACCATATATTAGTTGATAATAGAAAAAATAATTATGAGTGTTCAAACGATATAGCGGAAGCAATTAAGCGAATAGCACCAAAATATAACAGCGAAATTGTTCATGCAATAATTAGAGAGATTCCTTATATAAGTCATGTAGAAAAAGAATTTTACACTCAATTATTGGATAACAGAAATAGATTGATTATTCAAAAAGCATTAAAAAATGAACTAAATTACCAAAAGGATATTAATCAAAGAGATGGTAGATGAGGTAAGAGGAAAAAAGAAAAAACTGTATAAATAATTTTTAAAAATTACAATAACATACTTGCATTTTTTAGAATTACCGTGTATACTTAAGCCATAAGTTAATCACGGTAATTTTTTAAAATGCAAAATTAGAGAAAAGGAGATGGTTTCTATGGTATGTATCAAAGACTTATTTCATAGCAATACAGGGGTATCTCAATATCGCTTAGATGAAGACGTTACAGGAGAGGCAAAAATATATACCTTATATGGTCAAAATGAACTCTATGAAGATATACACGGCGTGCCAGGTGAACGACAAGATCGGAAACAAATTAAAACGACTTTCACAGGAGATGTACTAGAAGAAGGCGATTTGTTATTCAGTACGATCTCTGGGGAAGCGACTATCGTCGGTAAAGATCATGAAGGATATATTTTCACACAGAACTATGTGCGCATGGTGCCTACGTCTAAACAAATTGACTGTAAATACATGATGTTCCTCATCAATGAACATCCAAGTATCAAACGCCAGTTCCAACAAAACTTGCAAGGTAGCCAAGTCATTCGGTACAGTTTAAAACTATTGAAAGACATAGAACTGCCGAAGTTACCAACGCTCGAAATACAACGATTAATCGGCGATGTGTATTACAAGGAATTGCGAGTGCGTTCTTTGCAACAACGAGTAGCACATAATATGTATACATTGCGAGTGGCACAATTACAGGGGGTGTAAGAGATGGAATGCACAGTAGGCATGAAAGAAGTAGTATTTGAATCATTGTTGCTTGAGCGTCTTACTACGGGGGGGAACATTAGTCAAATCGGTGAAGGGGGAAATAAAGATTTTAATTATGATTCAACAAAGATGTTCCGTAGAAAGCTATGGAAGTACGAGCCACATATTAAAACAATAGAAGCTTTATGGAAAAACTTTCGAGATATTTTATACAGATTAAATCAAGATGTGTTGAATGTACCTTTAAGTGATACAGAATTTGGTCAAGTACAAAAAGTGATTAATGAGTTATATACACCTTATCAGGCAGGGCAATTTTTATACGGAGTTAATGGGAAATCTGAAGTAGAGGTAGACTTAGATGATGGACGGCATGTAATACTGACAATTTTTGATCAAAAACAAATAGGTGCTGGAAATACCATATATCAGGTAGTGACCCAAATACAATGTCCTAAAAAGAGTCCAGATGGACAAGATAGAAGATTTGATACGACATTACTTATTAACGGGTTACCAATCATTCAAATAGAAGAAAAAAGATCTAAAGAACGAATAGAATCTGCATTAAATCAGATTAAAGAGTATATTAAGGAAAGACAATATAGTGATATATTTTCCACCGTACAAATTCTTGTAGCAATGAAACCTACACAAATTAAATATATGGCAAATACTACGTATGAAATGTTTAATGAGGACTTTGCTTTTTATTGGCAAGATCCAGAGGATGGAAAGGTAGTACGAGATTGGAAAGTATTTACTGACATATTTTTGTCAATTCCAATGGCCCATCAGATGTCTACGCAATTTACAATTCTTGATGGAAGTAAAAACAATCAAGTACTGAAAGTTATGCGACCATATCAGGTATATGCCACAAAAAAAGTGCTGGAAGCATTGAGAATTGCTGATTTTGAAGCGCCGATTAATAGATTGGGATATATTTGGCATACTACTGGATCAGGAAAAACAATTACTAGCTTTAAAACAGCGTGGTTAGCAAGTCGAATGCCTAATATAGATAAAGTTGTATTTTTAGTAGACCGTATTGCTTTAACAAGACAAACAGAAGAAAATTATAAGGCCTATGATCCCACAGGTAGTATTGATATGGATGGGCGGAAACATGAGATGATAGGTGGCACGGAAAATATAAAAGAACTCAAGAAAAAACTGGGCGATAAAGGAAATGGTATTATTGTTACTTCTGTACAAAAACTAATAAACCTTATTAAACGTAAAGATTTCGTTTTACCGAAGAAGAATTATGTTTTTATTGTGGATGAAGCCCATCGCTCTACAGGGGGTGACAGCTTTGAGGAGTTACAAAAGGTATTTAAAGGCGCTGCCTGGGTAGGCTACACTGGAACACCTATGTTTGATAATATGGGAGGTAGCGTTTGCAGTAAAACACATGAGGTTTTTGGAAATATACTACATGCATATACTATTCGTGAAGCTATATCAGATAAAAATGTCTTAGGATTTAAAGTGGATTTTGAAACGACTATTGATGAAGTAACAATGAAGGAAGAATATCTTCCGAACTTTTATCGTCAATGTTATCCATATTGGACTGATGAAGAAATACGTGAACGTATTTTAAATATGACTTCCGATGATATGGATGATATGCTAACACCTAGCTTTTATGACAATAATGAAGAACATGTTCGATTAGTTGTGGATGATATCTTTAAGCACTGGCGCAATCGTTCTTGTGATGGTTTATACAATGCTTTGTTTACTACACATGTAGGCGGTAATAGTCCTAGTATACCTATGGCACTGATGTATTTTGATGAATTTCAAAAAGTAAATAAAGAGAGAGCTAAGCTTGGACAATTTACTTTAAAGGTTGCTATTACTTATCGAAAAAGTACAAACCATAATGACGGGCAAATTGAAGCAAATGATGGATTGAAGCGCGCTATGAAACATTACAATGAAATGTTTGGGACTAGTTTTGTTATCGAAGATGATGCCGCGTATATGGAGGATGTAAGGAGTCGATTGAATCGGACTGCTCGCGATGGAAAATTTTTGGATATAGTTATTGTCGTGGAACAATTA
This sequence comes from uncultured Veillonella sp., assembly GCA_963518505.1. GTDB lineage: Bacteria > Bacillota > Negativicutes > Veillonellales > Veillonellaceae > F0422. Next base: position 58,162 of record CAUQIT010000012.1, on the reverse strand, counting down.
TTAACAGGATTTGACGCACCTCAATTAAATACTTTATATGTGGATCGAACATTAAAAGGGGCTGCTCTTATTCAGGCTTATTCTAGAACTAATCGAATTGCTAATATAGGTAAAAAGGATTTTGGTCGTATTATTAATTATCGTTGGCCTATTCAGAACGAAAAGCATATGAACGAGGCATTGGGAATCTATGCAAATAGAGATTCAGCTAACGTACAAGAATCGTTTATTGATGGGGATGAAGCAGATCCAAAAGAACTCGTAGATGCAGGTATTTTGGCTGAGTCATTTAAAGAACAATTGGTAAAGGTTCAATATATTGTAAACCAATTAAGAGATATGACAGATCATTTTACAGAAGTGCCACGTAGTGAAGCTAAACAGGAAGAAATGCTTAATGTTATGCGTTTGTACAATAGTGGAATGAGAAAATTAAAGCAATATGATGCAGAGGTTCTTGATGGTACACTCATAGGTTATGATTATGATAAACCAGAGGATTTAATCCGTATGGTAGGAATGACCCTAGAGGAAGAAGAGATGCTAACTACATCGTTGGTGAATGATTTAAAAGAACGTCTAGCAGATGCACGAAGTATTCCAGTAACACATATTGAACTTCGTATGGTTCATGTAAAAGAGGTAGAAGTAAATTACGATTATCTGACAGAACTTATTGAGGGCTTAATGAACGCGGTCCATGAAAATCGAAAAATAGATGCTGACTCATACCTTGAAAAAATTAATAATTTTGCATTATCTTTAGAAGATAGGCACTTGGCTAAACAAATTAATAAGGCTGCGACTGAAATTTATAATGGAGATTACCCACCTGTTAATAGCAATATTACATATCCAGTAAAATTGAAAGATTGCTTGGATATCGTTGAAACTGTTAATGTAGGTCTTGTGAATGACAAGATTTATAAATTCCGGGAACAATGGGGGATTATTGATCATATTACTAATGAGGAACTTTTAGATATGTTTAATCGTCATGAGTATGGTAAAGAGGATTTCGATGATGCTGGACGTATGACGGAATTGAAAAAGGTAGCGGGAAAGGAATATAGGAGCAAGGCAAAAGATCCCAAAGTAGTAGAACTGGGCTTGCTTGCATATAGAACAGGGGTAATTAAGGCCATCTATGCATTTGCGAATGAGTATGTCAGTGAAGGATAAAGAATGGTGATATAATGAGCGGAAAAAAACATAAGGTGCCGAAATTAAGATTCCCTGGGTTTACAGGAGATTGGGAACTGCGTAAGCTGGGGGACGTAATTGACCGATTTGAGTATGGGTTAAATGCTGCAGCGACAGAGTATGATGGGGTGCATAAATATATTCGTATCACAGATATTGACGATGTAAGTCATAAGTTTTTGAAGTCAAACCTGACAACGCCAAAAATAGATTTTCAGGATGCTGATACAGAAATGTATAAGCTAAAAGAAGGTGATATTCTATTTGCTAGAACTGGTGCAAGTGTTGGTAAAACATATCTTTATGATATTAATGATGGAGATTTATATTTTGCAGGATTCTTAATTAGAGGGCATGTAAACCCATCTAATAATGCAAAATTTGTTTATCAGAATACATTAACTGAAAACTATGATTTATTTATAAAAATCACGTCTCAAAGATCGGGGCAGCCAGGGGTGAACTCTAAAGAGTATGCAGAGTTTAAATTATATATACCATCAAAAGAAGAACAAGAGAAAATAAGCTTGGTACTAACTGATTTCGACAACCTCATCATCCTTCATCAGCGTAAGTTAGAATCCTTAAAATTGAAGAAAAAAGCTTTACTTCAAAAATTGTTTCCGAAAAATGGAGAGCAATTTCCAGAACTTCGTTTTCCAGGATTTACGGATGCTTGGGAACAGCGTAAGTTCAGTGAATTGTATGAAAAAGTTACTGAGAAGAATGATTTGAGCTTTAAGTTAGATAAAGTTATTTCTGTAGCTAGCATGTATTATAAAAGTGATGCAAAGGTATCTTCTGAAGAATACTTAAAGACATATAATATATTTAGATATGGAGAAATAGCATTTGAGGGAAATAAAAGTAAAGAGTACTCTTACGGGAGGTTTGTAGAAAATACAATTGGTGATGGGATTGTGTCTCATGTTTTTGAGGTCTTTAAACCTATTGCTGAATATGATATAAACTATTGGAAATATTTTATTAATTATGAACCAATCATGGGGAAAATATTATCACGCTGTACGAAAAAGACTACAATGATGACAAATCTTGTTGCAGCTGATTTTCTTAAAGAGAAGATCTTGGTACCTAAAGTAGAAGAACAAGCAAAAATTGGAGAATTTATATCTAAGTTTGACAACCTCATCACCCTTCATCAGCGTAAGTTAGAACACTTACAACTTCAGAAGAAGGCTCTTCTTCAGCAAATGTTTGTCTAGTGATGGTAGTGAGATACTTCCCACAAATTAACTAGTAATATATAGGGAGTCTGATACAGTAAGGCCTGTAGAGCTACTTTAAGAGGCTTTCATAAAACTAAAACACAATATAAAAAATTAGATATAAGAGAGATATACAAAGGAGATTTTATGGCAAATATAAAAGCACAAACGATTTCTAATCAATTATGGGCGATTGCCAATGATTTACGTGGTACAATGGATGCAAGTTCTTTCAAAGATTATATTCTTCCCTTCTTATTTTATAAGTATTTGTCAAACCATCAAGAAGATTACTTGGTGGACAACGGTTTGGTAGATTCTTCTGAGGGGAAATCTGTTAATGAACTGTATAAAGCATTGGTAGAGAAGGAAGGATTAGAAGACTGCCTTGATGATATATCAAGTTCTTTAGGATATGCTATCAATCCAGAAGATACATGGGCAACATTAACTAAAAACATCTATGATGGTCTTGTATCTGCAGGTGATTATCAACGTATGTTTGAAAACTTTAATAAAAATACTGAGCGGAATAAGGCGGCTGCTATGGATTTTAGAGGTATTTTTAACTACGTAAATCTTGGTAATTCTGGTTTGGGCTCTACGCTTACAGCTCGTTCTAAAACGCTTAATGCGGTGGTGTCCAAAATCGATGAAATCGAGTACAAGGATGAAAGGGGCAAAGATATTCTAGGTGAAATCTATGAATATTTAATCGGCAAGTTCGCAGCCAATGCGGGTAAAAAAGGTGGCGAATTCTACACGCCTCACGAGGTCAGTATCATTTTGGCGAAACTGGTGACAACGAATTTGGAGAACCGAGAGGACACTTTCACGGTGTATGACCCGACTATGGGGTCTGGTTCCTTGCTGCTAACCGTGCGTAACGAGATTCCTGATGGTTCCCGTCAAGGGGCGGTGAGCTTTTACGGGCAAGAGCTGAATACGGTGACGTACAATTTGGCGCGCATGAACCTCATGATGCACGGCGTGACCTATAACAACATGAATTTGCATAATGCGGATACCCTTGAAAGTGATTGGCCAGATGGTGTGGACCACGATGGCATTGACCGTCCGCGATCCTTTGATGCGGTGGTGGCGAACCCTCCGTACTCTGCAAAATGGGACAATAATGAAAGTAAATTGAAAGACCCTCGTTTCAGCGATTATGGCAAGTTGGCGCCAGCGTCCAAAGCAGATTATGCTTTCATCTTGCACAGCTTGTACCATTTGAACACAGAAGGAACGATGGCCATCGTATTGCCACATGGTGTGTTATTCCGTGGCGCTGCAGAAGGTAAAATCCGGGAGACCCTCATCGAGAAAAATTACTTGGATGCAGTCATTGGATTACCAGCGAACTTGTTCTATGGCACGAGCATTCCTACCACGATTTTAGTGTTCAAAAAGAACCGTACGAACCGTGATGTGTTGTTTATCGATGCGAGCAACGAGTTTGAAAAAGGGAAAAACCAAAATAACTTGAGTGAAGAAAATATTGCTAAGATTATCGACACCTACCGGAACCGTGTGGATGTAGAGAAATACGCGCATGTAGCAAGCTTAGAGGAAATCAAGGAGAATGATTATAACTTGAATATCCCTCGTTACGTGGACACCTTTGAAGAAGAGGAAGAACTGGATCTTGATGAAATCAATCGCATGATTGAACAAGATAACCGTGACATTGCAGCATTGGAAAAAGAAATAGCAGAACAGTTAGCACTGTTGGGAGTGAAACTGTAGAAAGTTTTTTGACATAGTTAAATAATAGGGAAATGATGCGACTAGTGAGGGTTGGTCGCATCGTTTTTGCTTGTGAAATAGTCAAATGAAAATGCCTAACGAAAAGAGCTTTCGCAAATATCAATACATTAGGCTTTTTATTTTGTGTGTGTGATAATCCTAACGCTAACAATACATTAAGGATCTTTTTAATATATTGAGTATAGAACAGGGTATAAAATATAAAAAAGCTGGTGTGTAAAAACTAGCACTGACAGTGAATGTTGACTGTTAGTGCTAGTTTATGGGAAAAATAAAAAAGATATGGAATACTGCTAGTAGATAGTATTGTGCTATCTATAGTTTTATTAGGTATGGTATAATTTAGGAAAGGAAGGTATTCCATGTACATTAAGTCATTTGATGAACTGACGTTCCAAGACAATTTTATCTTTCAGAAAGTGATGTTAAAGAAGCACATTTGTAAGGCTGTATTAGAACGGTTGTTAGATATTTCGATTAAAGATATTGTATATATTCATGAAGAAAAAAATCTTGATGTACGGTGGGATTCTAAAAGTGTGCGTCTTGATGTGTTTGTAAATGATGATAAAGGAACGGTGTTTAACATTGAAATGCAAACTAGCAAGGACATGGAAGAACTTGTAAAACGTACACGGTTTTATCAAAGTATTTTAGATATGTATCATATTCAAAAAGGTCAGAAGTATACGACATTAAATGATTCCTATGTAATTTTTATTTGTACATTCCCAGTGTTTACTGGCAATCGTCATAAGTATACCTTCAAAAACGTTTGTATCGAAGACCATGATATTGCCTTAAACGATGGTGCTACAAAGTTATTTTTAAGTACAAAGGGAACGCAGAATGATGTGTCAAAACCGTTGCAAGCGTTTTTAGACTACATTGATGGACAGGAAGCAACAGATGAGTTGCTGCGAGATATTGATAATGCTGTATATGAGGTCAAGCATTGTGAAGCGTGGAAGGAGGAATACTCGATGTTATCCATGGATCATTATAAATATTGGAAAGAGGGGGTGGCCGAGGGCGTTGCAGAAGGACTTGCTCAAGGTAAAGCTGAAGTTGTCATTCAGATGTTGCAAGAAAAGTTGTCGCTAGAAATGATTGCTCGCTTTACAAAATTAACAGTGGAGCAAATAAAAGAGATTGGACGGGCTAATGCATTACTATAAATAGTAAGAATTAGATTCTTTTATTTGCATAGCTATAAAACTTATTTTCAAGAATAAAGAGATACAATGGGTCAGACCTAGTTGTATCGCTTTTGAATTTGTGATATATATCTAGGTTTTATATTACTCACAAAAACTAGTACTGACAGTGAATGTTGGCTGTTAATACTACTTTGTGGAAGAAATGAAAAGGGAGTGGAATGTTACTAGTGATAGTATTGTGCTATCTATAGTTTTATTAGGTATGGTATAATTTAGGAATGAAAGCTGATGATTGTGTATCGGCTTTCTTTTTTTATTACTTCCATACAAATACTTGGGAACAGCGTAAGTTTGCTGATGTCTTTGATACATTGCAAAATAATACATTATCAAGGTCTGAATTGGACTTTGAAGTAGGGAGTGTAAAAAATGTTCACTATGGGGATGTATTGATTAAATATGGGAATTTTATCGATGTAGCTATTGATAAATTACCATACATAAAGGATGAGCAAATTGTAAAAAGGTTTACTGGATCGTTGTTAAAAGATGGTGATATTATCATCGCTGATACAGCAGAAGATTCAATAGTTGGAAAATGTAGCGAAATCATAGGAACTAGCGGTATAAAAGTATTATCTGGTTTACATACGATTCCATGTCGTCCTAAAGAAAAGTATGCACCTAAATATATGGGGTACTATATAAACTCTAATGCGTATCATCAACAATTAATTCCCTTAATGCAAGGAATTAAGGTGACTTCAATTTCAAGGGGAGCTATTAAAGATACATACGTATTTTTCCCAAAGTCATATGATGAACAAGCTAAAATTGGAGAGTCGTTAAGTAACATCGACAACCTCATCACCCTTCATCAGCGTAAGTATTTCCCCAACTTTCACATGACACGATAGATACACAATATATCTCTCCGTATATGCTTTTTTTGAAATATGCGAGTAAGATATGTATAAGAGCCATTTCTATGTTGTCATGTAAATGAAGAGGTGTGAATATGGTAAAGGCTGAGGAAGGATCGGAATTATTTTGCAAGTATTATGAACGGTGGATTCGGATGTACAAGGAAGGGGCTATTCGAGAGGTAACCATGAAGAAGTACGAGATTACGTTGGTATGGTTACAGAAATTGGTGCCTGACTTACGACTTTCAGAGTTAAATCGAATTACCTATCAACAATTATTAAACGACTATGCAGTATATCATGAACGACAAACAACGATGGACTTTCACCATCAATTGAAGGCAGCTGTACTAGATGCGGTGGATGAGGGCTTCATTGATCGGGATCCGACACGAAAAGCAATCATTAAGGGAAAGACCCCGAGAGAAAAGAAGATTAAGTATTTAAATCAGTTCGAGTTGCACACGTTGTTGGTACATTTACATCTTACGCCAGAAATTAATTGGGACTGGTTTATTTTTATTATTGCCAAGACAGGCATGCGTTTTTCAGAAGCGTTAGCATTGACGCCAAAAGACTTTGATTTTTCACATCAATCACTGATTGTGAATAAAACTTGGGATTACAAAGGGAGTGGTGGATTTTTGCCTACGAAAAATAACTCCTCTGTGCGAAAGATTCAATTGGATTGGCAAACGATTATTAAATTTTCTGAATTAATCAGAGATTTGCCAGAGGATAAACCAATCTTTGTGAAAGGTCCTGTGTACAATTCAACGGTAAATGATAGGTTAGAGAGATATTGCAAGAATCTAGGGATTCCCGTTATTTCTGTTCACGGATTACGACATACCCATGCATCGTTGTTGCTGTTTGCAGGGGGATCCATTGCCAGTGTTGCTAGACGGTTAGGTCATGCAAGCATGACCACAACGCAGAAAACATATATCCATATCATTCAAGAGTTGGAAAATAGGGATATTGATTTGGTCATGCGATCGATGGCAGGGTTGGCATAAATTATTTCCATAGAATGGCTCTTTTTACATAACAAAGAGCTGTCACTCATATGTAGTAAATCCTACACATACAATGACAGCTCCTATCGTATTAAATGCTACAATATATGACTTAGTACCAGCGTGTTAATGGTAAGGTATTGTTAATGCATTTTGTCATCAGAATTTGATGCAAATCCATATTACCAATATAGAAACCAGCGGCACAACCACATAGATATAAATCCCACATGCGTACAAATTCAGTGCCCCGTACTTGTTCTACTTGGTCACGAACACCTTGGAAATTATTGTACCAATACATCAATGTTTTGTAATAGTGAAAGCGTAAATTTTCCACATCCAGAACATTCATATCATATTCGTAGGCAAGACCAATGATTTCTCTTAGGGAAGGCAAGGATCCACCAGGGAAGATGTATTTACGAATCCATGCACTGGTTTCCTTTTCTGCAGGGTCACTAATATAATGAAGTAAAAATAAACCGCCTTCTTTTAGCATAGCTGAGGCATTTTCCATGTATATAGGTAAATTAGGGCGACCTACATGTTCTAGCATGCCTACACTTACCATACGATCAAACTGACGACCAGAGGCAGCTACATCGCGATAATCTATTAGATCAATTTCCACTTGACCCTTAAGACCAAATTGTTTAATTCGCTCTTGGCCTTTTTTCCATTGCTCTTCTGATAATGTACAGCCATAGCCTTTGACTCCATATGTTAGGGCCGCTTCAATGAGTAGGAAGCCCCAACCGCAACCAATATCAAGGAGTGTCATGCCTTCTTGTAAGTGTAATTTATCAAGGATATGATGTACTTTTTGATATTGCGCATCTTTAAGACTGTCATTTTCCTTTTTGAAATAGGCACAAGAATAACTCATAGTTTCATCGAGCCATAAACTATAGAAATCATTCCCTAAATCATAATGGGATGAAACTTGTTGTTTTTGATCTTTCTTTCTAAGCCCCATATTAAAGAGGGAACTAAGTACTTTTTTGTTAATAGAGTCTTTGTTAACATGACCTAATACGACGCAAAGAGCTTTGAATAAATCGCCTTCAATTTCTATATCTTTGCGCATGTAAGCTTCGCCAAGTGCCAATTCGGCAGATACTAATATATCTTTTTTGGGAATATCTTTATTGACAATAATTGTAAACTCAGGATCTCCTTCACCGATTGTATATGCGTTATTGCCAACTTTTACAATGAAGCAATGATCATTAAATCGTTCCAAATAGTGTACTAAAAAAGTATCAAAAAGTTTAGAAAACATAAGTAAGTCCTTTCTTGCCTTTATGCATAATATACAGTATATGCATCATTTAGACGTGCATTTAAATCATTCATCTAATCATACATGACACGGTTTGTAAAGTAACATAGCAAATATATATAATGTTAAAAAGAGAAGTTCTTGGATTATGGGGATTTCTGATATATCATATATATTTGATATGAATAGGTAAACCTAATGAGGACATTATATACCTTTTATACAGAAAATACATTATATACATAAATGAATCAATTTGGCTAATATATGTGTGTATTGTATTATAAAGTTTGCGTCACATGTGATATAATAATTAATTACTAAATTTTTAATAATATTTTACTAAAACTTTACTAAAACCTGTTTACAGAAAGGATATCTGTTGAATGGCAGTTGTTACAGGTAGATACTTTAAGCTTAATATATGAGGTGCATATCCTTGAAGTATTGAAATAGATAATGAAAGGATCTAAAGAAAAATACAAAATAGTGTATCATCTTTGTTTCTATCTTATGGTATACTAATAGAGTATAGTTATAGGTACATGAAAGGGATGGAATATGAAAGAAGATGTACGAATTTTAATCATTAAAATGAGTTCTCTAGGCGATATTATTCATGCCTTACCAACACTCTATGCGTTGCGTCAACAATATCCGAAGGCGCATATTGCATGGGCCGTCCATGAACAGTTTAAGGATGTTATCCCTCCGAAGCCTTGGGTGGATGAGATTATTATCATAGATAAGAAAAAGCTAAAACGTTTTTCCTATTGGAAACAATTATGGAAGTTATTGCATGAAAAAAACTTTGATATTTCCTTAGATTTACAATCCATAGCGAAAAGTGCCATCGTGGCGGGTCTAAGTGGAGCAAAGAAACGGTATGCGTACTGGGAACTTCGTGAGGGCAGTTGGCTGGTGAATACAGCTCTAGTAGGTGATCATAAAATGGACCATGTTATCGAGCGCTATTTAGATACAGCTCGTGCCTTGGGCTGTGATGTAGATGACATCGTGTTCCCTTTACCGACTTTCATAGAGGCGGAGGCTACGGTGACGCAGAAGTTAAATGCTAGAGGGGCTTTTATCGAAAATCCTTATATTGTCATGGCTCCAGGGGCACGCTGGACAGTGAAGGAATGGCCTATTCCTCATTTTATTGACCTTGGTAAACGATTGGTGGCAGCAGGTGAGACGGTGGTGCTCATTGGTGCCAAAGAGGATGTGGATAAAGGACGTGCTATTGTGAACGGTGTTGGTAGTGACAATGTGGTGAATCTCATTGGGGATACGAACTTAGAAGAACTCATTGAGGTCATTCGTCATAGTGCCTTGTACATCAGTGCTGATACGGGTCCTCTGCATATTGCCAATGCTTTAAAAGTACCATTGATTGCTCTGTTTGGGACGACTTGCCCAGAACGGACAGGTCCGTATGGGGGCGATCATATTCATATCATTGTGTCACCTACATCACGGGCGACCCTAGAACAACCATTGGTAGAAGATTTAGAATGTATGACACAGATTACGGTGGACACTGTATTTGATACAGTGAAAGAAATGAGGAACCTATGATAGAGTTAGATGGAAAGCGGATTGTGGTAACCTTTTTAATGCATTTAGGCGATGTGGTGCTCACTACACCGTTTATCCATGCTCTTAGAAAGTTGGCGCCTCACAGTCATATAACCTATGTGATAGACAAGAAGCTAGCGGATGTATATCGTCATAATCCTTACATTGATGAGTTAGTGGAAGTGGACAAAAAAGGCATCCATAATAGCATTGGTGGGTTGAATCAAATTGCTAAAGAGATTCGCCAACAAGGACCTGTGGATGTAGTCATCAATTTGCATCCTAATGAACGGACATCCTACTTAGCTTGGAAGTTGAAAGCAAAGGTAACTACGGGGATGAGTCATTTTCTGTTTCGTCCGTTTATGACGAAGGTAACCCGGTTGAACCGCAAAACGGTGCATGCTGCGCAGATGTATATGAATGTGCTAGAACAGTTAGGATATACGGTGGAATATGGAGGGTTAGAAATCTTTACTAGCCCTGAGTGGGATGAAAAGGTACAAGCGTTTTATGCCTCTCACGGAGTGACGGAAACGGATTGCCTTATTGGGTTCAATATTGGTAGTGCGGTTCCAGAAAAACGTTGGCCCAAGGAACGATTTGCTCATGTTGCAGACACCTTAGCAAAAGAAGGATATAAAATAGTATTCTTTGGTGGACCTATGGATGAAGAGATGGTACAGGACGTACTAGATACGATGATAGAATCTGCCATTAAGGGAACGGGGCAGTTCAATATTGGAGAATTGGCTTCAGCCATGAAACGATGTGATTGCTTGGTCACAAATGACTCGGGTCCTATGCATGTAGGAGTGAGCCAAGGAGTGCCGATTGTAGCGCTATATGGACCATCGAATCCAGCCTTGTATGGTCCTTTCACAGAAAAGTCCGTAGTTTTAGAATCTATGGAACAGTATGATGTGAACAAAAATATGAAACAGGTTTTGAAGGAGGGCAAGTACAAAGGGATATCTGTCATTTCTGAGGAATCTGTATTAACGGGCATACGGACAATGTTAGAGAGAAAGGGTATGAAGTAAGGATGCACTATATTGTATTTGACTTGGAATGGAACCAGCCCTATACATTAGAACCGAATATGATACGACGCTCAGGGTTTCCATTCATTGGTGAGATTATACAAATAGGTGCCGTAAAACTAGATGAAAGTCTGCAAATTGTAGACCAATTTGAAGTATTCATTACTCCTAAATTTCTACCTATTATGCATCATTCGGTGGAGAAGTTAACCCATATTACTATGGATAAATTACGTAAAGAAGGGGTGTCTTTTCGCCGTGGATGTGAAAAATTTCTACGGTTTATTGGTCCTGATGGTATTTTGCTATCTTGGGGGCCTGATGATATTGAAATGCTTCTAGATAATGCCCTATGTCATAATGTACATGTACCTCGGGAGATCCCTTGGTTTGATGCGCAATCTATATATGCTAATACGATGCATAATAGTAGCCAGCAATATGCATTGCAAAAAGCCATGGAAGAGATGCAAGTGAAGGTGCCGAACTTACAGGCCCATAATGGCTTGCATGATGCCATCTGTACAGCTATGGTGTGTCAGCGTTATCCATTTTTAAAAGCATTACAAAAGAGACAAGAAAAACATGGTAAACAACGGTGTTTTTACGGACTTTCACGGCATGAACATAAAATTTTTGAGTCTATTGTGACCATGCCACGTATATTCCGGCAAAGCAATCGGGCTAAAACTGTATGCCCTGTTTGTAGGGAACCATTGCATTTAGACCCTATTGTAGGGGTGGTAAAACATCGCTTTTTATCAATGGGATCTTGCAAGGAACATGGCACCTTTGGGGTCCATTGGTATGTAGGGAAATCTACTAGTAAACATTTAGGGAAGCGCTATTTTGTGTCTAAAATGGTAACGAATGCGCCCCAAGGATTACGGGAATTGTATGCACGTAAAAAATAACAATTAGGATTAAGAAAGAAAGGAGCTAAGTATGGAACGTAGAAATGCTTGGCATGAATATACAGGAGAACAATTACAAGAGATTGATATTTTAGCAATGAAGTATCGCCGTTTTCTAGATCATGGTAAAACAGAGCGCGAATGTGTAGACCAAATTGTGGAGGCTGCAGAAGCAGCTGGATATCGCAATATGGACAGTGTTATCAAAGAAGGTGCTACGCTGAAAGCAGGAGATAAGGTCTATTATGTGCACATGAAAAAAGCGGTAGCTATGGTGAATATCGGTACAGAACCGATTGAACAAGGGATGAATATCTTAGGGGCTCATATTGATTCGCCTCGGTTAGACGTAAAACAAAATCCATTCTATGTGGATAGTGATTTAGCACTATTAGATACACATTATTATGGGGGCATCAAAAAATACCAATGGGTGACCATGCCGCTAGCGATCCATGGAGTAGTGGTAAAACGTGATGGTACTGTCATCAATCTTGCCATTGGTGAAAGCCCAACTGACCCAGTATTTTGTGTAACCGACTTATTGCCACATTTGGGACAGGAACAAATGGAGAAAAAGGCTGCCAAAGTGGTAGAAGGAGAACAATTGGATCTTCTTATTGGTAGCCGTCCTGTGAAAGGCGAACTAAAAGATGGAGTGAAAGCCTATGTATTGCAAGTACTACAAGAGCAATATGGTTTTGAAGAAGAAGATTTCTTATCTGCAGAGCTTGAAATTGTACCAGCTGGTGCAGCGAGAGAGTTAGGATTCGACCGTTCTATGATCATCGGCTATGGACAAGATGACCGTGTATGTGCGTATACATCCTTAGTAGCGATGTTAGAAACTGAGAACGTAAGCCGTACTACCTGTACTTTATTGGTAGACAAAGAAGAAATCGGTTCTGTTGGGGCTACAGGCATGCAATCTCGTTTCTTTGAGAACTTCATGGCAGAATTGTTGGAAGCTATGGGGCATACTTCTCCATTAGCAGTACGACGTACTTTATCCAATAGTCATATGTTGTCCTCTGATGTAAGCGCCGGCTTTGATCCATTATATGCAAGTGCTTTTGAGAAGAAAAACGCCGCTTTCTTGGGACGTGGTGTAGTATTTAACAAATTTACTGGTTCTCGTGGTAAAAGTGGCTCTAATGATGCTAACGCTGAATATATGGCTCGCATCCGTTATTTGATGGATCAAGATAATATTTCTTACCAAACGGCTGAATTAGGCCGAGTAGATCTCGGTGGAGGCGGTACCATTGCGTATATCATGGCTCTCTATGGTATGAATGTAATCGACTGTGGCGTAGCTGTGCTTAGTATGCACTCTCCTTGGGAAGTGACGAGCAAAGCTGATATTTATGAGGCAAAACGTTGTTATCTAGCGTTTTTAGCAGCGAAAGGGGAATAATCCTATGACAACACAGGGTGAAACGGAACGGGTAAAAGTAGATATTTTTAGTATGACTAAAGATGAAGCGGCACAATTTGTGAAAGATAAAGCCTACTTTATGATAGTCCTTCGCAAATTGATGTATGAATATTGCCCCATTGTAAAGGTCGAACGTTTCGAGCCTACTGAAGGGGAGAGTGTTTCCGGTTATTTGGACGAAGCTATGGAGATAGATCAAAAACCAGTACTTTCTGTGGTATTAGATCCGTTTGAAGTAGCGGCGATGAAAGTAGCGAAAGAACGAGGCAAATTAAAAGACTATGTATTTGCCGCTAGTAATATGACGGAAGTTTTATTACAGATGCTTAAGGAAAGCTGTGAGGTAAGTAAGATTTAAGAGTAATAGAAAGGACACAGACTATGTTATATATTGAATATCCGAAATGTACAACTTGTAAACGAGCAAAAAAATATTTAGATGACCATGGCATTGGCTATACCCATCGTGATATTAAAGAAGAAAATCCTACAGCAGAAGAACTAGGTGTATGGTATCCGAAGAGTAAAAAAGCAGATATTAAAGCTTTCTTTAATACATCTGGTCAAATTTATCGTGGAGAAGGAATCAAAGATAAATTGCCAACTATGACAGAGGATGAAAAATTAGCTTTATTGGCAACCAATGGTATGTTGGTGAAACGTCCTATTTTGGTCTTAGAAGATACAGTGCTTGTTGGATTTAAAGAAGCAGAGTGGGAAGAAGCGTTAAAACGCAATGGTTTACTGTAGCTATTTTTAGTTAGTTGTGGTATACTAGAGTTAACTTTTATAGAATCTATTAAAAGAGTGAGCTGTGGCTCACTCTTTCTCTTATACTGTGGCAAGGAGGGGATAAGATGAAACGTGACGCCGTAGAGGAATTAGTGTCCGAAGTAGTAGAAACGATTATAGAGTCTACGGAGTTAGAGCTTGTGGATGTGGAATACGTGCATGAGCGGGAATGGTACTTGCGCGTATTTTTAGACAAAGAGGGAGGCATCGATTTAGATGACTGCCAAATGGTCAGTGAAAAATTAAGTGAAGTATTGGATGCAAAAGACCCAATCAAAGAGAATTACTTGTTAGAAGTATCTTCTCCAGGATTGGATCGAGTGCTGAAAAAAGAAAAAGATTTCATTCGATACCATGGACGTGATGTAGATATTCAATTGTTTAAACCCATAGATGGTAAAAAACAATACACAGGATCGTTGCAAGGCTATTCTGATGAAGTCATCACCATTCAGGTGCAAGAAGAACGTATTGACCTAGAACGTGCAGCGATTGCACAAATTCGTTTACATTTAGATTTTTAGGGGAGGAAACCAGTGAGTCAAGAATTAGTACAAGCGGTATTAGCAGTTACTAAACAAAAAGGTGTGGCACCAGAGATTATTTTTGATTCTCTTGAAGTGGCATTATTACAAGCCTATCGCAAAGAGGTAGGAGCCAATCAAGAGGCATATATTTATTTCAATCGTGAAACAGGAGATTACAAAGTGTTGGCTAAGAAAACAGTAGTGGACACGCCTGAAAACGAGGAAGTAGAAATTGCTTTAGCTGATGCTCGTCAATTAGACAAACGTATGGAAATCGGCGATATTATCGAAGTGGATGTAACGCCAAAAAACTTCGGTCGTAGTGCAGCCCATACGGCAAAACAATTGTTGATTCAACGATTGAAAGAAGCAGAACGCAACATTGTCTATGATGAATATTCCAACCGTGAAGGCGATATTTTGACTGGTTTGGTAGAACGTATTGAAGGTCGAAATGTATTCATTAATCTAGGAAAAACTGAGGCGATTTTACCTGTATCTGAGCAAATTCCTAGTGAAAGCTATGCCGTGGGAGACCGCATTAAATGTTACATTGTGGAAGTGAAAAAAACCACAAAAGGGCCTCAAATCATGATTTCCCGTACACATCCAGGTCTATTAAAGCGCTTGTTTGAATTAGAAGTACCAGAAATTGCAGAAGGTACAGTGGAATTGAAATCGGTAGCTCGTGAACCAGGTATGCGTTCTAAAATCGCTGTTGTGTCTCGGGAGGAAGAAGTAGATGCAGTAGGCGCGTGTGTAGGTCCTAAAGGACAACGTGTACAAAATATCGTGGATGAGCTAAATGGCGAAAAAATCGATATTGTGAAATGGGATGAAGATCCAGCGGTATATATTGCCAATGCCTTAAGCCCAGCGAAAGTAGTAAGCGTAGTAGCTCGTGATGAAGAAAAAACATCTTCTGTGGTGGTGCCAGATTACCAACTTTCGTTAGCTATTGGTAAAGCAGGTCAAAATGCTCGTCTAGCAGCGAAATTAACAAATTGGAAAATCGATATTAAAAGTGAAACACAAGCCGCTGAAGCCGGTGAATATGTGGAATCTGATGATATGATTTCCTTGGATGCTTTTGGAGATGAAGACTAATATGAAACAGAAGTCTCAGCCTATGCGAGTATGTGTGGGATGTGGAGAACTTCTTCCTAAGAAAGAGTTAACACGTGTTGTGTTGAGTCCAACGGGAGAGATTTCTATTGACCCCACAGGTAAAGCCCCTGGACGGGGAGCCTATATGGAAATGAAAGTAGAATGCCTAGACATGGCGTATAAAGCCAAACGATTAGAGCGTTCGTTAAAACATAAAGTTTCACAAGAAATTTATGAATCTTTAAAGGAACAAATATCCCATGAATAAAGAAAAAGTGTTAAATATATTAGGATTAGCACAACGAGCAGGTCGCTTATTATCAGGCGATTTTGTAGTGGAACGATCCATGAAGCGGCAAGCCTATCCGCTGTTGATTATGGCGGAAGATTGTGCGCAGAATAATGCTAAAAAATATATGCACTTAGCCGAGTCTCATCAGGTGCCACTTCGTTTAGTAGGGACCAAAGAGGAATTAGGTAGAGCATTGGGAAAAGAAATGCGAGCAGTTATATTAGTAAATGATGCTGGATTTGCTAAATCCTTGCTAGCTGAAATAGATAAAAGTCAGTAGAGGGGGAATGTAGATGTCCAAAAAAAGAGTATATGAAGTAGCAAAAGACCTAGGTGTAGAAAATAAAGTAGTGATTGATGCTTTAAAAAAGCACAATGTAGAAGTGAAAAGCCATATGAGTACAGTGGAGGATTCACAAGTATCTATGATTAAACAATCGATAGCAGGTGGCGTTAAACAAGTACAAAATGAAGCGCCAAAAGCAACTCAGCAAGCACCACAAAAGAAAGTACACGAATACCGTCGCAATGAAGATGGTGAAAGACGTGGGCCTAAACAAGATAGAGCTCATCGCAACGATCGTGGAGAACGCAATGACCGTAGTGAAAAGCGCGAACGTCCATTCAATCGTGATGGTAAAAACAATGGTCAGCGAGATCACCGCAATGACAGAAATGACCGTGGAGACAATCGCTCTAACCAACGAAATGGACAAAACCGTGATGGACGCCGTTCAGAAGGGCGTAATGATCAACGTCAAGATAACCGCAATGGCGGTAATCGTTCTAACAATGGTGGTAGATTTGAGCGTAATAACGATCGTAACAATGATCGTCGTAATGATGGACAACGCCGGGAACGCCGTTTGGAAATCCCACAAGTGGACCCAGCAATGACAGCAAAACCAGAAGGGCGTGATCGTCAAGCTAGCCGTGAAGCAGACCGTCAGAAAGAAAATCGCCGTTATGAGTCTGAACATCGTAATGAAAACCGTAACGAGCGTCGCAATAAGAAAGATAAAAAAGGTAAAAAAGGCGAACGTACACAATCCTTGGTGTCTTCTGCGTTGCAAAAAAATAAAAATAAAGTTAAACAGCGTAATGAGCAACACATCAAACAAAAAGAAGAAGAACGTCGTAAAGCAGAAGCAGCGATTGCTACGTCTATCGAACTATCTGGTCCGTTAACTGTTAAAGAATTGGCTGAAAAGATGGGTCGTGAAGTCTCTGAAATCATCAAAAAATTGATGATGTTAGGTGTTATGGCTACGATCAATCAGGAAATCGATGTGGAAACGGCTATGGTATTGGCAGAAGACTTCGGTGTAGAAGTGGTGGAAGTGGAGCCTGAACAAGATCCTACAGAAATCATCGAAATCGAAGATAGCCCAGAAAGCTTAGTAGCTCGTCCTCCAGTTGTTACGATCATGGGTCACGTTGACCATGGTAAAACGTCTTTATTGGACGTGATTCGCTCTACCAATGTAACAGCCTCTGAAGCAGGCGGTATTACGCAACATATCGGTGCCTACCAAGTTCGTTATGAAGGTAATAAAATTACATTCCTTGATACACCAGGTCATGAAGCTTTCACAGCCATGCGTTTACGTGGTGCTCAATCCACGGATATCGCAGTCCTTGTCGTAGCTGCTGATGACGGTGTTATGCCACAAACTATTGAGGCTATCAACCATGCGAAATCCGCAGAAGTGCCAATTATCGTAGCCATCAATAAAATGGATAAACCAGGTGCTAACCCTGACCATGTAAAACAACAATTGTCCGAACATGGTTTGTTGCCAGAAGAGTGGGGTGGCGATACTATCATGGTTCCTGTATCTGCGAAACAACGTCAAGGTATTGAAGATCTATTGGAAACGATCTTGTTGGTAGCAGAAGTACAAGAATTGAAAGCGAACCCTAACCGTAAGGCACAAGGTATCGTTATCGAAGCCCAATTGGATAAAGGTCGTGGTCCCGTATGTACAGTATTGGTACAAAAAGGTTCCTTACGTGTAGGGGAAACAATCCTTGCTGGTGTGGCATATGGTAAAGTACGTGCCATGACCAATGAACGCGGGGAAAAAGTGAAAGTAGCTCGTCCATCTATGCCTGTGGAAATCTTAGGTTTATCCGATGTGCCACAAGCTGGTGAAGTGATGTTCGCTGTAGATGACAACGAAGCTCGTTCCATTGCGGAAAAACGTATTGAAAAACAACGCATTACTGAAATGAATGCGAAAACAAAAGTCACTCTTGATGATTTGTTCAACCAAATGCAACAAGGAGAATTGAAAGACTTAAATATTATTATTAAAGGTGACGTACAAGGTTCTGTAGAAGCGTTACGTCAATCTTTAGAGGGCATTAAAAACCCAGAAGTACGCATCAATACTATCCATAGTGCAGTAGGTGCCATCAACGAATCTGACGTAATGTTAGCCTCTGCATCGGGTGCGATTATTATCGGCTTTAACGTACGTCCAGATGCGAATGTACGTAAAGAAGCTGAAAAAGAAAGTGTTGACCTTCGTACATACCGTGTTATTTACGATGCCATCAATGAAATCGAAGCCGCTATGCGAGGCATGTTAACTCCTGAATTTAAAGAAGTTATCCTAGGCCGTGCAGAAGTTCGTCAAGTCATTTCTACGCCGAAAGCTATCGTAGCTGGTTCTTATGTAACGGAAGGTAAAATCACAAATAACTCTGAAATTCGCTTAATCCGTGATGGTATTGTTATCCATGAAGGTCATATTGATTCCTTGCGCCGTTTCAAAGATGAAGTGAAAGAAGTAGCGACAAGCTTTGAATGTGGTATTTCTTTGGAACGTTACCGCGATGTGAAAGAAGGCGACGTGATCGAAGCGTACAAAATGGAAGAAATTGCCCCAGAATTATAGGAGATATCCATGAGCGAAGTTCGTGTACGAAAATTACAAGAGTTTATTAAACAAGAAGCAAGTCAAATCTTATTGCGTGGGTTGAAAGACCCTCGCATCGGATTTGTTACTGTTACCGATGTGCGTGTGACAGGTGATTTGCGAGAAGCTACGATTTACGTAAGCTTATTCGGCAGTGAGGCGGAGAAAAAGCAGTCTTTAGAGACTTTGCGCAGAAGCGCTGGCTATTTCCGTTCTGAACTAGGAAAGGTGCTCCAATTGCGCCACATTCCTAGCATTGCCTTTGATGCAGATACATCCTTAGATTACAGTATGCACATCGAAGGATTATTAAATTCTATTAAACAAGAGGAACAATAATGGCAAAAATTAGTATTGATCAACTTAAAACCGCGATTGATACAGCCCATTCCATTCTTCTTACTGTTCATGTTAGTCCTGATGGAGATGCTATTGGTTCCATGCTCGCTATGTATGAAACCTTGGTAGCCCAAGGAAAAGCAGTCCGCATGGTCGTAGATGATGTGATTCCTGAAAAATTTTCTTTTCTTCCTTTATCTTCTAAGATTGAGCCTATTGAAAGTTTGGAAACCGGTTATACATCGGATATGCTACTTATTTTGGACGCTAGCACATTTGAACGAATTGGAGAAGTAGGTGTACGAGTGAGTGCACCTACTTTTAATATAGACCATCATATTTCTAATACAGAATTTGCAGACGGCTTATATTTACGTCCTGATTTTTCTTCTACTGGAGAAACAGTGGCGTACCTATGTAAGATATGGAATTGGGAAATCACTCAATCGATGGGACAAGCTTTGTACATGGCTATGGCTACAGATACAGGGTTCTTTAAATTCTCCAATACTACAGCCCATACCATGGAAATGGCAGGGTTATGTTTACAAGCAGGAGCAGAGCCACATGTGATTTCCGAAGCCATAGAAATGGTGGAACCAGGTCGCATCGAGGTGATGAAAGAAGTTCTAGACAATGTAAAGTTTCATCATGCTGGGCAAGTGGTATCTATGTCGTTAACATTGCCTTTGATGGAACGCATTGGGGATGATACCGATGGATTTGTGGACATGATTCGAAATATCAAGGGCGTGGACGTGGCTATCGTGTTGAAATCTAAAACGGAAACCTTGACACGTGCCAGCATTCGTAGCAAAGTACGAGATGCGAATCAAATTGCTAGTCACTTTGGCGGCGGTGGTCATATTCGAGCGGCCGGTTGCTCCATCGAAAGTCCTATCCATGAAGCATTGGAACAAATTTTAGCGGTGATTGATTGATGGATGGAGTTATTTCTTTAATTAAGCCACCAGGTATTACGAGCCATGACGCCATCGGCATTTGTCGACGTATTCTGAAAGAGCGACGTATCGGTCACAGTGGGACTTTAGATCCATTGGCGTATGGAGTACTACCTATTTTTGTAGGAAAAGCGACGAGAGCCATTGAGTATACGGAATCCATTGGTAAAACTTATGTGGCAGAATGCAAATTTGGTATTGAAACTGATACAGAAGATAGCACAGGAAATATGCTATGGACTATGGAAAGCTCCAAGGCTCCTAGTTGGGACGAACTAGAACAAGCAGTGCAGTCCTTCCAAGGTTCGATTGAACAACGTCCTTCTAAGTATTCTGCTATCAAAATTAATGGGCAACGCGCCTATGATTTAGCCCGTGCAGGGGTGGAATTTGAATTGCCGGCACGGTTGATTCATATCTATGACATCGAGTTGCTAGCTTATGCATTTCCATTCTTTACCATTCGTGTACGGTGTTCTGCGGGCACCTATGTACGTGCCTTGTTACGCGATATATGCCAGCAACTTGGCATGTGTGGCATGATGACACAATTATGTCGTACAGAAGTGGGGCTTTGCCAGATCGAGCACTCAGTGACTATCTCAGAACTAGAAACACTAGGAGAACAAGCGGTGAAACCAGTGGATACCCTGTTGGATCATTTGCCAGCTGTCTATATCAACGATATCAATCGCACTCGATTAGTACAGGGCAAACAAGTACCAGTCCATACAGTGAAACCGAATGGAACGTTCTGTGTGTCACCAGATGAAATTCCTGTCGATACATTAGTAAGAGCCTATGATGCAAATGGGTTTATGAGTATCTTGCGACGATTAGATAGCATATTGAAAGTGGAGAAAAATATATACATATAACATAGGTATAAGAAATGGTCAGGAACCTTAAGGGAGCCTGGCCATTTTCTTGTGTATGCTATTTGATTACAAAACGTCTTATATCTTGGGTATCTTAGTGAATAGGAGATTCCTGATAGATCGGTATGTAGAGATATTGTATTTCTTTCAGATAAATCCATATATACACTTTCTATAGTCTACGGTTGTGTTATAATAAAGAGTACGCTGAAATAAAAGTTCTATTTCATATTTCAAAAGATAAGGATTAGTATGAATATTTTATATACGATGTCAGAGTTAGATATGATACAGGAACCCATAGTATATGGCATGGGAACCTTTGATGGACTGCACTTAGGTCATCAATCGATTATTAAGAAGGTCTGTGACAGCGCAAAAGCTTGTCACGGAGTTTCTGTGATTGTTACCTTCGATGCCCATCCATTTACTATATTACAACCAAAACAAATACCACCTCGTTTGTTACAACGAGAAGAACGGTATGATATGTTAAAGACTATGGGTGTGGATTATGTGTTGGAACTTCCTATGACTCAAGAATTAGTTGCTCAGTCAGGGGAAGATTTTATTCATGGTTTATGTGCTCATCGTGATGTACAGAAAATAGTGGTAGGTGCAAATTTTAATTTTGGATATAAGGGCTTGGGAAATTCAAAGATGATTCGAGAATTATATCCGTCGATTGAAGTCCATGATCAAGAATTGGTACGCTATGATTGGATTGATGCACCTATATCTAGCACTGCTATACGCAGTAGCATTTTACGTGGTGATATTGAATTGGCAAATCAAATGCTAGGTCGCCCGTATCGTTTTACAGGTATTGTAGTAAAAGGAGATCAACGAGGTCGTACTTTGGGATTCCCTACGCTAAACTTTCATTTTCCAGATACTATGGCAGCGCCTGCTGATGGTGTATATGTAAATCAAGTATACATCGGAGGCAAATGGTACGGAGCAGTGGGGAATATGGGAGATAATCCAACCTTTACCAATCAATACCATCGCTTTGAAACTCATTTATTTGATTTTTCCGATGATGTGTATGGAGAAGTGGCTACGGTAGAATTTCTTGCTTTTATCCGTGGAGAAGTTAAATTTGATTCCCTACAAGCCCTTATTGATCAAATGGAAGATGATAAGACCTTTGCATTAGACTATTTACATAGTACCATCTATAAAAAATTCTAAGGAGTATGTCTATGAAATTACAAGAAAGTCGCAAAAAAATTGATGCTATTAATAAAGAGTTAATTCGATTGTTTGAGGAACGTTTGAGCATCGTCGTAGATATTGCAAAATATAAAGAAGAACATCATATGAAAATTCATGATGTGCAAAGAGAGCAGGAAATCCTTGCGTCGGCTGTACAAGCATTAGAAAACCCTGAGTTAGAGGATTATGCAAAAGAATTTATGAATGAGGTAATTCGTATTTCTAAAGATTATGAAAAGAATCATATTCATCAACATATTTTCTTAATTGGTATGCCTGGGGCGGGTAAAACAACCATAGGTAAGGCCTTAGCGCAAGCATTGGGATTAGAGTTTTTTGATGTAGATACAGAAATTCAAGAGCGTACTGGAAAATCTATCCAAAATATTATTATTCATGATGGAGAAGATGAATTCCATCAATTAGAATTTAATGTCATTCAAGATTTGGTGAGCAAAAAAAGTGCCAGTGTCATTGCCACAGGCGGTGGTACGGTATTGTGTGATGCCACGGCTGAACTGATGCGTGAATCTGGTTATGTAGTATTGATTCAACGTGATGTAAAACAAATTCTTGATGATTTAGATATGGAAATTCGCCCATTATTGAAAGAAAGCATTGAATATATTTTCCGCTTATATGAAGAACGTCAACCAATTTACGAGCGTGTGAGTCACATCAAAATTGAAAATATAAGCAATGTAGCAGATGTGGTGCAAGCTGTCATTTCTGCTTTACCTAATGCATCCCTATGATCACACTATTAGGAACGGTTTACCGTGTCATCTATAAGTCTCCTCAAGAGGATTATTGCGTATTTGTATTACGAGACTATCAAGAAGATACCCATACTTGTACCGGTAATATTACTCCTCCAAAGGTGGGGGAAGAAGTGGAAATAAAAGGTACCCATATCATCCATAAAAAATATGGCAAGCAGATTTCCGTTCAAAGCATACAACGTGTGATGCCAGATACCTTAGCGGGAGCCAGACGATATTTAGAAAGCCTTGGAGTAAAAGGCTTAGGGCCAAAGTCATTAGAGAAACTGTTGAACTATTTTGGAGTTTCTATACTAGAGATTCTAAAAAAAGAGAACCCTATAGAAATCCTAGAGGCACCGATTCCTTCCCGTAAAACAAAGCAAGAACTGTATAAAGTATTGCTTGGGGAAGGGGTTCTACAGGAAATTAATGACTTTTTTGCTAAGTACAATATGAGTAATCGTTGGAGCCGGCAACTCTATGAAATATACGGTGCAAAAGTGATTGAAATGTTGCAAGATAATCCGTACTATTTGTTGACGGTAGATACAAACTTACCATTTCATGTAGTGGACTATTTTGCAGAGGAGCTAGGATTTCCCTTTGATAATCCAAAGCGTATCGATGCAGGTATCCGATTTACAATGGAACAGATTGGATCTTCTGGACATTCTTGTATGCCTATAGAGGAATTGATGGTGCAGTTGTCGAATCTATTAGGTGATGACTATATCGATGTGACCGTAGACAGATTAGAAACTTTAATTGAAACAAAACGATATGTACAAGTAGATCACGATGATGTACTGTATATTTACCACCCTACGGTGTATCGCGCAGAAGTAGATAGCGTGGAGTTTACAGACGCCTTTTTAGATGAAGATGTGCTACCTTTATTGAACGGTGACGATTTCTGTAAAAGTTACGAAATCAAACACTCCATGGAATTAGGTGAAGAGCAAAAGAAAGCTATACATATGGCGCTCAGTCATCGATTCTCTATTATCACTGGAGGTCCAGGTACAGGAAAGACCACTATTATCAAAGCCTTAGTAGAAGGGTTCCAGCAAGGAAATTTAAAACGTATCGTTCTCTGTGCACCAACAGGACGTGCCACAAAACGATTGTCGGAAGCGACGGGGATGGAGGCTTTCACTATTCATCGTTTGTTAGAACCAGAATTAGAAAATAACACGTATATCTTTGCTCGTAACCAGGATGAACCATTAGAAGTAGATGTAGTTATCGTAGATGAATCATCTATGCTTAATTTGGAGCTTTACTATGCTCTGATACAGGCGATTCCACCTAGCGCCTATGTAGTGCTTGTAGGGGATGTGGACCAATTGCCGCCTATTGGTGCAGGTTTTATTTTACGAGATATGTTGAGTAGTTCTGTAATACCTTATCAAGGGTTGACGCAAATTTATCGTCAACAAGAGGGGAATCGCATCATCGATAATGCGTACGCCATCAATCATGGTGGGATGCCTGATTTGTCTAGTTGTGATGAATTTCAATTTGAAAGTGCTCATGATGTGGAAAGTGTCCTGTTAGCGGTTAGTAAGCATTATCGAGAGGAGTTACAGCGTGTAGATTCTGATTTGGATATTCAAATTGTTTGTCCTATGCGTAAAGGGCCTATAGGCAGTGCAGCGATTTCTAACTATTTGCAAGAGGAGTTGAATCCAAAAAGAAGTGGTCAAGAAGAGCTGAAAGTAGATGGAAGGGTGTATCGCGTCGGTGATAAAGTAATTCAAATGGAGAATAACTACGACCAAGATGTCTATAATGGAGAAATTGGTGTTATCACAGATATACTTGGGAAACAAGTACATGTGAAGTTTCCAGATAAATCGATGACTCTTGACGAAGAAGATATGATGACAATGGCACTTGCCTACGCCATTACGGTTCATAAAGCACAGGGCAGTGAATACGAACGCATTATTCTACCATTTATTTCTGCTTATAATGTGATGTTACAGCGAAATCTACTCTATACAGCTATAACACGTGCAAAGGATAAAGTGCTAATTATTGGTAGTGAAACAGCTATAGAAACGGCCGTAAATCGGGTAGATACAAACTATCGCTATACTTTATTTAAGGAACGCTTAGAGGGGGCGATCTAATGAGATTTTGGGACTTACTTTGTCCACCTACATGTATTCATTGTGGTAAAGACGTATATTCACAAGGAGAGTGGTGTGATGAATGTTTGCAAGTAGTTATGCATGAACGCTGTATAATGGGACCAAAATACTCAGCTCTAGAATGTATATATATTCTAGCAGATTACACAGGTGGTATTAAAACCATGCTACACGATATAAAATTTAATAGAAAAAAGGAGCGAGCTCTAGGAGCCGCTCCTTTTTTACAACGTTTTACAGTTACTTGTTTGGATATGCAGTATGTACCAACCATTGTTGTGCCCATTCCCATTAGCGAAAGCAAACGGAAGCAACGGGGGTATAATCAAGTAGATATGCTATTTAAAGGTTGGGTAATAGAACAGGGGTGGCATTGGGTAGACCTATTAGTGAAACTAGATGGATCCAAACCTATGTGGACATTGACGAAGGAAGAACGGCGAAAAAATATGAAAGGTCATTTCTTAGTTCGTCCTGCTATGGTGGATGCCTATGTAGACAAAGAAATCAGTATATTACTAGTGGATGACATCTATACGACAGGGGCCACCTTATTAGAAGTGGCAGAGACAATCCATGCTGTTTTGCCTAGGGCAAACATAAAGGCTCTCACTTTAGCAAGTGGAGCCTAATGATTATCCTAATATTTCTATGAATGCTTTTACCACATCTGGATCAAATTGCGTACCAGAGTGTCTAAATAGTTCTTGTTTAATCTCGCTACGAGGTTGTAAACTTGTATCAGAAGCTGGGTCGATGGCTGTTACATAGTAATCAGCAATACCTATGATGCGAGCTCCTAATGGAATATTGGCACCTCGCAAGTGTTTTGGAAAGCCTGTGCCATCCCAACGCTCATGATGATATTTAATATAAGGAATAATAGGTTGGCAACATGGATAGTTTTCAATCATGCTAGCCCCAAATACAGGATGTTGCTTGTATTTGGACAATTCCTGACGGTTGAAGTAGGGAAACTTCATCAAGGTAGTGGTAGGTAAGCAAATTAAGCCTAAATCGTGTAAACACGCTGCGTGACGAATCAATTCGATTTCACCTTTTGGCAATCCCATTTTAGCAGCAATGGCTACAGCATAATTGGCAACTTGCACTGAATGCACATATAAAGTTTGGCTTTTCATTTGAATCATCTGTAAGAGTTGTAAGGTAACTAACTCTAGGGTGCTTTTATCTTGTTCGTAAGCTCCTGATTCTTGAATTAATGATAACATAAACATGTGCAAACCCTTCCTAACTAATAGAAACGGTGTACTCTCTTTTGGAAAACCACCGTTTTTATATTCTTCGTTTACTTTAAGTACACACATTATACAATAATTTTGTATCCTTGAATATACCCTACAGAGTGGACAAAAATATACTGGAAAGTTCTCATCATTGGCGTGAAAAGTGAGAATGTGATAAGCATGGGATGTAGCAAAGTTGATGTATATTTGGTGAAAAAAAGCAAGTCTTTTTTCTATATGTACTATATAAAAATAGTATAAGTGGAATGAAAAAAATCATGATGGTTTCTCAGTGACAAAAGTAAAAAATATAGATATAATAAGAGTACATAACGGGTCTGTGGTTGAAAGTCGAGGCCAGTCGCAGGCGAAACGATCCACATAAGCAATGAGAAATTGTGAGCATGGTGCGGCTTAGATGTAAGACCTGCCGACAGAAGATGTCGAGAGGAGTAGTAGTGGGGAGCACAGCTTAAGAGCGAACCTTCCAGCAGGCGAGTGTGGGGGCAAAGACCAGGTCAGCCGTATGAAACACAGCAGAAATTGTTCTGCTGTGTATTTTTTTATGCTTTTTTGCATGACAGTCTTTGAATATAGGGAATAGAATGTAGTACATATAACAATGATTAATAAAAATACGTAAATTTTGTAAAAATATGTTGACTAAATATTCATATAGATGTATAATTATCGCATAAAATATGACGTGAGTGATTTAGTAAAGGAGAGACATCATGAAAACAAACGTAAAAAAACTAATATGTACTGGTTTATTAGCCATAGGTGTTGTAGCACTGCTAGGGGGATGTGGTTCTCAAGGGGGGAATCAAGCACAAAAAGAAAGTGTCTTAAAGATAGGCACTAATGCAACGTTTGTGCCATTCGAGTTTAAGCAAGAAGGTTCCGAAGAATTACAAGGCTTTGATATCGATGTAGCCAAAGAAATTGCGAAACGGACGGGTAAGACTATTGAGTTTAAAAATGTTCCTTTCGATGCACTAGTACCGGCCTTAGATAATGGAGAAATCGATGTAGCCGCATCCGGTATGACTATTACAAAAGCACGGATGGAGAAAGTTGGTTTCAGTATGCCTTATTATGAATCTGGTATGGCTGTAGTTGTCAAAGATACTAGTGCCATTAAAGGCTTAGATGATTTGGCAGGCAAAACAATTGCTGTACAAATGGGTACTACAGGGGCAGACTTAGCAAGCAAAATTAATGGGGCTATGGTAAAAAACTTTGACCATACCAGCGATGCTTTGCTAGAACTACAAAATGGTGGTGTAGAAGGGGCCTTAATTGATTTGCCAGTGGCACAGTATTACGTAGCTAAACATAGTGATCAACACTTAACAGTCATCGCTTATCCAAATACGAAAGAATACTTTGGTTTAGCTATGAATAAAAAAAATAAAGACCTAGTAGATAGTGTAAATAAAGCATTGACAGAGATGAAACAAGATGGTACTTTAAATAAGATTTACCAAACATGGTTTAAAACTGACATGCCTAAGGATATTCCCGTGACATATGAAGGAAAATAATGTACTATATAAGGAGGCTTTGTGCCTCCTTATCTGTGTTGAATGAAAGGATGGATAGGTAACGATGGATTTTAATTGGCAGTTAATTGTCGACTCTTTACCCCTGTTAATTGGAGGGGCTGGAATTACGATTCAAATTACCCTCATGAGTGTGGGCTTTGGTTTCTTTATTGGACTGGTAGTGGCGTTGATGAACTTATCACGATTTAAAGTGATTCGTCTCATCGCAAAATGTTATGTAGAATTATTCCGTGGTACACCACTATTAGTACAAATCTTCATGATTTATTTCGGTGGCCCTAAACTTTTGGGCGCTATTGTCAATGCCAATGGTGCGCCAGAACCAATTGGGCCCTATTTAGCAGCCGTCTTGGCTTGTTCTATAAACTCTGGTGCTTATGTTTCTGAAATTTTCCGTGCCGGTATCCAATCTATTAATAAAGGTCAAATGGAAGCAGGTCGCTCCTTAGGGTTAACTTGGTTCCAAACGATGCGCTATGTGATTATGCCGCAAGCTTTCAAGGCTATTATTCCACCATTGGGCAATGAATTTATTGCTATGTTGAAAGATACGTCTTTAGTGGCAGTTATCGGTTTTGAAGAATTGACACGTCGAGGACAATTAATTATCGCTCGTACCTATGGTTCCTTTGAAATTTGGACAGCCGTAGCGGTGATTTACTTGATTATGACATTAACCATTTCCCGACTCGTAGCGTACTTAGAAAGGAAATATAATATCAAATGATTCAATTACAGAATGTACATAAATATTTTGGACAACTCCATGTCTTAAAAGGTGTTTCTACAGAAATCGATGCTGGTGAAGTAGTGGTCATTATTGGACCATCTGGTTCTGGTAAAAGTACTGTATTGCGCTGCATGAACTATTTAGAAGAACCAACACAAGGTGACGTGATTGTAGATGGTAAGAACTTAAATGTGAAAGAAAATATCAACAATGTACGTGCTGAAGTGGGCATGGTATTCCAACGATTTAATCTATTCCCTCATATGACAGTGCTAGATAACATTACCTTAGCACCACAAAAAATTAGAGGGCTTTCAAAATCTGAAGCGGAAAGTATTGCTCGTGATTTATTGGGAAAAGTAGGTTTATCCGATAAAGCAGAGGCGTACCCAGAACAATTATCTGGGGGTCAGCAACAGCGTGTAGCCATTGCTAGAGCTTTAGCGATGAAACCAAAAGTGATGCTTTTTGATGAACCTACATCAGCGTTAGATCCAGAAATGGTTAGCGAAGTATTAGATGTTATGAAAGATCTAGCAAAAGAGGGAATGACTATGGTCATCGTTACTCATGAAATGAGCTTTGCCAAAGAAGTAGCTACTCGCGTATTATTTGTAGATGGTGGCGAGATTTTAGAAGAAGGCACACCAGCTGAAGTATTTGATACACCAAAACATGAACGAACAAAATCATTCTTGTCAAAAGTAATTCGATAACTATAAGTTTGTTGTCAGGTTTTTGGAACAACAAATTTAGTTTGTCTCTTATAAGAAATTTTATTTCAAACATGCAAAAACAACTACCCTATCTATGGAGTTTCCTGTGTAGGGTAGTTTTTGTTTGCTGTTGTTTATATTTCTGAATATTTTCCAATGCATTCTGATGTATTTCAATGGATTGGCATATATGGCTATATATGTATGCGTTTATATGCTCTAATATGATATATAGCCCTAACATCTTAGAAAATAATAGGTGGTATAAAGGTTAAAAGTTTTGAGTACTATTCTATGTGTATTTGTATAATGTATGTTGAATAAATTATGCAAAAAGAATAAATATTGTGATTTTTCATAGCTGATAGTAAGTAAAAATAATTATTAAAATGATATACAAGGGGAAAAATAAAACGATTTGAATAAAAATGCTTTGGGTAATCTTGATAACTGATAGATTTTATAAATTCATAAAAATAAAACATAATGTGAATATAAATTGATTTATATAGTGAATATATAAAGTGTGATATATATCAAAAATGTTTATATTATAAGGATAAAATGAAATAATTGATTAATAATTTCGTTGAATTATATCAATCTAGTATAATCTTGAAAATAAAATAATATTTTGATTGACACCATACATATATAGTGATAACATGAAAGCAAGATTTAGATACTCTAAATCGCTTGCAGTATTAAAGGTAGGAGGAATTATCATGCTTGGGAAAGTAAAATGGTTCAGCGCAGAAAAAGGTTATGGATTTATTGAAAGAGAAGATGGCAGCGATGTATTCGTTCATTTTTCTGCAATCCAAGAAGATGGCTTTAAGTCTTTATCCGAAGGACAACAAGTAGAATTTGAAGTCGTAGATGGCAACCGCGGTCTTCAAGCGGCTAACGTATATAAAGCTTAGTGTAAACAAAAAAGGCTTAGGATATTCCTAGTAGGAGATCCTAAGCTTTTTGTTTTATATTTGTAATGGCAAAAGCAGTACTAAGTGTATTTTGTAGATATATTGGCAAAGGAAACGTACAACAAAGGGAGATTAGAAAAAATTTTTGAAAATAAAAAAGGGTTTTGAGGGTTTCTGTAGAACTATATAAATATGGACTTATTTATAGGTAATACAGAAAGGATGAGCACTATGAAATTAACAGTACGAGGCAAAAATCTTGAAGTGACAGCAGCGTTACGTGAATATATTGAAAAGCGAGTAGATAAGTTATCTCGTTATTTTGAAACTCCAGTGACAGTGCAAGTTGTATTATCCGTGGAAAAAGAAGAGCGTAAAGTAGAAGTAACATGCTTTGTAGACAGTGTAGTATTGCGTGGTGTAGAAAGCCATTTAGATATGTACGCTGCCATTGATTTGGTAGTGGATAAAATTGTTCGTCAAATCCATAAACATAAAACAAGGTTAGCGAAACGATTCCGTAAAGAAACTGGATTCCATGTAGATGTAACACCAGTGGAAGCAATTCTAGAAGAAAAAGAATTAGAAGTGGTACGTCGCAAAAACTTTACTGTACGTCCTATGAGTGTGGAAGAAGCGATTTTACAAATGAATCTATTGGAACATGACTTCTTTATGTTCTTCAATGAAGATACTGAAATCATGAACGTTGTATATCGTCGACATGATGGTAAATATGGTTTGTTAGAACCAGAAGTAGGTTAATCATAATTCATAGATTATATGGAAAGGGCTATGATACGTGTATTACATGTTGTCATAGCCTCTTTTTTCGGCAAGCAATATAACAATAGAGGAAGATGGATGCCTTTACTCCATCTTCCTCTATTTGTATTTTTCAGCCTCTTTGTCAAAAGTGGGGTTTTCATATAAAAGACTCTTAGCACTAGCTATTTAAATAGTCAGTCCTTTTTATAGTTTGGGGTTCAGCTTATTGAGTGAAAGAGCTCTATGAGTGTACTAGTCTGTAAAGTAGTGCACGCCTGATGCAAAGACCGGCATTACAAGTTGACCTTCTATGTTTTTATGAACGCCATATCCGATACGTTCTATGTGTGCCATTTTTCCAAATACACGCCCATCAGGACTGAGCAAGCCTTCTACAGCACCTATGGATTGGTTTGGATTCCATCGTGGACTGGTGCTACTATTCCCCAAAGGATCTACGTATTGCGTAGCTATTTGACCATTTACATATAGTTCGTGTAGTTGCTCTGAGGATGCACGGAAACGGCCTTCTCCGTGAGAAATAGGGACTGTGTAGATGTCGCCTATTTGGCAAGCACTGAGCCATGGGGAATTTGTGGATACAACCTTTGTATGGACTATGGTAGAAATGTGACGTCCTATTGTATTGTACGTTAAGGTAGGGCTGTTTTCAGTTAATTCTTGTATATGTCCGGTGGATAAAAGGCCTAATTTAATGAGAGCCTGAAATCCATTGCATATGCCAAGGACTAGTCCATCACGATGGTACAACAAATTTTCAAGAGACTCTTGTAAGTAGGGATTGTGAAATAGGGTAGCTATGAATTTACCAGAACCTGCTGGCTCATCGCCACTACTGAACCCACCAGGGAAATATACGATTTGAGCACTGTCGATATTGCGTTGTAAGGCTTGTATAGATTCTTGTAAGTCTTGGCTACTTCGATTGCGAATGACAAGAGTGTCTACCTTGGCACCCTGTTCTGTGAAAGCCCGTGCAGATTCGTATTCACAATTGGTGCCAGGGAAAACAGGAATGAGCACTTTCGGGTGAGTTATGGGAGGATGCTTACTATATGGCTTGCGTTCTGTAGTGTGTAATGTTTTATTGTTAGTTGAGGAAAACTTTGCTAGTGTTGATAAATTTTCTGCTGAGACGTTTTTTTCTTTTGCGTAAATAGGAAAGATAGATGCTAAGGTGCTTTCATAGGAATTGGTTAAGTCATCTAATGAGATAGTGGTATCCCCCATCACAATAGAAGGGTCTTCTTGTGTAGTGCCAATATGGTATATGTGAGGTAAGTCCCTTAATGCCTGAGCTGTCACAGCATCCACCTCTATGAGGAAGGAACCACGGAAGGGGTAGAACAACATATCTTCAGGAGTTAGAGCAGCATGGGGACTATCATTCTCTGATGCATTGGAACTATGATTTTCTGATGTATTGGCGCAGGATTGAGTTATGCTTGTTTGGTCTAGTTCTCGTTTTTTATGCGTAGAAGATACAGCCATAACTAGTCTTTGCAGTTCGTCTTTATGGTAGACACAGCCAATGGCATTGCCTAGACAAGCTTTCACAGTAGCAGGACCTATGCCGTCCTGTTCTACTACATACGCACTATACACTTGTTGCGTGATATTGTAGGAACGCAAGGTTGTACAGTGTGCTGTAAAGGTTGCCCAATCAGGTGTTCCATCACTGTGCTCCGGTACATGTAAAAAAAGGATATGATGGTATGCCTCATGAAAGTGAGGAGAGAGTATACGATGGATATCCTCGGTGGTGACAGCAAAAGAAATGAGAGTAGGGGGCACATGGAGATCTTGGAATGTACCGCTCATAGAATCTTTGCCACCAATGGCGGTCACACCTAATTGGCGTTGCGCCTCGTAGGCCCCCAATAGAGCAGAAACGACTTTGCCCCAGGAGACAGGGCTGTTGAGCTTTTCAAAATATTCTTGCAAACTTAGATAGGCCTTAGAGATATCTCCTCCTATAGCGGCTAACTTTGCTAAGCTAAGGAGTACCGCATATTGAGCGCCGTGGTAGGGACTCCATTCTGATAGGTATGGATCGAACCCATGGGTCATGATACTTGTGGTCGTGGTACTTCCGTGCATCACAGGAAGTTTTGCTACCATCCCTTGGACAGGAGTTTTCAAATAGGTTCCACTGAAAGGAAAGAGCACAGTATTTCCACCTACCGTAGAGTCAAACATAGCTCGTAATCCCTCTTGCGAGGTACTGTTCAAATCTTGCAAGGCTTGATGAAAGCGTGTTTCTATGGAAGCTTTGGTTGTTATAGAGAGAGAAGATAGATTCGTAACAAACGAAGGAGAATAGTTTGCTCTTGGAGATACGATATGAGCTATAGTACTTTGTGTAGCTCCATTTGTAGCTAAGAATTGTCGATGTAGATTGACGATAATTTCTCCCCGAAAGTCCATCATTAGGCGCCCAGTATTTGTTACTTCGCCTACGATAGTGGCGTTCAGATTTTCCTCTGCACAATAGGATTGGATTCGTTTCCATTGGCTAGGATCAATGATGCAAGCCATTCTTTCTTGGGATTCTGAGATGGCTAGCTCTGTTCCAGTGATCCCAGTGTATTTTGTAGGTATCGCATCTAGGTATATATGAATGCTATCTGCGAGTTCTCCTATAGCAACGGCTACACCGCCTGCTCCAAAGTCGTTACATCTCTTGATACATTGTATCACCTCTTGGTTGCGGAATAGGCGTTGAATTTTTCGTTCTGTAACAGGATTTCCTTTTTGCACTTCTGCACCACAGGTAGAGAGGGAGTCTTTCGTATGCGTTTTAGATGATCCCGTAGCGCCGCCACAGCCATCACGGCCGGTCTTACCACCTAGCAATATAATAAGATCACCTGGGACAGGTTTTTTACGATATACATGAGATCGTGGCACAGTACCGATGACGGCACCTACCTCTAATCGTTTAGCACGGTAGGAGTCGTGGTAATACTCACGTACTTCCCCAGTGGGAACGCCGATTTGGTTGCCGTAGGAAGAAAAACCTTTGGCAGCTGTGGTTGTGATGTAGGATTGTGGTAATTTACCGGGCAAAGTATGCTCTTTTGCGATTAAAGGGTTACCAGATCCAGTGATACGCATGGCTTGGTATACATAGGCACGACCACTGAGAGGATCTCGGATACAGCCACCTAAACAAGTGGCAGCACCACCGAAAGGTTCTATTTCAGTGGGGTGATTATGGGTTTCGTTTTTGAACAATAACAGCCATTCTTCTTTTTTACCATCTACCTGTACCGGAACAATGATGGTGCACGCATTGATTTCGTCCGACACATCTAATTGATTTAGTTTGTCCTGATGACGGAGTTCTTGCATAGCCATTGTGGCCATGTCCATTAATGTGGGTGCTACATTGCTCGATGGATTCAGTTGTTGTTTTGTTTCAAGATAGGTTTGATACGTTTTTTGAATTGGCTCGGTAAGGGCAGACTCATCAAAGGTAATCTCTGTTAGTTCAGTGTTGAACGTAGTGTGACGACAATGGTCTGACCAATAGGTATCCAATACACGAATTTCAGCAATGGTTGGATTTCGATGTTCCTGTTGGAAATATGTTTGGATACAAAATAAGTCTTCTATGGTCATGGCTAATTGCATGGATTGAAGGAGCTCTTCTAATTTCGTTTTCGATAGAGTGATAAACTCCTCTATGTATGAAGTTTCTGGAACAACAGGTGTTTCTAAGACCAGCGTTGTAGGTAACTCCATGGAACTTTCACAAGTATCGATAGATTGTAAAAGGTATTGCCGAGCTGTATCTAGATGCACTTTGGAGAGTGGACCAGTTAATACATAGACTCGTGCAGTACGTACAGTACTATGATCATGACCAGTCAGGATGGAGAGGCATTGCTCTGCAGCATCAGCACGCTGGTCATATTGACCTAGCATAGGTGCAATAGCAATGGGATGGTCTAGGGCGGACAGGTTTAATGTAGTACAGGTCGTTTCTATGGGAGGTTCAGAAAAAATAAGAGTTTTGGCATGATTAAACTCTGATTCTGTAATTCCAGAGATGTCGTATCGTTCGTAGATTGTGAGGCCGGTGAGAGGAATCTGTAAATCTTGTTCAAAGGTCATACGTAATTGTTCGGATTCCTGTGACGTAGTTGTACGAGAAGTGGCAAATAGACGGAATATGTGCATACATAGCCTCCTTTAGGTTAATAGGATGGTAATGGGATTCTCACTACATACTATAGTATGTTTGTTAGCGTTCCATACATGACTTTTTGTATCTTAAGTATACCACGTTTTTTGTAGATTCCCTGAGTTTGTATTGAAGATAGCTGTGTAGCAAGTTATAATAGAGATAGTTTGACATTTAATAATTTGTCCGTGTGCACGATATGAGCAGGGTATGACTCTAGGGGGCATAATGAAATATGATGGTGTGTTAGATACATGGCGTGAGGAATGTGGAGTCTTTGGAGTCTATGACAAGTCCTCTACCATCGGGACAACTATATATGAAGGGCTTGTGGCCTTACAGCACCGAGGACAAGAGGGAGCAGGTATTGCTGTGGTTCATGAATCACAGATAGATGTGGTGAAAGGACCTGGGCTCGTGAAAGAGGCCTTACAGGATGTTTCTACTTTAGAAGGTCACATAGGCATTGGGCATGTGAGGTATTCCACCACAGGTATAGAGCGTCCTTGTGATGTACAACCTATTGTAGGGGAGTCGCAGTGGGGTGCATTCGCAGTAGCCCATAATGGGAATTTGACGAATGCCCAAGTGTTACATCGTGAGTTGGAAACCCAAGGCTGTGTATTTACGACCACAATGGATTCAGAAGTCATCGTCCATTTGATTAAATGCTCTAATGAATTGACCATCCTAGGTGCTATTCAGCAAGCTTGTGCGCGATTAGAAGGTGCCTTTTCGTTGGCTATTGTTGCCAATGAGATGCTGATAGGTGTACGAGATCCTCATGGGTACCGGCCTCTTTGCGTAGGGCGTACGGCCCATGGGTATGTACTTGCCTCTGAAAGTTGCGCTATAGACGCTATAGAGGGGACTTTCATTCGTGATGTAAGGCCTGGTGAAATAATTCTTATTGATGGAACAGATTTCTGCAGTATACCGTATCACTCCAGTATAAGATATGAAGTCTCGGACTACCGAAATACTGAGGGTGGTATACAGAGTAGAACTATTTCTCAAGGTGAGGTTGAGGGATTAGAAAATAAAGAAAAAACAAAACAAGTACATGTAGGAAGTGCAGGCGTAGAACAACCGGCGGTAGTGGAACAACATACTTGCGTGTTTGAATATATCTATTTTGCATATCCTACTAGCGTTATCGATGGGCAAAGTGTATCAGAGGCAAGGGTAGCTATGGGGCGTCAGTTGGCAAAAGAAACACAATATGAAGCGGATATTGTTATGCCCATACCTAATTCAGGGACTTTGTCTGCTCAGGGATATGCAGAGGAATCTGGTATTCCCTATAGGGAAGGATTAGTGCGGAATCCGAAGGTATTGCGGACTTTCATAGAACCTAACCAAATTAGTCGAGAAGAAGCGGTGCGTAACAAGTTTAGTGTTATTCCTGAGGTGGTGAAAGGTAAACGCATAGTTCTTATTGATGACTCTATTGTACGAGGCACCACAAGTCGATATATCGTTTCCATGTTACGACAAGCGGGAGCGAAAGAAATCTATTTGTGTTTAACTTCTGAACCTATTCGGTATCCTTGCTATTTTGGTATCGATACATCTAATGCAGAAGAGTTGCTAGCGCATCGATATTCCATAGAAGAAATCAGTCAATATATTGGTGTTGATCGTTTATATTATTTGTCTCATGAAGGATTGATGCAGTCTATGAAACAATTAGAAGTACCGCATTTGTGTGTGGCTTGTTTTACTGGAGAGTATCCAAGTCCTGTAGGGGATGAGTATACCAAGGGAGGTACTTATGTCTGTTGATAATACACCTGTTACTTATTTAGATGCTGGCGTGGATGTAGAAGCGGGGAACCAGCTCATTCAAAAGATTAAACACCGTGTGGAACGCACCTATACACCGGGTGTACTAGGATCTCTAGGTGGTTTTAGTGGGCTCTATTCTTTAGCAGGCCATAGCATGAAAGAACCCGTGCTAGTATCAAGCACAGATGGAGTGGGTACAAAAATTCGCTTTGCCGTCCTCATGAATGAGCATCGCCAGATTGGTCAAGATTGTGTGGCTATGAGTGTGAACGATGTGGTAGCACAGGGGGCGACTCCTTTATTTTTTCTAGACTACATTGCAGTCGGTAAATTGGAACATAATCATATTGAAAGTATCATCGATGGTATTGGTGAGGCTTGTGAAGAATGTGGGTGTGCTTTAATCGGTGGAGAAACATCGGAAATGTCTAGTTTCTACGGCGATGGCAATTATGATTTAGCTGGCTTTGCAGTGGGGATTGTAGATAAGGACAGATGCATTACAGGAGCCTCTATCGAGGCAGGAGATATGGTACTAGGTTTACCTTCATCAGGCTTACACTCCAATGGATTTTCCTTAGTGCGCCATATTATCTTAGAAAAACAACAAATACCATTGGATACCTATGTAGACGAGTTAGGTTGCACCATTGGAGAAGAAGTATTAACACCAACGAAACTGTATGTAAAACCTATTCTAACACTACTGAAAGAACAGTTAGTGAAGGGGATGGCTCATATAACAGGAGGATCTTTCTACGACAATATTCCTCGCATATTACCAAAGGGGTTATCTGTTACGATTCATAGTGATGCGTGGCCAGTACCACCTATTTTTAAGCTATTACAAGAATGGGGACATGTGGAAACGAGAGAAATGTATCATACTTTCAATATGGGCATAGGTATGGTGCTAGTAGTGAAGCCAGAGTTAGTAGAACGAGTCGTAGAAGTGTTGCAAGAGCAAGGGGAAGTGGTGTACTCCATTGGACTTGTTACAGAAGGGCAAGGAGATGTGACGATTCTTGGTGAGGCATTCCATGGGTAAACGATTGGCTCTATTTGGCAGTGGCAGAGGGTCTAATGGAGAAGCCATCTATAAGGCTATAGAAGCGGGGTACATAGAGGGTGAAATCGTTCTTATTATTAGTGATAGACCCCATGTGGGCATTGTGGTGAAGGGACGTGCTTGGCACATTCCTGTACACATAGCAGATCCTGCCAACTATGGTACTGAAGCAGCCTGGACACAAGTTATGCTAGATTTGTTACAAGAATATGAAGTGGAGGGCATCTTGTTAGCTGGGTATATGCGTCTATTACCACCTACATTTGTGCAAGCCTACAGAAGAAAAATCTTGAATATTCATCCCTCTTTATTACCGGCTTTTACAGGCTTACAGGCACAGAAGCAAGCCTTATTAAAAGGCGTAACATACACAGGATGTACCGTTCATTTTGTAGATGAAGGCATGGATACGGGGCCTATCATTGTGCAGGCGGTGGTACCTGTCTATGAAGATGACACGGTGGATACTTTATCAACACGAATCTTGCATGAAGAGCATCGCATCTACCCAGAGGCGGTGCGCTTATTTTGCGAGGATGCCTTGGAAATCGTGGAATCTCGTGTTGTCATTAAGAAAGAAGCTACTATAAGATAGTTTAATATTGCGAGGCATCTATGAAAGTATGTATTATTGGCAATGGTGGTCGTGAACACGCATTAGCTTGGAAATTGCATCACAGTCCCTCTGTAACAGATGTTTATGTAGTGCCAGGCAATGCAGGAATGACTTCGATAGCCACTATAGTCAACCTAGATTGGAAGAACCGAGACACCTTATTAGCTTGGTTATTGGACTATACGATTGATTTGGTTGTGATAGGACCTGAATTGCCTCTCGTAGAAGGACTTAGTGATGCAATTCGAGCCGTGGGGATTCCAGTATTTGGACCATCCCAGCAGGCGTCTCGATTAGAAGGGTCTAAGTCGTTTGCAAAAGATGTAATGCGTCGATATGAGATTCCTACAGCAAAGTATGAGGTCTGCCAAGATATAGAAACAGGAAAGCGAATCATTCATCAATGGGGTGTACCGATTGTGTTAAAGAGGGATGGCCTATGCGGTGGTAAAGGTGTCACCATTTGTGAGACTTTCACAGAAGCAGAACAAGTATTGCAAGAGATGCTGAGTAATTCCGATGAATGCGTTGTAATTGAGGAACATATGCGAGGACGGGAGGTATCCTTGTTGTCCTTTGTGGATGGTACCCACGTCTTGCCCATGATAGGAGCAAGGGATCATAAACGATTGTTAGACCATGATGCAGGTCCTAATACAGGAGGTATGGGAGCCTATGCACCGGTGCCAGAACTGGATGATACATTGGAGCAAGTCACAGTAGACACCATAGTAAAGCCCATCGTGAAAGCCATGGCAGAAGAAGGTCATCCTTATGTGGGTTGCTTGTATACAGGTCTTATGCTTACCGAAGAAGGACCGAAAGTAGTAGAGTTCAATGCTCGTTTCGGAGATCCAGAAATACAAGTGATATTGCCATTACTACAGAGTGATCTAGGAGCTATCATGTATGCCACGGCTACGGGACAATTAGAGGGAATGACCTTGGAGTGGTCCAAACAGTATGCGTCATGTGTTATCTTAGCATCCGAAGGATATCCATATCAGGCATTGGTAGGTCGATGTATCGCAGGTGATGTATATACTATGGATACTAGATCGATGGTATTTCACTCTGGTACAGCATATGAAATGGATCACTATGTAACACAAGGCGGTCGAGTGTTAGGTGTGGTAGGATTGGGAGATACGTTAGAACAATCCTTAGCACATGCTTATGAACGTGTGGGGATGATTGATTTTGAGGGACAACAACACCGTAAGGACATTGGTAAATCTAGTTTGGATTTTGTATACATGTGCAATATAGAAAAAACTCGATAGATAAAGAATATAATTAGTGATATAATAACAAAAGACATAGTTTACTTATTCAATGATATATATTACATAGTAGAGGGGTAATTATATGAATCGAATTGTATCTTTTTTTACATCACCATCAGCAGGGGGAGTACTACTCTTTGTAGCTGCTGTGGTAGGGGTGCTATTGGCAAACTCTCCAGTAGAAAGTTTGTATCACTCTTTACTTCATGCTAAATTGGGACCATTATCTATTGAATTATGGATTAATGACGTGGCCATGGCGGTCTTCTTTTTATTTGTAGGCCTTGAAGTAAAACGAGAAATGATTGCAGGAGAATTGAATACCAATGCAAAACGATTTTTGCCAGGTATTGCTGCATTCTTTGGTCTTTTAATGCCGGCTTTAATTTATTATTTCATTGTCGGTTATCATCCAGAATTTATTCATGGTTGGGGGATTCCAACCGCTACAGATATCGCCTTTGCCATCGGTATCGTTTCACTCTTAGGTGATCGAGTGCCCATTGCGATGAAAGTATTTTTAACTACCTTGGCTGTTATGGATGACTTGATGGCTATCGTTATCATTGCTTTTTTCTATACAGCGGAGTTAAATTTCTTTTACTTATTCGTAGCAGCAATCATCGTATTCATGTTACAATACGTAAACCGTATGAACTATACACGACCAATTCCGTATTTAGCCCTAGGCTTTGGCCTTTGGTTCTGTGTGTTTAAGTCTGGATTACATGCTACCTTAGCGGGCGTTATTCTAGCAGCGTTTATTCCATATCATGGTATACGTGATGGACGTCATGTATCTCCTTTATCTGAATGGGAGCATACTTTGAGTAACTGGGTTACCTACTTAATCATTCCAATCTTTGGTTTTGCCAATGCAGGGGTATCCTTCCATGGATTTACCTTAGAAAGCTTTGCTCACCCGGTTGTATTGGGTGTAGCAGTAGGCTTAGTACTTGGTAAACAAGTAGGTGTATTTGGCACCTTGTTCTTGCTAGTGAAATCTAAGCTCGTGGAAATGCCAGCTCAAACCAATTGGGTTCATGTGTATGGTATCGCTTTATGCTGTGGTATCGGATTTACCATGAGCTTGTTTGTATCCTTGTTGGCATTCCCTCCAGGAGAAGCACAAGAAATGGCAAAAGTTGGTATCTTCGTTGGTTCTATCGTATCTGGTATCTTGGGATATATAGTATTAAAAATTGCTGGACGTAAACAACAAGTGAGCGTGTCTGAATACGATATGATCAAAGGACAACATATTTAATTGCATTATACATAGAGAGTAGAGGCTCTATATAAGCTGTAGTGAAAGGAAACTTTCATTACAGCTTTTTTAATTTATAAGAAAATTAAATTCATATAATCATATTGTTGTTACTAAAAATATACTTCAGTTTATCTTGTATAATGTATGTCATGAATATATTATATAGAAAAATTTTAATGTAAGTGTTGATTTCCTAATATTTTGTGATATACTACTAAAACATACAAGTTAATTGAACTTAGAAAATAGGAGAAAATAAAATGAGTGAAAAAAATTTAAAAATTGTAGGATGGATTGGAACAATACTTTCTGTCATCATGTATGTGTCTTATGTTCCACAAATAATGGGAAACTTGGCTGGGCATAAAACATTTTTTCTGCAGCCGTTGGCAGCGACGATTAACTGTGCAATATGGACAAGTTATGGACTTTTAAAAGAAAAAAAGGACTATCCTTTGTCAGCAGCAAACTTGCCGGGAGTAATCTTTGGATTGCTAGCAACAATTACGGCATTTTAAACAATTTATATTAAAAGATTTATCATAAAAAGTTCACTTGAATTATAATTAGTTATTTTAGTGAGCTTTTTTATTATGACCATTTTTAATATGTAAAACGTTTGTATCATATCATATTGAAATGATTTATTATGCCAATTTAGTATAGTACCCCTATGTATATGCATATTTACCATAGAAATTGAGCGAAACTAACATTTTTAGTGTACATATGTAGTAGGTGGTATTTCCTGTGAGTGGGAATTTATACTATATGTGGGAAAAATGCGTTAAAAATAGGCACTAAGTGGTGTTAAAGTGTTAAAAAAGGCCTGTTTTTTTGACGTATGTCCCAAAAAATGGTAAAATGTATAAGCATTTAGATATGAGGTGAACATCGTGAAAAAAATAACTCTTATAGCGATTCTCCTTTTTGTATGTTCCATGGTGACAGCCTTGGCAACATCGGGACGTGGAGATCGTGGAGCTGAAGTAGAAGAGTTACAAGCGTTGTTAGTAGCCCAAGGCTATTTGCTTGATACAGCAGATGGAGTGTTTGGGAATAATACAGAATACGCAGTACTCGTCTTTCAGAAAGAACACGGGTTAACTCCAGATGGTAGAGTAGGCAAAGAAACAATGCGTGCTTTACTAGAGAATCAAAAACAATTCGAGGGGCAACAAACATCTCGAAATACCCGTACTGTCGAGGTATCACGGTTTGGTGATCGCGGTCGACAAATAGAAGAATTACAAAGTAAATTAGAAGATAGTGGATTTTCTCCTGGTTCCATTGATGGCGTATTTGGTAGTGGCACAAAAGAAGCCTTACTTCGCTTTCAACGGTATCATGGGATACGTGAAACTGGTATCTTAGATGCTACTACATGGTCTAAGTTATCGAACACAACACATAGTACCTTCCAAAAAGGTCGCAAGCCATCATCCTATAGAAAAACCATAGAGATGGAGGCTACTGCTTATACTAGTCAAGAATCAGGTTCTTATACAGCACGAGGACATGCATTGCGCCGAGGATATGTATCGGTAGATCCTAATGTGATTCCATTGGGCACAGAGGTGTATGTAGAAGGATATGGCTATGCTGTGGCAGATGATACTGGTGGCGATATTGTAGGTCACCGCATCGATGTGGCTATGGATAGTTATGATGAGGCCATACAATTTGGTCGTCGTACAGTGAAAGTATATATTCTAAATTAGAGAAGTCATTGATTTGTTGTAAAACAGAAAGAACATCTAATTGCAAAGTGTAGTTACACAAAATAAAAGATAGGAAACTACGGTTGTGTAGATTCTAACATACTAGATGGATAGTCGGTTCATTTGAATCGGCTATCCTTTGTTTTACATGTTCTCTATGATATAATAAAATGTATTCTAAGTAGTATATATAGGAGGAAATGGTGGATATTACATCAACACAAGGGTTATTAGCAATTCTACAAATTATTATTATTGATATATTATTAGCAGGGGACAATGCCATTGTCATCGGCATGGCTGCGAAAAATTTGCCGGAAACGTTGCGCAAGCGCGCTATTTTTTGGGGTACCGCTGGCGCCATTGGCTTACGCTTAATTATGGCGATTCTTTTTATCGAAGCCTTAGATAACATTCCAGCATTACGTATCGTTGGCGGTATTATGTTGCTTTGGATTGGTTACTCCTTATTAAAAGATGGTGATAATGAACACAATATTGAAGCAAAAGATAACATCTGGGGTGCCATTGCTACTATCATCATTGCAGACGGTGTGATGGGCATCGATAATGTGCTAGGTGTTGTAGCAGCAGCAGAAGGTCATTTCGGCCTTGTGGTGGCAGGGATGTTAGTGACCGTACCAATCATTGTTTGGGGTAGTACTATCTTTGTAAAACTAATCGATAAATTCCCTGTCATTTTGTATGTAGGTGGCGGTATCTTAGGTTGGGTCTCTGCAAGCATGATTCAACATGATCCAATGGCAACGCCATACATTGAACCATATAGCTTACCATTTCATATTGGATGTGTCGTATTGGTATTAGGTGCGGCAATGATTCGTAATCGATTGATGAAATAAACTGGAGATTGTAAAAGTATTCTCTATATATCTTATTATATATGAGACACTAGTCAGTAAATAAAGTTCTATACTATATTTTGAGAGGATGGCAATAGACAAACCTCAACAAATAGCTTTTATGTATAACATAGGCATATAGTTTTCATGATGTCGTACATCAATGAAGGCTATATGCTTTTTATTTGCTTCGTAGTAATATTTTCAGCAAATGCTAAATAGACGTTTACTAAGGTACTTAGATTAATGATATAAATGGTGTGCATGTGTGGGAATTAGACTAGGTAGTATGAGATATATAGACGTGTTAGGAACAGATAAAAAATGATATAATAACATAATGATAGAAACAAATTACTTGGATTAAAGGATATATAGATGAGTGAGAAGAAACAACAGAAAGCACCGGTGTGCGTTGGACATACATATACGATAGAAATTCACGGCACTGGCAGTAGTGGTGAAGGGGTAGGCAGATACGAAGGCTTTACTGTATTTGTACCCTATGCATTGCCGAATGAAACGGTACAAGTGAAGATTACCATAGTCAAAAAGAATTATGCTGTAGGGGATATTGTAGAGGTGCTCACACCGTCAGCAGAGCGAGTGGCCCCAGAATGTAAGGTATA
Organism: uncultured Veillonella sp.; assembly: GCA_963518505.1. Lineage (GTDB taxonomy): Bacteria > Bacillota > Negativicutes > Veillonellales > Veillonellaceae > F0422. The sequence continues at coordinate 13,231 of CAUQIT010000012.1, read as the reverse complement.
TGGTAATTGTGGGGGCTGCCAATTACAACATGCATCCTATGCAGAACAATTGCACTTGAAAACAGAATCTGTGAAATCGGTAATAGAACGTATCGCCAAATGTGACCCTAATTTGGTCTTACCTTGCATAGGCCCAGAGGAGCCTTGGCGATATCGTAATAAAATGCAAATGCCTGTAGGTGGAACCATCGGCAACATCCGTATGGGATTTTACCAAAAGGGATCCCATAGCATCATTAACCATGAACAGTGCCCGATTCAAGATGTGGGCAATGATGAGATTCGTAAAGTTTGCTATGAGTCTACGCATGAATTAGGTATCGAGCCTTATGATGAGCATACAGGAAGAGGTGTTCTTCGTCATGTTATTGGACGTATTGGAAAAGATGAATGGATGGTTATTCTTGTGAGTCGGACTGCTAATATTCCTCGTGAATCAGAATTGGTAGACCGTATCGTAACAGCGTTACCAAAGGTAACATCCATCGTAGTGAATCACAATCCAAAACAAACGAATGTCATCTTAGGACCTGCGAATCGTACGATCTATGGAAAAGACCAAATTACAGATTATATTAAAGATTTATCCTTTCAGTTGTCACCCCATTCTTTCTTTCAAGTGAATCCAGAACAAACCACCGTGTTATACGATACAGCCTTGGAATTTGCAGAATTGAAAGGCCATGAAACGGTGATTGATGCTTATTGTGGAACAGGAACTATTTCCTTGTTCTTGGCGCACAAAGCAAAACATGTTATCGGTATTGAAATTGTTGAACCTGCTATTGCAGATGCGAAAAAGAATGCAGAACGAAATGGATATAGTAATACAGAATTTATCGTAGGCGATGCAGCCGTAGAAATGCCCAGATTGTATAAACAAGGTATCAAGCCAGATGTCATCGTATTTGATCCCATCCGTGCAGGCTGTAAAGAAGATGTATTACACGCTGCCGTTGGCATGGCGCCAGAACGGATGGTGTATGTATCTTGTAATCCATCCTCTATGGCACGAGATATAGAAATATTAACGAGATATGGCTATCAATTAGTGAAAGTCCAACCAGTAGATATGTTCCCGCAGACGTATCATGTTGAGGCCGTGGCGTTGCTGACTAAAGTACAGAATTAAAAGTGTATAAAACTTTAGTAAATATGGGGCTTTTTAAGGGGTGATATGGTCTAAAATCGAGATGGGGGAATAGTATGGAAACCGCATGAAATCAAGGACTTTTTGGAGTTTGAGTAGATAAGACTATTGAAGTAGGGGTGTGTTGACAAAATGTTGATATAGTTTTTAGTAGAGAAGCTTGATATACATATTATCGAAATTTCTGCTTCATGGATTATTTTTGTAAGTGAAGAATTTAATATATTGGTATAACAAAGTATTACTATGTCAGTAATAAAATAATTTAAGGAGTTATAAATCTATGAAAAGCCTTGGTATTGCAATAAAGAAAAATGAACTATGGTATTCTGTTGTTGATGGATCAAATATGGAGTCTGCTGTTCTTTTGGAGACTGGAAAGCAAAGTTTTCAAATAGATACACATACAGGGAGATTGATGATGAATTTCCATAATATCTTTACTGAATTAATTACAAAATTTCACCCTGATACTATTGTATATAAGCTATCTTTAAATGTTAATATAAAGCAGATACCTTATATGCACTTTTCAATTGGAGTTTTAAATTTGTTGTGTAGTCAAAATAATATAGCTGTTACTGAAAGAAGCAATCAGTGGATTACAGCGGGGAAGAAAGTAAAAATAATAAATTGTACGGAGCATTTTTCAGATATGCGTTTTAGAACGGATGAAGAAATGCAAGCTACATTAATTGCGTGGTTTGAGATTGGGAAGTAATATGGATATTGAAATTGATTATTCTGGTGAAGAAATTGGAAAATATAAACTAATAGCTAAGTTGGGGAATGGTGGATTTGGTGCAGTTTATAAAGCTGTAGATAGAGTTTTAAATGCGGAAAAGGCTATTAAGATATTGGAAGTTTCAAATCCTAGAAAAGCATATGAACTTTTTAATGAAGCAGCAATCCCATATGAATGCCGGCATAACAATATTATTAGAATAAATAGTGGTGAGTTGCTCAACTTCAATTCTGAACTGGTTTTTGTTGTGGATATGGAATTAGCAAACGGAACTTCGCTTGAAAGTCTACTTAGAAATAGATTCATCCCTATTGCTGAGAGTATACATTATATTAAGGATATCTTGTTTGCAGTTGAATTTTCTCATTTAAAAGGTATTATACATAGAGATATAAAACCTGCAAATATTTTGCTTGATAATGATATACCTAAATTATCGGATTTTGGATTGTCAACGGCATTAGGAGGCGTAATTATTCCATGGAGATGGTATAGATTTCATGCTGCCCCAGAAACTTTTGTCGACTGTTCTATTGCAACGGTAGAAACAGATATTTTTGCATTAGGTATGACGATGTTCAGGATGGTAAATAACATATCAAACTGGAGTTTGTTTTTGCAAAATATACCTAACTTTGAAAGTCTTATAAGAAAGGGAAAATTAATTGGAAAAATACAGCAAGAACCATATGTTCCACTAAAAATTCAGAAGATAATTAAGAAGGCTTGTAATCCTTTACCTGAAAAAAGATATCATAGTGCTGTAGAGATGAGAAATGCTCTTGAGAAAATACACTTTTTATATAATTGGAATATGATTGATAATTATCATTGGATAGGTAGATCTACAGGGTTACCAAATAAAGAGATTTATATAGAGATGAAAAGAAAAAGTGTAAATGTTGTAGTTAAAAATAATGGTAGGCGTTCTTCTAGCGAGAGTAGAAATTTTTTTAGTTTAGAAGAAGCTATGGCTTATTTATTTGAATATATAAGGAAAACGACTATAAAATAAAATGTCTGGCTTAAGGTTAATTGTATATTTGAATATAAAAAATCCATAGTGATTTCGTGGTATGATTATAGTGCTAAATTACAAGATATCACGAGGTAATCACTATGGATAATATTAATCATATACACAGAATCTTTTTTTGAGAAATATTTTTGTTAAAAATGTTTAAATCACTACTGAATATAGAATGTATTTATGAATATATATTAGATTATTTATTAATAAATTTATATGTATCTAATTCAATTAGGTATGGTAATACTGTGTATAAAAAAAGTAGTAATACTGTAAAATATTTGTATTATAGGAGATAAAATATATATGAAAAAGATAGTTTCAATTAGCTTATTTTCAGGAGCAGGAGGTTTAGATATTTCTAGTCATATGGCTGGTATTCCTGTTATTTTAAGTACAGATTTTGATCATGATTGTATTGAGACTTTAAAAGCTAATGAAGAATATTTTGGTGGGACCAAAATATTAGAAGGTGACCTTCATGAAATTAAAAGTGAGACTCTTAAAATGTATGTGGATGAAGAGAAGCCAAATAAATTTATAGTGATTGGTGGAGCACCTTGTCAGCCATTTTCTAAAGCGGGATATTGGGTAACCAATAATGTTAGAAAAGGGATTAATGATCCACGAGCAAATTTAGTTAATGAATATTTAAGAGTGGTTACTGATTTAAATCCAGACGGTTTCGTTTTCGAGAATGTTGAAAGTTTGATGCATCCATCAAATAAGGTAATAGTAGATAAGTTTATTGAAATTATAGAGGAGGCAGGATATAAGTATAAGATTATCCGTGCGAATGCGCTAGAGTATGGTGTTCCGCAAAAAAGAAAGAGACTGTTTATATTAGGAACAAAAAATGAATTTAAGAGTGCTGAACCAAAAAAAACTCATGGTAGGCCCGAATGCGCAGAAAAAGAAGGTTTGTTGCCTTATGTAAATGTAGGAGATGTTATTTTAGGCTATGAAGGACCTGAATATTTTGAAGAATATGAAGTAACAAAAGGTGGTACTTACCATGATGATTTATGCGAGGTGCCTCAAGGTATGAATTATAAAGCGCTAACAGCTTGGGCTGGATACCCTAATCCTAAATTTGTTGCAGATAAAAGATTTTGGAATTTTTTGCTTAAATTATCACCTGATCAACCATCATGGACAATATGTGCGCAGCCAGGACCTTGGGTGGGTCCTTTTCATTGGGATAATAGAAGGTTAAGAGTACCTGAAGTAGCAGCAATTCAGACTTTTCCTAAAGGGTATAAGTTTTGTGGCAGTAGGAGATCAATACAAAAGCAAATAGGTAATGCTGTACCATGTCTCATGGGAAAAGCTATGATAGAGTTTGTAAAGGAGAGTTTAGATTAATGCCAAATGTATTAAGTATTTTTTCAGGTGGTGGTGGTATCGATTGTGGTTTTAAAAAAGCAGGATTTGATATATGTTTCTCGACAGATTTTTGGCAAACTGCTTGCGATACATTAACTAGAAATGAAGTAGGGAGGTTGGTTGTCTGTGATGATATAAGAAATATTAACTATGAAGATCAGCTTATGAAACTTGAGATGAAAAAAACAGATGTTGATGTGCTTGTGGGAGGCCCTCCTTGCCCAGCTTATTCTAAGTCACGATTTTATCGAACTGATAAAAAAAGAGCATTAGAAGATGAAAACTCATTTACTCTTTTTGAATATTTTAGAGCGTTAGAGGAAATAAGACCAAAGATATTTTTCTTTGAAAATGTTCATGGATTTATATATAAACCTCATAAGGATGCATTCGAATTATTAAAAAATAAAGCAGAAGAATTTAATTATGAAATAACATATAAGGTTGTTAACACAGCAAATTATGGGATACCTCAAACTAGAGAAAGATTTATTTGTATTGGTGTGAGAAAGGATTTTGCTGATAAGTTTATATTTCCAGATGAAACACATTATAATCCTGAAAAATATCCAAATGGTATCGATGGAAAAAAAATTTGGGTTACCTGTAAGGAGGCTATTGGAGATTTGGATTACTCTTTACCAGAGGATGAGCAGATGCAAGCTGGTTCAAGACATAAAGAGTTGCTTAAGCTAGTTCCTCCAGGAGATAATTATCTGTTTTTCACAGAAAAAAGAGGATATCCTAAGCCTATTTTTAAATGGAGGTCAAGATACTGGTCGTTTTTATTAAAACTATCTCCGAATAGGCCGTCATGGACTATTCAAGCTAGTTTTTCCAATAATATGGGCCCATTTCATTGGACGAATAGATTCTTAAGAATTAATGAGATTAAGAGAATTCAAACTTTTGATGATGAGTATATAATATGTGGTGACTTTAAAGACCAATGGAGACAAGTTGGAAATGCAGTTCCAGTTGACATGGTAGCGTTAATTGCAACCAGTATTATGAAACAATACTTTAAAAAAAGTGATGGTGAACAATAGTGAAAAAAAAGCTAGAATCATTATTTAATATATATGATGAGAATACAACTGTAACTCAAATTGATAACGAAAGTGAGATATTTGAAGTTATAACAATGAACCATGGAACTTACTTTGTTTGTGCGAAAGAAGTTACTTTTGGAGGAAGGGAGGCTCTTAGTAACGAGCAAAGAATTCAGATAAAGGGTGTATCAAATAATTATATAGAAGAAAAGATTCTCCAAGATAAAAAAGGAGTTCTTTTAGGGATAGTTTCTGATGATGACGGAGAGCCTATTATTTGTACATTTAAAGTTAAACATTCGAATGCAAAGAATACCCTTTCAAAGCAAATAAAAAATGAAACAATTAATATGGCAAAGATGAATGGTTTTGCGCAACAATTAAAAGGAACAGAGTTTGCATGTGCTTTTCGAAAAGAATTATTATATTTTTATTTAAATAATACAGATTGGATTCATGATGATGCTTTAAGAAATATGCATACACATGTTGAATCTAATATAGTAAAAGATGTATCTTGTGAAGATTGTAGACCAAAAACAGGTACTAACATTTTATTATATGGTGTTCCAGGTTCAGGAAAAAGTTGGACCATACAACATGAATATTGCACTCCAGAAAGTCATGTGGAGCGTCTAGTTTTTCATCCAGACTACACATATTCTGATTTTGTCGGACAGATATTGCCAAATGTTGCGGAAGATGGCCAAATTAGCTATAAGTTTACACCAGGTCCATTTACTAGTATATTGCGAGATGCTTATGCGGATCCTGAAGGAGATTATGTTCTGATTATAGAGGAAATTAATAGAGGGAATGCACCGGCTATCTTTGGTGAAGTATTCCAATTATTAGATCGTAAAGTTGAAGAAAATGGATATGATGATGAATTACCAATCGGAACTAGTGAATATGGAATTACAAATCCTAATATTGCAAATGTTGTATATGGTGATCCAAATCAAAAAGTTAGGATTCCATTTAATCTTTCAATCATAGGAACGATGAATACATCTGACCAAAATGTTTTCACTTTAGATACAGCTTTTCAACGACGTTGGGAAATGCGTTTGATTGAAAATAATTTTGACACAGTTGATTCAAAATTAGCTGATGCCTGTATACTCGATACAACGGTGACATGGAGAAATTTTTGTACTACTATTAATGATTTAGTAATAGGAAATAGTATGAGAATGGCATCTTCTGAAGATAAACGATTAGGTGCATATTTTGTTCATGTTAGTGATCTAACATTTGATGAAAAAATGGGGAATCTAGGTGATGGCACTTATGATGAATTACGAAAAAACGAAAGTGCTGATGAATTAAATTCTGATGATAAGAATCAGTTATTTGAAATTAGAAGAGCATTGCAACAAAACAGAAAGTTCCCTGAAAAAGTTATTAAATATTTATGGGATGACGCCTTTAAATTTAATAGGGAGTCAGTTTTTGAGGTTACACAGTATCATAGTCTTGAAGCGATAATTAAAGCATTTTTATGGAATACGGGAAATGATCGGTTTACTATATTTAAAGAAACTATTAGGAATGCATTTACTAAAATAGACAATAAGGCGGTGGATGTAAATGAATATAGTGGAAGAGACTGATACAGTAAAAGAATATGATATTCTAAAGCACTGTCATGTAAATACTAATGAAGAAGGAGATAGATTTGTAGGTATTCGCCTTGATACAGATACTATAACGGTCCATTTTCCTATTGGGTATGAATTATCTAATACAGATGCTGAAGTAAGAAATGATATTATGAATTTAATTCAAGTTCTTTCTGAATTTACTACAAAAACAGAGCGATTAATAAGTATTAATCAGTCATGCTCGGTTGAATCTGTAGAATTTCCAATTCATGCGTATAAATATGTCATTGAGTACTTTTTTAGTATTGGCGGTCAATACTATACAGAGACTGATGTAGTATATAAAACAAACTCAAAAGGGAATCAGGATTGGTCAAAAACGTTTAAAAAGCAAAGCCCACTAGTGTATCAAAAAAATGGGGTTAATAATCTTATTTATACAAACTTTACAGTTAGAACTTCTACACCTAATGACCAGAAGCTAATAACTCAAATTAATAGAAACTGTGTATATGAGGCATTTCAAAGGTTAGGTTGGTTGTATGGTCCATATGTTCCGGAACATCCAGGTATAACTTTAGATGCAAAAACATCTATAGTGATTCTTCGCAATAAGCTTGCTAATACAAATGATGATAAAAAGAAACGATTATTTCAAAGTATGCTTGATATGCTAACTTTTATGGATAACAAGGCTTCTGAAAAGGAACTTTATTATGGGACTGGTGAATTTGAGCGGGTGTGGGAAAAGCTAATTGATAGAGCCTTTGGTGTAAGATATAAAGAGGAATATTTTCCAAGAGCTAAGTGGAAACTGAAATTTTGTAACGATACAGAGACACGACCGTTAATGCCAGATACCATCATGATTCATGATGGAAAGTATTATGTCCTTGATGCTAAATATTATAAATATGGTATTACTGGGCGTTCAGAACATTTACCAAATGGTTCTTCTATTAATAAACAAATTACTTATGGAGAATATCTTGATAAGTATAAAAGAGTAAATTTTACATTAATTTACAATGCATTTATTATGCCATACTCGAAGAATAATAATTTGTTTGGTTTGCATGATAATGTGGGACATATAGGAGAAGCAACGGGAGATTGGAAAGGTGAGGGGCGAACCGATGAACAAAGAACCTATGAGAGAATACAAGGCATTGTTATAGATACCAAATACTTAATGAATAATTATCTAGGTAATACTGAAAAAATGAAAATAGCACTTGTAGTATGTATAGAATCTGAGTTTTAGAAGCCCAAATAGTTCTATGACAAAACTATAGAGGTATTACTTTCTAATGTACTAGCTGTAAATATTGTGTTTACAGAAATATTAGATTCATTAAAAGTACATAATTAAATATATGTATAAAAAAGAAACATAAGCTTAGATTGTGATTAGGTATATTCTGTAGAATCTGTAATCTTTCTTATGTTTCTTTATTTATGGGAAAAGTAGCACCACTGCTGATATAAATTCGATGTCAACATAGGCAACATATCCCTTGTAATTGGGTGTTATTTAGTTTAAAATAAAGCACAAAAGGAAGTGATGTAATGAATGTCGCTACTATTCGTTTATCTATATAAATATCTTCGTTGTTAAAACAAAAGAGTTCAAAGTGGGGTGAATTATTTAATAAATTAATATATATTTATTAAATATGTTTCAAGAGGAACTAGAGAGATAAAATCGCTTGTTTGTAAAGATATTCTTAGGTTAATGGTTACGTATTTGCTTAAAAAATTGATTTTTATGAACCAATTGGGGTTGATAATAAAAAGATAACCCGATTAAGATTGAATCAAGTTTGGTATACAAATTATTGATAAGTCTAAAACAATTATATAGATAGATTGTAAATGAAAATAGGAATGCTAGGAGGATCTGATAGTTTTATCAGATGTAATATTATGGAGAATAGTGGATTTAAAATTAAATTTGATAAGAATACAATTGATCATTTAGGGATAAAATTATATAGTTCATTCCCTCCTGTGATAGCTGAATTAATTTCGAATTCTTATGATGCAGATGCTGAAAATGTTGAGATAAACATTAACTATGATGAAAAGGTAGTAACAGTTAAAGATGATGGAACAGGAATGAACCATGATGAATTAAACCAAAACTTTTTGGTGATTGGTAGAAACAGAAGAAAAGCTGAAGGCACAGGCGTTTCTAAACTAAAAAAAAGAAAAGTGACAGGGAAGAAAGGTCTAGGTAAATTAGCTGTATTTGGTATTGCAAAGACTATAGAGGTATATTCTATAAAAGATGGTGTGAAAAATGCCTTTAGTATTAATTATGATGAAATGAAAGCAGAAAGTGAATCTGAATACAAACCCAAAGTGATTTGTGAAAATGAAAGTACTAACGAACAATCTGGGACCTTGGTTAAAATTAAAGAAATTAAGCAAAGCACAATAATGAGTATTGAGGATTTAGCATATAACTTATCCAGAAGATTTTCATTTTATGATGCTGAGTTTACGGTTAAACTAATTAATGAAAATTCACTACAAGAGCAACCTATTACAAAATCAATTTATTTTGAGAAGTTAGAAAAAGAATTTGAATGGAAATTTCCAGAAGATTTTATAAATGATATTAATAGTGTAGAAGAATTTAAAAGACTAAAAGATCTTGGTGTTACTGGAAGGATATATACTAAATTGACTCCTTTAAGAAAAAAGGATAGTGGGTTTTTACTATATGTTAGAAACAAATTGGCTTCAGAAAATGTATTTTTTGATGATAGGGCAAATGATAGATTTAATAGCTATGTAACTGGATTTTTTAATATTGATTTTATAGATGACTCAGATGAAGAGGATTATATCTCTACAGCTAGACAGTCAATCCTTTGGGAAGAAAATGAAGATACAATTCAATTAAAATATGATTTAAATAAGCTGATTTCAAAAATATCATCTTTATGGAGAGAAAATAGGAGAAAGAAAAAAGAAGAACTTATTACTTTAGATGAATCTTTCTTTAAGGGATTAACACCAACAGAGATAAGTAGTATCAAGAAAGTTAAAGATACATTATTAACAAATTCTACAGAAATAGATGATATAGAATCAATTAAACGTGTTTTGGATGACATAAAAAATTTATATAAATTTGAGAGCTTTCAGGCATATATAGAAAACTTGAAAGAAGAGAATTTAACAGTTGATGAAGTTGAAAAAATAACTGCAGATTGGGAATATATAGAGGCCAAAGAGCTTGCTAAAGTTGCAGTTGGTAGGATAAAAGCTATAGAACAATTTGAAAAATATGTTAATGGAAATGAGAGTGAATCTAAAGTAATTCAGCCATTTCTAGAAAAGTTTCCTTGGATTTTAGATCCTAGAATTACAACATTTGAAAGAGAAAAAACATATAGTAAAATTTTAAAAGAAAATTTCCCAGATGAAAAACTAGAGGGAAGTAATCGCAGGATTGATTTTCTTTGTAATTTAGTAAATGGTGAATTAATTATTATTGAATTGAAGAGACCGAATATTAAAATTAAAACAGAGGAAATAAGTCAAGCATTAGATTATAAAATTTTTGTTCAAAAACATTATAAATTGGATAAAGTAACAACATTTTTAATGTCTGATAGATACGATATGGATCCAGTAGTTAGTATCCAGGCAAATTCATTAGAACAAAGTGGAGATTTATTTATTAGATCATATTCAGACTTGTTAAGAGATGCAAAAAAGTTTAATCAAGAATTTATAAATAAATACGAAGAAATTAAAGAAGTGTATGATAATTGATTTAATCAAATATGAAAGGAGGTGCGGTTGTGCTAAATATAGTAGATGTTTTTTCAGGAGCGGGTGGTTTAACTGAGGGATTTAGGCATAAAGACTATTATAATTTTATTTGTCATATAGAAATGGATAAAGATGCTTGCTCTTCTTTAGAATTGAGAAACATATATTACTATTTAAAAAAAGAAAATAACCTATCTCCATATTTTGAATATATTCAAGGAAAAATCTCTAGAGATGATTTGTACTCGATTATACCAAGAGATTTAACTAAAGACATATTGAATAGGGAAATAAGTAAAGATACTATACCTTCGATTTTTGAATTTATTGATCATAGATTAGGCAATAATGAGTTAGATGGTATTATTGGTGGACCACCGTGTCAGGCATATTCTACAATCGGTAGAGCCAATAACAAGTCAAAAAAATCTACAGATAAAAGAATTTATCTGTATAAACATTATTTAGATTTTCTAGATAAATATAAACCAAAGTTCTTTGTTTTTGAAAATGTTAAAGGGTTGCTTTCTTTTAAGGATTTATCAGGAGAGTTACTCTTACCAAAAATAATTTGCGAATTTGATAAGTGCGGATATGAGGTAGATTATCAAATAGTAGATGCAAGTAATTATGGTGTAGTACAAAAAAGAGAACGTTTAATACTTGTCGGACATCGAAAAGATTTAGTGTTCGATAACTCATTTTTTGACTGTTTGGCTGAATATGTTGAGTCGGCTCCAACTATAAAAGAATTGTTTGAGGATTTACCAAGTATAAAGTCTGGAGGAAGTTCTCATAAGTATCGTTGTGATGTTTCGAGTCAGTTCGTTGAAAAATATATACGTAATAAAGATGATATTTTAACACAACATGCTGCAAGACCTCATAATGAAAATGATTTGAAGATATATAAATTGGTACTAAAAGCTAAGAAAAAAGGTAAGAATTTAAGGTATATCGATATACCTGAAGAACTACAAACGCATTCTAATACAACATCTTTTTTAGATAGATACAAAGCTTTGGATTATGGCTCTGTTAGTCATACAGTTGTTGCTCATATTTCGAAAGATGGACATTACTATATTCATCCAGATTTAAGGCAGAATCGTTCAATTACAGTGAGAGAAGCAGCTAGAATACAAGGATTTCCAGATGATTTTTATTTTGAACATTCACGAACAGCTGCATTTAAACAGATAGGCAATGCCGTTCCACCAATTTTATCTAAAAAAATTGCAATGGCTGTTATAGACTTTTTGGGAAAAAGATAAGAAGAGAAATTTTCATCCCTTAATTTCTTTCCCCATATATTTCTTATAGTTTTTTCTGATTTGATACAGTTCGGTTACTCGGATTTTGATGAAGAATACTCTTGCATAAGGGTGTTCTTTTTTTGTTCAGTTTTTTAGGTAAGTAAGGGATTTTTTTAGAAAATATTTCTGATTAATGCGCATAGGCAAAGGTTGTATTGGTGTGCTCGTTCAATCAACTTTTAAACTAGAAAATTTTGATGTAACATGAATAGAAATAGTAAAGTAGAAAAAAATATTTTCATCTTTTAGGAAAAGATGGTTGCTCTAAAGATGCACTAAACTACATAGTATTTAGGTATCATAAAAATGGTAATCAATTCACCATATTGAAAGTTATACTGTGACGAAAAATTTATAAACTTCAGTGATTGAAATGCCAGATGTAGAAAGAATAGATGAATATATTGTGTATAATCTAGGAGAGCCAATCGTACTATCAAAAATAGTTAAGACAGAAAACATATGTAACTCTAGTCGTAAATTGGTAATGTTGGATACATTACTAACTGACGATACGATTTATGAGGGCATGTGAGATTTCATGGTAAAAAATAAACGAAGAATAAGAAGTTTGACTTGTAATTTAAGAGAAGAAAGGTTAAAAAAACTCACAAATAAAATAAAAAAGTTTGCTTTCTCAAATGAAATGCAGTAGAATGCAATTAAGATATTAAACATCTACAGAAACTGCTCGTTTATGGGCTTTAACATAAATGTATAAATTTTAGATAAAGGAGTGATACGATGATTTAGTCATGTATTATTGGTGGATTTATAGGTTTTTTAGCGGTAACCATTACTAAAAAAAGAGGCTCTATGGGCATTATCGCGAAGGTTGTAGCAGGTTTATTAGGATCTTCAGTAGGGCAAGCTATTTTTGGCACTTGGGGCCCAAGCTTAGCTGGAATGGCGTTGATCCCTTCAGTTATTGGTGCAGTGATTGTTATTGCTGTAGTATCATTTTTCTTTGGTAAGAAAAAGTAGTAATATGTCAATCAAGTAGAGAAGAAACATAAGTTAGTATGTGGATGCATGTATATATATTTATAGATGGTCTTTTATACTACTTATGTTTCTTTTAGCTTGAGAACATATTTATTTTGGTTCTATACTAAATGTTGGGGCTACTCATATAAGAGTAGTCACCAACATTTTT